>CAZVED010000006.1:0-7965 GCA_964626205.1 uncultured Gammaproteobacteria bacterium
CGTTTTTCACTATTCACATTATACACATATAGTTCCTAACAACCCTCATCAAATACCCCTGTAACCAAAGGGGGCTCCTGCGCCTTATGACGCCGGGGTTAAGACACGAAGATATGGCTACGAAAACGACTCCAAAAACGACGAATTCCGAGCTTGAAGCGCTTCTTGAAGATGGCGCTTATTTGAATATTCCGAAACCCGGCGACGTGGTGAAGGGCAAGATCATCTCCGTCAACCGCAACGAAGTGCGCGTCGACATCGACGGCTTCGGCACCGGTATCATCCGCGGCAAGGAAATCACCGACCCGTCTCGCCAGTTCGAAGACGTGGTCATCGGCGACGAGGTCGAAGCGACCGTCATCGAGCTCGAGAACGAGAACGGCGAGGTCGAACTCTCCTTCCGCTTCGCCGGTCACCGCAAGGCATGGGACAAGCTCGCCGACCTCTTCCGCAGTGGCGAAACGGTTCCCGCGATTGTCACCGAAGCCAGCAAGGGCGGCCTTCTCGTGAAGGTGGACCACATCTCCGGCTTCCTCCCGGTCTCCCAGCTTGCGCCGGACAATTACCCGCGTGTGGCCGGTGGCGACAAGGCGAAGATCTTCGAGAAGCTCAAGACATTCATCGGCATGTCCATGGACGTGAAGGTCATCGACGCCAATGAACAGGACGAGAAGCTCATCGTCTCCGAAAAGGCGGTGTGGGAAGACAAGCAGCAGAACATCATCTCCAAGTACAAGGTCGGCGACATCGTCGAAGGTGAGGTCTCCGCGCTCGCAGACTTCGGCGCGTTCGTGAAGTTCGACATCCTGGAGGGTCTCGTGCACATCTCCGAGATCGCCTGGCAGCGCATCGACCACCCGCGCGACCTGCTCAAGGTCAGCGATATCGTCAAGGCGGAAATCATCGGCATCGAAGGCTCCAAGATCTTCCTCTCCATGAAGAAGCTCATCGAGGATCCGTGGAAGAACGTCGCCAAGAAGTACGCGATCGGCCAGAAGGTGCAAGGCAAGGTCCTTAAGGTGAACCCGTTCGGCTTCTTCGTGGAGCTGGACCCGGACATCCACGGCCTTGCGCACATCTCCGAGCTCGCATCCAAGCCGGTAACCGACCCGTCCGAAATCGCCAAGGCCGGCGAAACGCTTGAGTTCATGGTCGTCTCCATCGAACCGGAGCAGCATCGTCTCGGTCTCTCCCTTAAGGCCTTGAAGGAAGGCATCAAGAAGGAAGAGAAGAAGGACGAACCGAAGGCGGAGTAAGAACCGTCCACACAAAAAAAGACCTCTCGCACCTGCGGGAGGTCTTTTGCGTTCAGAGCGTGGTGTAGCGTCGGAGCGACGCTCGAATGCTGTCGACCTTCGTCTTCGTGCCGCCGATGAACGCGTCGCGATCGAAGCCAGCGATGCGACCACGGAGGTCGTCGATGCGGCGGTCGATGCGGCGCAGGCGCAGGCGCAGACGGACGACGGAGAACTTTGTCGAAGTAATGGTCTTGCCGAGAACGTCGTGCACGGCATGGATGCCGTACTGCGCCGTTCGCAGCACCTCGTCGGCCGGAAGACGCGGGTCGAAATCCCGCACCTCTTGCATCACCGTCGCAACAAGCGTCTGTGCCTTCTGTAGTCGTTCCTTGAACATCCTCGCTCCTTGGTAAGGACCATGGCCATTTTGAGGCCAGGTGAGCCGGGACTGTAGCCTATCCCGAGACGACGGTCAAGACCTCCCCTGCCCCTTTATCTCACGCCACCATGTGGTAGAGTACCCCTATCCGCATAAGGCAGCTTATTCCTGACTATGAAGAACGCCACCTCATCCATCACCAAAAACCTCGTCATCTCGATTCTTCTGTTCCTCGTTCTCGCAGCCGTCCTGAGCATGGTCTCCTTGAACGAGGCCGAACCCGAACAAGTGCACCTTTCCGCCGTCGTCCGCCAGATCAACGATGGCACCGTGGAGTCCATCATCGTTCGCGGCAACATGCTCGACATCACGCTTGCAGATGGCAAGAAGCAAGAAGCCATGAAGGAGCAGGGTGAGTCGCTCACCGCCATCCTTTCGAACTACGGCGTGCAGGACGACAAGATGCAAGCCGTTGATATCGACATCCAACGTGAGTCCGGCTTTGCTTTCTGGCTCGGCACACTCCTCCCGTTCCTCCTTCCGTTCCTGCTCATCTCGGTGTTCATCTACTTCATGATGCGCCAGGTGCAGGGCGCGAACACGCGCGCGATGTCGTTCGGCACCAGCTCCGCACGCGAGATTCCGAAGAACGCCAAGGACCGTGTCACATTCAAGGACGTCGCGGGCGTGAAGGAGGCGAAGGAAGAGCTCACCGAGGTCGTGGAGTTCCTCAGGAACCCGAAAAAGTTCATCAGTCTCGGCGCGAAGATTCCGAAGGGTGTGCTCCTCATGGGCTCCCCGGGTACAGGTAAGACGCTTCTCGCACGCGCGGTCGCTGGCGAAGCGAACGTCCCGTTCTTCCACATCTCCGGTTCGGAGTTCGTGGAAATGTTCGTCGGTGTCGGTGCGTCACGCGTCCGTGACCTCTTCGCGAAAGCCAAGAAGTCCGCACCGTGCATCATCTTCATCGACGAAATCGACGCCGTCGGCCGCCAGCGCGGCGCTGGTCTCGGTGGCTCGCATGACGAGCGCGAACAGACGCTCAACCAGATTCTCGTGGACATGGATGGCTTCGACCCGAACCAGGGCGTCATCATCCTCGCTGCAACGAACCGTCCGGATGTGCTCGACCCGGCACTCCTTCGCCCAGGTCGCTTCGACCGCCGCGTCATCCTCGACGAGCCAGACATCAACGACCGCGAGGCAATCCTCACCATCCACGCCAAGAACAAGCCGCTCGAGGACGACGTGAATATCCGTCGTATCGCCGAGCGCACACCGGGCTTCTCCGGCGCAGATCTCGCCAACCTCTTCAACGAAGCAGCCATCCTTGCCGCTCGCCGCAACAAGACCAAAGTAAGCAACTCGGAAATGCTCGAGAGCATCGAGAAGGTTATGCTCGGTCCGGAGCGCAAGAGCTATCTCCTCTCCGAGAAGGAGCGCAAGGTGACGGCGTACCACGAAGCTGGCCACGCCCTCGTCGCGCACCTGCTCCCCCACGCCGACCCAATCCACAAGATCTCCATCATCTCCCGTGGCCGCGCTGCCGGCTACACAATGAAGCTCCCGTCGGAGGAAAAGCGCATGCATCGCCGTGCGGAATTCATCGACGACCTCGCCATGTCCTTGGGCGGCTACGTGTCCGAGCGCGAATTCTTCGGACCGGAGAACCTCACCACCGGTGCCTCCGACGACCTCCGTCGTGCGACCAAGCTTGCGCGCCGGCTCGTGACCGACTTCGGCATGTCCGAAGCGATGGGTCCTCGCACCTACGGCGAGAAGGAAGAAATGGTCTTCCTCGGCAAGGAAATCCACCATGAGCGCGACTACTCCGAGAAGGTCGCCGAACGCATCGACGACGAGGTCACCGGCCTCCTCGTGTCGGCCATGAAAACCGCGGAACGCCTCATCAAGGAGAATCGCCCCAAGATGGATGAGATTGCGAACACCTTGCTCGAGAAGGAAACTATTGAGAAGGAGGAGTTCGAGGCAATCATGGGACCGAAGACCGCCGCCGCATAGCGGGCCACTCCCGAATGGTGTAGAATGACGACAGTAACCAACCTGTCGTCATTTTCGTTCAGACGTATGGCAGCATCCTCAAAAGGACCGGTTCCGGTCTACCGGCGCATCGCGCAGGACGCCTGGCGCATCGCCTGGCAACATCAGCATCTTTGGATTTTCGGCTTCTTCGCGACCTTCATCGGCTTCGGTGGGGTGTCCGAGGCGTTCCTCGGCGCCTACGACCGCGGCACCGGTGTCATTCCGATGCTCGTCGGAACGCACGCGAATCCCCTGTCCATCCTCCCTGGCGCATCGACGCTTCGCGCCATCATCCAGTATTCGTCGTATCCTCTGCTTTCCCTTGCCGTCTTCGGAGCGATCTCCGCCGTCACGTTCGCCGTATTCGCATGGATCGTCACGACGTCCGTCGGTGCGCTCATCGCGAGTGTCGCGAAGATCTCGCGCGGCGGAGACCCCACCTTCCCTGAAGCCATGCAGGAATCGACGAAGCGCTTCCTCCCGCTGTTCGCCGTCACCGCCTCCATGAAACTCGTCATCGCCACGGCGTTCTTCCTGACCGGAACAAACCTCTTCGCCTTGCTCATGGACGGCAGCGCGCTTGCGGGCATCGCTTACCTCTTCGCTTTCATCCTCTTCACGGCAGTCGCCGTCATCGCGTCCATCGTGCAGATCTTCGCGTCGAATGCGGCAGTCGTGAACGGTGACGGATTCCTTTCCTCCCTCCGGCATGGCTGGGACGTCCTGCGCCACCACTGGCTCGTAAGCCTCGAAATGACCGTCGTATTGTTCCTCGTGACCATGTTCGCCACGTTTGTCGCAGGATTTGCCGGCATCATCGCCGCAGTGCCGTTCGTCTTCCTCGTCCTGCTCGCCACCGCTGTCGGAGCGAACGGTGCCATTGTCTGGCTCGCGACGGTCGGTATCATCATC
The DNA here is from genome assembly GCA_964626205.1 of uncultured Gammaproteobacteria bacterium. Lineage (GTDB taxonomy): Bacteria > Patescibacteriota > Patescibacteriia > SG8-24 > SG8-24 > CAZVED01. The sequence continues at coordinate 4,573 of CAZVED010000006.1, forward strand.
CTGTTGGCTGTCATCGTCGCACTCGGCTCGTTCCTCACCACATTCCAAAGCGCTGCATGGACGCTCCTCTGGCAGGACCTCCGCAAGAAAAAACACGGAGCACAGCTTGAGCATTGGGGGCTCGGGTGGTTCAGCAAAAAATGACGCAAGAAAAAACGGCCTCCACACGGAGGTCGTTTTGTCATTCCTGGATATCGGGAGCGATACGGCCGCAATACGGCGCCACGGTCCGCACGTCGGGTATCGTGACCGGCCTGTGGCGAAGGATGCTACGGACGGCATCCTCGGAATACTCCGGGCCAGCGAACGGCATGTACGGCGCGAGGTCGGTGATGAGCCCCTCGTTCGCCCAATAGAACGCCGAGGCGCAGGAGACGGCCATATCTTTTTCAACGCCGAGGCGCAACAGAAGCGCGTCGGAACCGCCGCCGCCCTCCAGCTGACGATTGCATTCGCCGATATCGACACCGTCCTCTTTGCGGGCGATGCGGCAGACATGATTGATGTCCGTGATGCCCGCGCGCCGCGCTTCGCTGCTCGCCATCTCCTCGATGATAGACTCCGCGAATGCCCTGCGTTCGGCATCCGCGGGATCGCCATACCGGTCAATGGATGGCAGGAGGCGCGTCCCCTCGTCGAGCATGAGCAGCGCGTCTCGCTCGCCATAGAACGCGACGTGGAGAACGAACGCTGCGGCACGCTCAAACGCGAACGGCTTGTCCGGAGAGGCGCGTCGCTCGCTTTGCTCAGATTCCGTTCCGGGCAGAACAGGTGGACGAGCAGGAATCTCAGTGGCGGTGGTTCCACGCTCCAGGAACAGTCGCGGTGCCGCACTGAGCACGGATGCGCCGATGACCATTAACAGGAGTACAAGAGAACGAGGCATGACTGCTCCTTCTGAATGAACGGTCCCTGCACGGTAACGGCGCACCGCGCTCGCGTCAAGCATGTCCGATTGAAATAAGCCTGAAAAAATGCTATACTTCCTGCATATGGCATCCATCGAGGACTTGCTCGGCAAAGGGAAGAAAACCGACGACGACACCCTCTCCGCGCAGGACAAACTCGCGAAGAAGATGGAGGACATCCGCCTAAAGGAGCTCGAGCGCGAGACCGAGGCGAAAGCGCGCAGCCTAGGCATCGAATACATCGACCTGGTCGGTTTTCCTGTTTCCCCGGAAGCAATCTCGCTCGTCCCCCGCGCGCAGGCCGAGAAGGCGAACCTTGTCGCGTTCTTCTACGGCGCGGACGCCGTGAAGATTGGCGCATTGGACCCGATGGATCCGCAGGTCGAGGAAATAAAATATCAGGTGGCCGAACGCTCACACACGGAAGTGAGCGTCTTCCTCGTGTCGAAGAAAAGCCTCGAGACCGCGCTCAAGATGTATGACGCGCTGCCGGAGATGAAGGAAATCGTCAAAGGCGTCGCCATCACCGCGGAGGAACTAAAGGCGCATCAGGACCGACTGACGACGCTCAAGGACCTCGATGCCTTGGTGCAAAAAACGTCGACATCGGACTTCGTCTCGCTCGTCATCGCCGCTGCGCTCAAGGGCGGCAGTTCCGACATTCACATCGAAGCCGGTGAAAAGCAAGTGGACATCCGTCTCCGCATCGACGGTGTGCTCAACAAAATCGCCGCAGTGGATCGTTCTCTTTGGCCGCGCATCGTGAACCGTTTCAAGCTGCTCTCCGGGCTAAAGCTCAACCTTACGACCGTCCCACAAGATGGCCGCTTCACCATCTTCCTTACCGACGACAACAAGGTAGACGTCCGTGTCTCGACGCTTCCCACCGCGTACGGAGAATCCATCGTGATGCGTCTCTTGAAATCCGAGTCTGTCGGTCTCGAGTTCGAAAAGCTCGGTCTGCGCGGCGCATCGTTCGAACAGCTCAAGCGCGAAGTCGAACGCCCGAACGGCATGATCATCACCACGGGCCCCACCGGTTCCGGTAAAACGACGACGCTGTACGCTATCCTCAACAAGCTGAACGATGAAGAAACGAAGATCATCACCCTCGAAGATCCGGTCGAGTTCAAGCTGAAGGGCATCAGCCAGTCGCAAATCGACAAGAGTAAAGACTACACCTTCGCGAAGGGCCTCCACTCCATCCTCCGCCAAGATCCGGATGTCGTGATGGTCGGTGAAATCCGCGAACTCGAAACGGCAGAGGTCGCTATTCAAGCAGCGCTGACCGGTCACTTGATGGTCTCGACCATTCATACCAACTCGGCAGCAGGTGCCATTCCGCGCTTCCTCTCCATGGGTGTAAAGCCGTTCCTCCTCGCACCAGCGCTCAACGCTGTCATCGGCCAGCGTCTCATCCGCACGATTCATAAGGATTGCAAGGTGGAGGACAAGGAGGTCCGCCCGGATTTCATCGAGCGCGCAAAAAAAATCCTTTCGGAAATCAGCCCGAAGGCGAACGAGAAGGTGGATCTGGAGAACATGACCTTCTACAAAGGCGCCGGCTGCGCGGGCTGCAACGGCCTCGGCCTCAAGGGACGCCTCGGTATCTACGAGATCATGGTCATGACACCGGAGATTGAAAAGGTCATCCTCGGCGGCCAGGTCTCGGAATACGACATGCAGCGTATCGCGACAGAGAACGGCATGGTGACGATGGTGCAGGATGGCGTTCTCAAAGCGCTCGACGGCGTGACGACACTGGAAGAAGTGTTCGGGGTTGCGGAATAACGACGAGATAAAAAAGACCCCGTCCGCACACGCGGACGGGGTTTCGTTGTACCTAGAGATCTTCGAGTGTCAGCTCGGGTCCGTCATCATCTTCCGGCATGGCGCCTTCGCAGACGAATGACGGATAGGCATCCGACGCGTCGTTGAGAGGAGCGAGCGCGTGGCCGAGCGGCGTAACGGAGTGGCCTTCGATGCGTGCGATGCACGCGTCGATCTCCATCTCTGCCGCGACCATGAACCCTCGGTCAGCGTCGCCTCGTCCGGTCTCGAGATGTCTCCCTTCGTGCCGGAACGCCGTACGCAAGAGATGCGGTTGCGGGAACAGGAACCCGTTCCCACCAGGCACGACGCGCATCGCGACACCGCGCTCAGAACGTCCGAGCATGCAGTACGCAGTGCGCGTATCGGTGCCTGCCGGATCCGCATAGAACCGGAACGGATACGCCGCGCGTGACGGGAAGTGCCGCACGAAAAGGCGGTACTCGGCGAGGAACAACGCACGGTGCGCGTCGTCGATGGCCGTGAACGGCACGCCGACTTCTTCTTCCGGCTTCGGCGCGACGTCCTGTGCGGACGGAATGCCGATGCGACGGAGGAAATCCTTCGCACCGGATGACGCAGGACGGAGAACCACATGGCGATACACCTGCTCCGCATCGGCATCGATCTGCGTGACGCCGGAAGCCGTGCAAAC
>CAZVED010000006.1:8065-42348 GCA_964626205.1 uncultured Gammaproteobacteria bacterium
ACGTAGTCGAACCTGCCGAGCATCGACGGATCCTTGGAGCAATCGACCATCATGCCGTTCACGAACAGACGCGTGGCATCCTCCTGCGATCGCCACCGGATAGCACCGATCGAGCCGATGTCCCTCTGCGGGTGACGCGAACTGAGAAAGGTGAAGTAGCGTTGGCTCTTGTCGAGCAGATGCTCCGACCCTTCGTTCATCTGGATGAATGCCGCCGTCTCGCCCGGAGGCGCGAAGGACGGCCGGTCCACATACTCGATGCGGAACGCTTTGTCCTCGTCATCCGCGTTCTTGAGGTATTCGCGGAACAGCTTGAACTCACGCGTCTCGTCGGCACCGATGGGTTGGTCCCAGTCACGAAAGGCGTCGATGCTCATGTTCCACGGCACGCGCGTTTCCGCGACCGTGCCATCGGCGGCGAGGTCCTGCCATCGCAGCATGATCTGCGGAACGATGGCATCGCCATACACCACATCTTCCACCTCGTAACTGAGCGCGAACCGACTATGGTGGTCCGAGGATGCGACGACGACGTGCAGGTCCAGGCGCATTGCCGCGAGTGCGGCGAGTTTGAGTCCGGATCCCTTATGCCCGCCGATTGCCGGGTCGTCCATGCGGTCACGCTTCGTGGAATACCCGAAGAGTGTGAGTGCGATGCGGTTCATCGTACCGCGGTTCCTGATGGCAATGTACATGGCAGTGACCTCCTTATTGGGCAAGGTACGCCGTTCCGACCGTAGCCCAATAAGGCGGAAATGTCAACCCTCCTAGAGTGACATTGAGACCGCACATGGCAGGCCGACTAAAGCACGAGCGAGCGGATTTTCGCGAGGCCTGAAAGGCCGAAGCAATCTCGTACGTTCATGCTCGGGATTGCTTCGGGGTTGAGTACAACCCACTCGCAATGACACACCTCCCCACGAGAAGCGACAACGACGGCATCGCGGAAATCAACCACTCCTATCACAGAACAGATGAAATCATCGGAAAAGAAAACGAGGTCTGGCGTTACGCCAGACCTCGGTGCCACTAAGGGCTCTTATCGCGTGCGAAGCCGCGCGATCACGGCTGGGCAGTCGCCCGTTTTGCGGCACTCCGTCCACGCCGTCCAGTAGTGCCGGACGCCTGTTTTTGGCTTGCCGTCCACGACGCGACCCTCGTAGTAAGGGGTGTTGCCGTGACCAGAATACCTGATGACCGCGGCGCGCCACGGATTCGCTTCACCCTTTGCGGCGAAGCGGTCATGGTGCTTCTTGATCTCGAGCGCCGTCCATGCGAGAGCGTCGTCCGGATCGAACGGGTTCCTATATCCGTCGCCATCGTGGTCGACAGCTTGGGATGCCCAGACATATCCGCCTTCGGGACGCGGACGAAGAACGACGTTCGGCATGTGCTGCAACGGCCCCATGGCCATAAGGTACGTCGTGCGCACCTCCTTCGGATCGCACATCGGGCGACCGTCGACCTGTTGGTTGCAGAGCGCCCGGAGCATCTTCCAACGCTCGGCGCAGATCGTCGGGTTCTGTTTGGTCGAGCATTCGCTCTCCGGATGCGCGAGGCTGCTTGCAAGGACCCAACGGTTGCTGTCGTCCTTCCATCCCTCGCGGAGTCCACGTGACTCCATCATCCAGTGACCGAATAGTGCACCTTCCGGCACGCCGTAGGTCTTTGCAATCTCGACGATCCGCATCGCGTCAGCATGCGCCAACGCCATCGCGTCACCCGAGACCTGTGTCGTACCTTGCGGCATGACCGGCGTCGGTGCTGCAGCGCGCATTGCGCTGCCTCGCACGACTGTCCGCGACGGACGATCGTAGGTACCATTCGCGCCGTGCCAGTCCTTGATGCCCATCAGCACGGCCGCGAGCATCGCAAGGCCGAGAACGATTTGCATGAGTGCCTCCTTTGCTCAGGTTGCCGATGACCACCATGGCCATCTTCGTTCATTGAAAGATCAAGTGAACTAAGGACTATAGCATAAAAGCAGGCCTTTGTCAAGCCTGCCGTGCCATATTCTTCGCTGTAGTAAGCAAAATCTTTAAGCTTCCTCCTCAATAAGCTCACGTACGCCGTCGTCGCCGAAACGGAACGTAAGCTCACGGAACCCCTTCAGCTTATGGAGCGCAGGGACGCGATCTGCCCATTCGACGACTGTGACGGTTCCTGGCTGCTCCGCGTAGTCGTCGAAGCCGACACCGTAGAGCTCGCTGCCGTCCTCCAAGCGGTAAGCATCGACATGACAAAGCGCCGTGATGCCACGACGTGCCGCGGATTTCGCGAACGTGTCGTACACCTGCATGATGACGAACGTCGGACTCTTCACGTCTGCTGCGACACCGAGCTCTTTCGCAAGAAGCTGCGTGAAGGTCGTCTTGCCAGCACCAAGCTCACCGACGAGGCCCAACACCTCTCCGCCTTGCAGCGTCTCCGCGAGGTCGCGGACGTATCGCTCCAGTTTTTCTATCGTGGAAATGTCGTGAGTGCGCATAGGTGTCATATAGTGACGGGATTGCTTCGGCCTTTCAGGCCTCGCAATGACACAGCCCGTCCGATTTCCCAACCAATCTTCACACGCATGGTTGGCCATGCGTCCGGTTTGCGTCGTAGCGCGTTGTAGTATGCAGCCATGGCGATCATCGCGGCGTTGTCGGTACAAAACGCGAGCTGTGGCTGTACGTACCGCACTGATGGCAGCTCGGATGCGATGGCATTCGCAAGTGCGTCGCGCAGGGCCTTATTGGCGGCGACGCCGCCGGCCAAGAACACCGTCTTTACCTTTTGAGCGCGTGCGGCGCGGACGGTCTTGGTAACGAGCACGTCAACAATTGCAGCCTGCACGGACGCGGCAACGTCAGCGCGCGCTATCTCGTTGGAGAGATCCTGCTCATGCGAGGCAACATAGTGGCGGACTGCGGTCTTCAGCCCGGAAAACGAGAACTCCGAGCTGGGGTCGTCGAGCATCGGGCGCGGAAATGCAATGGCTGCAGGGTCACCCGTGAGCGCGAGCTTGGAGAGCTTCGGACCGCCGGGGTAGCCGAGGCCGAGCAGCTTCGCGGATTTGTCGAACGTCTCCCCTGCCGCATCGTCGCGCGTGGAACCGAGCAACCGATACTTTCCATGACCCTTCATGAGCATCAGTTCCGTATGTCCACCGGAGACGATGAGCACGAGCGCCGGGAACATGGAAGTGTCCGTCTCTGGAAGATCTGCAAACCCACCGCCGGTGAGCCAGTTAGAATAGATATGACCTTCCATGTGATTCACGCCGATGAGCGGTTTTTCCCACGCTGCAGCAAGCGAGCGTGCGGTGTCGATACCGACACGCAACGACGTAACGAGTCCCGGACCCTGCGTCACGGCGACGACATCAACCTTGGCGCCAAGCTTTTTGCCATCACGGGAACCTGCGACCTTCTCCCCGAGCGTCGCGAGTACCCCGGGTAGCGTCGCGGAATGCTCGCGCGCCGCGACCTCTGGGACCACACCACCGTACTGCTCGTGTACGGCCTGGCTTGCCACGACATGCTCAAGACGGCGGATCCGCCCCTTATGGATGTCGAGGTAGGCGGCCGCCGATTCGTCGCACGAGGATTCAATAGCAAGGATTCTCATAGCTCAACAGACTATACCATGATGCCCACGACGTCCATCACCAGAACCTTATCTAGCCTTGACAAAACAGCGAAAACACTGGGATACTCCCACGCATGAACGGCATGATTCCCGCATCACACTATCTCGGACGGATTACGTCCTTAGAGGGCTTGGTACCGGGGCCGGACACCAACGCCGTATTTGGCGACCTCGTACGAGATACGCTCGCCGAGCGCATTGTCGACGATCTTACGCCAGACCGCCGTGCGGCATTTTGCGAACATTGTGCTAAAGCGGAATGTGCCCTTGAGCGAGCATGGGCAGAGCGCATCGCTGCATCAAAGGATCCGCACACTGAGCTCCGGCAGTTTCCCTATGTCGACAACTACGAGCGGCTCGCCGCATGGGAATATGCAAGCATCCTGCAAATAGCGCGTCGTGCTCCGCGTAAGATCCTCTTTGTTGGCAGCGGTCCGCTCCCACTCTCTGCATGGTTCCTTTCCCGCTTCCCCGATGTCCGCATGACCGTCCTCGACCGCGACACGGACGCGCTCACGCTCGGTAAAGCCGCGCTCCTTGCGCTCGGAGCAGGTGAAACGATCACCCACATCCACGCCGACGCGGAACAGTTCGATGGCTACGCAGCATTCGACACCATCATTATAGCAGCGCTCGTTGGTGAGACGGACTCCGACTTACGCTCGATATTCGACCGTCTCGCTGCGCACGTCACACCCTCCGCGGACGTCATCGCCAGGTCTGTCCATGGCACGCGCTCGCTCCTCTACCGCCCAGTACCGCAGGATGTCCATCCGGCATTCGTCGCAACGCATGACATCCGCCCACCGTCACCCATCATCAACTCCCTCCTATGCTTCCGGACCGCATCGTCGAACTGACACGTCTCTCCAATCTCGCTGTCGACCGCCTCCTCCTTCAGCTCAAGGAGTACCGTGCCGTCGCTGCCACCGCGCGCGACATCGATAGCCAGGACGCCGACGTAGTGCGGGCTTGGCTCGCGCGCATCGGCGACGAGATGACATTCGCGAATCCGTACGTCTGGCTCGGTTACAAATGCCGCGCTTACGTCGGCGCGGACGCCATCACGACGATCGCCGACCTCGACCGCCACTGCGCTCCATTGGACGACATCTGCCACCAACGCCACGCATTCCTCATGAGCGAGTTGCGGACGCGCGGAATCACCGACATCGTTCCCGAGACGAACATCCTCGAGTTCCTGCGACGTTCGGACGTCCTCGAAGCCGTCTTTGACGCCGACCTCCTCGCACGCTGGCAACAACAAGAATACCGCCATGACGGCGGACGTGTAGCGAAGTGGGGTCGATAGCGCTTGCTTCGCCCGGAGAGCGGATAGCGTCCGTTCTCCGGGCGGCACAAGCCCATCGGAGGCACCCATGACCGATTTCGTTCTTTTGCTCTCTCCTGCCGGTTCCGGCAAGACCACGCTCATCGCGAATACCGTCATGGCATACGGCGCACGGATGCGCATCGCCGTCCTCTTCAACGACGACGGCGATCCTGACGCGGTCGACCTCCCGGACGCCGCAAAGCGTTTCGCGGATGTCGCGGCAATGACCGCAGGTTGCTTCGGCTGTGCCGATGCAGATGCGCTCATCACGCGGCTCAACGACCTCGACGGCAAGGTGGACCTCGTTCTCATCGAACCGATCGGCTTCACGGCCGCTCCGGAGATGCTGGACGTCTTCTCCCTCGCCGGCAAGGATCCGTTCGTTGTTACCCTCGTCGATGCCCTGCATCTCGAGGCGAACCGGCGCATCGGGACCCTCGACGGGCAGGTGGCCGCCGCGGACCTCGTCTTGCTGACCAAGACGGATGGACCCGCATCCCGCCTCGCAGCGAAAACGTTCGTTGCGCGCTGCTCCCCGGATGTCCTCATTCGGACGCATGCCATCGACGCAGCGCTGGCGCCAGACGAGATCCATGCGCAAATACGCGACCGCGACGTCGCACTCTGCGACAGCGCCTGCGACCACAGCCACGGCAGTCACGTCCACATCGTCCCGTTCCACGTACGACTGCGTCCCGGAACCTCGCTCGACGAGATCCGCCGCGTCATCGACGCACACGACGTACTCCGTGCAAAGGGCGCTGTTGACGGAACGGCCTTCTCCATGGTCCATGGCGTCTGGGATGTTCGTACCGCGGAAACCGCAGTCCCGTACATCACGTTCTATGCCGTCGACACGGAGACCGGCGTACCCTGCAAGGAAGCGCTGCGTCATCTCGCGATCGACCGTCGGTACGCCTCGCTCGGGACGGCGGACGAAGTGCGGGATATCGGCGACCTGACACTGCTCATGGAGCTCATCGTCGAGTGCGAGAACGCGCCACTGATGTTCACGGACGGACACCCCGTCCCGAACCCGGAAGCGCAAGAGCTTCTGAACGAGGTCCGCAAACGCCCCGGCGTGAGCGAAGAACTCGCCGCGCGAGCGGTCCGTGCGCGCGTCCGACACTTCCTGCGCTGCGGTGCATGGTATGCGGCTAACCGTGAGCGCGAAGACGATACCGCTGTCGGCTCCCGGCTCCATGCCATCTCGGTCGGCATCGCGTGGTTCTGCTCCGAACAACCGGAGCGAATCACGGACGACATTCGTGAGGAAGCGGCGACACTGCCGCTCTGCCGATGGCTGGCAAAAGGACTGCTCGCGCGGAACAAGACCAATGCGGATGCCGCGCGCGAGGAAGTCATCGCCGACGAGGCGGGCATCACCGCGCGGTGGAGCGTCGCCCGCCTCCACGCAGACTTCGATACCGCAGATCTGTACCTGCTCAGCATCGCCTACATCCATACCGTCAAGGCGGCGAAACGTGATGGGCGACCTGCGGTTACCGACGCATGGGACAAGATTCGCCGCTCATTCTTCATCCCCTGCTAAACCAGACACGACATCAGACCGACACCCTTCGATGAAGGGTGTCTTTTTATGCATGATGACGACAAAAAACCGCCCATCCGTAGGGATGAGCGGTACATGTATGCTAGGCGACGCGCTGTCGCGTCAGGAACCGGCCGGACGCTCGGTCACCTGGACCTGATGCGCCTTGGCCTCCACCACGTCGGACGAGGTGATGTGCCGATCGAGATCGGCGGGCTTCCCGTTGACCGTGATGTTCTTGTTCTTCGTGTCGATGCCGGCCGAGGCCAACACCTCCTTGAGGGACGCGCCGCTCGGCGAGACCGTGGCGGTCTTCGTCTGCGGCTTGCCGTCGTTGGGCACGACCTGGATCTTCACCGTGAAGCCCTGGGTCTTCCCCGTTCCGGCCATCTTGTTCTTGCGCCTGTTCTTCTTCGTCACTGTCAGTCTCCTTTTTCCTGTCGAGCCTCTAGAGAGGCACGAGCTCCACAGCGGTTTCCCGATGTGCGAGCTTCTTCCTACCATGCTGCCAGAGACAGGTCAAGTTCTCGCAGGCGATGGCAGCCGTCTTGGATGCGATGAACTTCGTGGTGTGCTGTCCGCACATGGGTGGCGCCGCCTCCTTCGTGGAGTACCGCAAGTAGTACTCGTAGAGCTCCACGTCTTCGTGGTCGTTGGGATTGACCGCGAAGACCTCGATGAGGAGGTTGCTGATGCGCGTATCCACGAGCACCTCCACCACGCCGCGATGCTCCCGGACCTTCTTCCAGACGAGCTGCCGCGCCTCCATGGTGTCCACGCAGCAGACGACGGCGCCAGCGAGCGGTTCGCCCTCGTAGGGCTTGTACCGCGCGTCGATCTCCTGGTCGGTCGCGACGCGGATGATGTCCGCGAGCGCGTGCACCTTGGGACGCATGAGGTCCTGCGTCTGCCGGTACTCCGACATGGGGATGTTATGGGATTCCACGGAGTCATGGTCATAGACCGTGAGCTCCAGGACGCCCATCTTGGCGAGCATCACCGCCACATGCGAACCGACGGACCCTGCTCCGATGAGCGTGACCTTCCGGACGGCATGCGGGTTGATGATCTTCGCCTGCTGGGACAGGTTCATGGACGATTCAGGCTGCGACGACGGCATCATGGCTCTCCTCCTTCTTCGTTTCGACAGGCCACTCGGTGATGGGGTACAGCGTGGTCGCGGCATTGTACGAGCGCAGCCAATGAATGACCGTCTCTGCCGCGTCTTTGTACCGGTATGCCGCCATGGACTTGAGGATCGCGAGCGTCACGTTGCCGTAACATGCCAGCGACCTCCGTTCCACGTGCGGATGATGGTGCCCGTCGGGATGCAACGGCGCATCCGTCCAGACGTCCACCTTCCCGGACTGCGGATCGAGCCGCACCGTGAAGACGCCCATGGGGTACCGCTGCCCCTCATGCTCGAGCGTGATGCACTCGGTCGTGAGGTGCACACCGTCATCCACGATGGCGACGTCGACGTAGCCGGGAATGCGCTTCAGGTCCGCGAGCTCCTTTGGGAGTCGCTTGCGCAACTCCTCCTGGAACGTCGAGTTCGCGAGCGCGTTCATCTGGATGGCGAGGTCACGCTGCTTCTGCAACATCTTCGCGAGCTCATCCTGCAACGTGTCGATGAGAAGCTGCTCCTTCGCGACTTCCTTGCGGAGCCGCGTGAGCTGCTTCGTCGCCTGCGTCTCCGCGAACGCGACGAACGCCTTCCTGCCGCGCTCTTCGGAAAGGCCGTCGACCTCACCCTCAGCGAGCGCATCGAGGTCCTTCATGATGTCGCCAAGCAGAAGAGAGAAGACGACCGCGCGATTGAACGGGTGATGCACCTCGCTGTGCGTGAGGCACACCTGGTAGTAGTTGTTGCCCAGCACCTGAAAGGCCGGCGTACCGTCGGCTTCGACGACACGTCCGCGGCCACGCGTCGGATAACGGACATAACGGGTCTCCCCGTCTTTCCAGAGCGACAGTCCGTGGAGCGTCTTCACGCCGAGGTCCGTGTGAGTGACGAATCCCGGCGGTCGCGCATGCGCGAACAGCACGATCGTGTCGTCCGGCGCGGGAATCGGCGGCTGGATGAGGTTGCCGTTGTGGCAGTACCGCACTCGCATGCCGGTTGCCCGCGAGAACATCTCCAGGAACATCAGGTCACCGGCGAGCATCGTCTCGAAGCCCTCTTCGCCCGCACGATCGATGCCCAACTCCTTGTCGAGATGCACGGATTCCACGGTCGGAGCCTTCGCCGTCACGAGCAGAATACGCCCTGCACCCATGTCACAGGGAACCGTCTCCAGCTTCTGTCCTCGCGATGCCGTGCGCGAGCGCATGGCATCCGTGACGTCTGCCGAGAATTTCATGACCGGCACCTTCAACCCGCCGAACGTCGCAATCTCGCGACTGCGGATCATCTTCGGGGTGGGTTGCAGCCCGAGCAACCTGAGCAAGGACCCGGACGCAGCAAAAAGACACGGTTTCTCGTCGTCCATGACGACCTCCTTGTAAAGGACAGGTCACCAGCCAAAACGGCAGGCGACCCGCTACGCTAGCATGCACGAGAGGTGGCGTCAACGCCCCGGACCGACCAAAAACTTACCGTCTGCGAAGAATGGAACACCATCTGCTTCGATGCTTTGCACGTCCACGAAAACGTCGATATGGAAGTGCGTCTTCTTGGGACGGAGGCCCGGCTTCTTGTACACGCCATGTTTCTCACCGAGCGAGAGGTGCAGGCCAAGCTGGCGCTCGAAGGCGGTAATGTCGTCGAGCACGCGATCCTTGCCCATGGCACGGTTGAGGCCGAGACCGAACTCGCGCACGAGAATCGCCTCCTCCGCGCTGATCTGATCGAGCACCTCCTGGAATGATGCCGGCCCTTCGTGCGCGACGACCATCCCCTGCTCGATGCGTACCGTGAATGGCTCATGCATCTGCACGATATGATCGACACCCGCGAACGCGAACAGTTTTACCTCGCCATTGAGTTTCGTAAAGTCGCGCGGCTCGCTGAATGCTTCCCCTATAGGAAACGTTCCACCGACGTTCGTCATTCCCGTGTAGTCGCCGACGTTGAGCTTCGTCGGTTCCATGCCACCGGCATACGTGAGCGTCGTGCCGTCGCAGCGCACCGTGATCGTTTCCGCGGAGTCGATGACCGCGCGCAGCGTCGCACCCATGCCGCGGTACCACTCCGCGTCGTATGCCATCGCGTCGACGTAGATGGCGAGCTGCCGCTCGTCCACAGCTCGTTCCAAGTGCACGTGCTCGATAACTTCGATGCCACGCTGAAACAGCTCGATACGGATACGAAACGCCACGAGCTGGAAACTCGATGACTGAATGAGCACAACAAGGTCGTGCCGTTCAAGCGAGCGGAGTCGGGCAATGACGTCCTCCGGGGTGGTGGTATCGAAATCAACGAAGGTCGCCTCGGGCAGGGCTGTTCGGTAGGCATCAGCGACAAGCTTGGAGAGTGGCGAACGTGTGTCGAAAACGACCAGCGCTGTGCGGGCTGGGTCATGGTTGATGGCAAGGCGGACGATGTCGCCCACGTGCCTGGCAACTTGGTCGATAAGAGGCTCCATGACGGGTAGCATAGCCGTCGCGCGCTGACATGGGAAGCACGGGTGAAACGGTCGTAAAAAAATCGTATTCGAAGCCGTCTGCTGCTATACTGTACCCATGAAGATTCCTCGCCTGCATAAAGGACAGCGGCCGGAAGGCCGAATGTCCGTCATCATGATTCTTGGCGCGTTGCTCGTCGTCGGCACCATCGCTGGAACCTGGTATCTTTTGCGCATCCTTGCGCATGTCGGAGCACAGGCCCCCGAAGCGACCGGCGCGCCGACACGGCTCATCCTCATCCTCGCGACGGCATCTCTCGCCTACATCGCGACGCTGCTGGCGTTCCTGTATCGGTACGGCAACCTGATGCAGCGTACCACCGAAGAGCGGTACACGAGCGTGTTCAACCTGCTTGCTGACGGCATCGTCATCACCGACCTCAACCGCCGCATCATCGACATGAATCCGGCCGCCCTGGACATGTTCGGCTACACCATCGACGAGGTGCGCGGCCGCACGACGGAATTCATCCATGTCGACCAAGAACATTTCGAACGCTTCGGAAAAGAAATCCTTATCCGGTCGCGCGCAGGTAACAACCAACGCATCGAGTGGGATTTCCTTCGAAAGAATGGCGCGGTCTTCCCTACCGACTTCACCTTCATCACCGTTACAGATGATGCGGGTCATGACATCGGCAGGATCGGCATCATCCGCGAGCTCACCGCACTCAAAGCGGCGGAACACCGCGCTACCGAGCAGCGAGACATCCTCCGTCAACTCGCTGAGAACGTCGATGAAGTGCTCTTTGTACTATCTGGGGACTCCAGTACATTCGAATACGTCAGCCCAGCGGTCAAAAATATCATGGGTATCGAACCTGAAACGCTCTACGCGGATGCGACCGCATGGATCAGCGCTATCCATCCCGACGACCGTGAACGCGTTGTCTCCCAACTCCGAAGCGGAGCAGTCGACCCGGAAGCAGACGCCGGTGGATCCGAGACTTTCAAGGTCATCCGTAGTGACGGAGCGCTGCGCTGGATTGAAGGGCGCTCGCGGCGGATCATGGGGAAAGACGGCAAGGTCGCACGCCTCGTTGGTGTCGCCGCAGACGTGACGGAACGTATGGCGTCGATGGATCGCCTCAAGGAGCTAGATAAGCTCAAGAGCACGTTCATTCGCATCGTCTCGCACCAGTTACGCACTCCACTCAACGGTATCCGATGGAGCTTGGAATCGCTCCTCGACGGCGAAACGGGTGCACTCACAGCGGGACAACGGGAGCTCGTCCGTATCGCCCATGACGCAGACATAGGCGTGACGAAGCGGCTCGACGACCTGCTGTTTGCCATGGACATCGAGGAGGGGCGCATGACGCTGAACAAGGAGCGTATCTCGATCTCCGCCTTGCTCGATTCTGTCGTGCCGAGCTGGAAAAAACGGTGTCAGATACGCCAAGTGACGTGCGATTACACCGCTTCGACGCGCGCCGCATACGATGCAGAAGCCGATTCTGAGAAGATCCGCGCCGCCATTGAAGCGCTCATCGGGAACGCGACACATTACACTCCCGCGGGAGGCTCCATCGAGCTCTCCTTGAAGAAACAAGGTCGCATGGTGCGCTTCTCGGTCCATGATATGGGCATCGGCATCCCAATAGCGGAGCAAGGCCATGTTTTCCAGCGCTTCTTCCGAGCCAGTAACGCCTCGACCATGCAGACCGACCTTTCTGGACTCGGCCTCTACATCGCGAAACATATCATCGAACAGCACGGCGGAAAGATCGGATTCACGTCCACGGAAGGAAAAGGAAGTACGTTCTGGTTCGAGATTCCTGCGGCATGATGCCGGAGAAATGAAAAAACCGCCCAGTCATCCGACTGGGCGGTTTCGTACTGAAAAGGTTCAACCTTCTTCGATGATGCCGCGCGCGACACGGTCCGCGAGCGCCATGACGGTGAGCATGGGGTTTACTGCCGGGCTCCCCACGAAGATGCCGGTGTCGGCGATGTAGAGGTTGCGCATCTGGTGATGCCTCCCCCGTTCGTCGACCACGCCGTCCTTGGGGCTTTTCGACATCCGCGTCGTTCCGAACGCATGGTTCGATCCGATCACGGCATCGCGCGGCGCGACCGTCGCGGTACGGAGAATCTCCGCTTGCTCCCTCTTTTCGCGCTGCAGCACCTCGGGTAGGCCGTTGATGCCAGGCAAGACGCTCATCGCGCCAGACGCCCAACAGATGGCCGAGAGGATCGCGAGGCCGTGCATGAGCACGGCCATGTCATCCGGATGCAGGTCGAAGGAAATGCGGGGGTTCCAGCCGACGAACGGCGCACGGACTCTGCCGCGCGAACGATCGGCGGCCGCGATGACGTCGAACGGCGCCATGCGGTCGTAGTCGAGCAGGCTCTGCTGATACGCATGACCAATGCCCGCGAGCCGCGTGGCAAGAATCGACGGCGGCGCCCAGAGTACCTCCAGCTTGATCCCTTCCTCGAGGAAGTGGAGCGAGTGGTACCCCTGTGTCGCACCGACCCAGGGGTCGATGACCTCGTCATAGACGGCCATGACCGCGAGGCCCGGGTGGAACTGGAGCTCCTCCCCGACCCAACGGCCATCCAAACCACTCTTCTTGAGGATCACCGGCGTCTGCATGCAGCCCGCCGCGAGTACTACGCGGTCTGCGCGGATCTCGACAGCGTGCCCTTCGCGCCGTGTGAACGGCTCGATGACGTGCCCACGCACTCCACGCACCGCGTTCCCCGACAGCAGCAACCGTTCCGCACGCACGCTCGTATAGACGCGTGCGCCTGCACGGGTGGCTGCCGGGACATAGCTCACGTCCGTCGAACGTTTGGCGCCGTTACGGCAGCCCGTGAAACATTCGCCAGAGCCCTTGCAGCCACGGACATTCCGATGCGTCGGCTCGCTCGAGATGCCGAGCGCGTCACAGCCTGCCTTGAAGCGCAGATTGCGTGCGCCGAGCACCTCCTGCGGCGTCGGTTCGACACCGAGGAACTGTTCAACGTTCGCATAGTGCGGGTCGAGCACGGAACGCGTGAGCGCGATACCCGTGCGCTCCCCCCAACGTCCGAAAGCGGACTCCGGAGCGCGAGCGCAGATCGCGGAATTGACGAGCGAACCGCCACCAAGCGCTTCAGCCTGCATGGTCGGCGTGACAGAGCGCTTACCCATCGCCACGCGAGCACCTTGCTCTCGGAGCGTCCGCTGCATCGAAGCGCCGGCTTCGGTCGTCATGTCCTTCGCGCCGAACGGCGGACCTTCTTCCAGAAGAATCACGTCGAGACCCGCTTCTGCCAGCTCCTTCGCGACAACGGCGCCGCCAGGGCCGGAGCCAACGACGAGCACCTGACACGACGCGCTGATGGGCCCCACGTAGTCCGCGAAGACCTTCACACCGGCATGCGGCGATGTCTCTGCGAGCTTGAGCTTTGTCATGACGATACCTCCTTGTGCGGTTTGCGCATGATGGCCGCCGCGACCGCTGGGCACGCGAAGTACCCGTTGGTCAAAATCAGTCGCAGCGACAAAAAACCGCCGCGACGAACGATGAGCTTGCTGGCTTCCATCCGTTTGAGTACGCGAGTGCGGTCATCGGGCGAGAGCGCGGTGAAGCGCCCGTGCCACGGACCGAACACGAACGGGCTCAACTGGATGAACAGCAGGAGCAACGAGAAGAGGATGCGCTGGATGAACGAGGACTGCGCCACGTAGGCATCGAAGTACTCGACGAGACCGGCTTCGGTGCCGGACACGGGAATCGGTCCACCGGGTGGGAACATGGTGTCCGCGCACGCGGCGACGATACGTCGTTGGCTGGAGCGCATGGCCCCTCCTTTCTGTGGTATGTAAAAGAACTCCTGCAAACCTAAGCGGAAAATCCTGCTTTTGTCAATCCTGACGAATTGATTTCCTTATGCCGAAAGGGAGCGATCAAGCTGGTTCGGAATGGAAACGTAGAACGTTGCCCCTTCCCCCTCCTTTGAAACGAACCAGACCTTTCCTCCAAGGAGCCGGACATATTCGCGGCAAATATAGAGGCCGAGTCCGGCACCAACACTGTCCTTCGGGATATTCTGGCCGCGGAAGAACTTCGTGAAAACGATGTTCTTCTGTTGATCGGGGATCCCGATTCCCTCATCCACGATCTCAAAGACCGTCTCCTTATCGTTCACCGACGTCATGATGCGGACCTTTCCCGACGGGCGACCGTACGCTATGGCGTTATCCAGGATCTCCCTGAGTGCGCGCGACAACAGCTTTGCATCCGTCACAATGCTTGCTGTAACGGGAACCGGGGAGATATCGACGTCGATCTCGGAACGGTCGATTTTTTCCTTTGTCGAACCGACAAGCTCCTTAAGGAGCGCCTGCAAAGGAACCGCTTCCGGCTTCGGAAGAATCATGCCCTGGTCGATCTCCGACACTGCAGAGAGTTCAAGCACCAGCTTCTGCACGCTCCTCATGGAGAGGAGAGCGATATCGACCTTCTCGCGATGCTTCGCACCCTTGATCTCTTCGCGAAGGACCTCGATGTTCCAAAGCGCGCTCGTGACCGGCGTACGGAGCTGATGCGAGGCGTAAGCGAAACTCGAGCGGATGAGGTTGGCATCGCGTTCAGCGGAAGCGTCCCTAAAAACGATGATCGCCCCGATAATCCGACCATCCGACCCGATGATGGGTGCAGCGCTATCGCCGACCGGGATCTCGCTGCCGTCCTTGCGGATAAGAAGCGTGTGATTCTCCATGAGCCGCGTTTTTCCTGACAGCATCGCCTCAGAAATGAACGAGATATTCTCGGTGCGATCGTGTTCGCGGATGAATCGAACGATGTCGCGGAAAGGCTTTCTGACGGCATCCTCTCGTGTCCAACCGGTGATATGTGCGGCGGCGGCATTCCACAGTGTGATGTTCCACTCCACGTCGATCGCCACGACGCCGTCGCCGATGCTGGCCAGGTATGCCTCATTCAGCGCCTTCTCCTTACGGAGATTCTCGACCGCTATCTGACGAGCCTTGTCCGCCAAATGAAGATCATGCGCCACTCTCCAAATCAGGATGCTAAACACGACGATATTACCGACGACGACGAGCGAAAGCCTGAGTTCATCGGATGACGGTCCAGCATCAACACCGGTCGACCTGAAGAGGAAGCCAAGAAGCGCGGGGGCGAGAATCGCGATTGGGAGCAGCCTGCGCGCGACCGCTCCTCCGGCATCATTACCGGTGATGATTTCCATCAAACCACGTTTCGGATTCGCACAAAGCACGCCCAATGCGAGCATGATGAACCCGACGGCGGTATTAAGAGCGATAGGAATGAAACCCGCGACCCCCGTGAGCGACCGGGCGCCGTAGGCATAGCCGATGACGGCGAGGAACGCGATGAAGAACGTTGCGGAAGCAAGGCGCTGCGCTGAGCGGACAAACTTTCCATCGTACGATAGCGCGATGGAAGTGCCGATAAGTAGGAAATTCAAGGCCGTATTCGGGGCCATGCGATTCTGATACCCCGTCACGATGTCGTTCAGCTGGGAAGAGAACAGCAGGTGGTCGATGAGGATATCGCTTCCGCTGATGATGCCGGCCAGCTTCAGGCCACCGATGCTCGCCGTCATGACGGCAAGGAAACGGCCGATACGAAAACCGAGGGAATCCCGCTTCGCAACCTGAAGCACCATCAGGGCGACACCTCCCGTCATGGTCGCGATTGCCGTGAGAGGATTCATGGCAACAAGACCCGGAAAGACCGACTTCAGCGCCTGGTTCTGAATAACATAACCAAGCATGACGGCAGCACCGAGAACAAAAGTCAGCGCGCCGAGGACGCCGGAGACTTGTTCATATCGGATACCCCCTTCCTTCGAAGAAGTCGGGTGGCCATTCTCTGCCTGAACCGCTTCGAGCATACACTACTATAATAATCTACCTGGTGTCGGTGGACAACCTTACGCCACCACGAAAATGCTGGATAAAAAAGGAATCCACCATCAGGTGGATTCCTTTTTTGGTAGCCCCAAGGGGAATCGAACCCCTATTACCTCCGTGAAAGGGAGGTGTCCTAACCATTAGACGATGAGGCCGCGTGACGAAATGACGCTCATGACGATACCTTGCAGGAACTCCGCCGTCAAGGCGCGGGTCCCTGCTTCTTCTCCCTCGCAAGCTCCGCGACTGCTTCCGCCACTTGGCCGAGCGATGAGGTCGCTTTCGTCATGATGGCGTCAATACGCCGTGCGCCGACTTTCTCCCGCGCCTCATCCTCCGATAGGTTCGTCATGATGATGACAGGAATATCCTTCCCCCCAGGCATCTCCTCGAGGAAGCTCAATACGTCCGCCCCATCGGTCTTGGGCATGAGCAGGTCGAGCAGAACGATGTCGATACCGTCCTGCCGGAGAAGCTCAGACGCCTCAGTCGCATCATCCGCCTCGACGACGTCGTACCCTTTCTTGCGCAAACTCATTGCAAGGACGTTCCGGATAGGGACCTCGTCCTCCACCATCAGCACCTTCATCGGTTGTCGCGCGCGTTTCGGCATACGCATTCACGCTGTAGGTTCGGTCAACAGCGTCTGCTCCCCCTCCTGTGGCTTCGCGCCGATGAGCGGGAACCGCGCGGTGAATGTCGTACCCTTTCCTGTCCGCGAAACGAACGACAGATCGCCATCGAAACGCTCCACGATGGATTTCGCGATATAGAGCCCGAGGCCCGTCCCGTCCGGAACGGTCTTTACGGCATTCGCCGCACGGAACATCTTTTTGAAAATATTCCCCTGCTGGTCTTCCGGGATACCCACGCCAGTATCGGCGACGGAAAGCGTGACTGCCTCGCCGTCCTTCCGAAGCGTAATCGTCACCGTACCTTTCGCCGGCGTGTACTTGATGGCATTCGTCACGAGATTCTGCACGACGATCTTCACGAGGCTGCGGTCCAACGGTATGGACGGAATCTCTCCATGCTTCAACGTAATCTTCAGATCCTTTTCCACAATAGCCTTCGTCGACTCCTTCACAACCTCATCACAGACCGCATTGAGATCCGTCGGTGTCGGAGAAATACGCAGGTTCCCCATCTCGATACGAGAGACGTTCAAGAGCGCATTAATGAGCGAGGCAAGGCGTCGCCCTGAGACATGGACGGTCCTCAACGGCTCCACGAACGCCTTCGGAATCTTGCCGAAATCTCCTCCAAGCACGGCCTCCACATACCAATTCATGGATGTCAGCGGCGTCCGCAACTGGTGTGATGCGACGGAAATGAATTCGCTCTTCGCGCGGTCGATACGCTTCTCGACCGTGACGTCTCGGAACACGACGACAGAACCCTCTTCGCGCGTACCGAACGTGAGCGGTGCGATGCTAACGGAGACTGGCATCGACCGCACCCTGCTTTTCAAGATGAAATCCCGACGGCCGACATGCCCACCCCTCGCGGAAGCGGGGATAAGCGCATCAAGAACTGGGGCGTCACGTTCATCCACCAGCATGAATGCCGTGTGCCACGGCTTGCCGATAAGAACGTCGCGGCGCAGGCCGGTCCAGGACTCGATAGCCGGATTGACCAAGGAGACAGCGCCGACTTCGTCGATCGTCATGACGCCGTCCGCGATGGCGTCGATGATGGACGACACGCGTGATTCCGCGGCTTGCGCGTCCAATTTCTCCTTGTTCAAATCCTCCATGACGTTCAGGAGGGCGGCCTTCGTTCGCTCCAAATTCCGTATACCTTCCTCCAACGACACCTTCTGGCGCTCCAACAACAACTTCGTCTCTCCGGCCTGCCGTTCGGATTCCTCACGAATACGCGCGGAAAGCCATGAAGCGAACTCCTGCAAAACCTGTTCTCGCGTCCCGAAACGCAGGATGAAACGATGCAAGATGAGAAAGGTCACCACACCGGCAGCGGCAGTCAGCGGAATGCCGACATCGGAGAACAGTGCGATGGTCGTAGCGAAGGCCGCGAAAATGACAAGGATGGCAACGAGTGTGGTCATGAGCATCCCCGTCCGACGGACGAACGGCGCACCCTTCCCCTCCTTCTCGAACGCCACTGATACGCGGTACACACGGAAACAAAATACGGCCACGGCGAGCCATATCAAAGTAAGGATGATGAGCCTGACCATATCGACCTGCATGCCGATAGCATACCATGCGGGCGTCGGGGCCCTGAAACGCAAAACACCGGACGAATCCGGTGTCCCTTGCTCTGAAGCGTAAAGTCCCGTTCTGGCTAGACTGTGTTGCTATATCCTCTCGGTTCTTCTGGACCTGTGCGTCCGTAATCTCTGGTGAGTGGCTTCAGGAATCGATCGATCGATTGCACAAGAGAACACCGTACCATAGAACACTGGGGGCGTCAAGGGTTGTGGCACGGCTTAAGGCGCAAATAAGCTCAATGGAGCAGACAAAAAAAGAGGGGCGTATCGCAACCTCTTCTTACATATGATTCGTTCAGCCGAGCATGTCGGCGAGGACGTCGTCCCAACCATGAACGACGATGAGCGGTCGGTCCGAGCATCGGAAGCGCTGCAGTTCAGCGGCGTCCGGACGGAATGCGTACGCCCTCACTCGGGTATCGAGATGGCCGAGCACCTCCGCGCGATCATCGATGAAGTGCGTGATTCCGAGCCGTGCGCAGATGGCGGCTTTCTCGTGGCGATGACGGCAGAAATGAACACATCCCTCTTCGACACCTGTACGCTCGAAAAAACGGTGATAATCCAGCCACTGCCGGATACGTGCTTGGACGTTTGCGCCGCACTTCGAGACGAGGTGCGTCTGTGGACCGAAGCGTTCGTTGACGAGACGTTCGACCGCCTCGATGGCACCATCGACTTCCGGCGTCTCCAGAAACCGGAGAAATCGGTCACCCTGCGCCGGCGCGTCAGGGTCTTCGCGGCCACCGACGATGACGCCGCCGATGTCGATACCGAGCGCACCGAGCGTGCCATCAGCGTTAATGATGTGATGCTCCATCACCTGCCTCCTTTGTGCGACCGTGCGAAAATGAACGGCAGACAAGGAAACCTATCGCGCGAAACATGCCCTGTCAACCGACCGACACACATGCTATTCTTCGTCCACCTATGCGACGCATCGTCACCTCCATCGACATCGACGCCGACGCCGGAACGGTCTGGAACGTCTTTACGGACTTCGACGGATATCCGGAATGGAACCCGTTCCTTCAGGGTATCCGCGGCGACATCACTCCGGGCAACCGCGTCACCAACGTCATCCGCACGCCGGATGGCAAGACCATGACGTTCCGTCCGACCATTCTCGCCGTCGACCCCGGCAAAGAACTCCGCTGGGCAGGCACGCTCCTGTTACCGCTCCTCTTCCGTGGCGAGCACTACTTCTACATCACCGATCTCGGCAACGGACGAACGCGCTTCACGCAGGGCGAGGAATTCTCCGGTCTGCTCACTCCGTTTTTCACCAGCCTCATCACGCGCACGCTCGGTCAGTTCCACGATATGAATACCGCGCTCAAAGAGCATTGCGAGCGCGCATAAAAAAGACCGCCCTTGCGAAGGCGGTCTTTTGCTATCGTGCGTAGAAGAGAGAGCCGAATTCTGATCGCGCGTTACGGTTCCCGGTCACCGTACCTTTGAGGGCATCGAGTACACGATACCGCTGCACGTCACCAAGTGCGGTAACGACTGGCAGTAACGACACGACACCTTCTGCACGCACGCTGCAGCTGCCAGTCCGCACGACCTGCTCCCCTGCCGTACGATTACGTGAGCGGTCACTGAACCCTGTCGCGACGAGGTCGCCCATTCCGGCAAGACTGTCGAATGTCTCTGGTCGGCCACCGAGGCGCGCAAGGACCTCTTTACCTTCGCGCATCACCGCTTCCATATACAACCCTTTGCAGTTCTTGCCGAGGTTAAGCGCGGAAAGGATACCGAACCCGACGGCATAGATATTCTTAAGGACGCTCGCAATGGCAACACCTTTCATATCCGTGGAATGTTGCAGCACGATGCGCGACCCACGAAACGCACCAGCGACGATATCGAATATCGCGCGATCCTCCGTGCCCACTGTCGCTCCGGACGACAACCCTTCCATGATCTCTGACGCAAGCATCGGCCCGCACAGCATCGCGACAGGATGTCCTTCCGGAAGCATCTCCTGCAGTATGTCGGGGACGAACTTTCCAGTCCCTTCTTCTGCGCCTTTCGCGAGCGCGACGACGATGGCGTCTGGACGAAGATGTTCTGCGACCTGGCGCGCTGCCTCACGCATGGCCCACGACGGCACGCACAAAAAGACGATATCCGCTTTGGGTACAGCGATATTGGTTGCGACACAGACCGCGGCCTTCGCTGGATCCTTGTCACAGATGGATGTCGCCGTCCCCGCATCGTGAAGCAACTTCTCGATGGCGCGGCCGATAGGGCCAGCGCCGATAATGGCAGCATGATGTCGCATCTCTTCATCGTACTCCCTGTACTGACAGCGTCCAGAGGAGTGCTTGTCCCGACGACACACGCTTGCTAGGGTTGGGTCGGAGGTACGCATGACGTCCACGAATAACCTCGTCCCTGGCGACGGTGCGCGAGAATACCACCTGCAAACGCGCGCTGGCGATATCGCGCCGCGCTGCATCGTGACCGGCGACCCAGCACGAGCGACGGCAATCGCAGACACCTATCTCGAACGCCGCGCGCTTGTCGGCGACCATCGCGGCCTTGTCTCCTATACCGGCTTCTACAAGAATACGCGTGTGTCCATCGTGACGCATGGCATGGGCGGTCCGTCCATCGGCATCATCCTCCCCGAAGCCGTGCGAAGCGGTGCGCGAATGTTCATTCGTGTCGGTTCCTGCGGCGCATTGCAACCCGGTATCAAGCCCGGTGACGCCATCATCTACACCGGCGCAATGCGGTACGACGGTGCAAGCGACGCATGGGCACCACCGGAATTCCCCGCCATCGCGAGCTGGCGTGTCGTCAAAGCACTTGTCGCTGCAACACATCTCAACGGCGGCACTCTCCGGACCCACGTCGGTATCGGCGCGACGACCGCAGACTTCAATGAAGGTCAGGCGCGCGCAGAGCGCCCCGAGGACATCCCACACTGGATCCGCGAACGACATGACTGGATGCTCAGAAACGACATCCTTTCCTACTCCATGGAGGAAGCATCGCTCTTCGTCTGGTGCGCCACGCACGGTCGAATCCCCTGCGGCGCGGTGAATGCGGTGTTCCTGAACCGTGTCGATGGTGGCGCTGCCGCCGTAACCGGCGAACTCGACGCCGCACGACTCGCGCTCGAGGCTGCCATCGACGTCCCACTCTGAGTACCTTTCGACGCTCCGGCCTTCCGGAGCGTTTTTCGTTCCAGACGAACGGTGCTATACAAGAAGTATACCTATGCGAACCATACTCCTTCTCCCCGCGCTCCTCGCTAGCATGCTCATGGCATCCGCCGTCTCTGCCGCCCCAGCCTCTGGCTCGCTCGTGAAGCTCGCATGCGGTGCTGGCGACGCGCCAGACCATCCATGCCGCGCCGTCTACTATTACGGTGGCGACGGACGGCGGCACGCCTTTCCGAACGAACGCGTCTACTTCAGCTGGTATGCAGACTTCGCGGACGTGCGTGTCGTGACCCAGACGGAGCTCGCCGCGATACCGCTCGGCAAGAACGTCACCTATCGCCCCGGATCGAAACTTGTGAAGTTCACGACGGATCCGAAGACATACGCCGTCGGTCTCGGCGGAGAGTTGCGTTGGGTGACCTCCGAACATGCCGCACAAAGCCTGTACGGCCCCGCATGGAACGCCAGCACCGATGACATCTCCGACGTCTTCTGGGCCGATTACCGGTTCGGCACAGACATCGCGCAGGCAGCCGACTTCTCCCCGTCCGAAGAAGCCGCGTACGCACGGACCATCGACGACGATCTCCCATCATCACGACGCTCCGTCACCGTGACAACGCCGGGTGGCACGTTCTCCGCAGACATCATCACCATGCGGAAGGATGCCTACCGCATGCGCACCTCCGTCGCGGAGCCAATAGACTGCATGGACGGCTGTGCTGCATATCCGCTCGCCCAGCATGCCACACACCACGGCGCGACGATCGGCATTCATGGCACGTACTTCTGCCCGCCAGACTATGCGGACTGCGCGTTCAAACGGAACACGTTCCTCTGGCCGGTCTTCGACTCCGCGACACGCACTATGCGGAACACCTCTGCGCTCGCCGTGCACAACGGACCGATGTTCTCTTCCGCCACCGACGGCACCTACATGCTCTTCCATCGCACGAGCACCTTCGGCGCCTCCGTCTCCGGCTACGAAAGCTCCACCGGCAAAACGCTCGATGCCGCCATCGCCAATTACCCGTCGCTCGTGGAAAACGGCGTGCGTGTCGTCGATACCGAACCGATGCTCGAAGATGGCATGCGGACGAACAAAGCGACGCGTGGTGGCATCGGCATGAACGACAGGGTCATCACGCTCGTCGTTGCGAGAAGCGCCACCGTTCCGGACCTCGCGGACATCTTCCTTGCACTCGGCATGACGGACGCTATGAATCTCGACGGCGGCGGCAGCGTCGCGCTGCTCTACGACAACACCTACGTCCTCGGCCCCGGACGCGCGCTTCCCAACGCAATCGTGTTCACCGCGCGCTGAAACGGCTCCAATAAATAAGGCTAAGGCACTGGACGTCTGAGCTTATTTTTGCTATACTGACGTCATGTCCCACATTTTCCTCGAAATCACCATCGTTCTCGTCCTCGCGACCGCGCTCGGCATGGTCGCCAAGTTTCTCCGCCAGCCGACCATTCTCGGCTACATCGCGGCCGGCCTCATCATGGGACCGCTCGGTATCATGCGCCTCGACAACATCGAGGTCATCGATGCCATGGCGCAGATCGGCATCACCTTGCTGCTCTTCCTCGTCGGTATGGAGCTGCGGCTTCGCGAACTCCGCTCCGTGGGCAAGCCGGCGCTCCTGACCGGCCTTGGACAAATCGTCTTCACCGCCGCAATCGGGATGCTCATCGCGCGCGGCCTTGGCTACGCCATGATGCCCGCGCTCTATGTCGCTGCGGCGCTGACCTTCTCCAGCACCATTATCGTCGTGAAGCTCCTCACGGAGAAGAAGTCGCTGGAGACGCTCTATGGGAAAATCGTCGTCGGCTTCCTCCTCATCCAGGACTTCGTCGCGCTCTTCGTGCTCATCGCTCTCTCTTCCCTCGACGGATCCGGTTCCAGCGTCCCTGCGCTTACTCTGGTCATGACGTTGGTGCGCGGTGTCCTGCTCTTCCTCGCCGCTGTCGTCATCGGCAGATATGTCCTCCCGCGCGCGTTACGTCTTGTCGCGCATTCGCAGGAACTGCTCTTCCTCGCGAGTCTCTCGTGGGGAATGGGCGTCGCGGCGCTCGTCACCGTCCCGCAGATTGGTTTCTCCATCGAGATCGGTGGCTTCCTTGCCGGCGTCGCCATGTCCGACGCGATGGAACATTTCCAGATCGGCAGCCGCGTGCGCTCGCTCCGCGACTTCTTCATCGTGATGTTCTTCGTCGCGCTCGGCTCGCATGTCGCGCTCGGCAGCATTGCGGACATCTGGATACCAACGCTCGTCTTCTCCCTGTTCGTCATCATCGGGAACCCGCTCATCGTCATGGTCATCATGGGTGCACTCGGCTACCGGTCGCGCACCTCGTTCCTCGCAAGCGTCACTGTCGCGCAGATTTCGGAGTTCAGCTTCATCCTGATGGCGCTTGGGCATCGGCTCGGGCACGTAGACGAAGCGGCTGTCTCCATGATTACGGCCGTCGGCATCATCACAATCACCGTCTCTTCCTACATGATTATCTACGGCGAGCGTCTCCATGAGACCCTTCGTCCGGTCCTGCGCATCTTCGAGCGTCGCCATGCCGTGAAGGAAGACGCGGCAGCGGACCACGAAATGCGCGATCACGTCATCTTGGTCGGCGCGAACCGCACCGGACACGCCATCATCCGCTCCCTCGAAAACGGGCACTCGGACTTCCTCGTCGTGGAATTCAATCCCGATGTCGTGAAGCGCCTGCTCGCCCGCGGTATCCGCGCCATCTACGGCGACATCACGGACACGGACATGACCGAAACGGCCGACCTTGCCCGTGCCCGCGTCATCATCTCGACGCCAGACGCCTACGAGACATCGCTCGCCTTGCTCCACCATGCACGGAGGCTGAACCCGACCGTGAAGGTCGTCCTCACTGCGGCAAACGACTACGACGCGCGGAACCTCTACGCGGCCGGTGCGGACTACGTACTCCTTCCGCACTTCGTCGGTGGCCTGCAAATCGCCCAGCTGCTCGGAGACGACCGCGATCTCGGCATGCTCCCCGACCTCAAGGCGAAGGATCTCGCCGCACTTGGTTCACAGCCAGCCTAAAAGAAAAAGACGCGCCACACCGGGCGCGTCTTTACGTGTCATGTCTTCTTCTTCAGCTTTCTGGCGGACGCATCGATGGCAGCCTGTTCGAGCAACGCGCCGCGCATCTCCGCGGATGTCGCAATCTCCGCATCCATGACCTCGCAAACCTGGTCGAGCGTGAGCCGCGTGCCCGCCTTGCGCGGCGAACCGCCGCGTGTGGATCCGCCGCCCCACTTGTCCATCGCCGCTTCATTGATGCCTTCCGCCGCATTCAAGGCGACGTAGAAACGCTGTTGCGGAAGCGGCGTCGTGTGCGACAGACGGCAGATGGAGAACCGGCTTTTGCCAGGCGTGTCATCCAAGACGGAGACGAACGCTCTGATGCCGTCCGCGGACATGCCGTATCGCGCATGCTGGCCGATTTCCCGGACCACGGTGTACAGAGGATGTTTTCCGAGCACCTCATACCGGGCGTCCGGCGTGAGGCGCTTGCCTCGTCCGTACAGACTAGCCTTGAGCCGATGGTGTATGTCGAGAATCTGCTCCTCGCACTGCGCTGCCGTGAGGGACTTATCCTCGCCTCGTTGCCGTGACGCGGTGAATGGTTCGAAAATCCAGCACAGCTCAGGCAGCGGACCACGCCGGATGTCTGGATCCAGCGGAAAAAGCCCCGCCGAGGAGTCGAGCAAGTCCACGACCTCCAAATACGATCGCATTCTCGGACGATGGATCCAAGAAGGATGCATGAGGATCGCAGTCGTCGCTCCGACATCATAGTCACGATCGTTCACGCGCAACGTGGCGCGCGGGCGTCCGTCCACGGAAAACCGATCGTAGAGACCGGTCATAAGCTCGTAGTACGCCTGCATGCAGCTGGCGCGCGTCGCGAACTCCTCCACGTCCTCATGATGGTTGATGTTCAGTATGAGGCCGTCCGAGGTCGAACGCGGGCGTCCAGAACAGGCGCCATCGATGAAGATCGTGTGCGACGGATATCGGCGCGCGGTCTCCCAGTCGACGGTCTTGTGCGGCTCGCAGACGAGACTGATGTCGGGCTCCAAAGAACGTGGCATGATGCACCTCCATGTGTGCGCCCCCACCATACTCCCGACCCTCCTAGCGGTCAATGCTTCGAGTGTCCTATCCGTTCATTTTTTGCCTTTGTATCCGCTTATTGCTATACTCCGAAAGAATCTATGGCGCTCCCCATCCTCTTCACGACAGAAGGGCAATCCGGTGACGATGACCTCGTCCTATTCCCTGAACGTCCCGACCTCGAGAACGTCGGCTTCTTCGGCTCCCGCGAAGAAGGCCAGCTTGCCATTGACGTCATCGAGACGGACGCGGAGGTCATCCTCCGATCCGCAATCGCCGCAGTGCGCCCCGAAGACCTTGAGGTATTCGTGAATGGTGATATGGTGACCGTACGAGGAACGCGCACGCAAGCCTCAGAAGAACACGGTGGGGCCTATCTCGTTCGCGAATGTCACTGGGGTACGTTCTCGCGCTCGGTCATCCTCCCGTCCGAAGTCGACGCCGACCGCATTTCCGCGGAACTCAAGAACGGCATGCTCACCGTCCGCATGCCGAAAGTGCGGCGTTCCAAGAGGATTGCCGTGAAGCGCGCTTAACCGCTCCCACTCCGTAACACTGTACTGTCATGACACAGAAAGGAGAGCATGGAACGGCGAACCTGCTCCGTGCCCGCCATCTTTGGAAGAAAGCGACGACGCCAGGGCTCCCGAGGGCGATGGCGATTTTTTTATTCGCCGTACTGCTCTTCGTGCTTGGTGGAACCGCGATCGTCGCGACCGCAACGACCACGACCGTCGTTCCGGGCGTACGCGTGATGCACCTCGACCTCGGCGGACTCGCCCCTGAGGATGCCGCGACCCGTATCCGCGATGCCGCTGAACAACTCACCATCACCTACGCGGACCGCGAAGAGCGGATGACACTCTCCCCCGTCGGAACGCTCGCGACCTACGACGTCGACGCCATGGTGGCGCGGGCGATGCTTGTCGGACAGCACTCCAACCCGCTCATTGCGTTCGGGCAACGCGTCCAAGCGCGCGTCTTTACGACCAACATCAGTCCGGCGTTCCGTCTCAACGAAGACCTGCTCGTCGCGACAATCGCTGAGCGCTTCGATGTGCTCGTGAAGCCTGCTCGCAATGCAAGCCTCCGCATCAGCGTGGATGACAGCGGAAGCCATATGGTCTCGATTGATCCGGAATCGGACGGTACCGTGCTCAATCGCACGGAACTTGTCATGGCCGCGGAAACGGCGCTCAATACGCTCCAGCCGACAGAGGCTCCCGTCACGGTTATGAAAGATGAGCCCAGCCTCCGCACACCAGACGTCGAACCCCTGCGCGAAGATGTCGCCGCTTTGCTCACCAATCTGCCGATTCGCGTCACTGCCGGTTCCGACAACTGGTCCATCGATACCGACGTCGCTGCAGAATGGATTATCGCCGTTTCATCGGATGGCGGGGCCACGCTCAGCATCGACGCTGAGGCTCTCCGCGCCTACCTGCAGCCACGCGCGGACCTCATCGCTAAAAAGCCGATCAACGCGGTCTTCGAGGAAAAGGACGGGCGCGTGACGACGTTCATCCCGAGCCAGGACGGCACCAAGCTCGACATGGATGCCGCTATCGAGCGCATCGCCGAGGCAATCATGGCGGGCAGCGAGGAAGTCGTCGACCTCCCTGTCATCACGGACTTGGCGGAGGTGCAAACCGGTAGCACAAACTCGTATGGCATCCGCGAAATCATCGGTGTCGGTGAGTCGAACTTCAGGGGTAGCCCTAGGAATCGCCGTATCAACATCGACGTCGGAAGGAAGTCCCTCGACGGCATTCTCGTGCACCCGGGCGAGGAATTCTCGCTCCTCAAGGCGCTCGGCCCCATCGATGGCGCGCATGGCTACCTCGAGGAGCTCGTCATCAAGGGACACGAGACCATCCCCGAATTCGGCGGAGGTCTTTGCCAGATCGGCACGACGACATTCCGTGCAGTGCTTGACTCCGGCCTCCCTGTCACGGCGCGCCGCAACCATTCCTACCGCGTCTCCTACTACGAGCTTGATGGCGTAGGCAACTACATGGGACCCGGTAAAGACGCCACCATCTACGATCCGGCGCCGGACTTCAAGTTCAAGAACGACATGCGGACGAGCGTCATGCTCCGGACCTACCTCATCGGCACGGACCGTCTCGTGTTCGAGTTCTGGGGAACCGACGACGGACGCATTGCCGAACAGACCGATACCGTCATCCTGAGCACGACGCCGCCGCCGCCAAAGAAAGTCATCAAGACGACGACGATTCCGCCGGGCACAACGAGGTGCACCGAAAAACCCCATGCCGGCGCAACGACGCAATTCTTCTATACTGTCACTCACCCGTCAGGAGACAAGGTAGAAGAAAAGTTCATGAGTTACTACAAGCCGTGGGGCGAGGTCTGCCTCCTCGGCGTGACGCAAGAAGAGCTCGATGCGGAGAACGCGCCCACACCTTCCGATGAAGAAGCCGCCATCGTCTCCGCAGACACCGCCGGCGCGACCGGCGACGCGCCGTAGCAAAACAAAAACGGACCCGACGTATGTCGAGTCCGTTTTTGTAAAATGAAAAACCTCAGGGGATCGCGCTCAAGAAGATTATTTCGAGGAATATCCGAGCCGTAGCCCAGAAATACCTTGAGATAACCCCCATGCTTGTCGTGAGCGCGATACGCTGAGGTGTTTCGTCGTTTGCGTTGAAAGGCCTTCGTCACCGGTCCCGAGGGATCAGCGCGACTTCGGACCTTACCACAGGATGGAAAACGTGTCAAGTCCCCAGGACCGATCAAGGGGTGCCCATAGGAAAGGGTTGACAATGGAGCATAAAAACGGTAGGGTCCGGAAACCGGAGGTGCGTAATGAACAGACAACGGAATTTCAACCTGCGTCACCCGGAACGCGGGACGCATGAGGTCTTTGTCGGAAACCTTTCCTTGTCGATGTATGACCAGCTCCCCTACGTTTCGAAGCGACGCGGGGTGCGGATCTACACGTGCATGGGTGTCGAGATGGCCGCGCAAGACTGCGCACCCGTCTTCGTTCTCCGCGTGGAGCTCGAACGGCACCTGCAAGCTCGCGATCTCGTCTGGCAGCTCTACCAGCACGGGCTCTGGCTGCTGCGCTACAACTTCAATCACCGGCATCCGGAACTCCACGAAGGGGAGATCTTCCTCTGTAATGATTCCGGGGAAGGGTTCCGACGATCCAGCTACGCCACGAAGCGTCTTGGGGAACGCGCTTACGGCCCCGACGGCAGACCAGCGTCGGGCGTTCAACCCGTCTTTGTCAGCCGAGCGGAGCTCCTGCATCTCCCGGATGGCGAGGCTATCCTCAAGATCCTGCTCCGCGAAGGTATCGCCTGAGTCGCGCCCCTCTTAAAGGGGGCGCGTTTTTATGCCAAGGCATACCCTGTCTATGGTTGACATGCCGGCCTTTTTCTGCTATGGTGTCAGGTCCACTTTGTGGACGCATGCATTCCCGTTCATCACAACCCGACCACAGGAGGACGACATGTCCCTCGTCATGCAGTACGACGACCAGAGCGACCAGCACATCCGTTTCACCGGTTTCATGAACTTCATGAGCTCCGGCGAGTTCTTCTCCGCATTCAGCTATGCGTTGCGGCACGGGCTCCCGAAAGAGCTCATGGAACGCGCGCTCATCTTCGGCTACGGCAAGGTGAACCGCGGCCGCTCGGAGTTCTTCCGGCAGCGCGTCCTCGCGGCGCTCTTCGCGGACATCGACGCGTCGAGGCGGGCGGATCCCCTGGCGCTGTACTCCATCGCCATGGAGCGCGAGCAGTTCTTCCTCGCGGCGCTGTTGCTGCAGGAGGACATCGTCGGCATCGAGCAAGAGGTCATCGACACCCTCACGAAGTCCGCCGTCCAGGCAGCCTTCCTGCAAGCGTCGGCGACCTTCGATCGTCCGCTCATGGACCGTCTCGTCGAGACGTTCCCCGACCTGTTCGACAACGACGCTTGCTGAAAAAGAAGGGAGGCCTTTCATGGCCCCGAAACATGGCGATTTCTTCCAGACGCTTCGTCTCCCCATCCTGAGTTCTGACGAGCTGATCTACATCTCCGGGATTCCCGGAAAGGAGAACACCCTGCAGTTGGTCTTCCCGCGGCATTGGCACCTGTCGTACGGCATCTTCCGCTCGGCGATGGCCGCCGCACGCCGCGGTGATTCCTACCGCTATGGGCGTACGCACACCGAGCCCGAGCGTACCCGCGACGGCATCATGCTCCACATCACCATCGAGACACGCCCACACGAGGGCCGACGCGGCTTCGCTATCACCCTCGAACCGGAGACGGTCGAAGAAGTCTCCGCAGCCTTCCGGCTGGCGGAGGTGATCCAAGACCACTACGTCCGGTACGACGACGCCTCGTACGAATACGACGACGAGGATGATGTGCACGACACTGCGAAAAGCGGCGACGGGGCACTGTTCCTCACCACCGACTGAAACGACGACCCCCTCGCGCATTCGCGAGGGGGTCTTTTCTTACTTGATGATCTTGTCGACGAGGCCGTACTTCAGGGCCTCTTCCGCACCCATGAAGTTATCACGCTCGGTATCCTCTTCGATCTTCTTGATGGGCTGTCCCGTCGCCTTCGCAAGGATCTTGTTCAGCTCGTCGCGCATTTTGAGGATGCGCTCGGCGCGGATCTTGATGTCCGTCGCCTGTCCTTCCATGCCACCAAGCGGCTGGTGAATCATCACCTCAGCGTTCGGCAACGCGAACCGTTTCCCTTTCGCACCTGATGCGAGGAGCACTGCACCCATGCTCGCGGACATGCCGAGGCTGATGGTGGCGACATCAGGCTTGATGTAGTTCATCGTGTCGAGAATGGCGAGACCCGCCGTAACGGAACCACCCGGCGAATTGACGTAGAGCTTGATGTCCTTGGTCTTGTCCTGGCTCTCGAGGAACAACAACTGCGCGATGACGATATTTGCCACGTTGTCGTCGATGCCGGAACCGAGGAAGATGATACGGTCCTTGAGCAAGCGCGAATAAATATCGTATGCGCGCTCGCCGTGTGGCGTCTTCTCGATGACGGTCGGAATGAGGAACGAGGTGAGTTCGTAAGGGTTGGACATGACGGTTGTGGTTCGTTGTATGCGTCCAGTATACCGCCGTGGCACCGCGCCGTACAGCACCCCTGTCGCATTGACAGGACTCCTCTTGCGCGCATAAGGTGAACTCGTCCCACGCCCTTTTCGGAGGTCTGTCATGCGACATGCGCTTCTCTCCTTTATCGTCTGCACCATCGCGGCATCCCTGGCCGCTTGCGACGACCCTCGCGACAACGTCGTTTCCTTGCACTTCGAGACCACTTCCCTTGTCGACGGCGAAATCGCCATCACGAAAGGCCAGGGCGTCAATATCATCGGCGTCTACGGCATGGATACCGACGGCAACCGCATCGACATGAGCGACGACCTGGAATGGTCGTCGAGCGAGCCCGACCTCGTGGACATCCATCCACTCGGCGAAGGCGCACTCTGCATCGGCACCAAGGACTGGTTCGACACGCTTGTTCCGGACCCCATGGACGGCGGCCTGGATGCGGAAGTTGCGGATGCCGACGTCATGGATGACGCCGATGCGGGCGCGCCTGTTCCGTTCGAGCCGCGATCGGAACTGACGGTACGCTACGGTGACATCGAAGCGACCGTGACCGTCGCCGTGGTCGTGAACGTGGCGGGAACCTGGCAGATCTTCCTCGATGGAAATGCTGACGCACCCATCGCGGAGCTGACGTTCCGGCAGAACGGCCGCCGCATCACAGACGACCTCGCCGGAGCGGATGGCGAGCTCGAGGGCGATGCCATCCTGCTCCGACAAGGTCCGCTGTCGCTTGAAGGAATGCTCCTCTCGCCATCGCGCGCCATCGGCACGCATGCCATCGGTTCATGGGAAGCCGTCCGGCGTTCTGAAACCGTGCCCTGACCTCTTCCGACCCCGTCATTGACGGGGTCTTTGTTTTTCCCGATGGTTCCTCTACGCTAAAGAAGCATTGTTACCACGAAAGGAGGGTCCATGCGGATTCTTCTCCATCTCGTCCTTTTCCTCTGCTGTATCTCCGTCGCACAGGCCGATCCGTCAGCCATCCTCGACCTTCCGCGCCTAGAGGAGAACTACAGCCTCACCTACCGCGTCGAATCCTCGCCGGACGGCGTCCGTTGGGGGGCACGGCACCGGCTGGGTCCTCTGGCACGACGGATATCTCGTCACCCAGTACCATGTCATTGAGGATGCCGCACTCGTCGTCATCCGCGTCCGCAAAGACGACGGTACGATGACGAAGATTCCCGCTGAGGTCGTCGCAACGGACAAGGTCCACGACCTCGCAATCCTCCGCGTGCGTCACCGCTTTGCCGGAGAAATGGTGCTGGAAGATCCTTCGGTCCTCAAGAACGGCGACCTCGTCTACAGTGTCGGGTATCCGTACTCCGCCGGGAAATCGGTGGACCGGGGATGGATCCGAAGCATGGATCTCCATGCCGACCCCGAAGACCCTGACCATTCGGTGACCGACCGAATCTTCCTCGAGATTCCTAACGGGCATGGTACCTCGGGATCCGCCATCTTCTCGATGCGAACCGGATACGTCATCGGCTCGATGAAAGCCTACGTCCACTTCGGGCGTGGTCGTGCACCGCTCTTCGTCCGCATCACGACGCCAGTCACCAAAATCGTCGTGCTTGCGGAGTCGGCAGACATCCCTTACCGCTCCGCAACGCATCGCGCAGACCACCTACGGACGCGCAGTCCGCGACGCTAGCGGCATACAGCAACAGAAAACGCGGCACCATCACGGTGCCGCGTCTTTATTTCCTCACGCAACCATCCATCGATCAGGACGTTCTTCGATGCGTCCGCTGATAGTGAAGCCGGATGCTTTCTTGTGCCCGCCGCCACCGAGTCGCCGCGCGACTTCGGCAAGATCCTTTCCGCCGGCGGTACGCAAGCTCCCTTTCACCTTCCCGCCTTCCACCTCTTTCAACACAAGCACCACATCGACATCAAGGAATTGGTTCAGGAAATTGGAGACACCTTCCACGTGTTCCTCCTCCACGCCAGGCGTTCCGATATCCTTCAGGAACACCGCCGTCGATGCCACGCCGAGCCCTTCATGATATTTGAGCCGATCGAGCACGAGCCCCCAAATACGCAAGGCTGGTACGGTCTTGTTCCGCAGGAGCTGCGCGGATACCTCCTTGATGCTTGCACCGCGGCGGATGAGTTCGGACCCGACAGTGAGCGAATTCACGGTCGTCGCGGCGTTGGAGAACCCGCCGGTATCTGTAACAAGGCCGGTGAGCAGACACTTTGCGATATCCTCGCACGGACGGTGGCCGACGGAGCGCAGGAACTCATACACCACCTCCGTCGTGGAGGATGCCGCAACATCCACGACGTTGATGTCGCCGAACTGTTCGTTCGTGGCGTGGTGGTCGAAGTTGATGACGACCGGCTTGCGCGGCATGGCAGCAAGGTGCGCGTCGATCTTCGCAAAACGGAGATCGCCAGCATCGAAGACTGCGACAACATCCGGACCGCCGTCAGCACGGAACGCTTCCGCGTCGTTCGTGAAATGCTCCGTGTTGGGAAGATATCGGTACTGATGCGGCACTTCATCGTGACAGAAGCCACTCACATTCATGCCGGCTTTTCGGCAGTACGTCAGCATGCCAGCGGCGGCACCGAGCGTGTCGCCATCCGGTTTTGGGTGTGACACCACAAGCACGCGCCTCGCATTGAGGAGCGCATCATGAGCTGCTTTGTAGCGGTAGCGCATTTCCATAGGAATGGATGACCATAGCAACGCTCCGACGGAGCGTCAAGGATATTGACATAGCAGTCATTATTCCCTACCGTAGCGGACGCTACGTTCTTTCCAACAAGGATGTTTCATGCGCAAAGATGCAGCACTCCGACTTCTCCCCGGCACCATGATGGCCGCGGTAACGCTCCCCGTCGGCGACGCCGACACCGTGTCACTGCTCCGCCTCATGAACCCAGACATCGCTGTCGGTCGGCTGACGGATCCGTACGACCCCGACGTTGACTCGATCCGCATCCGCAACATCTTCGGGCCCGTCGGTAGCCACGGTCGCATGTTCGTCCTCTCCATGACCGGCCGTCCGCTCTACTTGCCACAACGGACAACCTCCGGACAAATCGTCATCGCGACGGTGTACGACCGCGGTGACAGTATCTGGCGCAAGACCATCATCGCGCAGCTCGGTGCCAAAACGACCAACGTCATCACCGCCGCGATGCTGCCGGATGACACCTGCCATCACGCGCAGGTCCTGCGCGTCGCCGACCGCGTCCTCGCAGAAATACGCGACCTCGTCATTACGACCCCCATCCGCATCTGACCGCCCGCAACCGCCGACTCCGGCGGTTTTTTTATACATATCCGCCGCTTTCCTCTTCGTGGGGGTGGGGGAATAAACCAATATCTTTCCGGGTCCCCCGGCCTCCCCGCGCCCTCTCTCGGACGATGATTGAGGAGCGGGGACATCGAAGCCGGGGGATGACAAGTGTTTTTGCTTACCGCCCATGTTCGTCCGCTAACGATTGGGATAGTCCCAAATCTCGGCACATCACGGGTGACGCTGGGAGAGGCCTCCACAAGACGCGCGCCTCTGGCGCGCGGTGAAGTGGAGAAACCCAGCGGCAGGACCCG
>CAZVED010000007.1:0-5784 GCA_964626205.1 uncultured Gammaproteobacteria bacterium
CTTTAGGGTCCGTAGCGGTCGCAGGGCGAGCGAAGGCGCCGCCGCAGATAAGCGGGGCGGACGCCGGTCTCCAGCATGGTGTCCCGTCGCCAGCTGCTACACCTCGCTTTCCCCCTTAAATCTGGGGACAAGTCCAATAAAAACCCCCGCCTTACATATGCTATATTTCATGCGTACGGCTGAGCTTATTTTTACCGTGACAGGTGAGCAGAATATATGCGTATCGGCATCGACGCCCGGTTCTACGGAAAACTCGGGAAAGGGCTCGGTCGCTACACCAGCGAACTCGTCACCCACCTCGAAAAGATCGACCGGAAGAACGAGTACGTCGTCTTCCTCCGGCGCGAGAATTGGGACGACTACGAACCGACGCATCCGAATGTGAAAAAGGTCCTCGCGGACATCCCGTGGTACGGCATCCGCGAACAGATCGTGTTCCCGTTCATCCTGCTCAGGGAACGATTGGACCTCGTGCACTTCCCGCATTTCAACGTGCCAGTCCTCTACCCGAAGCGCTTCGTGATGACGGTCCATGACCTCATCCTGCTGCACTTCCCGACCACGCGCGCCACGACGCTCGGGCCGTTCACTTTCAAAATCAAATTCCTGCTCTACCGCGCGGTCATCGCAATCGCGCTCCGCCGCGCCAAGACCGTCTTCACGGTCTCGGAGCACACCAAGAACGAGATCATTGCAACGTTCCCGTTCATGAAACAAAAGCCTCCGGTCGTCACCTACCCGGCCTACGGCACCGCCTTCCGCTCCCCTGCCGCAGGCACACCGTCGATGACCCCGACTCCGTACCTGCTCTACGTCGGCAACGCGTACCCGCACAAGAACCTCGATCGTCTCCTCGAAGCCTTCGCTGGATTCCGCGAACATCATCCGGACTTCCATCTCGCTATCGTCGGAGGCGGCGACCACTTCCACCAGCGTCTGCAAGACGAGGCACGCGCGACCGGACGTGATAGCGGAGTACGTTTCCTCGGGACAGTGACGGATGACGAACTCGGGACGCTCTACGACAACGCCACGGCGTACGTCTTTCCCTCGCTCTACGAAGGCTTCGGCCTTCCGCCGCTCGAAGCCATGTGTCGTGGCATCCCGGTCGCCTCGAGCGACGCCACCTGCCTTCCGGAAGTCCTCGGCGACGCCGCTCGCTACTTCGACCCGATGGATGTCGCCGACATGACCCGCGCGATGAGCGCCATCGCCACCGATGACGCGCTCCGAGAAGAGCTCCGACGGAAAGGCGCTGACCGCTGCCGCCGCTACGACTGGACGACAACCGCAAAGACCACCCTCGACCACTACGCATGATCCGACACGACGCACATCCGAACGCACACGCCGATACCCGCGACCACGTCGCGGAATTCGACGCGCACCTGCTGCGGACGGACGTGCAAAAGAAGGTCTGCTACGACGCGTCGCCGTACCTCGTCGACCTCAGCTGGAGGACGCGCGAGGAAGAACAGGCTACGGCCTTCCGTCTAGCCGAGCGACGTGAAAAGGCACGGCAGTACGGCTGGTTGCGACGCATGCTCGATGAGCGTATCCACCTTCGCGATATCCGCGCCCGCTCCCTTTCCGCGAACCCGACCGGTTGGAAGGATTTTCCGCCTGCGTCCGCCCGCCATCTCGGGCACGCCATCGCCATCACGGTCTCCCGTTTCTTCAACGAACACCCGCTCGCCGACCTGACGATTTTTTCGGTCGTGCACATGACCGGCCTCCTGATCATCCACCTCGTAACGCTTCCTTTCCGCCTGCTCTCCTCCCGCGCAAACACATCGTCGCTCCATGCGGCACCATCGTTTGGCACGCATCACGCGGTCGTACCAGCGGGCATTCCTGCACCGAAACCAGAACCATCTCCTGCTCCCATCCGTGCAACGGAGCATCTCGTCCCCTTCCGTCCGAAGCTCGGCTGGCGCCGACCGCTCGTCGGTTTCGCGATGGCCGCATCCGTCTTCGTGCTTCCGTTCGGCGCATATAGCTCGTTCGCGGGCCTCCTGCAAAATAAGGACGCGGTTGTCGGTAGCGGCATGGAGGGTGCACGCCACCTCCAGGCAGCCTTCGATGCCGGAAGGACGATGGACTTCACTGGCGCGAACACGGCGTTCTCCGCGGCGGCAGCAAGCTTCCTCGATGCCAAGGAGCGTCTCGGCATGCTCGGTACGGTCGTCACCTCCGCAGCGGCATATCTCCCCACAGACCACCCTGTCTCCGCCGCACGACCGATGCTCATCGTGGGACGCGAAGTCGCGCTCGGTGGCGCGGTCATGACACGCGGCATGGAGGCCATCGGAAGCGATCGTACACCAGCGGAAAAGGTCCGCATCCTCCGCGAACACCTGGACTCCGCCATTCCGCACTTCGCGCGCGCCGCAGCCGCGCTCGAACAGGTCTCCCCGTCCGCGCTTCCTGAAGGCTACGGCGAGATCGCCGGAACCGCGAAGGCAGAGCTCCCGGCACTCCTCGCGAAGATGCGTGAAACGGTCGTCGCGGCGGAACTCGTCGAAGCAATGCTCGGCGCTGACCGCAAGATGCGCTACCTCGTCGTGTTCCAGAACGACCGCGAGCTGCGCCCTACCGGCGGCTTCATCGGCAGTTTTGCGCTCGTCGACGTCGAGAGCGGTGAAGTCATGAACCTCGACGTACCCGGCGGCGGCTCCTACGACCTCAAGGGTTCTCTGCGTGAGCACGTTATCGCGCCGCGCCCCATGCATCTCATCAACCCGCACTGGCAATTCCAGGACGGCAACTGGTCGCCCGACTTCCCTACCTCGGCGCAACGGCTCACCTGGTTCTACGAAAAGTCCGGTGGCCCGACGACGGACGGCGTCATCGCGATAAATGCCTCGGTCATGGAGCGCATCCTCGGCGCCATCGGTCCGGTCGAGATGCCGGAGTACGGCATCACCGTCGATGCAGACAATTTCTACATCGAAACGCAGACGGAGGTCGAACTCAACTACGACAAGGAAGAAAACACGCCGAAGCGCTTCCTCTCTGATCTCACACCGAAGGTCATCGAACGTGTCATGGGCGCGGATGCTGCTACCATGCTCGCTGTCGCGGATGTGTTCCGCACGTCGGTTACTGGCAAAGACGTGCAGGTCTGGCTCCGCGATGCGGACACGCAGGCACGCGCATCAGCGCTCGGTTGGACCGGCGAATTCCGTGACGCGCCCGGCGACTATCTCGCGATCGTCCACACGAACATCGCCGGCCAAAAGACGGACAAGGTCATGCGGGAATCGGTCGAGCATGAGGCGAAGGTCCTCGCGGACGGGAGTGCGATTGTGACGCTCGTCATCCGCCGCGCGCATGACGGTATCAAAGGCGAGCCGTTCTCCGGCGTCCGTAACGTCGACTACCTCCGCGTCTACGCTCCGAAAGGCTCCACGCTCATCGAAGCGAGCGGGTTCAGCGCTCCGGACCCGAAGCTCATCAAGCTTCCGGATGAGAACTACCTGCCGGACGAAACGTTCGCCGCACAGGAAGCGGCCATGCGCATCGATCGCGCCTCCGGGACCGAAACGTACGAGGACCTCGGCAAGACCGTGTTCGGTAACTGGGTCATGACCGACCCCGGCGAAGAAAGCGTCGTCACGCTCACCTACCGTCTCCCGGCCGGAACCGTCGCGGTCACCGCGCCTGCCGATACGGGGCTCCGCCGCTTCTACGACCGGTTCGTCTCCGGCGGCGGCGCGACGCTCACGTATTCCCTCACCGTGCAGAAGCAGTCCGGAGCGAATCCCGCGGCGTTCACGTCCCACATCGCCGGACCGCGCGGCTACTACCCAGTCTGGCAATCGCACTCCCGCACCGAAGACGACCGTGGCCGCCTGACACTCTCCGAGACCTTGGATGGTGACCGTTTCTCCGCGACGATCCTTCAGACCCGCTGACCCTCGACGACCATGACTGATGACAAGCAACCGAAGAAAACCCTCGCCGATATCGCGGACGAGCAGGAAAAGGAGAAGCTGACGAAGGAGCTCGACGCCATCTACGGCGAGGAAGACCCGGGTGCCGTCGACATGACACGGCTCGACCGCTCGGATGTCTCGTTCGGCAAAAAGATCCTCGTCGCGCTCGTCGCATTCTTCGCTTTCCTCTCCGTCGTATCTTGGGCAGGATTCTTCTTCTTCTCACCTTCGGGAAAAGCGTTCTCCGGCGAAGGAGTCGAAGTTGTCATCGAAGGGCCACGCGAAGTGAAGGGTGGAGAAAATGTGACCTACCTCGTCCGTTACCGCAACGGCGAAGACGTCCCGCTCGGCACCGCGACGCTCAGCGTCCGTCTACCGAAGGAGTTCATCCTTTCCGACACCTCACCGTCACGCGACGGCGACGTCTGGCGCATCGGTTCGGTGAGCGCCGGTAAAGAAGGGTCTGTGGAACTCTCCGGAACATTCATCGCACCGATCGACAAAGAACTCGACCTCCAGGCCATCCTCACCTACCGTCCTGCCGATTTCAATTCGGAGTTCCAGAAGGTGCAGACCGATGTCGTCACAGTCACCGGATCCGTGCTCGAACTCGCCATCAACGGTCCGCA
The DNA here is from genome assembly GCA_964626205.1 of uncultured Gammaproteobacteria bacterium. Classification (GTDB taxonomy): domain Bacteria; phylum Patescibacteriota; class Patescibacteriia; order SG8-24; family SG8-24; genus CAZVED01. The sequence continues at coordinate 4,568 of CAZVED010000007.1, forward strand.
AAAAGTCCTTCCTGGCGACGAGGTGACCTTCGCGCTCACCTACCGCAACGTCTCAGACAGCACCTTCACCGAGGTCATGGTCCGTGCGGCATTCCCGCAGACGTTCATCACCGAGTCATCCGAACCCGTCTGGCGCATCCCGACCATCGGTCCCGGCGAAGAAGGTACAGTGGAACTTCGCGGCTCCTTCGCATCGGACGCCAAAGGACGCATCGAACTGCCCGCAGAAATCGGCTTCCTCGATGCCGAAGAAACGTTCCTGCTCCAGCACGCGGTGACAGCAACCGCGGACGTACTCGAAGGCGACCTCGTGACAACGCTCATCCTGAACGGCAAGGACGGTGCGCAGGCCGCGAACTTCGGTGACAAGCTCCGTTTCACCATCGGCTACCGCAACACCGGCAGCGTCTCCCTCGGTGATGTGGAAGTCTCCCTCGTCTTCGCAACCGAACCGCAAGACACACGCATACTCCTCTGGAACGAAGTGGCTGACACCAAAGGCGGCGCGCGCGACGGAAACCGTATCACCTGGACTGGGCGGCAGATTGAACAATTGCAACGCATCGGACCGGACGATGACGGCACGATAAACGTGGAGATTCCCCTCCTCTCCGCACCGCTCTCCGGCATCACGGACGCCGACTATCGTGTCCACGCATCAGTAGAAACACGGATCGGCACCATCGACGGCGAGGCCGCGGGGCGTATCACGAAAACCGCACCTATCGAAACGCGCATCAACAGCGACACGAAACTCGCCGCCTCCGCGCGCTACTACAACGACGACGAGCAGCCCATCGGAAGCGGTCCACTGCCCCCCGTTGCCGGAGAGCCAACAACGTACCGCGTGACCTGGCGGGTAACCAATGCCTTCCACGATCTCGCCGACCTCCGTATCTCCGCGAAGCTGCCGCCCAACGTCCTCTGGACGGGCGCGTCCGACGTGGATGCGGGAGACCTCCGTTTCGACGCCGCGGCCGGCAAGATGCTCTGGAACCTCAACTGGCTACCTGTCACCATCACGTCGCTCGACATCTCCTTCATGGTGACGATGACGCCGGAGAACGAGCAAGTCGGCAAGATTCCCACCTTAGTCGACGCCGTCATCTTCGAAGCCACGGACCGCGTTACGGGGGCGACAATCCTTCTCTCGGAGCCGCCGCTCACGACCGGCCTTGAAGGCGATGCCTACGCTGCAGGAAAAGGGCGCGTGCAGG
>CAZVED010000007.1:5884-36190 GCA_964626205.1 uncultured Gammaproteobacteria bacterium
TACGCCATGTACAGGCTCCACGCGAGTATGCCGACGGTGAGCGCCGACAACGCATAGCTCCAGAACGGCACCGGCAGCCCGAGATACTCCGCGACGACCGTGACATCGCTATGCATGACCTTACCGCCGACGTGCGCGGACCGCATGAATAGGTAGTCGATCTGACTGAACACGCCCATGCAGGTCTGGACGCCGAGAAGATGCAGGAACAGGTGTCGCCCCGTCTCTCCCATCAGTCTCGTCGCAATGATGATTGCCGTACCGAACGCCGCAATGCACCACATGCCGGGTGACATGCGCCCGAGAAGCAGCATCGAGGCGATCATGACGCCGCCCAGCAGATGCAGCGTCGGCGCGGTGATTCTCCGGTACCTCCCGAGAAAGATGAGGATGGAGCCTGCGATGGACGGGCCGAGGAGGCCACCCAACGCGACGAGCCCCTGCGCAATGCCTTCCTGGGTACGGTGCGTGGCGACGCCGCCGAGCGCGAACGTGATGTCGATGGAGACGAACGTGCCACCGAGCAGCATGGACGCGATGCCGTGCCCCATTTCATGGAACCAGACCGCGAGCATGCTGAACGGATATACGACATATCGGCCGTACGGCACCTGAGCGAGTACGACGGTCGCAAGGACCGCCACGAGCAAGAATCCGAGGTCGCTGCGCTTGGTGGACTGCGGCATGCTACCTTCTCCTTCCGATTGTTTCCTAGAAAGGACGTTGAACGATTCATCCTAGGTCGGCACGGCTGATTCGTCAAGACTACGCGCCAGGCTGCAAACGAAAAAGCCGCACATGCCGTGCGGCGTTTTCGTGGTGCACCCGCCAAGAATCGAACTTGGATCTCGGGCTTCGGAGGCTCGCATTCTATCCGTTGAACTACGGGTGCATTGTGGAGCGGTCTTTATCTTATCGGACTCCCGAACCTTCATCTCAGGAACTCTCTCGCCCAGCGGTACAGAGTATACCAGAACGTCTGATTCGGCAACTCCCAAGTCCCGAGATAGCCGACGCGATTCCCGCCGAACCCCTGCTTGAATCTGGTGATGCCGGCCCAGTCATGATCCGGGGAATCGTCCGGAGCGACACCCCAAAGGTCATAGCGGGCCATACCCATCGCCTTCGCTTCGCGGATGACCTGCCAATGTAGGGCAAACGGCGCCATGTATTTCCGCTCAGAGGAAAGCGACGCGCCATGCAGGTACGTGACTCGGCTCCCGAACGCAGCGAAGAGCCCAGCAGCCAGCGCCTTGCCGTCGCGCTCCGCGAAGCGCAGGAAGACCCTGCAACCGCGACCTTCCTTCGAGGACAGCATGGAGAGCATCGTACGATAGTACCGTTCCGGATGCGTGTGGAAACGATCCCGTTCGGATGTTTCACCGAGCATCGCCCAAAAGCGTGCCATGTCCTCCGCAAGCGCCTTCGGGTCCGTCCCATCAGTCTCACGGATGGTGACACCGTGCCGCTCTGCGACCTTGATGTTATAGCGGGTCTTCTGGTGCATTCCGGCAAGCAACTCCTCTTCGCTTCGTAAAAGGTCGATAACGACGGAGTCTGCCGGCTGAACGGCGTTCACCTGCTCGAAACCAAGAGACGCAAGACTCCCCGCCGAAACCAAGCCCCCCTCACGGAGATATGGGAAATCGGAACGGACGAAGACGGCACCGTCCCGACGCGCAGCCTTACGCAGCGCCACCGTTACCGTCTCAAGACGCTCCTGCGAGACTGTCATGGCGTCGGTGTTGAATGTGCCGCGCCCGAGTACCGGACCCCACGGCACGTACAGATACCGGAATCCGAAACGCAGCGGATGATCGACGAGCGAAAATTGCGCGGTCGTTTCAAGTACAGATGCATCGGCCGCAGAGGGTGTTTCCATTGCGTACCGCCATACCCTACGGCCCAACGCCTCCTGAAACGTCGCCCATCCCCACGATTGCAAAAACCCGCCGCCATTCTCGATGACAAACGCATCCCAGTCATTCTCGTTCGTGGCGGCAACGAGCTGCATATCAGCGGGTACTAGCGACCAAGTTCACGGAGCGCCACGCGCAGGCGGTCTTCTGCCGTCGCGGCGGCAGTCGCGGTCTGTCGCGAGAGCACTTCACGTGCCTGCTCCTTGGCATACCCAAGACCGATGAGCGCCGTGAGGACGTCGTCCTCTTCGGAACCACCGTCCGCATCGACGAGCTTCCCCTTCAGCTCGAGGACGATCTTCTGCGCAGTCTTCTTGCCGACGCCGGAGATGCTGCTGATGGCCGCGATATCGCCACGGTCGATCATGCGCTCGATATCTGCAGCGTCACCGAGCGTAAGGATGCCAAGACCCATCTTGGGTCCGACGCCGGAGATGCCGACGAGCGCGAGGAATAGACGGTGCTCAGCCTCGCTCATGAAACCGTACAAGTCGCGCGCATCCTCGCGAATGTGTTCGTATGCCCAGAGACGGATGTTCGTGCCGGTCGTGAGCTTGCCGAGCGTCGCGGCGTTCACGAAGACCTGATACCCCAAACCACTCGCCTCAATGACGACGAAGTTCTTGGCTTTGTGGGTGACTGTTCCACTGATGGAGATGATCATAGGCTTGTGCTCTCAGAATGCTCATTCATGCTCGGGGTTGCTTCGGGCTAAAGCCCTCGCAACGACACACTGTGTTGTGTCATTGCGAGTGGGTCGTACTCGACCCCGAAGCAATCCCGTCTTAAACTCTGCGAACCGCGACAGAAACCTTCCCATCCGCATTCTCGACCTCGGCACCTCCCTCTCCCACCGTACCCGCTTCCATTCCATCAGCGCGGACATCGGCAGCCAGCACTGCGCCATGCTCGGCAAAGACCTCGTTCCAGAACGCGCTCTCAGTCATGTACGTCACGATGACGCGATCGGCGGGAGTGAGACCTGCCTGCTTGCGGAGGTCGTTGATGGTACGGGTGAGCTCACGGACAGCACCACGCTTACGAAGGTCAGGCGTCAGCTCAGTGTCGAGCTCTATGGTCATTGTACCATCCTTAGTAAGCACGGTCTCAGCGACGTCCACATTAAGCTCATCCGCGACGATAGCACGCATCCAATCTTCGAACGGAACGGTCGCGGTGACCGTCGCCTTGGCGAGCACCTGACGAACCGGCATACCGACTGCAGCGCGGCGCTCCAAGCCTGCAGACGCAGCCTTGCGAACGACATCCATGCTGGACACGAGCTCTGCATCCGTGAACGCCGCAAGCTCCTCCGACGGCCATACCGCAAGATGAACGGACTCCTCTACTCCCCCCGTTTCCTTATAGAGCGCCTCTGCAAGGAACGGAACGTACGGCGCCATGAGCAGTGAGAGCTTATGCAACACGAATCCGAGCGTTGCCACGGCCTCACTACGAACAGCAACATCGGCATCCTTGAAACGGTCGCGGCTGCGGCGGACGTACCACGTAGAGAGGTCGTTCACGAACTCGCCGATAGCGCGACCCGAGTCGACGACGTCGTACGTTTCGAGGCCGCTAGTAACTTTTGCCGACAACTCAGCAAGCTTGGCGAGAATCCAACGGTCGAGGACATTCTTGGATGTCGGTACGCTTATGACGTCCGTCGCGCTCTCGCTCTTGAACATCTGCCAGAACGTCAGCACGTTCCATAAAATGAGGAACACCTTCTTTGTGACCTCCTCCACACCCTTTTCATCAAACCGCTTCGGCTCGCCCGGCTGGTTCACGGTGAAGAAGTAGAACCGAATCGCATCAGCACCATGCTTGTCGAACATGAGCCACGGGTCCACGACGTTGCCTTTGGACTTCGACATCTTCTGCCCCTTGGCGTCGAGCACATGGCCGAGACAGATGACATTCTTGTACGGTGGTTCCTCACGTCCCGTAAGCGCGGAAACGGCGAGCAACGTGTAGAACCATCCGCGCGTCTGGTCGATAGCCTCAGCGATGAAGTCTGCCGGCCAGTTCGTGGCAGCTTTCCCTTCCACGCGTGCAGCGTTCTCCATCGGGTAGTGCCACTGCGCCAACGGCATGGCACCCGAATCGAACCAAACATCGATGACGTCTTTTTCGCGCTCCATGGAGCCTCCGCACTTGTCGCAAGCGACATGAACCTCGTCGATGTACGGGCGGTGCACATCCACTTCGCCGAGCTCGTCGTACGGCGCGTTCTTGAACAGCGGCAGCTCAATGAACTGTCCGGTGTGGTTGTAGTGCGGCCAATTCAAAATCTCGTCCTTGGAGAGACCTCGATACATCGTCTGTAGCATCCAGAGCGGATCGCCATGGCTCACGATAAGGATGTTCTTGCCGTGATACGTCGCCTCGAGCTCCTTCATGAAAGCGTTCATGCGGCGACGCACATCGTTCAGCGTCTCTTCCGCGCCATCGGCCTTTTCGGCGAGCCGATCAAGCTTGGTACGCGCTTCTTCATACGCGGACACCGGACCGCCATTGAAGCTGCCGAAGGCGATCTCACGCAGGCGTTTATCGAAAGTGATCGACATGTCACCGAGCCCCTTCGCGATGATCTCCGCGGTCTCCTTGGTGCGCAAAAGATCGGACGCGAAAATCATGTCGATCTTCTTATCCTTGAGCAGCACTGCCGCCTCCGCGACCTGGCCGCGGCCCTTTTCCGTGAGGTGGAACTCGCCCGGCTCTGGCCAGGAACTCAGAGTACCGGACGCGTTCGTCTCGGCCTCACCGTGCCGCTGCAGGAAATACGTGTTACGTGGCAAACGTTTCTCTTCGAGCTCGGCAAGCGAACCGATGACCGTCTTGCCGTCGCAGCCCTGCGCTTCGCACGTCCATACTGGAAGCGGCGTGCCCCAATAGCGCTCGCGCGACAGCGCCCAGTCCTTCACACCGCGCAGCCACTCGCCGAACCGACCTTCCTTGATGTGCTCCGGGGTCCAGGTAATGCCCTCGCGGTTGATATCGTCGAGCTTCGCGCGCATGTCTTCCATGCGGATGTACCACGACGACTTCGCGTAGTAGAGCAACGGCGTTCCGCAGCGCCAGCAGAATGGGTAGGAGTGCTTGTACCGCTCATCCTTATAAAGTAAGTCGCGCTCTTTGAGGTCCGCACGGATGTCTTCGTCGGCCTTCTTGAAAAACCGACCCTTGCCCGGCACGTCGGCCGTCACCATGGCGGTGTTGTCGACCGTGTGCAACGTCGGGAGCTTTGCGCTCTTACCGAGCGCAGCATCATCTTCGCCGTACGCGGGAGCAATATGCACGATACCGGTGCCGTCCGCCGTAGAAACGAACTCCGCCGCATGGACCTTGTACGCGTTCACCTGCGAACCATCCGCCTGCTCAGGCAGCGTCGCATAAAGCGGCTCGTAGCTCATACCGACGAGCTCGCTCCCCTTTTTCGTCTCCACGACCTCGTACGCGCCGTCGATCTTGCCGAGCAAGGCTTCCGCAAGGATGAAAGTTTCGCCGGATTCCGAAAAACGAACGACTGCATACGTCACATCCGCACCGACCGCAAGCGCAACGTTCGCTGGCAGCGTCCAAGGCGTTGTCGTCCAAACGAGGAAGAACGTCTTGTCCTCTCCCAATACCGCGAACTTTACGAACACCGACGGATCCTCCGTATCCTTGTATCCCTGAGCAAGTTCATGCGACGACAATGATGTCACGCAGCGCGGGCAATGCGGCGTGATGCGGAATCCTTTGTAGAGACGGTTATTCGCATCGATTGTCTTGAGCACGGACCACACCGACTCCACGTAGCCGTTCTCGTAGGTGACATACGGATCGTTCAAGTCGACCCAGAACGCGGTGCGTGCGGTCATCTTTTCCCAGAGGTCGCGGTACTGCCATACCGACTCCTTGCACTTGCGGTTGAACGCCGCAACGCCGTAGTCCTCGATGTCCTGCTTCTTCGTGAACCCGAGCTCCTTCTCAACTTGCAGCTCGACCGGAAGCCCGTGCGTGTCCCATCCGGCCTTTCTATCTATATGGAAGCCCTGCATGGTCCGGAACCGCAGAATGACATCCTTGAACGCGCGTGTGAGTACGTGATGAATGCCCGGCTTGCCGTTGGCGGTCGGAGGACCTTCAAAAAAAACAAAGTTTCCTTTCGGAGATTCCTTTGCGAGAACCTTGCGGAAGACATCGTTTTCTTCCCACGCTTTCAGCTGTTCTTCTTCGATGGTCGGGAGGTGGAATCGAGGCATATACCGCAATGTAGCCTTATTTAAGCGGGAAATCAAGAGCCGGAATAAAAACATCCCCGAGCCACACGTGTGGTTCGGGGATTCGCCTTAAAGGCCGTGTTTCTTGCGCTCGATTTGCTCTGCGTACGTTTCCGGGGGTGCGGCAGGGTCTTCCGCAAGCTGCTTCTTGCGCAGACGGATGGCTTCACGCTTCTGCCATGCCGCATGCTGACGTTCCTCATCCTTCCGATCCTCGCGTCGTTTTGCAGTGCCGCTATCGACGAGCAGTACGAGGAGCAGTACGAGCGCACCGCCGCCGCAGACCCACGGGACCATGGCGGAGACATGCGGCGGAAGCGACGGCAGTGACCTCGGGCCGCCCATGGCAGCGTTCACCAAGCCGAGCATGAACATCAGGAAAAAAACGGTAAAAATCGTATTCCTCTCCATGAAGACACCTCCTTCAGGGAACCTTCGGACCGTAGCCGAAAAAAGCGAAGATGTCAACCATCATGGGGTACGAAAAAACGGTCGCAAGAGCGACCGTTCGACATTCATGTTGCAGACTTGCGCGAGCGACGCGCCTTCTTTCGCGTCGGCGCCTCCGGCCCCTCGTCGCTGGAAGCATCGGCGGCAGCTGCGGCCTCGAGGCTCGTATCAAGCTCGGCCAAGAGACGGTCGCGGAGTTTGGCGTACTCCGACCCTTTGTCCTTGTCGGTAATACCTTCAAGTGCGGAGAGTTGTTCGAGCTGCTTCAGCAGCTCCATGCGGTGTCGATGGCGCTGCTCTGCGACCTCCTGCTGCTGGCGATGCTCTGCTTCGTCCTCCTTGCGGGCAGCGCGACGCTTGAGCGCCTCCTTGACCATGTCGCTAATTGCACCCTCACTACAGCACTCGACCGCCAAAAGGCTGATGACGACAAGCGTGGCGATGGAGGCGATACCTCCTCCGATAAGGCGTACGAGTTCGAGGAACATTCCTCACCTCCCTGAAAAGACCGCTATCTTTGCGACAAAAACCTATCAGCACTTGCGGTGACCGTCAAGGCTCGAATCGCGCCCATGTGCTATACTGGAATCGGAATTCTTAAGGTGGAAACGCCACCGTGACGAGCCTATGCTCATCTATCTCGCCTCCGACCATGCCGGCGTGAAACTCAAGAACACGGTGAAGGCCGAGCTCGTTCGGCTCGGACACCATGTCGTCGACGCAGGTGCGTACGACGGAAAAGATAAAGACGACGACTATCCGGATTTCGTGCTTCCCGCAGTAGAGGCCGCGGTACGCGACAAAGCACGCGCTATTGTGTTCGGCGGCTCCGGCATCGGCGAATGTATCGCGGCCAACAAGATCCGCGGCGCTCGCTGCGCCACGGCCTACGACGCCTACACCGCGCGCATGTCCCGCAAGGACAACGACGCGAACGTACTCGCACTCGGCGGACGAACCATCACCAAGGACGCCAAGCTTGCGCTGCGGCTTGTGAAGATCTGGCTCTCGACGCCGTTCTCGGGTGCCGCGCGCCATGTGCGTCGCCTCAAGAAAATCGCCTCCTATGAGCGAAAATAAGGCAGGTCACGTCGTCATTCCCGCGATCCTCGCGCATTCCGAAGAAACGTTCCGCGCGAAGATTGAGCGCGTCCGTCCGCTCGGCGTTATGGTGCAAATTGACGTCATGGATGGCACGTTCGTCGACAACACGAGCTGGGCCGACCCTGCACTCGTACCGGACATCCTTGCCGGACTCCCGTTCGAAGTACACCTGATGACCGATCATCCGGAACGCCACATCGTCGAATGGCTGCATGCGGGTGCCGAACGTATCTGGTTCCACATCGAAGCGACGACTGACCCGCATGCCGTCATCACGGCAGCCGGCGGTGATGTCGGAAAGATCGGTGTTGCGCTCAACCCGGGAACACCTTGTTCTGTACTCAACTCCACGATTCGCGCGCTGCAACGTGTGCTCGTCATGGGTGTAGAGCCTGGATGGAGCGGTCAGACGTTCAAACCGGAAGCGCTGGAACACATCGCGATGATTGCCAAAAACTGTCCGGAAACGCACATCGTCGTGGACGGCGGAGTGAACGAGGTGAACGTCGCAAGCATCCGTGCGGCCGGAGCGCACGAGGTCGTCGTCGGCTCAGCACTGACCGACGCAGAAGACCCGAGAGCCGCTTACGAAACATTCACGGCATGAGCAAAGGAGCGCCTCCGGGCGCTTCTTTCAAATAAGCTCAAAAAATGCTATACTTACGGAAGTTGAAACCGTACGAACCCTTATGAGCCACATCCACGACGATAAGGTAGAGGAGCTCGAACTTAAGGCGACGGCCATCCGCCAAGACATCATCTCGATGCTCGTCGAGGCCGGCTCCGGCCACTCCGCCGGTCCGCTCGGCATGGCGGACGTCTTCACGGCGCTGTATTTCCACGTGCTGCACCACGAACCATCCAACCCGGAATGGGAAGATCGCGACCGTCTCATCCTTTCCTGCGGCCACATCTGCCCGGTCCGCTACGTCACAATGGCGCACGCTGGCTACTTCCCGAAAGCCGAGCTCTCAACGCTCCGCAAGCTCGGCTCGCGCCTGCAAGGGCACCCAGAGCGGAAGATGCTCCCCGGCTCCGAAACCACTTCCGGACCGCTCGGTGAAGGTCTCGGACAAGCTGCTGGCATGGCATACGCCGCGCAACTGGACGGAAAGAAGTGGCGTACGTACTGCATCCTCTCCGACGGCGAGCATAATGAGGGGCTTCACTGGGAAGCCGTGATGTTCGCAAACAAGTACCGGCTCGACAACCTCACGGCAATCGTCGACCGCAACAACATCCAGATTGACGGAACCACGGAGACCATCATGCCGCTCGACTCGCTTCGGGCGAAGTACGAATCCTTCGGCTGGCACGTGCTCGAGATCGACGGCAACGACATCCGCGCGGTCATCGAAGCGACCAACCACGCCAAGGCCATCCACGAAAAGCCGACCGTCATCATCGCGAACACCATCCCCGGTCGCGGCGTCGACTTCATGGAGAACAACTACACTTGGCACGGCAAGCCACCGAAACCTGACGAAGCCAAGGATGCGCTCGCCAAGCTCCGCACACTCGATGGCAAGATCCGTTCCGAGCACGAATGACCCGCACGCCACTATGCTGAACAACGACATGCATCTCATCGCAGACCTCGCCGCAGCGGCCAAAGTGCCGACCCGCGATGGGTTCGGCGAAGGTCTCGTGGAAGCAGGAGAAAAAGACGCAGACGTCATCGCGCTCTGCGCCGACCTCACGGAATCGACGCGCATGCTCCCCTTCAAGGAACGCTTCCCTGAGCGTTTCGTGCAGATGGGTATCGCCGAGCAACTCCTCGTCTCCGCGGCTGCCGGCATGGCGCTCGCGGGCAAGGTGCCGTTCATCGCTTCCTACGCGATGTTCTGCCCGGGACGCTCGTGGGAGCAGGTCCGTACGAACATGGCGCTCAACGACACCAACGTAAAGATCGCCGGTGCGCACGCGGGCGTCTCCGTGGGCCCCGACGGTGCCACGCACCAGGCCGTGGAAGACATCGCCATCATGCGCTGTATCCCGAACATGACGGTCGTCGTCCCTTGCGACGCACCGCAAACAAAGAAGGCCACGCTCGCAGTCGCAGCTGCTGTCGGTCCAGCGTACCTCCGTTTCGGTCGCGAAAAGTCCCCGGTCATCACGACCGAGGCGACGCCATTCGAGATCGGTAAGGCGCAGGTGTTCCGCAAAGGTGCGGACGTCGCCATCGTCGCCTGCGGCATTCTCGTTGCCAACGCGTTGCAGGCGGCAGAAGAGCTCGCCAAGGACGGCATCGACTGCATGGTCGTCAACAACCACACCATCAAACCCATGGACGAAGCCGGTGTCGTTGCGGCTGCCAAGACTTGCGGCGCGGTCGTCACCGTGGAAGAGCACCAAGTACAGGGCGGTATGGGCTCCCGCGTCGCAGAAATCCTCTCGCAAAAGTATCCAGTCCCTATGGAGTACGTCGGTATGCAGGATTGCTTCGGTGAATCCGGAACCGCCGACGAACTCATCGAGCATTTCGGTATGGGTGTTTCCTCCATCAAAGACGCCGTGCGACGTGCATTAGATCGCAAACTCTCCTAACCCCGCTCCTCATGTACGACATCGTCTCTGTCGGCGACGCAACCCTGGACGTCTTCTTGGACCTCAACGAAGCGAGCGTTTCCTGCGACATCAACACCGAGAACTGCCAGCTCTGTCTCACGTACGCAGACAAGATCCCGGTCGAAAAAGTCACCAAGATTCCGGGCGCAGGCAACGGCTCCAACAACGCGGTCGGTTCTTCCCGTCTCGGTATGCGCGCGGCCATGGTGAGCATCATCGGCGACGACGAAGTCGGCAAAATGATCAAGCAGAACTGGAAGAACGAAGACGTGAACGTGAAGCACGTCGTCACGGACAAGAAGCGCGGATCCAATTACTCCACGGTCCTCAACTTCAAGGGCGAGCGCACCATCCTCGTCTACCACGAACCGCGCACCTACCGCTTCCCGAAGGACCTCGGAAAAGCCGAGTGGGTCTACTACACCTCCCTCGCCGCAGGGTCCGAAAAGATGCATTCCGCGCTTCTTTCCTACGTGAAGAAATACAAAGCCAAGCTCGCCTTCCAGCCTGGTACCTTCCAACTGAAACTCGGAGCCGAGAAACTCAAGCCGCTCATCGCCGCCTCTGAGGTCGTCTTCGTCAACAAGGAAGAAGCGCAGCGCATCATCGATGGGAACGTGAAGGACATGAAGGACCTCCTCACCTACCTGCGCGCCATGGGCTGCAAGATCGCAGTCATCACGGACGGCCCGAATGGTGCCTATGCCTACGACGGCGACAAGTACCTCCATCTCGGCATCTACGACACACCGGTCGTCGAACGCACTGGCGTCGGCGACTCGTTCGCCACGGCCTTCGTCGCCGCACGCCACTACGGTCACGACGTCGCCGAAGCGATGCGCTGGGGCACGATGAACTCTTCCTCCGTCGTGCAGAAGATCGGTCCGCAGGAAGGCCTGCTCACGCGCGCAAAACTGCTCAAAGGCCTGAAAACATTCACGGCGCAACCGACCGAATTCTAACCACCGCCTATGCTCCGCACCCTCAAACACGTCCTGCGCGATGCTCAACGCCGCGGCTATGCCATCGGAGCTTTCAACGTGAACAATCTCGAGGCCGTAAAAGCAATCATTACGGCGGCAGTCGCGGAGAACTCTCCCGTTATCATTCAGACGAGCGAGGGCGCCGTCGAGTACGCGGGTATGGACTACCTCCATGCCATGATGACGGTCGCCGCAAAGGCACCCGTACCGGTCGTCGTGCACCTCGACCATGGCAAGGACCTCAAGGTCGTCAAAGCCGCGCTCGACGCCGGTTACTCCAGCGTCATGTACGACGGCTCCACGCTCCCCTACGCGCAGAACGTCGCCAACACAAAGAAGGTCGTTGCTTGGGCAAAAAAGACAGGCGCCTCCGTGGAAGCGGAGATCGGTGCCATCAGCGGCGTGGAGGACTTCGTGAACGTCTCCGAACGCGAAGCGTCGTTCACGGACCCGAAAGAAGCTGCGCAGTTCGTGCGCGAAACAGGCTGCGACGCGCTCGCCATCTCCGTCGGTACGGCGCATGGCCCGCGCAAGTCCAAACTCAAGGGTCGCATCAAACTCGATATCGCGCGCCTTCACAACATCGACAAGGCCGTGAAGGTGCCACTTGTGCTGCACGGCGCATCCGGCGTTGACCCGAAGTACGTGGAACGCATGGAACGCTACTGCGCCACCTACAAGGACTGTAAACGCATGGCCGGGGCAAAGGGCATTCCGGATGAGCAGATCCGTAAGGCGGTAAAGACCGGCATCTGCAAGATCAACATCGACTCCGACCTCCGCATCGCCTTCACGGCCGGGCTTCGCGAGACGCTCATGACGGACAAGACGGCCATCGACCCACGCAAGCTTCTCAAGCTCTCCACACAGCTCATGACGGAAGTGGTCCGGGAGAAGATGCGGCTTTTCGGGAGCTCTGGGCGGGCAAAAAAGAGGTAAAAATGCTAGACTAGAGGGCAGAAGTACGACTTCCGCCCTCTTCTTTTATGCACGACGTCATCACCATCGGCTCAGCCACCATCGACGTATTCGTCCGGAGCTCGCGCTTCGAGACTCACAAAGCGCACGGCAAGGACGGCCTCGAGACCTCCATGCCTCAAGGCGCCAAGATCGAGCTCGATGCGCTCATCCAGGAAACCGGCGGTGGCGCCACGAATACCGCCTTCACGTTCTCGATGATGGGATACCGCACAGCGGTCGTCACCGCCATCGGCGACGACGACAATGGCGGCATCATCAAGGAGCAGCTCCGCAAACAAGGCATCTCCGTTCGGTATCTGCAGGTCGTGAAAGGTGTGCCGACCGGATACTCCATCATCATCCTCTCCGGTTCCGGCGAGCGTACAGTGCTCGTGCATCGCGGCGCTTCGGGAAAACTCTCCCCCGCCAAGACTCCCGTCTCATCGCTTTCCGCAAAGTGGTTCTACGTTTCCTCGCTCGGCGGAGACCTCGCGATGATGCGTAAGCTCGTCGTGCGCTCAGCAAAAACCGGCACCAACATTGCCTGGAACCCCGGTGGCAAGGAAATCGCGAAAGGCTTCCGTGCGCTCGCACCGCTCATCCGTAAGGTCGACGTGCTCATCTTGAACCGCGAAGAAGCCGCGGAACTTGCCGGACGCGACCCGAAGGATCTTGAAGCCATTGTCCGCCACCTTGGCGACCATCCACGCAAGGCGCTCATCGTGACCGACGGCAAGGACGGCGCCTACGCATTCGGCGAAGGCGTACGGTATCACTGCCCGTCGCTTTCCAAGAAGCGCGTGAACACAACCGGCGCAGGCGACGCATTCGGCTCCGGGTTCGTGGCAGGACTCCTCAAGAAGGACGATCTCCGCTACGCGCTTGGTGTCGCAGCCTGCAATGCCGCCGGCGTCGTCGGCAACATGGGTGCAAAGAAGGGCATCATGAAGGCCTGCCCGCTTCCGTCCTCTATTGAAAAACTGACCATACGCACATGGTAATCACGTCCGTCACGACCGGCAGCTGGTTCCCGCGCACGAAGCTCCACCTTAAAGAATACGACACCTTCCTCCGCACCGGAGCGTCGCACCTCCCTCTCGACGCGGAGAAACTCAAGGCGCTGCGTTCAGGCTTGGGACCGGAAGATGTCTCCTACAACGGTGCACGATTCGACTTCGTCCACGCCATGCTCGTTGGCAACGACGTCGCGTTCTATGAGGACGGATTACTCATCCTTTCGCATCCGGCCGGAAACGACGTCGCCGCATCCGTACAGGAACTGCGCGCGTTCTACGAACATCGCCTCGCGCCTGCCCTCGCCTACCTCTACAGCCTCGGCTCCCCGCTCCTTTCCCAACGCATCCCGCACATCGGTAAGCGCCCGATCATCATCGTGGCGACTGACGCCACGGATGCCGAGGTCGCCACGCTCGTTCACGACCTGCATGACGCCGTACACTTTGTCGCGCGACAAGACGGTGTGACTGTCCACTTCGGCGATAACGTCCTCGTCGTCGTGCATGACGCCGGGCATGCGGAGCTCGCCAATTCCGTCGTCCGGTCGCTCATCCTCTTCCGTGAGTGCGAGCACAAGTTGCGGCACTATCTCGACCTGCACCGGACCATCTGGGAGTCCATTGCGGACATTCACAACAAAGAGCCGCTCCGCATCCGCGATCTTCCCGAAATCCGCGACCGCCTCGTCGCCTTCAAGCGCGACCTTACGGTCAGCCGAACGCGACTCGGCCAAATGCGCACGTACCTCCCAGCACGCAAGCGGGAAATCGACGACCTCGGCATGGAAGAGGTCATGCGTGGCCTCGAGGCATACCGGTTCGAAAAGGTTGACGCCGCATGGACCTACATGAACGAACTGTGGCACATGCTCGAAGACTACATCGAGTCCACGGTCCAGATCACGGACCTCATGTACCAAGAGAACCTTCAACGCGAGATCAATTTCCAGCAGTTCATCTTCCTCGTCGCGGCAGTAGCGGCAACGCTCGAGCTCGGTGCGCTTACCGGGGCGACGGTACACCTCACGGATCCGTCGAGTGGCGCCGTCCTTACTGGCCGCCTCCTGGAATTCAATCTCGGCGAGCTCATGCTCTTCGGCGGCATCACACTCATGGCGAGCATCCTCATCTTCAACCTCATCCGTCCGCTCATTGGCTCGTTCCGCCGTATCCGCACGAAAGACCTGTTCCGCGGCATCGGAAGCGTCCAAGCAACGAAAGACCACGACTCACTCTGACCACGACCCCTATGCCAACCAACCGTCTCAAAGTCTTCGTTACTCGCCGCATCCCTGATGCCGGCATCAAGCTCCTCAAGGCCGACAAGCGTCTGGATGTCCGTATCTTCCCCAAGGACCGTCGCATCACGCGGACAGAGCTCCTGAAGGGCATCAAAGGGGTGCATGCCATCTTGCCGCTCCTTACGGAGAAAATCGATGCGAAGCTCATGGACGCTGCCGGCCCGCAACTCAAAGTCGTCGCGAACTACGCCGTCGGCTACGACAACATCGATCTTACAGCCGCCGCCGAGCGTGGCATCCTCGTCGCCAATACGCCTGGAGCGCTCACGGAAGCCGTTGCGGAGCATGCGCTCGCAATGCTCATGGCCGTCTCTCGACGAATTCCAGAAGCGGACCGGTACGTTCGCGCCGGCAAGTATAAAGCATGGGCACCGATGCTTCTCATGGGAGCGCAGTTCGCCGGAAAGACCGTCGGTGTCATTGGTCTCGGACGCATCGGCAGCTCGCTCGCCGAGAAGTGCGCGTTCGGCATGGGTATGAAGGTGCGCTACTACGACATCCGTCGCGACGAGGCGTTCGAGAAAAAGGTTGGTGCAGTCTTCTCCACCGTCGATGAGATCCTCACGGGGTCCGATTTTGTGAGCATCCATGTCCCTCTGCTTCCGACGACGCGGCATCTCATCAATGCGAAGGCGCTTCGCAAGATGCGTAAGACTGCCTACCTCGTGAACACCTCGCGCGGTCCGGTCGTTGACGAAAAAGCGCTCGTGGCGGCGCTCAAAGCCAAGCGCATCGCCGGAGCCGCGCTCGACGTGTTCGAGGACGAGCCGAAGCTTGCTCCCGGCCTCACGAAGCTCGACAACGTCGTACTCACCCCCCACACCGCCTCCGCGACATTCGAGGCACGGGCAGACATGGCCGTCCTTGCGGCACAGGCCATCATTGATGTGCTCTCCGGAAAGACGCCGAAGAACTTGGTGAAGTGACACTTATGCGCTCCGCCCCGGACTTCCTCACGAGCGACGACGACATCGCTCCTCACATCGAACCGACGTCGAAGGAAGACGCGGGGTTCGTGGAGTACTACGAACGCGAGATCCGGCCAGTGCTATTGGAAATGGAGAAAGAGCGCGGCACTATCGTCGCAAAAACACAATGGAAAAAACCTCTCGGCTGCCTGCTCGCCATCCTGGCCCCCATACCCTTCCTCTGGCTGGCAACGAAAAACGTGGAACTGGGTATGCTCCTCCTGTTCCTTACTTGGGGCGGTATCGTTGCCTGGGTCACCGTCGGGAAACGCGCCTTCATGAAGAAGCATCGCGACGAGCTACTCCCTCGCGTAGTCCGGTATTTCGGCAACGACTTCACGTACACCGGACGGGCACACATCAACGCATCCACCATAACGGCATCAAAGATTGTCCCCGTGGGCAGCACACTCGTCGTCAAGGACGAAATCCTCGGAACGTACAAAGGCGTCCGTCTTTCCGCCACACAAATCCTCGTGAAGGACGGGGTAGAACATGACACTGTCGTCTTCCGCGGACTGTTCGTTTCCATTACCTTCCCTAAGTCATTCCATGGAACGACTGTCGTGAAACGGGATGTGGGGCAAGCGCGCGTGTATGCAAAAGCGGGCGATATGGAAACCGTCTCGCTGGAAGACCCTGTGTTCGAAAAGCTCTTCGAAGTGCGTTCGACGGACCAGGTCGAGGCACGCTACCTGCTCACACCGGACTTCATGGAGCGCATCCTACGGCTCGCGGAGGAGACCAAGGATACCCCTGCTCCCTGGCCGTTCGGCAGGGCAAACCTGCTGGAAAAGGCGCCGATACTGCAATGCTCCTTCATCGAACGCACTCTCTACATCTCTATCCCCACCACCAACGACCGTTTCGTACTAGACAGTCTGGGGCGCCATACTGCGGATTTTTCCCAAGTCATGAAAGTCTACCGCGAGATTCGCGACATCCTTTCCATCATCGACATCCTCGAGCTCAAGCAACGTAACCACACCTAATATGCTCATCCACGAGACCTGTTCCTGTGCCAAGCGTACCATCGAGTTCGCCACCGAGTTCAAGGGTGATGTCGTCGCGAAGGTCTACTGCCCGACCTGCGTGAGCCGCGCACCCGGCTCCGCCATCCACTTCGAACTCTGCGAGCCGGGCGAACTCCAAGGCATCTGGGCTGTCGACTACGACAAGGCCGAACTCAAACGCCTCGACCCCCACTTCCGTGACGACGACTCCTACTTCGTAAGCCTCCTCGGCTCCGGTGCCTGCGGACCGAAGCTGGTGACCGACTATCGCACCGGCCTCTGCCGAATCATGGGAACCAAAAACGCGGCATAAGTGCCGCGTTTTTCTTTTCATTTCTTGATGGGAATCGCGATGCGTCGCGCATCATCATGCAGGATGATTAAGGTCATGCCACCAAGCATGGAAATGAGTCCGACGAAAAGGAAGGATGTCTGGAATCCGAAGGATTCGATGAAGAATCCGCCGATGACTGCCGAAACGGCAGTCGCCAAGCTCGCTGTCGTGGAGTAGAGCGTCCACTCGAAGCTCTCCCGTCCCTTGTCGATATGCAGCTCCCACAGCTTCAGCCATGTCGGGTATGCAAGGCCGGCTCCGAGTCCGTAGACCGCCTGAATAGCATAGACATGCCAGATATTCGTACTCAGGTAATACAGGAACGGGGTCAGGACGATGAGCGCGATACCCATCCAAAGAAACGAAGTTGCGCGATGCTTGTGTGGGGAAAAGAAACGATGATCCGTCGCATCAACGATCTTGGAAAACGGGAGCTGCACCAACGACTTCACGGTCATGAAGATCGCGCTTGCGATACCGGCTGCGGCAATGGAGCCTCCCTCAATCTGCGACGAGAAGATGGCAAAGAACGGCTCGATGATGCCGAAGCCGGTCATCATGATAGTGTCGGAGATGAGCAAGGTCAGGATGACCGGATTCACACGTTTGAACGAGGAGAACATGGTAATGACGATAAATGATTACGATCCGTGCAATGTAAGGTCTGGAAGTTTTTCGCGGCGTTTCACGAACCGGTCGAACCAAGCAAGAGCCTCGTCGAACGCCTCCACGCGCACCTCCGAGAGCCAATGGTCCGCGCCTTCGTAGAGCGTCATACGGAATGGAATCTTCGCTCCATACAACTTCTCCGCAAGCGCGATGGAGTCCCCTGCTCGGACACGCCAGTCAGCAGTGCCGTGCTGGAGGAGGATCGGCACCTTCTTGGAAAGCTTGCGGACCCAGAGCGCCGGCGAGCGGCGAAGGAGCGCCGCTTTGGAGGGCTTGAAAAACGTCGAGTAGTGCCGCTTCCACTCCATGCCACCGCGGTACGAGAGCAAACGGAACGCGTCGCTCATGGGCGCACGCACGACAGCCGCCTTCGCCCACGCCACGCGTGCGAGCGTAAGGAAGGTCATCATGCCTCCCCTGCTCGAACCATACACGCCGATACGCTTCGGGTCCGCGCGGCGGTATCGCCTGATGATGTCGTATAGGGTCAGGATGTCCTGCACCTCGCTACCGCCGAGCTCATCCTTGCCCTCACTGCCACCGTTACCGGAGTACTGCGATGCGAGGACGATGTACCCCGCGCGGGCGAATCCGGCGATATCGAGCGAGAACGCATGCCACGGCTCGAGCGTCCCGAAGTCGCCGGAGCCACCACGGTTCCAAACGATACACGGGAGCTTCCCAGCGCCTTTCCGCGGCTCGATAATGAAACCGTTCACGAGATGCCCTTGAGAGCGGTACCGGATATGGTATGCGAAAACGACCCGTTCGTTCTTAGAGAGCCGCGCGAGGGCTGTGGCACTGAGCCCCTTCCGCATCGTCGCGGTAAGCCGGACTCGTTCCACGGACTCGATGATGGGGATACGGCTCAATTTTGCGGCATTGTCGGTCATGTTCGAAGTATAACAAAAACCCCTCGAATGAGGGGTTTTTGTGGTGGACCCTGTCGGGCTCGAACCGACCGCCCCCGCCTTGCAAAGGCGGTGCTCTACCAAATGAGCTAAGGGCCCGTGGACGAGAGTCAATGTAGCAGGATACTCACACATGGTCAATATCATCGGAAATCCGTATGCTGAATGGGAGCTACACTCTTTATCCGAACGAAGCCTATGGAAGAACGCTACGTACCTCATGATTTCACCAGCCCCTCCCAAGAACAGACGGGGGCGAATGACGAGAAAAGGCGGCTACAGGACGCCCTTAGCCATCTCCAAGACTACGCCGAAGAGGCTCGAGCGAGACGAGACAAAGGCGCGTCGGTCGATGCCGACGAGATCGCTGAGGCGAAAGATATTCTTGCCGAGCTCATTGAAGCGGCACAGCCTCCGCAAGTGACGGTGGAGAGGAAGCACCTGGAATCCATCCTGAAGAACGGCCTAGAGGCTCGTGAAACGGAATACCAGAAAGGGGTCAAGCTCATCGTCGGAACAATCGGGCGGGAACCACTGCTTCCAGAAGGGCAGGATCGCGTCATTCTCCGGCTGGAACTCGGCGCCGACGAGATCGAACCTCGCTTCACTGGAGAGAACAAGCTGTTCGAGGGAGTTTTCGCCGTCAAAGGGGGGCGCGTTCCTCCGGAAAAGATAAAGATTATCGACCCGAGGGACGAAGAAAACCTGTCACGTGCGGCATAGAAAAAACACCCCGACGATACCGTCGGGGTGTTTTACTGCAAAGGAGCGTAGATGGAGAGGAACTTCTTGCCGTCCAGCTGCCACTCTTTCCCGCTCGCGAGGACGAAGACGACCTTGCCATCCTCCGTCTCGAAACGTACCGAGCGGACCTTGGCACCTTTTTTGGCTTCGGCGTCGAGCACTCCGACGTGCTCATGGATGCGTTGGCATTCTTCCTGAGAAAGTGTCATGAGATCACCTTCCGAATGAGCTCCGATTCCGACGTTGCGCAGCCGCGGCACGTCGGAATCTCCGGCATGGCCGCGAGACGCTTCTCTTCGATGGATTCTCCGCAGTCGATGCAAAGACCGTACGTACCATCTTGGATACGCGCGAATGCTGCTTCGACGCGCGGAATCTCCACCTCCACGGCATACCGGATCTTTCCGGATGACTCCTTGCCCTCCTTCACCTTCCGCTGAAGGTGCTGCTGCCGCTCCGATAACCGGACCGTCGTGGCACTCTCCTCCATAAAAAGACCTCCTTAAAAGAACGGGGGAGCTTACCATTTTAACGGTCGACTGTCAACCCTGCCTCCAAGGCCTCCTCAAGGTCATCCATAGTACAACGGTGCCTCCTGCGTGCTCAAAGCTTGTCTCACTCGTGATTATGGCCGACATCGATCGTCCCAGCACCCTTCTCTGCAAGCGCAAAGGTGTCCCTAAATGCCTGTGCGACATGCTCATTCTCGATGACGATGCCGAAGATCTCCTTGCCGAACGAGATGATGGCGACCTTATCGCCGTAGATGTCGATTTCGACCGGCGCAGCATAATCCTCGGGACGGACCCAGAGGCGCGTAACATTGCGAACGCGATCCAAGCGTACGTCATGATTCGCCTCTGGGCTGTCCGGCGTGATAGCCGTCGTCCGTATCTTCTTCTTCGCTCGCCTTGTCAGATAATGACCCCACCATTTCCCGAAATGATGAACGTAGTCGCGAGCCTGATTGGATCGGATGAACTGCAAAGACTTCCCTGTGACGATATGGTCCTCGTAGATTTCCTTCAAACCATCGATCCCCTCCTTATAAGAAACAATCGGCCGCTCGACGGTCAGCAAGAATTTGCTCTTCAGCGCCGGGAGCGCGGACTGGATGCGCTGACGCTTCTCCTCTAGGTCCGAAACCTGCGCTTTCAACCGATCGTGGAGAATCTCTGGGGACTTCGGAATAAATACCGCGACCCCGTCCTTGTCGACCTGCTCAGCAAGCCCCTTCTCGATAAGACTCGCGATCACCTTATAGATGGTCGTCCGTTTGATGTTCCCGACGGACTTCGCAAGAGCGCTGGCAGGCATTCCGCCCCCCTCGATGAGTGCGGAGTATACGGCGGCTTCCTCTGATTCGAGCCCGGCAGCGATGAGGTCGGCTTCATACATATGCTTGAAGTATAGCTCTTTTTTGCCATTTTAGCAAACGTTGACACAGTATTGTGACAATTTATTAAAGATATATTGCAATAAATAAGCTCACTTATAGGCTAAAAGGCAGCATGCATTCTTCATGTCTGTCATAGACTATTGACAGAATTAGAAAGATATGCTATAGTCCTGCCATCGAGAGTCGGAAACGACATCGACGCTCCTCCCAACCCACTAAAGCTGCAGCCAAGATGCTCATCGGAACCCTGCGAGAGCGCAGCCAGCACGACGGCCAACTTCCCAACCACCATATCGGGAGACCGGACCTCGCACTGGACCCGACGCTCCCCCTCGGCACCGACGAGCATCCACCGGTCTGCAGCCGGACCCGAAGCCATCTACATGGAAACGGATCCGGCTGCAGAAACGGGATGGTCCCGAATCAACGTCTCCCTGTCGACACAGGGAGTACGGGACCATACGGTCAGCCAAACGTCGGTATGCGGAGGTCTTCTATGACCAAGCAATACTGGGTGCTGAACGGCGTGGTGTATACCAGCCGCCAAGCCTACCTGGAAGCCCTTCGTAAGTGAGGGGTTCCGGGCCTGCCTATAAGGACCGGGGTGTGATGACCTGGCAACAGCAACATCCGACGTGGGCACGTCGTAAAACTTCGTCCAGGGAGATGCTTGTCCCCTGGACCTCTCCCATGAATCGCTGACTCTGTCGGCGGTTCGTGGGAGGAGCTGGACCTATCGAACCAGTGCGGCGCTAGCGAGGATAAAACCATCGCAAGAGCGTCGCGGGCGATTGCCCGAAATGCCCTCGGCCATATGGCAAGGGTGTAAGCCAAAGGAGCGTTCTACAGACGGGCCAGCGAAGCCCCGATGTACCGCTGATGGCACATCGACCGCATGGTTGGTGAATTCTCGCAGGAAAAACGTTCTGGTATGCCAGGATGTCCCGCGACACATCGACCGGTGGTCGATGTGCAAGTCCTGAAAGGACGAGGAATGTCGGAGGTCGGCCATCACCGCAGGGTTCGCGGGGGTGGAGGTCTGGGCACCTGGAAGCCCTAAAACCAGAGACACACGTCGCAAGGCGCGCACAAGCCTAGCGTCGGAGGGTGAAAAGCCCGAAAGCGATCCATCAGGATCAAAACCCGAGGCGTCGCAGGGTGTTCCGGTATCCTCTCCAGCAAGAGAGAACCGCGGCATCGAGCGAACGCCAAAGGAGGGCCCGGAGCGATCCGGTGTCCCAAGGTCAACGTTCCGACCCCGGAACAATGACCGATGCACTTCTTCTGGGGAACCGACAATCGTCGGTTCCCCTCTCCCACGAGATGCCGACACTGTCGGCGGTTCGTGGGAGGAATGTTCCTTCACCAACCGAAGTCGCCCTCGCGGCGCAAGGAGTCATCATGGAAAAGATCTACGAGTGCACCGCGCCGAAGTGTGGCTTCTCGGGCATCGCGTACGCCATGTGGCTACCGAGCTCTGAGGCCATGCAGACGGCCAACGGCGGCAAGCGTGTCGCGCTAGAGGACTTCCCGAAGTTCGCGATCTGCAGCAAGCATGGGCACCTGCTCCGCAAGACGGGGATCAAGGTGTACCGCTTCCAGCAGAGCGTCGAACGGGAGGAGGCCTTCCGCGCCCGTCGCGCCTCGCGCGGACAGCAGTGGAACGCCTTCGCGGATCGGTTCAAGAAACCGAGCCCTGCGAAGACGCCCACGCTGATCCGTCGTGATCGCGGCGGCCAGAACGTTGGCACCGGACTCTCTGCCTGCGGGAAGTTGGATGCTGGGAAGCGACCGGTCGAGAAGACCGCGAGCGCCCCCGCACCGACCGACCGCAAGAACGAGGGTACGGTACCGACGTGACGGCACGCAATGGTGGGTTCCCCGTCTGACCACCATCAGGAAACGCGCGCAGCGAGGAGTTGCGAGACGACCTGGAAGTAAGGGGAATGCTGGTCAATGAAAGACCGAATAACCAGCCGACCATCATGTCGTAAAACTGATTACGGGAGCCGAGCTTCGGCTCCCGGACTCCCACGAGATGCCGACACGATCGGCGGTTCGTGGGAGGGGCGATTCCTTCCATCAACAACAACTTTCGGAGGTGACCATGAAGGCGACCATCTACTCTCTCTCGACCTTTGACGAGATGCAGGGCATGGATGAGGCCGTGGTGCACCTTTGCACCAATGGCCGTCACCTGACCTACACCGTCAGGCGCGCGACGATGGCATATCTCGACGCGAATCGCGTCGAGCTTATGCCGTGTCGCGGCGAGTGTCGGCCGGAGTCACAGAACGTCTTCAAGACGTTCTGTGACGACCTCCGGCGCGATGAGATGGTCTACAACCACGACAACGACGTCCTCACGGACGCCGAATGTCGCATGGAGTGGAACAAGCTGTCCTGCAAGGACGGCCGATGGCTCGACCCATCGCTCACGCACGGTCGATGCTTCACGATGGACAGTGATTACCTGGACCAATCGACTCAAGTCTATTGTCTGGGAAAATCCTTCCACGTGACGCGCAGGAGTAGTCGTGACCCAGAGGGTCACTACTACAAACAGTACTCCGTCGAGTCGTGCGACCATCGGTCGTGCGTTCCGATGCGGGTCACTGTTCCTGCCGAGGTGCTGAGGTTCTGCTTGGGAAAAATCCCGAGCGATCCAAGGCAACGTTACGCATGGTGAAAACCATGCGACCCATCGGAAGCCGGACTCCGGCTCCATGACGAACGCCGACCTTATAAGGGTCGGCGTCTTCTATTTCCCTAATTCCTGCACGACCAGACCCACGAGCTCCTCAACACGTACATCTGCCTTCAATATAAAGGACGCGTGCGGGTCGTCGTCAAAACGCTTCGCGGACGCAGTGTCTCCTATGTTCGTGAAGAAAACGACCTTCACGGTCTTCCCCCACGGATCCCTGCGCAAATCATCGTAAAGCGTGACACCGTCACATTTTGGCATGAGCACGTCGAGCAGGATGACGTCAGGCTTCGACTCGAACGCCATCGTACGCCCCTCTTCTCCATCATGTGCGACAAACACCTCGTAACCGAGTGCAGAAAATTTCGTCGCAAGCAACGACGTGAGCGGCCGCTCGTCTTCGACGATGAGGATTTTCTTCTTCGTGACATCCATATCCGTACACGATAGTGCATTTTTCCTGTCGTGTCGACACGTTCGTCGCCGCGATGTGCGCACCATGATGGAAAAGTTATGCACAGTTTCGCTTGCATGTCATTGCGGACCCTGACCACATGCGACTATACTGAAGGTACGAGCGGAAAAATATCTTTAATCGGGATTGTCGCGAAGTGTAACGCTCGTCGTCGCGCTGATGACGATCCCAAAGGTCGGAAAGGAGGTGGCAATTATGGCAATGAAGAAGAAGGCTGCGAAGCGCGCTCCGAAGCGCAAGGTCGCGAAGAAGGCCCCGAAGCGCAAGGCTGCTAAGAAGGCCCCGAAGCGCAAGGCTGCTAAGAAGGCGAAGCGCAAATAACTTTGCGTGAGTCGGAAAGACCCGAGGCGATATGCCTTGGGTCTTTCTTATTCCGCGAGTATCTTTACTGTCCCGAATACTCCATCGTATCCCGGCGAAATACGACAACGTCCTGCGCGCATCAGCTCCACTGCTTCTGCGACGCGAGCACCGGCAACTGCGGCAATGTCTGCGACAGATGCATTCAGCAGTACGTGAAACTCCGGACCAATTTTCTCCAACAGGTCCTTATACGTCGAGAAAACCGCCTTCGACGCCTTCCCTTTTCCGAGCACATCCGCAAGGACCTCCTCCAACGGCACGATGGATTGGTACGCGATGCGCGGTTCCGGCACTATGCCGGGCGGACGATCGGCGAGCGCATGAACGCGTCCAAGGACCCCGCGGACGAGCGATTTTCCGCAACGCGGGCACAGACCCTTCAGCCGCTCAGTCTCCTCTGGCGTGCAAAAAAAATCGCATGCGCGATGCCCATCGATATGATACTTCCCTTCCTCCGGATAAAACTCGATCGTCGATAGGAAGCGATCAGTCTGGCGCTTGCGTAAGACATCAGTCAACGCGTCGTAGGACAGCACGTCAAGATCGAAGACGTTCGCCTCACGTGCAAGGTTCCGCAGCCCGTGCGCGTCGGAATTGGAGATGAGCATGACGCCATCGAGCTGCGACAGGCGCCAATTCATCGCCGGGTCCGATGACAGGCCGGTCTCGATGGCGTGAATGTGCGGCGTGAGATCCCCAAAACATTCCTCAAGCGAGTCGAAGCCGGACATGGACCCGAATACCGAATACCACGGCGTCCATGCATGCGCGGGAATGACCATGGACCGCTCGTCGATGGAAAGGCATATCTCCAGCAGGTCATACGCATCGAGTCCGAGTATGGGGCGTCCGTCCGAGCGGAGGTTGCATCCGCGCTGTTCGAGCTCCGCGATGAGCGACTTCACGGCCGCGATCGACGGCATGAGGACAAGAAGATGAAGGCGGCGCGTGCGGCCGTTCTTCTTGTAGATGCAGGAAAGCTCAGTACCGAGAACGAAGCGGACCGCTCGCTGTCCGGCAGCCTTTGGTGCAGCGACATAGCTCCCTTCGCCATGCTCCATGCAGCCCGGCTTGAGCCGGAATAACCCATCCTCCGCCGGAACGAGCTGCTCCTCGATATCCTTGAGCCATGCCGGGTGCGTAAAATCGGACGTCGCGAGGACGTCGATACCTTTCGCGGATCCCCATGCCGCAAGATTCGGGAGTGTCAGGTTCGCGGAACAGGCTCGCGAATACTTGGAATGCAGGTGGAGGTCGATGACCGTGCGCATATCAGGCAAGGATGATTCGCTCGACGTCAGCCGCGGTACCCGCAATCGGAAAGTCGCACTCATCCGGAATGCCCTTAGGGCCACGTTTGATGATGTAGTACATATCCGGCACGGAGGTGCGCATACGGACCGTTTCCGGAACGTTATCGTTTACGACGACCGTCTGCGCGTCTACGCCTTTGAGCGAAAAAAGAACCGTCTCTTTGTCGTCTGTCGTCGTGACGATGCGGTCGAACATACTGGAAAGACCGGCGCCATCGGCCTTGGCACGCTGCCACCGGTCATCCCCCAATGTCAGGAGCGTCAGGCGATGACCGCGTTGACGCAGGTGCATGAGCATGTCGAGAACGCCGGGATACAGAAACCGAGCGCCACCCTCCGCGCGCGAGATGATGAGATCCGTAATGCGTTTCTCGCTTGCGAGGTCGGTCCGCAAGGAGGTGAGCAGCGCCGCATGAAGTTCAGGAACGTAAAATCCTGTCCCGCTCGGAGTCGCTCGACGGGCGGCAGTGAACGTTTCCTCGGCCTGCTCGCGACCGTAACCGAACGCGACGAGTTCCTCCAGGATATCCTCCCTGAGCGCCACGGTGTCGTAGAGCGTATAGTCGAGGTCGAAAACGACCGTCATACGCCACCGAGACAATTCTGCACGATGGTCGCAGCAAGATGATCCGCGTCATGTCGGATAAGCGAACGCCTGATGACGTCATGCGCCTTCTGCACGACCTGCCCCCTGCTGATGAGGTCGGCCGGCAACGCGATGCAAGGAGGCTCGCAAACCGTTGCGGGTTCGTCATGAGTGACCGGAAGCTCACCTTCCTCCGCATATTTCGCAAGCAACTCGCGGTCCGCTTTAGCGACATTATACGTGACGAAATCCACACGGCCTTTCCCGATATGCCGCTCGATGGCCGCGATGAAATCCGTAACCGCGTACCCGTCGGTATGACCGGCCTTGGTCATGAGATTGCAGTTATAGACGACCTTCGCAGCGGAACGACCGATGGCTTCGCTGATACCACGGACGAGGAGGTTTGGCACGATGCTGCAGTAGAGGTTTCCCGGACCGATGACAATGCAGTCCGCCGTCTCGATTGCCGCGACGGCCTTGGGGTTCGCATATGCTTCGGGCTCGAGACGGAGCGTGGAATGGTCGATGCGCGCTGCCGTATTCACCGCATGCTCCCCGACGATCTTTTCGTTGCCGTCTTGGCAGACAAGACTGGCATTCGCCGTCGTGACCGGAATCACTTCCCCGTTGATGTTGAGCACCATTCCCGCAAGACGGACCGCCTCTTCGAAGGATCCCGTAATCTTCTCGAGTGCGGAAAGGAAAATATTGCCGAAGCTGTGTCCGCTGAGCCCGCCGGAATCGAACCGATAATTGAACAGCTCGCGCATGACGACGTCGGAGCCCGCAAGCGCAACAAGGCATTGCCGGATGTCGCCTGGCGGCAACACACCGAGCTCGTCACGCAGCTTCCCTGTGGAGCCACCGTCGTCCATCATGGAAACGATTGCCGTGAGACGGACAGGGTACTTCTTGAGACCGGAGAGCAGACCGAACTGGCCCGTTCCTCCGCCGATGGTGACGACTGATTTCATATTGTGTGAGATTCTTTCCGAAGAATGGCATGCTCCCGCACCGCGTCATGCTCAGGTAAGGTTGCCCACAAGTGGTCGAAGATGAGACGCTCCGTTGCGGCGACGCCGGCGTCTTCGATAAGGATTCCGAGCGGGGACTCGCTCTCATCGAGCGTGACGTGCGCGACCTTGGCGCCATAGATCATCGTATACGTCGGCGCGCCTTCGGAACGCGACAGCCATCGCCGCTCGGCATACGGCTGATTATCTCCTCCTTCGCCGATTGCGATGACACGCACGGAGATTTCCTTGGCGATACGCTCCTTGGTGAACGTCGGGAAATCACGGTACAAGTAGTCGCGTAACGCGACGGAAGAAAACGCGCGGTACAGCTTCGGTGTCTGCAAATGCACCGTCGTGAGCACGTCGCGCAAGATGATGCTCACGCCCTTGGCGCCTTCGTAGTACTTCACGACCGGCTTCGTTCCACCGTGCGCGTAGAGCGATCGGAGCTCCGGAAGGACCTGTACGATATGTCGCTTCGTCGCGACAACACTCCGCTCCTTCTGCTCGATGACCTCGACGAGCTTCTGCGGGTCTTCCGCAGCAAAGAACTGCTTGTTGTGCTTCTGATAGAAACCGGCGACACCGCGCTCCTGCAAGGACTTGAGGATGTCGTACGTCGTCCCCCGGTTGAGATCCGTATCTTTTGCGAGCTTCCGGACGGAGGTTGGACCACTCGAAAGCAGTGTCAGATACACTCTGATTTCCTTATCCGAGAAACCGAGCTCACGAAGCAGGTGTGGGACTTCCATATGCGGATAGTCTAGCATGTTGTCAGGTTTTTTCCTGCACGATGGTATGAATAAGCCTGAAAAGCGTCAAAAAAGACCCCTTCAGCGAAGAGGTCTTAAGCAGCGTTTCGTTCGTCACGCTTACGACGGAGGAGCAACGCGAGCTCGATGACACACCAGCGATACCAGATCTCCCGAGCGGTAAGAACGACGCAGAGCATGAATGCCAGGCCGAGCAGCGCCATCCACGCCGAAGTCTCAGCGGTCGCGATAACGCGCATTTCTCTGAGAAGGATGACGACGTACGCCGGAAGAATGGAGCACGGAACGATGCGCCACCGAAACCAATGGTCGATCTTCCCGTACTTGATGCTTTGCGCCTCCAGCTCGTCCGCCGATGCGCGGTCAGCGAGCTCCCCCGCCTCTTCGACCTCTGTCCGAGAAAGCCGATGGATCCAGCTCATGCGAACCCTCCTGGTTCGAGTACCTTAACGCCCCTGTTCAAAACCGTCAAAAAAAGACCCCGGCCCGTTCAGGCAGAGGTCTTAAAGCTTTATCTGATGGAGGCCGCGGGTCCGCGTAGGTAGTCCGTGCACTGCGTCTGCGCGTACTCGTAGGCGAGGACCTCCAGATACTGCCGTTCACGCGCCTCGCGCAGGTACGCCCCGTGGACGATGGTGTAGACGAGCACGACCGCGCCGATGCCAGCCATCGCCGCCGCGAGCGGCGTGAACAGGGCGCCGTTCGTCGCGTTGACGTACAGAGCGAGGAAGACCACGATCGGGGTGATGAAGAACGCCGTCAGGAGACCAGCGAACTCGAGGAGGCGCAGACGACGTCGAGCGCGATCCGTTGCCATTTCCACCATATCCCGATACCCATCGAACATGTCGACGATCTCGGCGGCACGACGGACGATGTTGTCGGACATGACGCTCTCCGGGTACGGGAACCGCTTGGATACTTCCGTTGCAGAGGACATTGACGCTCCTTTTCGTTCATCGAAGACAGGCTGTCCCCGACGCACCACCGTACCCCATACGGACACCCCTGTCAAGGATACGAAAGGCCCCACCCGTTCGACGGGTGGGGCTGAGGGCGAGGACTCATTCGTCGTCGCCGGTGATGTCGATGATGACGACTCCGCGGTCGGAGTCTCCCCCGTCCTTCGGCTTCGGAGGACGGGGATCGTGCCGTGGCGAGGGAAGATCGATGGTTGGTTGCGGGGCGCGCTCACGATCCCGCTTCTCCCGCTCACGCTTGCGAATCTCTTCGATGATGAGAGGGTCGAGCGGCATGGCGCACCTCCGTACGGTGAAAGGCCTGTTTCCACTAGACCACGGAAGCGTCATCCTGTCAATCCTCACAGCATACAACGAAAAAACCCGCCGAATGGCGGGGTCATTGATTGCGACGATGGGTAAGCGCGGCGTCCATACGCTCGGCTGCCACACGGATGCGATACGCTTCCGTGAGAATAGCCATCGTGCGAGGAGACGTCACAAGGAATGCATGATAGAAGAGCGCGCAGGCGATCGCGCTCGCACCACCGAAGCGGAGAAACGTCACGATCTTCTCTGTCGTCGATCCGAGGAACAGGATGTCGCCAGCCATGAGCAAGGAGACGATGAGGAATCCCGACATCGACATCCAGAAAAGCACTTTTCCGAGAGCCGTCAGGAAAACGGAACGCGTGAGCTGACGCTGGAGCTCGTCTGCGCTGTACTGTTGCGCAAGAAGCCCGGCTGCTTTCCGCTGTTGAAAGTCCATTTCATTCCGCATTGTAACTGATCCTTCTGCTACGAAAGAGCACTGAACCGACCTAGCCTATACCCATTGTCATGAAAAAACAACGGTAACGAAAAACGCAGGGTCCCGGCGACCACTTACTTTCCCAGGACCGAGTTGGGTCCAAGTATCATCAGCCCAGCGCCGCTTAACTGCCGTGTTCGGGATGGGAACGGGTGTGGCCGGCGCGGAAGTGTCACCAGGACTCTGCGTTCTTACCTGTGCCCGATTCCCGGAGGGGATATCAGGCACGAGAATCGGGCCGCGGAGTCGCAAGTTTGGAGGTTCTTGAAAGAACCACTTCACATGTTGAATCCAATCAAATTCGCTCCACGGGAGCTTCCCGTGTAAGCACGTCTTCGTGCTGCAGTGGTTCGAGTTTGCTAACGATCTATTAGTACGGCTCGGCTAAAACCATTGCTGGCCTTATACCTGCCGCCTATCAACCAGGTAGACTCCCTGGGATCTATGAAACCTAATCTTGGATGGAGCTTCGCGCTTATATGCTTTCAGCGCTTATCCCCGCCGAACGCGGCTACCCAGCAATGCCCTTGGCAGGACAACTGGTACACCGGAGGTTCGTGCTTCTCGGTCCTCTCGTACTAGAGAAGCGTATCCTCAAGTTTCCGCGCCCATAGCGGATAGGAGACCGAACTGTCTCGCGACGTTCTGAACCCAGCTCGCGTACCGCTTTAATTGGCGAACAGCCAAACCCTT
>CAZVED010000008.1:0-29767 GCA_964626205.1 uncultured Gammaproteobacteria bacterium
CCTTCGTCATAACGACGCTCCTCGCACGATATTCCTCATTCGATTGGAAAGACCGGCCCGGAGAGGCGGAATCCGCCCATAGTCCCCGAACGCGCGACCGTAACATACGCACCATTGAGCGTCAAGGGGTGTTCGACAACGCATGAACTGCTATACTCACCTGAAAAGAACCGTTACCCACTACCTATGCATGACCTCGCCTCCAAGAACGCAAAACGGCCGAATATCCTCATGGTCGACGACGATCCGATGTACATCGACATCTATGCCACCAAGCTCCGCTCGTCTGGTTACGACATTATCGTCTCCCAAGATGGTAAAGAAGCCTTTCATCTGGCACGGACCGAACGACCTGACGCCATCCTCCTCGACATCATGATGCCGCACATGGGCGGGCAGGAGCTGCTCGTCGCACTAAAGGCTGACGATGCTACAAAGGACATCCCGGTCATCATGCTCTCTATCCTGAACCAAGGGAGCGAGGTGGACGCCGCCATGGAACACGGCGCCGCATGCTACCTCGTGAAATCCGACCTCACGCCGCAGCAGATCATGGACGAGCTGCAGCGCTGCATGAAATGACCGACATTGTGCCGGGGAACTCCCCCGGCATCGTGCTATCATGACGGCAACTGAGCGTTGCGGAGGGGCTCATTCCCTGCTACAGTCGCAACGGATGGATGGCGTCCGACGAAAGAAAGACGTCGGAGTCTAGGAGGCTTGTTGGACGGGATGGGATTTGGAGCGCTAGTGGCGTCCGCAGCCGTGAGGCCTACTCCCTGTAGGCCAGAACGAGGTGGACGACAGTAGCGCCCAAAGCCCGCCCAATCCAACAAGCCGAGCCGTAGGCCCGGATGGCGGAATGGTAGACGCAGGGGACTTAAAATCCCCCGGCCGAAAGGTCATGCCGGTTCGATCCCGGCTCCGGGTACCACATCGAAAACCGTCCTCGAAAGGGGCGGTTTTTGCGTCCATTGCGCGACTTCTCGGTTTTCCGGGAAAACGGTACACTTCCTGCATATGACGGACTCCATCCATCGTGAATTTGGCGAAAACGTTGCTGCTCTGCTTGAGCCCCAAGCCGAGCCGGCAGAAGCCGCGTATGACGTGACGTTACGCCCCAAGCGCCTTACGGAGTTTGTCGGCCAGGCCGTCATCCGAGAAAACCTCGGCATCTTGCTTGAGGCCGCGAAGAAGCGCGCTGAACCGGTCGAGCATGTGCTCCTCTACGGCTCTCCGGGGCTCGGCAAGACCTCCCTCGCGCACATCATCGGCGAAGAGATGGGCGTGCGCGTACGCACTACCTCCGGTCCGGCACTCGAGCGCGTCGGTGACATCGCGAGCATCCTCACGAACCTCGGTCCCGGCGACATCCTCTTCGTCGACGAGATCCATCGCATGAACAAGGTCATCGAGGAGGTGCTCTATCCGGCTATGGAGGACTACGCGCTCGATATCGTGCTCGGCAAAGGACCGTCCGCGCGCACCGTGCGCCTCGACCTCCCGCGCTTCACGCTCATCGGCGCGACCACGCGGCTCTCGCTCATCTCGTCTCCGCTCCGCGACCGTTTCGGTGCGACCTACCACCTCGATTTCTACTCCCCGGACGAGCTCATGACCATCGTGCGTCGCAGCGCGGAGATCCTCTCCGCCTCCATCCCTGACGATGCCGCCCGTCTCGTCGCCGAGCGTTCCCGCGGGACACCGCGTATCGCCAACCGGCTCCTCAAGCGCGTCCGTGACTACGCCGACGTCCGGAACGGCGGCGTCATCACCGGCGATGCCGCCGCAGCCGCGCTCGCCATGTTGGAAATCGACCATCACGGCCTCGATGCCACGGACCGCCGCGTGCTCGACGCCATCATCACCAAGTTCCACGGCGGCCCTGTCGGCCTGCAAACGCTCGCAGCCGCGACATCCGAGGAAATCGATACGCTCGAGCTCGTCCACGAACCCTACCTGCTGAAGCTCGGCTTCCTCGACAAGACGCCACGCGGGCGTGTCGCCACACGGAACGCGTACCAGCACCTTGGCGTACCATATCCGGAAAAACAGACGATCCTATGATCGCTTTCCCGCTCTGGACCATCGTCATCCCGTACCTCCTTGTCGCCGCATTTGTCGCAGTGCTCGCGCTCTTCACGATGTATCACTTCGTAAAATACTCGGAAACGACCAAGGTGAGTTTCGTCGCCGTGTTCCTCTACCTTGCCGGAACCGCGTACATCCTCTTCTTCACGTGGTCTGCGCTCCGCGATGCGGACTGGCAACAGACGATCAATTTCGCGACCGTCTTCGCGCAAAGCGACGTACCCTTTGACCTATGATCGACGACGTCATCCACCGCAAACCCGACGAAAGGGTGCTGTTCTTCCTCCGACGGCACCCCATCGTCTTCGTGATGGACATCCTCCTGCAGGTCGTCCTCGTCGTGCTTCCTGCCGGCATCTGGTTCGTCCTCGCGCGGATACTGCCAAGCCTGCTCGCCGGTCCGGTCATGGGGCCCTTGCTGATCCTTCTCGCAAGCGGGTACTACCTCATGATCTGGCTCTTCTTCCTCGTGAACTTCGCCGACTACTACCTCGATGCATGGATCGTGACCGATGATCGCATCCTCAACATCGAACAGAAGTCACTGTTCTCGCGCACCATCTCCGAGCTCGACCTTTCCAAAATCCAGGACGTCACCTCGGAAGTGAAAGGGTTCTTCGCCTTCATCTTCGGCTACGGAAACGTGTACATCCAGACGGCGGCCGAACGCGAGCGCTTCGTCTTCGAACAGGTACGGCGCCCGGAAGAGATCCGAAAGAACATGCTCGCGCTCGTCGAGAAGGACAGGAAGAAGCAAGGAGAGGTACTCTCGCGAGTCGACTGAGACGCTACCGCAAAAAAAGACCCGCCCTTACCGGGGCGGGTTTCGCGTTTCATGCTGGCGGTTCGTGGCAGTCGCGGCAGCGAGCCTCGTACATGCCAGCACCACCGACCTTGTCTTGACCGGCCGTCGGAGGCTCAGTGAGCAGCTGGCTGCGGTTGGCTTCCTTGCCGCACCGCATGCAGATCGCGGTCAGGACGCAGACCTCGTCCGCGACAGCCATGAGCGCGGGGACGTGTTTGTACGGCTTGCCACGGAAGTCCGTGGTAAGACCAGTCGCGATGACGTCCTTCCCAAGCCGCAGGATGACCTCGATAGCATCGAGAATGTCCGGTTCGAAGAATTGGACCTCGTCGATCGCCACGACGTCAGGCGAGCGTTCGCTCACGACATCGCTGCAGAACATGGCATTCGCGATGCCCGCCGCCGACGCGATAGGCTTCGCTGGGAACGTCCTCCCGTCATGCGTCTCGATGCGGTCGGACGGACAACGGATGTCCTTCGCATGTTTGAACACGGCAACGTGCCGATTGGCGTACCGTTCGCGTACGAGACGACGAAACAACTCCTCCGTCTTCCCCGCGAACATGCATCCGACGATCGCTATGAGCCTTCCCTTGGCCATGCTGCCCTCCTTTCAACCTGAGGCTTTGGCAGCATACGCTTTTCCTGAACGGTGTCCAGCCTCTTAGTGCGTCCACGCCGCGTTCGCCCAAACCCATCGCGCGATACGCTCCGAATCCTTGAAAGAGTCCGGCTGCGAGACGGACCCCAACGTCACCACGATGAGCGGCGGCTGCGTTGCGGCATTCATGCCGCGCATCTGCACTGCAAGGTTCCACTTCGACTCGATGAGGTACCCCGTCTTTCCGCCAAGGACATAAAGGCCGTTATCTGGGTCGACAAGGAGACCGTTCGTGTTCTTGATGTCGCGCGACGTCCCTTCCGCCACGAACGCGTACTGCGCCGTCGAAGCTGCCTTGCGGATCGGCTGCTTTTCCAACGCGGCGGTGAGCAGTGCCGCCGCATCCTGCGCGGTCGTGACGTTTCCCGTCTCGATACCACTCGGATCGACAAAGCGCGTCGATGACAGCCCGAGTGTCGCCGCCGTCGCATTCATCTCCTCAACGAACGCTGCCGTGCCAGCTCCGGTCGAGCGCGACAACGCGAGCGCGGTGTTGTTCGCGGAGCCAACGAGCATCGTCATGAAGAGCTGCTCGATAGTGAGCGGAGTGCCGGATGAAACGCGGAGACGCGCTCCCCCGACTTCGTCTGACGCGATGATCTGGTGTACGCGCGAGAACGGCACCTTGTTCTCCAGCACGACGAACGCGGTCATGAGCTTCGTGAGCGACGCCGCCGGATGCGAAACATCGGCATCCTTCGACAGAATGACGCGACGCGACAACGGGTCGATGACGAGAATCTTCGATGCGGTAACGGTAGAAAAGTCGAACGAGGTGCCCGCGCGAAGAACGGGGTATGGAACGCCATCAATCGGCACGAGCGCCGGCGGAAGTACGGGTGCTTGTACGACCTGTCGTGCAGGAACCGCCTCAGGCACTGGCGCAAGTACATGCTCGGTCTGCGGTGCATACCCGGAAAGTTCCACAAGATGCTCGCGGTATCCGTACCGCGCCGCCCAGTCTTCGAGGTCGGCGAGATCGCCCGTCTGCGGGAGACCGAGCGGTTGCCATGTCTCGGCATCGAAGAATCGCTGGAGGTCGCCACGAACGGCGTAAACCGCGGCGAGCGCATACCGACGCAGCTCCACCGGATGCTCGCGGTATCCGTACCGCGCCGCCCAGTCTTCGAGGTCGGCGAGATCGCCCGTCTGCGGGAGACCGAGCGGTTGCCATGTCTCGGCATCGAAGAATCGCTGGAGGTCGCCACGAACGGCGTAAACCGCGGCGAGCGGCGAGCGCGTTTCACCATCAACAGGAGCGGTAGCACTGACTACGAACGGAGCAGAAAAGGCCGCAGCAATGACGCTTGCGGCCAGGAAACGGCCGAACACGGTGTGAAAGATGATGCGCATATCAGTACCGTCGGGTGATGTCCGTTCCAGTATAGTAGTACTTCAGGATATCGGTCCATGTCGCGCCGTTTTCCGCACGCGCGAGCGCATCAGAGGCGGACATGCCGACACCGTGGCCCCACAGCGTTTTGCCCACATCGTACGGCGTCGGGACGGAGACGAGCCAGGAACGCGTTGAGCCTCCCCACACTTCCGTGAACGCACGCGTGCGTCCGTCCGAGCGCGAAAAGTACGGCGTTGCGACGACATCAGCGCCGAGCGTCACGATCATGCCACGCGTCTCCTCTACGGCACGGACGACATTCGGGCGGATAAGCTCGGAGACATAGCCTTTGTACACCTGGTCTCCCGCGTCAGTCGCCACGTCGAAGTGCTTGGTCGGATGCTTGCCGCCGGTCCGCTGCACGAAGTACGCGAACGTACGCGCCGCAGTGACGAGCGTCTTCTGATACTCGAAGTGCGACCCGTTTGATGTTTCCGCAAGACCACGCATATAGTCTTCAAGCGGAAGTTCCTCGATGACCCACAGCTCGTCTGCCGTCGGAGAATAGAACACCTCCAGCTCTCCGCGGAAGCGGTTGAAGTTCACGGACGAGTCCCATGCGGCACGGCTTTCGAAGCTCGGAATCTCGAAGATCGTCCGTTCTGGGTCATCCGGGCGGAGATGGATGTGGTGCGTGAACGTGCCAGAGTACCCACCGTTCCGCACATGATACGTACGACTGCCGAAATCGAAGGTGACCGTCGTCATACCGGAAAGCTGCCGGACATCGGTGTGCGTCGAGCCGTCGACCAACGTATAGGTGCCGTCGGCGACGAACGTGATCGGCTGACGCGTCTCGAAGAGGCCGACGCGGATATTCGGGCCGCGTGGACCGGATCGGTCGGGAAGCCCGCCGAAACTCGGGATGTTGCCTGACACGCTCGCCGGAATCTCACCGCGCAAGACACGAATCGGGATCTCGACCGTTCCGCCTTCGATGCGCTCGGAGCCGGCGGTCAGCGCAAACCGCGGGAAGTACTCCCCTTGTCCGGAAGGTGCCGCAAGCGTCACGTCGAAGAATGCGAGCTGACCAGGCTTCACCTCTGGCGCAGGAAGCGATGCGGCGACATTCGCGCCTGGCCATGACGCATGACGGAACGAGAACGCGTTACCGTCCTCCGCAGACAGCTTCACTTGTCGCGCCCCGACAGCCGTCCATGCATGCTCACCCGTGTTCTTGAGGCCGACGCGGAACGTCGTCAACGCTCCCTCTGAAAGCTCCAAGCTCTTCGCGCTCGCGAGCAACATGGTCGCCTGATACCCGGAAGCGGTCGATGATAGAATTGGTGTCATCGTTCCATCTGACGGAGCTGGCGACGTAGGTGTAGTCGGCTGTGAAGATGCGGCTGTAGCAGTCACCGCGATTGGTACGGTAAAGAGGCCTCCTGGAATCCACGTGGTGTCTTCTGCGGCAAGATAGAACGTCTCGGCATGCGTTCCGGGCGCGCTCGGTGCGGAGAGCGGAATCGTGATGGTGCCAATCTCGCCAGGCGCGACGTTCGGCGGGGAGATGCGCGCTGGCTGCGTCGCACCGTGCCACGCCGCGTCACGGAAAACGCTTGAGCGGTATTTCGGTCCGTATGTATACACAGAGACAAACGCTGAGCCTGACGCACGCCAAACCTCGCTCCCCGTGTTGCGGAACCTGATGCTGACCGCCGCTTTTCCTCCGGGAGCGACCGTCACAGCAGGCGGAGAAATATCAACACGCTCGGCTCGGAACCGCGGCGCGGTGGCGGAGACAGGCGTCGGCGACGGTGCCGGGGCTGCAGGTGCGACAACCGGCGCGACCGACGTCGTGCCAGGAGACCCGACCACGATGTTCACGATGAACTGCCCACCAGGGATCCACGCGACATCCTCCGCAGCAAGATGGAACGTCTCCGCATATCGCCCTTGCTGCATCGGTGCGCGCAACGTGATACGGATCGTTCCTGTCGCACCCGGTGGCACGACAGCCTCAGAGATGCGCGCAGGCTGGTCCTGTCGATGCCATGATGCGTGACGGAACGCGCTCATGCGGTACTTCGGAGCGTACGTATAGACAGAGATGAATCCCGGGCCATCAGACATCCATGTACGATCACCGAGATTCCTGAATGTGACAGTAAACGTCGCCTCACTGCCGGGCTCCATCGTCACGAAGGCGGATGAGACACTGGCAATCTCCGTCGCATACGGCTGTGCGGCATCGGCACGCGCCGGAACCGCATGTACAAGCACCGTCAAAAAGACGGCAAGCAGCAAAAAAACCGCCCTTATGACACCAGCAAACGCCGATGCCGGTACGGCCGGTCGAACGGAAACAGGAAGAAGATACATTGAAGGTCGCGGCATAGGAGACGTTTGTTTTTGTCTGACCAAACCCCGAACTTTGATGTCTCAAGTATACCCGAAAAATGGTCTTCCGTCAACCGATTCCGCCTTATTTTTTCGGGAGGAACCTGCTACAGTATCTGACGAACAAGGTCACCCATCCTTACGCATGTCCCTCACCCGCGCAGTCGCAAGCAACACCGCCCTCCACATCGCCGGCAAAGCTGTCGGTACGGTTTTCGGGTTGTTGACGCTTGCCATCATGACCCGCCACCTCACCACGGACGGCTTCGGCGCATTCACCACCATCACCTCCTTCCTCCAGTTCTTCGGCATCGTCGTGGACTTCGGTCTCACCATGACCATGGTCCGCATGATTTCCGAAGACGGCGCTGACGAGTCCTCTATCGCCTCGAACGTCTTCACGATGCGCTTCGTCGCCGGTGTCGTCTTCTTCGGTATCGCGCCGCTCGTCGCGCTCACGCTTCCCTACTCCCCGCTCATCAAGATCGGCATCGCGCTCGCCTCGCTCTCCTTCCTGAGCATGACGCTCTCGCAAGTGCTTGTCGGCATCTTCCAGAAACACCTTACTGCCGAACGCGCGGCGCTCGCGGAAGTCATCGGGCGCGCAGTACTCTTGGGCGGCGTCGCTTATGCGGCGGCGGCAGGACTTGGCCTCCTTGCAATCATCCTCGCGCTCGTCACCAGCAACATCGTGCAGTTCGCGCTGAGCTTCGTCTTTGCTCGCGCACATGTCCGCATCCGCCTTGCCTTCGACCGCGCGATCTGGCGACGTGTATTCGCCATCAGCTGGCCGATCGGCCTCGCCATCCTTTTCAACCTCGTCTACCTCAAGGGCGACATCATCATCCTCTCCCTGACGCGAACGCAAAGTGAGGTCGGTCTCTACGGCGCGGCGTACAAGATTCTCGACGTCGTCACCACGATTCCGATGGTCTTCATGGGTATCGCGCTCCCCATCCTCACCAAGGCATGGACGTCTGGCAACCGCGAGGACTTCGCGCGCAAGCTCGGTCGATCGTTCGACTTCCTCTCACTGCTCGCGCTCCCGCTTGCTATCGGCTCGATCCCCGTCGCAACCGACCTCATGCGCTTCGTCGCAAGCGAGGAGTTCGCTCCGGCTGGCACGTTCATGGTCATCCTCATGGCCGGCGGCGCAGCGGTATTCTGGAGCGCGCTCTTCGGCCATGCCGTCGTCGCGCTGGACCTCCAAAAACGCATGCTCCCGTGGTATGCCGCGGATGCCGCCATCGCCCTCACCTTGTATCTCGTCCTCATCCCGAAGTTCGGCGCCATCGCCGCAGCGTGGATCACCGTGCTCTCTGAAGCCTTCATGGCTGTCGCCTCCGGCATCATGACGCTTGGCACGACGCGTATCCGCCTCCCGATGCGCACCTTCGTCCGTGCACTCACGGCGAGCGTCGGCATGGCCATCATCGTCGCGCTCCTTCCGGATACGCACGTGCTCCTTCGTGTCGGCGTCGGTGCAGGCGTCTACCTCGCGCTCCTCTTCCTCGTCGGTGGCGTAACGAAGGAAACCTTCTCGTTCCTGCGGCAGAAGCCTGTCGTCTCCTGATATGACCCCCTTACTCCTCATAGTCCTCGCGCTCGCGGCCACCGCATTCCTCGCGGTCGCCATCCTCGACCGCCCGCTCGCGCTCGCGGCATTCTGCGCCCTGCTCCCTACATACCTCCTGCGCTTCTCCATCGGTATCCCGACGACGTTTCTTGAAGTGCTGTTCGGCATTCTCTTTGTTGTCTGGCTGGTGATGGATGCGCCGAAAAGCAAAGTCTGGGAGGCGACACGTGCATGGCACCCTGCGCTCGCGATCTTCCTGCTCGGCGCAACGATCGGTATCGCCGTCGCTCCAGACCTCCGCTCTGCCGCCGGTATCTGGCGTGCGTACTTCGTAGAACCGATCCTCTTCTTCTTCCTGTTCGTCGATATCATCGACCGCCCGCGCCGCCGAAACATGATCGTCGGCGCGCTTGCGACCGCGCTTGTCGTGGCAGGCATCCTTGCCATCTACCAGAAACTCACCGGGGACGGCATCCCCAACCCGTACTGGGCTGTCGCAGAAACGCGTCGCGCCACGAGTCTTTATGGCTACCCAAACGCCATCGGCCTCTTCGGTGCCCCTATCGTCGTACTCCTTACAGGGTGCGCGCTCTCGTTGTTCCAACGTGCCACCGCCGGAGCCGCAGCCCTCGGCACGACGACGCTCGTCGCGGCAGGCATCGGCGCGCTCGGCATCCTCTTCGCGGTCTCAGAAGGCGCGCTCATCGGCCTTGCGGCAGGCCTGCTGTTGCTTGGCTTGCTCCTTCGACAGACGCGCGTTGCTGCGCTCACGCTCGTCATCCTCGGATGCGTACTTGTCCTCACGCAGCAGCCACTCATGGACTACGCCACGGGCATCGTCGGGCTGCGCGACTCCTCCAGTTCCGTGCGCGCCATCGTCTGGGGCGAATCCGCCGCACTGCTCAAAGACCATCCAGTCTTCGGCGCCGGCCTTTCCGGATACCCGCTCCTCCTCCCGCCGTATCACCTCGCGACACATATTGAGATCTTCCAATACCCGCACACGCTCCTCATGAACTTCCTGAGCGAAGTCGGCATCATCGGAACCATGGGCTTCCTCTGGATTCTTGCACTCTTCTTCCGTGACGCGCTGTGGCTGCGCCGCTATGAAGGCGACTGGCTACACCCGACGCTCATCGCGGCAATGGGAGCACTCCTCGTGCACGGCCTCGTGGATGTGCCGTACTTCAAGAACGACCTCGCGTTCCTGTTCTTCATCATCGTCGGCCTCATGGCAGGAATGCGGGTACATCCGGTGAAACGCGATACCCCAACAGGCACGTGACATTGTGTATCGAGAGAACAAAAAAACCGTCGCAGCAGCGACGGTTTTTAGCGCGTAAAGACGGAGATGAACTCGGTGACGATGGTCCGCGCTCCCGGATTGATGAACGGTGATGGTGTCCCGGCAGCGAACTCGTGCAATGGGACCCAGCGCCACTCGGAGAACTTCTCCGGCTCCATGAGCGTAGCGTCTTCTTTCGTGGTGCAGAGAAAGATCGGCACGATGTCGCCCGATGTCGCACCGGGAATGTCTTGCAGGTACGCAAGAATCTCGAACTCCCTGATGCCCGTTTCCTCCGCGACTTCGCGGCGAAGCGTTGCCTCGACGGTCTCACCGTCTTCACCGCGCCCGCCAGGAACCGTCCAAAGCGAGGATGGTGCCAAACCCCCGGTGTAGTGCCGATGGCCAAGAAGGACCTTGTTGCCCTTCAGCATGAACGCGGCGGGACAGATGCGGTCGCCACCCGAGTCGGAAAGTCGTGAAATGTGCATGTCGGGATGCTAGGGTATCTCATTCCCTTTGTCAATGGAGCGACATTCTACCCCTTGACCCTGACGTTACGTCATGGTTTATTCTGCACAGTATGACGGGGTCGACACCGTCACAAAGAACACTATGGCCTACACTGTCCGACAACTTGCGAAGCTCGCCGGCGTCACCGTCCGAACCCTGCATCACTATGATGCGGCCTGGTTGCTGAAGCCTGCGCGGGTAGAGAAGAACGGGTATCGCCAGTACGGCGAAGACGAACTGTTGCGCCTACAACAGATCCTCTTCTTCCGCGAGCTGGACTTCCCACTCGATGAGATCCGGCGCATCCTCGCGTCGCCGCATTTCGACATGCGCACAGCACTCCGAGACCATCGGAAACTCGTCGAGATCCGCAAGAAACGCCTCACCGCGCTCATTGCGACGATTGATAGGACTATTGATAAACTCACTGACCAGAAACCTATGGCTGACGAAGAACTGTACGAGAACTTCATGACCGACGAAGAGAAGGCCTACGCGAAAGAAGCCAGGGAGCGCTGGGGCGACTCGCTCCCTTGGAAGCAATCGCAGAAAAAAATGAAGAGGATGACGAAAACCGAAATGG
Source organism: uncultured Gammaproteobacteria bacterium (assembly GCA_964626205.1). GTDB lineage: Bacteria > Patescibacteriota > Patescibacteriia > SG8-24 > SG8-24 > CAZVED01. Next base: position 11,251 of record CAZVED010000008.1, read on the forward strand.
ACCAGCTCAAGGAAGATGGCACCCGCTTCACCAAGGAACTCGCCACGGCTTCAGAGGAGGGCGCTACGAGCGAACGGATGCAAGCGCTCATCGCCAAGCACTACGACAGTCTCCGCATGTGGTATGAACCGAATCTCGAAATGTACCGCGGCCTCGCGAACATGTATGTGGATGACGCACGTTTCACGAAGTACTACGACGACGTGAAGCCAGGGCTCGCCATCATCATGCGCGACGCAATGCTTTTCTGGGCGGACGCGCAGGAAGGAAAAGCGTGAGGAAAACGGAAACGCCCGCCATTACGGCGGGCGTTTCCTATTTCAATCCCGGAGCCTTCTCTGCACGCTTGAGAAGCTTCTTGAGCGTCACAAGGTCCAAGTCCTCGATCTTCTTGAAACGAATGCAGCTCTTACCGACGCTGACCTTGCCGAGCTCCTTCGCATATTTCTCCGCAAGATACTTCCCGCCGTCGAGCGCGCACACGTATAAGCTGATGTAGTTCTTCTGGCTTGCGAGCGCGACAACGGGCCACGAGATCATCTCCTTCTTGTAGTTCTTATATGGAAAGCTGCCGTACCCCAGCATGTTGTGAGCGAAATACGGCTTAAGCTTCGGAACCGTCTTGATGATGAGTTTGTGCAGAAATTCCACCGACACACGTCGCTCCTTTGGAAGAGCCGCCAAATACTCTTTCACGGACGTCGCCTTGGAGGGCTTAAACATGTTCATAGTAGCCGTAGCGTACCATTTCCGCCTTATTCTAGGTACCTTGCACGACAAGGTACTATGGTATATACTACTCTCATAGCCCCCTTCTTTATGAAAGAAATCGACATCGAACACACGAAGGCCGCAATGCGACGCGGAACGCTGGAATATTGCATCCTGCTCATCATCTCGCGCGGAAAAATCTACGCTACGGACATCCTGAAGCTCCTTAAGGAGGCCGACCTTATCGTGGTGGAAGGGACACTCTATCCCCTACTGAGCCGCCTGCGCTCCGAAGAGCTCGTCGACTACGTCTGGGAGGAATCCAAGACAGGGCCGCCCCGCAAGTACTACACCATTACGCCGAAAGGAAAAGAAAATCTCGAGCAGCTCAAAATCACCTGGAAATCGCTCGTCGATTCGATCACGCGACTCATGTAACGAACATCGATATGAAAAAAGCATTACAAATCAGTCTCGCTCAGACACTGTTCGCCATCGAAGAGGACGCGTACACCAAGCTCGATACCTACCTCAAGAACGTCCGAGCGCATTTCGAGACGACCGAAGGCAAGGACGAGATCATCGCGGACATTGAAGGTCGCATCGCCGAACAGTTCCTGGAGACGAAACGCGCGGTCGTGACCATTATCGATGTCGACGCGGTCATCGCCTCTATGGGCCACACAGAGGACTTCGGCGGCGAACCGCGCCCCGCGCATGATGCGCCTGCCATGCCACCGAGACCGAGGAAGCTCTACCGAAACCCGGACGACAAGGTCATCGCCGGCGTCTGCTCCGGTATCGCCGCATATCTCGGCGTCGATGTTGTCTGGGTACGCCTCGCGTTCGTGCTGTTCACGCTCGGAACGGGATTCGGCATCATCCTTTACATCGTCCTCTGGCTCCTCGTCCCCGAAGCCGCCACCCCGTCGCAGAAGCTCGAAATGACCGGAACGCCAGTGACCATTGAGACCATCAGCGAGAACGTCAAGGAAAAGATCGAGGTCGTAAAGGAAAAACATGGCAGCGACTTCCGCCGCATCATCAGCATCCCCATCGACCTGTTGAGCGGGTTCTTCCGGTTCCTCTTCGGGAAGTTCTTTCCGTTCATCGGAGTGCTCATCGGCGTCATCGTGGCGACCGGAGCGTTCGTAGGAGCAATCGTGCTCTCCTGCATGGCCGTCCTTATTCTCACCTCGCCACTCGACCAGTACGCTGACTTCCCGATTACCGACGTTGCCACGCAAGGCGTCGTCATCATGACCGTCATCGGCGGCTATCTCGCCGCTGTCATACCCGTCATCTTCCTCTTCCTCTTCGCTGCGAGCCTCGTCGCGCGGAGAGGGCTCATCAAGCCTATGCTCGGCTTCGGGCTCATCGGTATCTGGGCCGTCGGTCTCGTCATCGCCGGAGTCGCAGCATTCAAAGGCAACATGGCATATCAAGACTATGTAGCGAGGACGCCCGCATACGCCGAAGTGACGAACGCCATCCCATTTGAAGGAGATGTTACCGCACTCAAGATCGTCGCCGGCAACAGCGTCACGCTTGTGCAAGGCGACCAGCCCGGATTAATCGCAACCGGTCGCGAGAAAGATATGGATTCCGTCGTCGTTGATGTGACCGATGGCACGATGACCGTCCGCAGCAAACCGGCGCTACGAAATTTCTGTATCTTCTGCGATCGTCGCACTCCGAAGCTCACGCTCACGCTCCCTTCGCTTGCCACGATTTCCGCAAGCAGCGGGTCACGTATCGTCTCCGAGGCTTGGGCAAGCGAGGAATTGATGGTTGTCGACCTTAGCTCCGGCTCTCGTGGCGACATGACCTTGACCGCCTCCCGCCTTGAAGCCAAAGCGAGCAGCGGCTCCCTGCTCGTCCTGCAAGGAGCGGTCACGAATGCGGAGTTGGCAGCATCTTCCGGCAGTCGCATCGACACGGAAGACGCGACGATAACGGATGCTATCGCTATAGCGAGCAGCGGCTCCCGCATCCGGTTCGGCGCAATCGAGAACCTGACCGCCACAGCATCGAGCGGTTCGGAGATCACGTACTTCGGGAATCCGAACGTGGATATGCACACGGATTCCGGCAGTGACGTCTACCGCGGTGCTGATTTCAGGCTTGCCCCTCCTCTCCCGCCAGATGCACCAGACGAAGACGTCGGAGCCACGGAATGACCGTAGCAAAAACGCCTGCCGTAGTGGCAGGCGTTTTTCGTTCAGAATCCCGGGAAATAATCCGTAATGATGCGCGTATCATCCACGCCAGTCTTCCGCAGCAGCACCTTATAGGCATCGACCATGCCGGATGGTCCGGAAAGGTAAAACGTCCGGTTAGTCGCGTCTGGAACCTCTTTCGCAAGAAGCTCAGCATCGATATGGCCGACATGCTCGTACCCGTCGGTCGGCCCGGATACGTTCGTGACGACGCGGACAAGCTTGAGTCCCATCCGTTTACGCGCTGCGGCGAAAACGTCCAGGTAGGCAAAATCGTGCGGCGTCATGCAGGCATAGAAGAGGGTAATGTCGCGTCGTTCCTCCGTGGCCAACAAGTGCGCAATCATGCTGCGAAACGGGGTGATGCCGATGCCTCCGGCGATGAACACGAGCTTCGTCGACGTGTCCCGCGGAAGAACGAAGTCCCCTGCGAGACCGCCCGCAATCATCGTATCCCCGGGCGCGGATGCCAAGAGCGCACGTTTGAACGTACTCGGCGTGTCACCGATGCGCACACCAAGGCGGAGCAACGGATCTGTCGGCGATGATGCGATGGTGAAATATCGACGAATGCCGCGGGTATCGCTCTTCGCGTGTGGGAGCGTCCATTCGAGATACTGCCCGGGCGCGAACCAGAACGGACGGTCGGGCGCGAACGCAAACTCGTGCACGCCCGGAGCGACTTCGCTCCGCTCAGCAAGACGAAGGCGGATGCGCGGTGACGGGGCAGCAAGGAACGCAAGCAGATTACCGATGAGCAATGCGAGTTCTGGCGTGGAGAAGAACGGCCCGATATGGAAACGCGACATGAACAGCACGCCGACGGCTGCCGCGTACCAGAACCGCAGACGCTTTGTCGGCGGCGAGGTCAGCGGCTCGGTAAGCATGATGGTCGCGAAGAATACCACCGGCCAAGAAAGCATGGCCTGCGAAAGCGCATCCATGACCGAACGCCCGGCCAGGAACGACGAGAGCGTCAGCGTGACGGCAGCCGCAAGGAAAAACGTTCCGACCATCGCCTCGCGACGGACCTTGCGGACGATCGCCGCGCCGAGGACGACAACGAACGGAAGCATTGCCGCGCTGCCGACCCACCAGACCGCCATCCATCCTCCGGCGATGCCGAGCACGACGGCGGCAAACGCAGCGGGATTGAACACGTGTCGATTCCTTGCCGTCAAAACGTACTTGGATGCCATCGCGAGCGCAGCAGCAAGAACGATCGTACCGGCCTCGCGCACGGATGTCGGCGGCGCAAAGATGAAGAACAGGATGAACGCAGTGATGTATGAGGATTCGATGTTCGCCGGAACGCGGAATGCCCGTGCAAACGCCGCATTCGTGACGGCGCAGGACGCGATAAAAAGAACAAGCGAGGCCGCTAATGCGATACCAGAATACGGAAGCACGCCAAGAAATCCAAACAAGATGCCGACCACTGCAAGGGCCGCAAGCCCCCGAAGCGTCAGCCGGTACATCGTGATGGCGTTCAGGAACGCGTCAATGGGGCGCAACATAGGATAGCGTCATCATACCGTGAAAAGCTCCGCCGGAAAACCATCCGAGCGAGCGACGGTTCCATCAGCGAACATGATGAGGTATTCGAACGCGTACCGTGCTACGAGCAACTCGGCAGGGACGAAAAAGAGGCACGTTGCCATGGCATCGGCAAGCATGGTCGTCTTCGCGATCGTCCACGTGGCGGCAATGTGCCGAGGTGAAGCGAGCGTGCGCGGGTCGATAAGGTGGTGATAGTCCGCCCACGCGCGGCGATTTCCGGACGAGCAGCAGATGCTGGCGTTCCCGAGGTCCGCCACACCGACGGCAAGTGACGCATCCGACGGGTGCTCAAGACCGACGCGTACAGAGATTCCTGTCGCGTCGCGGTGCAACATATCACCACCAGCATCGATGATGAACGTGCGTAGTCCTGCGTTGCCGAGCAGCTCCGCGACGATGTCGATGAGATGTCCCTTCCCCGCGGCACCGACATCGATCGTCACCGGTTGGCGAACGACCAGCTCCGGATAGCGGTACTCCAACGCGTCGTCCCAGGCGGCAGGCTGTCGTACGTCGCCGGGGCGCAACGAATACGCGGCGTCATATCCGGCCTGCACCAGCACGTCGCCGATGAGCGGAGTGAAGGCGCCGTCGGTCAGCGTATAAAGGTCGTGGTACAGGTCAAACATCGGGCGCGCGTCGTCCGGAAGCACGTACGTTCCGGCTGTGCGCGACATTTCGGTAACGAGCGAATCTTCACGAAAACGCGAATACGCCCGGTCGAATGCGTCGATGCGCGCGAAAATGCGATCGCGCAAGACATCCGCCTCATCGGCAGAAAGCGTATCGGCGATGTCGATGCGCCAGGACGTACCAATCGCATCAAACGCGAACGACGTCCCGATCGAGGAAGCTGCCTCCATGCCGATTACGACGCGATCTCAGCTTCGGCGCGGATCTTTTCCAACGCGTCATTGAACCCGACCGGTGTCAGCGAAGACGTCGATACTTTCGAGAGCGCGAGGCCTTCAAGAGGCTTGCCGACGACCATCGGGCGGAAGTTCTCAGAAAATACTTTCTGCATCATCTGGGAAATGGGAATCTCCGCATGTGCTTCAAAAGACGCATCCGTGATAATGCCGCCGACGAGCGTCAGCGTCACGCCGACGGATTCCGCTCCTCCCGGCGAAACGTAGGCGCCGGTCGCGGAATACGTCCCATCCTTGTATCGCGCATCAGCGGCAGGCATCTCGGTGGACGGATCGGTCGCCGGAACGCCTTCGTCGCCCGTCATCGGAGCCTCCGCTGCGGGAGCCGTCCGATTTGCCACGACGTACCACCCTACGAGGGCGACCGCCGCGATGATGGCGATGATGCGTTTCCAAAGGTTCGAACCGTTGTTGGATGCCTCCATAGAGTAGCCGATACTAACCGCACCGTGCTGCGGAGTTTATAATACTACGCAGTGTAGTGTCTGCTCTCAGACTTGTAAAGCACGACCGCCGCCCGGTGAGGGTGGCGGTCGTCTTTGGTCGATATCGCTATTCCGCGTCGACTTGGAACCAGTACATGCCCATGGCACAGCTCCCCCGGAGCGTCCCCTGCGCGAGGGTGCCGATATCGATATCGGTCGTTCCAGATGGGGGTAATTCCCGCGAGATGCTAAGGCTCGGGATACTAAGGATGGACGAGCAGTCGAATGTGCCGCGCGTCTCAAATCGGAGCGTCGTCGGTACGCCGGCCTTGGCGATGCTGCGCGCCGGCTGGTACCCGCCCTTCGCGCGGATCGTGATGATCTGCCTGCCGCCATCCATGATGACGTTGCTACCTGCCACATCATCACTGACGGCCGGAGACAAGCCGTTGACGAACAACATGCCGATGACGAATGCGAGGACGGCGGTAACGGAGAGCCCTACGATGACGGATTTCATAACATGCAAGCGATCAGAGGATGAACAGCGGAGGAATGACACCCAACGCCGCGAATCCATTCATGAGATTAAAGAGCGCGAATAGGATGACAACGAGGCCTGCCGACTTGAAGAAGATACCGCGATTGGCACTCTTCTCCATGCCCGACGAGCCGAAGCTGATGAGCGCCAGCACCGGGAACGTCCCAAGAGCGAACGCGAGCATCGTGAGCGCGCCCGTTAGAAACGTCCCGGTCGTAAGCGCATAGAGCTGCATCGACTGCGTGAAGCCGCACGGCAGAAAGAACGTCGCAATACCGACGAGCGCGGGAGTAAGGACATGATTCGCCTTGGCGACTCCCTGCGCGTGCCGGGTGATAAAACGCGGCATGGACGGCAGGAACCGCTTCGTCCAATCGAAGACATCGAGCAGGTTGAGACCGAGGATCAGCATCACGATGCCGAGGATCAGACCAAGGACGAACGTCGCGGTGCCGTTCAAGCGGAACGTCGAGCCGAGCACACCGATGACGCCGCCGAGGATGAAGAATGAGGCGATGCGACCGACATGGAACAGCAGCTGTGGCCGCACCGCGTCACCCCCCTTCACGAACGTCGCGGACATGGAGAGGAGGAGTCCGCCGACCACGGCCATGCATGTCGAGAGCGACGCGATGATACCGATGACGAACGCCGTTCCATACGAGACGTCGCCCGTCGTAATGAGGTTCACAAGGCCCGCCTTCTGCAAGGCGATGAAGGCCACGACGAATGCCATAGCGATAGGGACGGCATACGAGAACTCCGTCCAATTCCGTTCGCGCGAATGTTTTTCGACCGAGAGTGCATAGCCGTGCTTCGCGAGAACAGACGTCAGCTCCGCAGCGACGGTCGCCGCATCTTTGTCACCGAACTCGCCGGTGACGCTGATGGTGTTTGCCGCAAGATTCGTCTGCGCATCCTTGATGTATGGGAGGTCTTTCAACTCGCTCTCCGTCATAAGAACGCAGGCGTTGCAATGCAATCCTGTGGCATGGAAGGTATGAGTCGTCATAGGTTCAGAGCTTCTTCGTTTTGAGACGGAGCGAGTTTCCAACCACGGAGACGCTTGAGAACGCCATTGCGAGCCCAGCAAACACCGGACTCAGGAGCCATCCCGTTACTGGGTAGAAGACACCGGCAGCGAGCGGGATCCCGACGATGTTGTAGACGAACGCCCAGAAGAGATTCTGCCGAATGCCGCGCATGGTCATGCGCGAGAGCCGTACCGACTTCACGAGCTTGGAGATGTCGCCGTGGAGCAGCGTGATGCCAGCGGACTCGATTGCTACGTCCGTCCCGGTCGCCATCGCGATGCCCACATCCGCCTGCGCGAGCGCCGGCGCGTCATTCACGCCATCGCCGGCCATGACCACGACGTTTCCTTGCGCCTGCAGCTCTTTAATCTTCTTGAGTTTGTCCTCCGGCAAAGCCTCCGCGACAGTCTCGTCGATGCCGAGCTGCTTCGCGACGGCGTTGGCCGTGTTCTTATCGTCGCCCGTGAGCATCACGACAGCAATGCCGAGCTTATGGAGGTCCGCCACCGCCTGCACGGCTTCCGGCTTGATGGCATCGGCAATCATGACGATGCCGATGACGGCATCCTTAGTTGCGAGCATGACCGGCGTCTTCCCTTCAGACGTTTCTTGCACGAGCGCACTCTTGTCGAAAGCCAGTCCGAGCGACTCGATGAGCCGGACATTTCCGGCGTGGTACTCCGTTCCGTCGACGCTGCCTTTCACCCCATGACCTTTGAGCGCCTCGAATCCATCGACGGATGCTGCAACAACACCTTCCTTCTCCGCATATGCGAGGACAGCCTGCGCGATAGGGTGCTCAGAACGCTTCTCGAGCGCAGCGAGGACGGCGATGACCTCACGTTCGTCCATGCCGGACAGCGCGCGCACCGAAACGACCTCCGGCTTTCCCTTGGTGAGCGTACCCGTCTTGTCGACGACGATAGTGTCAGCCTTGCCCAACATCTCCAACGTCGCGGCATCCTTCACGAGAATGCCCGCCTTTGCACCCTTACCAACACCGACAATGATCGCTGTCGGTGTTGCCAAGCCGAGCGCACACGGACACGCGATGACGAGCACGCCAACGAAGCAGACGAGTCCGCCGGAGAGCGCCTGTGCGAAGCCGAGCGCCGGCGTTCCAATGACGATCCATGCGGCGAGCGAGAGGAACGCGATCACGAGCACGACCGGCACGAATACCGACGAGATACGATCTGCCAATGCCTGAATGGGCGCACGGCTTCCCTGTGCATCCTCCACCATCTTGATAATGCGCGCGAGCATCGTATCCGCGCCGACCTTGGTCGCCGTGAACGTGAATGCGCCGCTCGTGTTCATCGTCCCGGAAACGACCGTATCACCGACGGACTTCGCGACCGGCATAGGCTCTCCCGTAACGACCGATTCATCGACATATGATGAACCTTCGGCGACGACACCGTCAACGGGAATCCGGCCGGCCGGCTTCACGACAACGACGTCACCGAGAGCAACCTCCGTTATCGGCACCTCTACCTCCTTACCACCACGAATGACAAGCGCCGTCTTTGCCTGCAAGCCAATGAGCTTCTCGATGGCGTCTCCGGTACGCAGCTTGGAGCGCGCTTCCAGATATTTCCCAAGCGTGATGAACGCGATGACGACGATGGTCACGTCGTAGTACGTATGACCGACATCTACGTACGGTGCCAATACCTCCTCGAATGCTGAGATAACGAAGCTGTAGAGGAACGCTGCCGACGTACCGATGCCGATGAGCGTATCCATGTTCGCCACGCGGTACCGAGCGAACCGAGCGACGCCGAGCAAGTACGGCTTCCCCACGACGAACAGCATGTACGTCGCCATGACCGGCAACAAGTGGTGGAAGAATCCGTCCCACACGGGCGGAACCATGGGTGCCATTTCAGCATCCGCGAGCAGCTCCCACGCCATCACGACAACGCTGAATACTGCGAGCGGTATGGCTGCAAGAACCTTGCTGCGCATGTCTGCGATTTCCGCGAGCTTCTCCTTCTTCGACTGGCCAATGCCCGTATGCGCCGCGTGCTCGTCGGGCGTCATACCCATGCTCTCTGCTGTTTCCATGATGAGCGTGTAGCCGAGCGGCTCAATCTTCTTGGAGAGCTGTTCCGCGCTCGTCTTCGTCGCGTCGAACGCGATCTTCGCCGCTTCCGTGCCGTAGCTCACCTCCGCCGAAACGACGCCATCGGATTTCTTCAGCGTCTTCTCGATGATGCCCGCGCACGAGGCGCAATGCATGCCTTTGATCTTGTAGGTTGTTGGTTTGTTCATATGACGATGCGTGAATCAAAAAAACCGAACAGATGCCGCAACCATGCCGACATCGCGTTCGGTTCAATTCCGCAAGATGATCGTGGAAAGCTCCTGTCGCACCAACGTCTTTCCTATACCTTCGCGCCAACGGTGCGCGGAAAAACGTACCACGCCGACGTTCGGCGTCGTCGCGACGAACGTCATGATGAACGCAACGAAGGAGAAGGCGGTGACAAAAAGCGGTGAGAAAGCGCCAGTAAACGGAGCGACCGCGGAAAGGCAACGATCCAAGCAGTCCAGTCCCATGGCGACCGGACCATGATGTGCGGCATCCGTCATGACACCTTGTGCGGCGAAGATCGCCATGCCCGCGTAGGTCATGACGAAGAGGAGAAAAACGATGCTCATGAAGGAAATGAGGGCGCGTCGCATGTGTCGAGTATAGCGATGCCGGTAGGGATGCGCAAGATGGGGCGAAAAAGCAAAAACCGACCTTTCAGTCGGTTTTTGCTGGCGGAGAGGGTGAGATTCGAACTCACGGTACCCGTTAAGGCACACCTGATTTCGAGTCAGGCGCATTCGACCACTCTGCCACCTCTCCGTGAACGGTCGTTGCCGGAAAAAAGTACCACGCCGTCCGGTTCACGTAAAGGCTCGCCGTCTGCTATGCTTACCGCCGGATTGACCTCCCTATCTATGCATCACCGCCACATCACGCTCCCCACCTTGTTTGCCGCGCTGCTCTTCATGGGTGCTGGCTGCTTCGGTCCTGCCGCACCAACCCTTCGTGACGTCTCTCTCACGTACTGGAGCACCGACGCAGACGCCACTGCCATGGCCGAGACCATCGCGGAGTATCGCAAGATCCGCCCGAACGTGGACATCACGCTCACCGTGCTGCGTCGCGACGACTACGAGCATCAGCTCCTCGAGGCGCTTGCCGAGAACCGTGGCCCGGACCTTCTCACGATTCCCAACACCTGGATGCGCGGCTGGCAGACAAAGCTCCTCCCCATGCCCGCGTCCATCTCGCTGCCGACGCGCGTCGTGAACGACCAGCAACAGATCGTCACCGTAAATCGGCAGACCACGCTCCCAAGCAAAGGCGCTGTCATCCGCGATTACGTAGAAACCGTACCGAAAGACGTCTATCACTTCGTCACCACGGACAAGACGACGACCGAGCACCTCTACGGTCTCCCGCTTTCGCTCGACACGCCAGCGCTCTTCTATAACGCATCTCTTCTTCGCAGCGCCAACATCACGGAGCCGCCAAAAACGTGGCGCGAGCTGCAAGAACAGTCCATGCGACTCACGAGCAAAACTGCTGAAGGAGCGCTAAACCAGTCCGGTACTGCGCTCGGTCTCGCCGCGAACGTGCTCCACTACACCGACATTCTCGCCTCTCTCATGATGCAGAATGGCGCACAGATGACGAACGAAGCGACAGGGCGCGCATCGTTCCATGCGACCACGGCAGCGACGGAACGGAACGCTTACCCGCCGGGCATCGAAGCGCTTATCTTCTACCAAAGTTTCGCGGAGCCACTCGCCGCAAACTACTCATGGGACGCCGCACAGCCGGTATCGCTCGACGCCTTCGTCACCGGAAAGACCGCTTTCTTCATCGGTTTCCCGCGTGACGTTGCCGCCATCCGCGAGCGCGCACCTGGCTTAGACTTCAAGGTCGCACCGCTCCCGCTCATCGATGAGGCCCGCAAAATCACGGTCGCGCACTACCCGGTAGAGGCCGTCTCCGCCAAGACTACGCACCCGAACGAAGCGTGGGACTTCCTCCTCTTCATGACTCAGCCAGAGCAAGCGTCGCGCTACCTCACTGCTGCCAAGCGCCCGACGGCGCTCCGTGCGCTCATCACCGAGCAGCTCAGCAACGAGGATATTGCGCCGTTCGCCGGACAGGTCCTCACCGCCCGCTCCTGGTACCGCGGTCGCGACTACCCGACGGTAGAGAACATCTTCGCTTCGATGATCCTACGTAAGCCGACGGAACGACAACCGACATACGTGCCAATCCTCACCGAAGCTGCCGCAGCCGTGGACCGTACGCGCTGACACCGAAAGAGCCTCCTCGCCGGAGGCTCTTTGATTTCCTTTTAAGAAGCGGGTTTTTACCGTATACTTGCCGGGTATGTCTACCGTCAATGCACCGAAAATTCGCAAAGCCATCATCCCGGTCGCCGGTCTCGGCACCCGCTTCCTTCCCGCGACCAAGGCGCAACCGAAGGAGATGCTTACCATCGTCGATAAGCCGGTCATCCAATACCTCGTCGAAGAGGCCGTCGCGAGCGGTATCGAGCAGATCATCTTCGTCACGAGCGCGACAAAGCGCTCCATCGAAGACCATTTCGACCGCGCATTCGAACTGGAGACCCGTCTTGCCGCTGGCAGCAAGAACAAGGAACTCGAAGAGGTCCGGCGCATCACGAGCCTCGCGTCGTTCGCCTACGTCCGCCAGCAAGAGCCCAAAGGCGACGGCCATGCCATTCTCGCCGCACGCAACCTCGTCGGCAGCGACGAACCGGTGGCGATCCTCTTCGGCGACGACGTCGTCGACAACGACCCACCATGCCTGCGACAGCTCATGGACGTCTACGAAAAATACCGCGACCCAGTCATCGCCGTGACACAAGTTCCTAAGCGCGACATCAACCGATACGGCTGCCTCGGCGGAACGAAGATCGATGCGAAGACGCTCGAAGTGACAGAGCTCGTTGAGAAACCCGACCCGAAAGACGCACCATCCGACCTTGCCATCATCGGCAAGTACATCATCACCCCGGAAGTCTTCGACGCGCTGGAGCACGCCAAGCCCTCCAAGGGCGGCGAGATCCGGCTCATCGACGCCTTCGATGCCCTGCTCGGCGAACGCTCGATCTACGCGCATCGTTACGACGGCAAAAGGTACGACTGCGGCAACAAGTATGAGTTCCTCATCGCCTGCGTGGAGTACGGCCTGAAACATCCCGATGTGAACGGAGACGGACGATTCTCCGACTATCTCAAGGCGACCTACGGACCGAAGAAAGCACCATCGAAGAAACCTCGACGACGCGTATGATCAACGGACACCAGCGCCAGAACCGACATCTTCTCCTCCCGCTTCTCGCCGTCGTGCTGCTCTTCGGCGGCTTCGGCTGTCGCGGAGCAACGAGTCCGGAAGCGCAGGAGGCCGCGAAGCCGTTCACGCTGACCTACTGGCGCGTGCTCGACGACGTGGATGTCCTTACGCCCGCCATCAGGAAGTATCAGGCGCTGCATCCGAACATCCGCATCGACTATCGTAAATTCACCCTCGCAGAGTACGAGAACGAACTGCTCAACGCGCTCGCGGAAGACAAGGGGCCGGACGTGATGAGCCTTCACAACACCTGGCTCCCCCGCTGGCAACCGCGACTCCTCCCTGTTCCAAACGTTCTCAACGTCGCCTACCAAGAAACGCGTGGTTCCATCAAAAAAGAGACCGTCACCGTGCTCCGCCAGATTCCTGGCATGACCGTTCGTAGGCTCGCCACGGAGTTCCTCCCGGTCGTTTCCCAGGACGTCATCCTCATGGCCGAGCAGGCCGATCCGCGCGCACCGCTCGTCCCGCGCATCTACGGCCTCCCGCTCTACGTCGACACGATGGTGCTCTTCTACAACCGCGACATGCTCAACGAGGTCGGCATCGCCTCGCCAGCGACAGACTGGAAATCCTTCCAGGACCACGTGAAGCTCATCACCCGTCTCGACGAGACCGGCGCCATCATCCGCTCGGCTGCCGCGCTCGGCACCGCAGACAACGTTGAGCGCGCGACAGACATCGTCTCTCTGCTCATGATGCAGAACGGCGCGCCGATGGTCTCCGACGCTGGCACGGTCACCTTCGACCGCTACCCGCCACAGCTCGCCGGACGGCAGTACCCCCCGGGTGCGGAAGCGCTCATCTTCTACACGGACTTCGCCAACCCGGCCAAGGAGGTCTACACCTGGAACGACAAGATGCCGAACTCCTTCACCGCGTTCACGACCGGACGCACCGCTTACTTCTTCGGCTACGCCTACCACATTCCTGCCATTCGGGCAGCGAACGCACGTCTGAACTTCGGCACCACCGGCTTCCCGCAGATTACCGGCAACCCGCCCGTGCACAACGCCAACTACTGGGTCGAAACGGTCTCGAACAAGACACCGAAACCGAACGAGGCATGGGAGTTCGTGCAGTTCGTTACTGCCGCCGAACAAGCCGAAGGGTACCTCACCGCTGCACGCCGACCGACCGCGCTCAACGCGCTCGTTCCGAAGCAACTCGAACACCTCGACCTCGGCGTATTCGCGGCACAGCTCCCGTCGACACGCAGCTGGTACAAAGGTACGGACATCCGCGCCACCGAAGACACCTTCCTCGACATGATCCGTCAGACACTCGCTGACGAAGCCGATCCGGGGCGCATCGTGGAGCTCGGCGCGATCAAAGTCAACCAAACCATCCGCTGATATGATCCTCTCCCGCAACCATCGCGCCGCAACCATCGCGCTCACGCTCTCCGTCGTCCTCATGGGCGCGTTGCCGGCCTTCGCCGCGCTCGTCCCGGACTGCGCGCTGCGAGCTGGCACCAACCCGCCAGGACTCGACTGCGTCCTCCTCACTTTTGCCGGCATCGCGCAGCTCATCCTCGGCATCACCGGATCTTTCGCGCTCCTCATGTTCGTCTACGGCGGTTTCCTCATGCTCTCCTCTGCAGGTGAATCTTCAAAGGTCGAGCAAGGAAAGACCGTCCTCCGGAACGCCGTCATCGGCATTCTCATTATCTTCACGTCCGGCTACATCGTGCAGTACGGCATCTCCACGCTGGAAGGGCGCGCAGGAGGAGCCAGCGGCAGTGGCGAGAGCGCGACTTCGCGCTGCGAGCAAGAGAACCCCGGCTATACCTGCCGTGTACCCGCCCCGGAAGAACGCGGGAGTTGCATTACCGGCCTCTGCCCTGGCGGCGCGGAAAACGTCTGCTGTCCAACCAATTGACCTAGCCTATGACGAACGCCTTCCGTATCACACGTCACTTCCTGCTTACCGCCGCATTCCTTAGTATCGCGTTGTTTGTCATTTCGACTCCGACGAACACGCATGCCTCGAGTAACGGTCGCCTGCTGGCTCAAGCTGATGCGCCAGAACAAATATCTGAACCAGCAGCAAACACCCCGACCTCCGGTAGTGATGACGGGGCGCCCGTCCGCAAGCTTACGCCACGCGGCATCGGCAATGTCTCCCTCCAAGCCCTCGCCGGACGGTTCGTAAACCTCTTCGTCGGCATCAGTGGATCGGTTGCGCTGCTCATGTTCGTCTACGGCGGGTTCCTCTGGCTCACCTCCGCAGGCGACGACCAGAAGGTCAATAAGGGCCGCAGCGCCATGACATGGGCGGTCATCGGTCTCATTGTCATCTTCGGTGCCTATGCCATTCTGAGCGCGCTCTTCTCCGCGCTTGGTGTCGCAGCCTAACCCCCACCGCCATGCGTCTGACACTTCTCCTTCTTGCCGGTCTTGCCACGCTTACCCTGCTCATCACCCCAACACCATCCTTCGCCGGCTCCCTGAGTGACCCGACGGGGAGAAACGAACAGCAGGTGACCCTTAACAGCTCGCCGTTTAGGCCACTGGGAAACACCAGCGTTCAAGGCATCATCGGCCGCATCATCCAATTCGTTCTCGGTCTTACCGGCGTCATCGCCCTCGTCATGTTCATCTACGGCGGCTTCCTCTGGATGACGGCCGCCGGAAGCAGCTCGCGGGTCGAACAGGCGAAAAAGACCCTTGTCTGGTCCACACTTGGCATCATCGCCATCTTCAGCGCTTATGCTCTCGTGAATCTCGTCATCAGCGCCTTATCCTGAATACCAAAAAGAGGGCCGCTCCTAAGGGGGCGGCCTTTCTTTTTATAGGAAAATAAGGTAAAATAAGGACATACCACACTATTGTGGATATCTTTAATCCTTATTCTCGTAAGGGTGCCTATATGCTCAAGCACACGATTAACAAAGCTGCGCTCGCAGTGACGACGTTCTCTCTTGCAGCGCTCCCGATGCTCGCCAAGGCCCAGGTCACGACCGAAGAGATCTTCGGAGGTCAGGACATTGCCGGCGAACTCGGCCAGTCCGATGCGGACATCCGCGTCACCGTCTCCCGCGTGATTCGCGCGTTCATGGGCCTTCTCGGTCTCGTGGCCGTCGTCATCATCTTGCTCGGTGGCTTCAAGTGGATGACCGCTGCAGGTGCAGACGAGAAGGTGCAGGAAGCGAAGAAGCTCATCATCTCGGGCATCATCGGCCTCATCATCATTCTCTCCGCCTACGGCATCGCCGAGTTCGTGATCAACGCGATCATCACCGGCCAGCAGGGCTGAACTAGCCCTCTCCCCTGACCCTCCTGGGTCGGGGATCGCACCGCCAAGCGCGATGCGGCCCTCGACTCGGGATCATAGAATCCACGGCACCACCACCTATGACACTACGCCCACCCGCGACACGCCTGACTTTGATGCTTGTAGCCCTTGTCATGCTGCTCGTGACCCCGACGGCCGTCCTTGCCGTCAACACCGGCTTAGAAGCCACGCGCGCGGCGGCAGATCTCCCGCAGACCACCATCGATGCCGGCATTGGTGGCATCATCTCCGCGGCCATGGGGCTCGTCGGCGTGCTCTTCCTCGTCCTCATGATCTACGGCGGTTTTCTCTGGATGACGGCAGCAGGTAACGAAAAGCGCGTCGAAAGCGCGAAGAGCATCATGGTCTCGGCAGTCATCGGTCTTGCTATCGTCTTCGGCGCCTACGCCATCACGGAGCTTGTCTTCTCCACCATCGCGCCATCGACCTCGACAGGCGGAACAAGCCCGCAAGAAGCATGTGTCGCAAGCGGTGGAACTTGGGCGCCACCCACCCCAGAAGGACCTGGCCTATGTTTCTAAAAAACACACAAATCTTCCGCGGCATGCTCCTCCGAACCATTGCGGCACTCACGCTTTTCTCTCTTCCGCTCGTCGCCTCTGCGCAAGACTCTCCGCTTGACCGAGCGCGCGGCGTCGCTGGTGCGGGCGGCATCTCGACCGGCACCTCGCTTCCCGTGCTCGTCGGCAACATCATCAGCGCCGCGCTCGGACTCCTCGGCGTCGTCATGGTCGTCCTCATCATCTATGCCGGTTTCCTCTACCTCACGGCTGCTGGAGACGACAAGAAGGTCGATACCGCGAAGGCAATCATCAAAAACGCCATCATCGGTGCAGTCCTCATCTTCACGGCCTACGCCATCACGAGCTTCGTGGTCAGGGAGCTGACACGGGACCGCACAGTCGAGAACGCCGTCGATGGAGCAGTCAACGAACTGCAAAATAACTAAAGCTCTAGTATTGGGTCCAAGAACGCGCTACCATTATCCATAAGCACCAACCCTTTAATCTCATCATATGCATAAGCTCAATAAGCTCGTCGCCAGCGCCTCCACGCTCCTGCTCACCCTCCCGGTCACGGCTTTTGCCGCCACCGCTGAAGAAATCCAACGGGATCTCGATGCGGCTGGTGGAGCAGCGTTCGGGCAAGGTGCTGTCGGCGGCGCCAACTCCCTCCCGGTCATCATCGGTAACATGATCAGCGCTGCGCTCGGACTCCTCGGTGTCGTCATGGTCGTCCTCATCATCTATGCCGGTTTCCTCTACCTCACGGCTGCTGGAGACGACAAGAAGGTCGATACCGCGAAGGCAATCATCAAAAACGCCATCATCGGTGCAGTCCTCATCTTCACGGCCTACGCCATCACGAGCTTCGTCGTTGGCGCCATCACCGGCGCAGCGGGTAGTGGGGCCTAAGTGGCATCAGTCCTCTTGGACATCAAAACGTCCGGCAACCATGCCGGACGTTTTTGTTTTCCCAAAAATCACCAAATAAAAAAGAAGGCCGTCGGGAGTATCCCTAGGGCCTTCTTACTCGGAGCTGTGGCAACCGGTCAGTACCGGCGCAACAAATTCCGATCAATGTGGAAGACGTGGAAGTTATCCGCGCCTCGCGGATGGTTCCACACCGCATGGGTGTCGAACTCATCCACCTTGGTCCACCCCATCCCGCGCGGCGCAAACGCCTCGCCGGAGATGGTGTGCATGCCGGTCTCCTCAAGGAACACCCACGCATTGGAGCGCGGAGGAATCCCTTCGTAGACCGTCTCGCCGTTCACCGACAGCTGTTCGCCGTCGATGTAGACGCGCATGGTGTACTCCGTCTGGTTCTTCACCATGACAAGGAGCGCACCAGCATCGCAGCCACGGACCGGACGGTCCAGCATCGCGACGCCCTGCGGAGGGCAGTCGCCGAGCCCGGCCATGCCGACATTGTCGTTCATGCCGAACAGGTTCCCGAGACCACGCGCGATCGCGGAGTCTCGGCCGTCGCGACGCATGTTCGGGTTCGCCGAACGGATGCGCGCTTCGTGCATCGCGTCGACCTCCCGCTGTGAGCGAAGCGGCCGAGCGGTGATGCAGCCGGAAAGCACCGCGAGAGAAAAGAGCGCCACCAACAGATTCGTCATCTTGATCATCGTATCCTCCGAAGGCCAGCTTTGCTGACCTGGTATTCCGTGTTGAACTGCGTGGAGAGCGTTATTGCCCTTCCACTTCGCGGATCATGTCTGCCATCGCATCGACAGCTTCGTCACGCTCACGCTTGGCGCGTGCCGCTTCTTGCCGTGCGGCTTCGAGCTCGGCAGCGGTGTCGCTGCTGGTCTCTTCACTGCTTGCGCTTGGTGCCTGCTGGTTGCCGTCGAAACGACCTCCGGGAAGCGGCGCCATCATGCCTTGGCCGTAG
>CAZVED010000008.1:29867-34518 GCA_964626205.1 uncultured Gammaproteobacteria bacterium
CTGGTTGCCGTCGAAACGACCTCCGGGAAGCGGCGCCATCATGCCTTGGCCGTAGTGCCTCCAGCAACGGTTGCCGTAGCACCCGCCCTGGAAGAAGGGCATGCGACCCTGCATCACCAGATCCTGCTGGGTCTGCGCGGCCGCAGACCGCTGCACGAACGCGCCCGTCTCCCGAAGCAATGCCTCGGGGTTGGTGCTGCGTCCGGAGTAGCTGACCTGCGTCGAGCCCACCGTGGTCGAAGCCTCGGTGTGTGCGCAGCCCGTCGTCGAAAGCAGGGCGACCATCGCTACCATCATCAGTACTTTGTTCATCTGATCCTCCTCTGCCCTGTCTGGGCTGCAGAATGGTTTGTTGCCTCGATTGTCAAGGCGTCACGTCCGTACCATCGGTACTTCAGTGAACATTCGCACTATAGCATAAACATGCGGTTTTGTCAAGACTGGCTGACAGGTTTTTTCGCTTAATAGAGCGAAAATGTTCATTTAAGGCGAGTGGTGCGTTGCGAAAGTATAAGCTGGACACGGGTACCAAAATAAGGCGGAAACGAGAAATAAGCGGGAAGAAATAGGCTGGATGCGGGTACAAGCTTAAAATGTCCCATAAAAAAATCCCCCGGAGCTCACTTGAGCTCAACGGGGGTGTCCTTACGGACTAGTACTTGCCGTGACGGCGCGCGATCTCTTTTGCCCTTTCGATCGCTGTTCGGTTGCTCGCGGTCGCGGGCGCAGTGACTTCGGCGACGGTCGTCGCATTCTCGGAAGCAGGTGCCTCCATGGCAGCGACGCCTTCTGCGGCGGGAAGCGGTTCCAACGTCGACGGTGGTACCGTCGGTGCGGGAGTTGCTCCTGCCGATGCTGGCGCGGGGACCACGACCGTTGAGGGTCGCGCCACCGCCACTGTCGCTGGCGTAGACGTCTCGCCAAGCTCGGCCGCATATCCTTCGAGGAGAACCTCGATGGCTGCGTACCGCGCCTGGTCCTCGACTGAAGCGAAGAGTTTCTCCGCTTCCAGTGCGCGCTTCTTGATGGCGAGCTTTTCTTCGGTCAGCTCCTCCATCTTCGAACGCACGAGGACGCGCTCGGCCTGCTCATCAGCACCGACATAGTCCGCCACCCACTGCGATGCCACCGTCACTTGGACGGGGAACAGCAGTTGAGCCACGACATAGGCCGTTGCGCCGAGCATCGACCAGACGGCGACGCGCTGCGGGACGGGTGACGCGATCTTGCTCATGAACATCGCGAGCGCGATGACCATGACCGTGATAAGCGCCGTCTTTCCCGGGTCCTGCCAGATCGGCAGCACCATCGCGAGCGCGCATACGACCGCGACCCACGCGACGATGTTCTTGAGCCACGCAGCAAGCTTGTCCGCCGCTTCCTGGTTTTCGGGTCCTTTGGCGTCGATCGCGAGATCGGTACCAATGGCCTTTCCTGCCATGCCCGTCACGGCTCGCGCGAACGCGAATCCGAGGCGAGTGCCGGCGACGAGCACGTGAGCGAACAGGGTCGCTTGCAGCCAGACCGCGAAGAGTCCCACTGCGCACCAGAGTCCCGCGGTAATCGTCATCGCGTGTGCGATGTCGATAGCCCAGGCCTGGTCGCCCTTCACACCGATAAGCCACCCGCCGAGACACGCCACAGAAGCGAGACCCGCCGGAACCATGATGACGCGCTTGAGGAACGTGAGCTGACGCTCGACTTCCGCTTCGGTGAGGAGCATGAGCTCTTCGACCTTGAGCTTCGACATCTCGAACGCGTTCGACCTCAGGAACAGGACCGACCCTGCTGCCGAGGCGAACCACTTGAGCAGGCTGATGAACTTTTGCATCTTCTACCTCCCTTTCGTGTGCTTGTGGTTGTCGTCTCGGCTCACCAGAACATGCGGGAGAAGCCCCACAGGTTCCGGAAACCGGGTTCGGCGGCCTTATTTCGGGCCACCTTCTTGTCACGCAGCTGCTGGACGCATGCACGTTGCTTGGCGAGCGCTTCGTCGGAGACGATACTCGCGTCCACGCCGTGCAACGCCACCATGACCGCCTTGAACGCCTTGAGAGCGTCCTCCTTCACCACCTTGTGTGCTTCGGCGATCTTGCCCTTCCGCTTCTCCGTCCGATTCTTCATCAGTCCGAGGAAGCGGATCTTCTGCTTGTCCTCGACCTCCGAGAGCCGCACTGCCTCTTCGACGGTATCCATATGCTGAGTCATCAGCTCCTCGATCTCCGCGAACTTCTTCTTGGAGAGCGATTGGAGCCAAGTCATCAGCTTCTTACGCGACTCTTCCGGCATGAGCCCGAGGATATCCATGACGGATGCTCCTTCGGGAATCTTCACCACGCCTTTTTGCGCCGACGCCGATGTCGCTGCGGGCGCAGCGGCTGGAGCATGCACCTTCTCCTCGACGGTGAACCGCCTGGCGCAACATGCCGCCGGACGGAAGTTCGCGTCGAGCGCCTGGCGATACTCCATCTCGTGGTGCTTGGCACCGCGAGGAAGGAACTCGCTATTGACGATCGGGCAGTCCGCGTAGTGGAAGAACTGCTTCGTCAGCTGGTCGAACTTGACCACCTGCTTCCAAAACGCGTCCATCGCGTCGAATGCCTTGGTCGTCGCGGCTTCGACCTGTTCGGGCGTCGGGTGCGGGATGCCTTGAAGCTCGCGCGCGAAAGATTCCCAGAATCGCGTCGTCACGCCACGGATCGAATCCGCGAGGTCGGGCATGATGAATGCCGAATCCGGGATTCTTCCCACGATCAACGACCACACGTTCGGCATCTTGCTGCCGGCGAACATCAGCGTCTCTTTCGAGACGAAGGTCTGGAGAACCTTCATCACTCCCGAGTTGGCGAACATCGGGCCCATGCGGCGCGCGAAGCCCTCCATGGTCGGAACGAACCAATCAACAAGCATCTTCGCGGCAACAGGCATTTCGCCGTCGGTGTTCTTTTCTGTCATTTCGTCCTCCTGCACTCTTGTGCAGTAAAATTGTCAAAGAATCGACGGCGATGGGCGGGTAAAGCCCGGCTCAGCACCGTGCTGCGAACAGAATGTCCGCAACGGATGAATATAGCACAATTACGCCATTTTGTCAACCATAACTGACATAAATTGAGCTTATTCTCAAAATAAGCTTGTACCCGCATCCAGCTTAAATCCCCCGAAGCATCTTGACCGTTTCAAAAGTGTGCTATACTGGAGGTGATATGCCATTATCGCTCAACAAAGCGAAGAAATGGCTCGATAGGCACAACGTGCCTGTTGTCGTTGGGGCTGTCATCATGTACATCCTCGTCTTCTCCGGACTAACGTTCTGGATCTACAGCACCTACGGCTACGCAGGATTCGACCTTGCCTACTACCACCAAATCTTCTGGCGAACACTGCAGGGCGAGTTCTTCTCCCAGACCCTGCTGCCGCATCTCTCCGTCGCCTACCACGTGGAGCCGTTTATCCTTGCGCTCGTCCCCTTGTACGCCATCTTCCCGGACCCGCGTACCTTGCTTGTCCTCCAAACCATCGCGCTCGCCATTCCCGCGCTGCCGATCTACTTCATCGCCAAGCGTCGTCTGGGCGTCCTAAGCTCGTCGTTCCTGCGAACGGCAGTACCGATGTTCTTCCCGTTCGCTTGGCTCCTCCATCCATCCGTCCATGCGGCAAACCTCGACGAGTTCCATCTCCTCTCATTCGCCCTTACTCCGCTTTTCTTTGCCTTCCTCGCCTACGAAAAAGAAAAGCGCGTGCACTTCGCCATCCTGCTCGTCACGGCGCTCCTGATGCATGAAAGCGTCGCGGCAGTCGTCATTGCCTTTGGCGCGCTCGCATGGATGGAGCGTCGCGGCGCGTGGTGGATGATGTTCCCGTCACTCCTCGGTGGTGCGTGGCACGCGTTCGCACTCCAGGTCATTCTTCGATTCAATCCGGATATGGGTCTCTCGTTCGCCGCATCGCCTGCAGGAACCGCGCTCTCTGGCAGCCTGTCGTTCTTGCTCCGCGTTCTTGATCCGCAAAATGCCGTCCTCCTGCTCGCGCTCGGTATGCCGCTCTTTCTTCTGTCGTTCATTCGCCCACAACGCCTCATCCTTGCTGCGGTTCCGTTCCTACAAATGCTCGCTCTGGGTGATGTCAGTGTCGGCATCGTCGGAACCGCCGCCGTTATATTGCTCTTGCCTGGCGTTTTCATCGCAGCGATTGAAGGGTCGAAAGTATTTCCTCATGTGGCCCATGTCATCTATGGCTATGGGTCTGACGATCGTCGCGAAGCAGTATTCGTCCTGCTGACCGCAGCGATGCTCTACTCAGCTATCACTATCGGTCCATTGCCAGGACTCATCAAACAAGTCGTCGGAGGGTCAAATACCGCGCTTACGCACAACGCGCGCTCCATAACAGAAACTATTACACCGACGGACGCCGTTGCTGCGCCGAAAATGTTACTCCCGCATCTTTCCGGACGCTTCGACCTTATTTCGCTTCCTGCGACAGAAGCCGCCGTTATGGAAAGCCTGCGCAACCTTTCACCGACACCAGACGTCATCATCATCGATGCGCGAATAATGAAACGTGACGCAATGACCGCCCCGTTCATACGCATCGAACCGTAAACAAAAACCGCAGGGTACATCCCCTGCGGTTTTGTGCTCCTCACTTCTTC
>CAZVED010000009.1:0-34447 GCA_964626205.1 uncultured Gammaproteobacteria bacterium
TGCTTGGAGAGGTCATCGTAGACAACGAGCACGTCTTTGCCCTTGCCCATGAAATACTCACCGACGGAAGCTCCGGCATACGGCGCGAGGAATTGGAGGACGGCAGGGGATGACGCGGCGGCGGAAACGACGACGGTGTAGTCCATTGCGCCGTGACTGCGGAGCGTTTCCACGACGGATGCCGTGGTGGATTCACGCTGCCCGCACGCGACGTAGACGCAGATCATGTCCTGCCCTTTCTGGTTGAGGATGGTGTCGATAGCGAGCGCTGTCTTGCCGGTCTGGCGATCGCCGATGATGAGCTCGCGTTGTCCGCGACCGACGGGAATCATTGCGTCGACTGCAAGGATACCGGTCTGCACCGGCTCTGAGACTGGGTAGCGCGTCACGACGCCAGGCGCGATGCGCTCCAGTGGCATGAAGGTTCCTGCAGGAAGGCTTTTACCGCCGTCGATCGGACGGCCGAGTGGGTCGATGACGCGACCGAGCATGGCCTCATGCGCCTCGACGCCGAGGAATTTTCCGGTGCTGGAAACGGCTTGCCCTTCCTTGACGGACAGAGCAGCCTGCAGCAAGACGGCATATGCAGTGCGTCCGTCGAGCTGCATGACGAGCGCTTCAGCACCTCCTTCGTCGACAGACACGACCTCGCCCATGCGCAGGCCGAGCAGACCATGAATCTGAATCACGCCGTCCTTCACAGAACGGATGATGCCGGCACGGTGCTCGGAGGCACCTGCTTTTTCCATTGTCTGGATTGCGGTGTCGAGCGCCGTGAAGAATGTGCGGAGTTGTTCGGATGATGCCATAGGTCTACTGCTGGTCGTGTGGGAATAAGGAGGAAAGTCTCGCGGCCCAGCTTGCGTCGTGGACGGAGCCGTTGGCGAACATGCGTGCGCCGCCTAAGAGATCAGGATAGACGCGGAGCGATGCGAGCCCTCCGTCGCCGAGCGTGGCGAAAAGGCGGCGGGCGGCGTCGGGGTCGATCGGAGCCGCGACATGGAGTATCGCGGAGTCGGACCCTGTCGCGGCATGGAGCAGCTCTTGAGCCTCTCGAACGAGTGTTGTCCGGCGAAGGTCGCTTTCGGAGATGGCGGCAAGGAACCGCCCCAGTATCGTCGATGCGGGAATGTCCGTTGCGTCGACACGGAGGCCGGAAGAGAGGAAAGCGAGACCGGCAGCGAAGAGGCCGTTCGACCCGAGACGACGGACGTCGCGGAACAAGGAGGTGCGGCTTCCGAGAGACGGTAAGAGGGCAAGGACGTCGCTGGCAAACCGCTCGGCATCCGTGACCGCGAGCCATTCCATAATGGAGACGGGATACTCCGCACCGAGCGCGTCGCGGAGGCGTGCCTCACGAGCGCCACGGTCCAAGGCGAAGAACGCTTCAGAGCGGACAGCCGAGAGAGTGTCGGCGACGATGCTTCCGAAAAGATCGGTGACCATAGGATCAAGCGAGCTCCTTCCAGCCGTCCTCGACGCTCTTGCGGACGACGGTATTGGGCACATCGTCACGGAGGACGGCTTTTATGACGCGCTCCATGCGAGCGACGATCTCCTTTTCAGCATCGGCGATAGCAGAAGCTTTCATCGATTCGACGCGTTCAGCGGTTTCGGCGAGCATTGCTGTGCGCTTCCGCTCAGCATCAGCAAGTAGCTGCTCGGCATCTTTCTTTGCCACGGCAGTGACGGATTCGTACCGTTCCTGGAGCGACCGGAGTTGGTCTTCGGACTCCTTGCGCATGCGGCCTGCCTCCTCTTGGAAAGCGGACCGAAGCCGTTCGGCTTCGGCGACGTTCTCGCGGATGGTTTCGCGACGTTTATCTACTGCCGCCATCAACGGCTTTAACAGGAAACGCTTCAACAGGAAGAACAGCACGCCGAAATTGACGAGATAGAGGACGACGCCCCAGAGGTCGATACCGAGCTTACCGAGCGTTTCCGTCATACGTCAGCTCCTTGCGTCGTTTAGAAGACGAACAGAATGAGCAGGGTGACCACGAGCGAGTAGATCGCCGTGGATTCGGTGATGGCCATCGCGACGATCATGTTCGGAATGATGTCCTTGCTGACCGCCGGATTGCGCCCCATCGCCTCGAGGGCGCGACCGCCGATATAGCCTTCGCCGATACCCGGACCGATAGCGCCGAGCCCCATGCAGATGCCGGCCGCGAGAAGTTTCACTGCTGCGAGTTCCATACTGATGTCGTGATGAATGACGTGACGTTTTTTAGAGGCACAGACGACCCCTCAAGGTCCCGGTGCCGAATGAAACGCAAGGAGCATACCGCAGCGGAGCGATACGTTCAAGGGGGATAAAAAAACGGCACCGTCAGGCCTCCTTCGGAGCGACGGCATCAAGGTTCAGGGAGAGGAACTGGATGCAGAGCAAGGTGAAGACGAAGGCCTGGACAAGGCCCGACAGGACGGATAAGGCGAGGAACGGCAAGGGGACCAGGAACTGCGTGAAGGAGGCAAGCCCGATAATGACGGCAATCATGACCTCGCCGGCGAAGATGTTGCCGAAAAGACGTGCCGCGAGCGAGATGACCTTTGCGGTCTCGGAGATGATATCCATAACGCCAATGAAGAACGCGATGCAGGCCATGCCGAAATCCCCGAACGAGCGGACTTTGAGAAATTCATGGAACGGAAGGAAGCGAAGGATGTGCTTCGTCGGCGAGATGGCGAACGCCATGATGTTCGCCATCAAGATGATAGAAAGGGAGAAGGAGATGGGTCCGGCGAGAGTGGAGGTCGGCGTCCGGAAGAGCGGGACGCCGTCATTGACTACCTGCATGACGAACGGCAGCAAGGACAGCTGGTTCCCGACAAGCAGGAAAAGCAGCATGGTCAGGAAGAGCGGCAGGAACCGCTTGGCGCGCTCAACGCCGAGTCCGCGCTCGGCCTGGCCGTAGATGTAGTCGGTCAGGAACTCGAAGGCGACTTGCGCGCGCGTCGGGACGATGGCGAAACGACGGCTAGCGAGGATGAACGCGACACCGAGAAGAACGGTGACCAACAAGGTGCCGAAAAGAACGTCGGTGACGGGAATCGGGCCGATGTGGAAAAAGACATGCGGAGCAAGAGAGAAGGCCGGCGTACTCATACGGATGGCGTGGTTGGCGGTTGATCAGTCAGGCGATCGAGGTCGGCGATGGCACGCCCGGCTTCACGGCGCATGAGCTTCGTAAGAAGCCAGGCGTTCGCTGGGAACGACGCCAGAGCCGCCACGATGAGGGTCGCCGCAAGGCTGCCGGTAACCGTCGCGAGAAGCGTGCCGAGAGCGAGAAAAACGCCGATCGTGAAGATCGTCGTCGCGGCGACAATGGCGCGTTGGCGCCAAGTGAAGATACGGACGGCCATAGGATGCCCTCCATCATGCTGCGTGCGAAGTCGCTTGTCAACCACGGGCAAGAAATCGACCCAAAAAAAAGCCCCCGTACGGTATGTACGAGGGCATGAAGCGCTTCAGGAACCTTGCAGTAAGGCCTTCTTCCGACGGACCGCCGCGGAAAGGAGCGGTGGTGCGACGAATGTCGTCAGGATGACGACGATGACCATCACCGCAAACAGCTCGTCCGAGATGGCGCCGAGGCGTCGACCTTCGTTGGCGAAGATGAGACCGACTTCGCCGCGCGGGACCATGCCGATACCGACAACGGAACCGCTCATTGAGCGACCGGCCACGAGGCCGCATGCCCACTTTCCGGCGAACGCGACCGCAGCGATGGCAACGGCCATGAGCACAAGGCTCAGGTCGCCGAACACGGTGAGATCGATGCTCATGCCCGTGGCGACGAAGAACAGTGGGACGAAGAATGATGAGATACCATCGACGAGATGCTCGACGTGTCCATGTTCCTCGCGATCCGCTGCCGAACGCATGTCCTGCGAAGCCGCGTGACCATGACCGATCCAATCCGCCCAGTTCCGGATACGTCCGGAGATGGCCGGCGGAGCGAATGTGCTGAAATGCACATGGTCGAGCACGAGACCGGCAGCGAATGCCCCGACGATCGGAGCAAGGCCGGCCAGCGCGCTAGCGCCGTAGGAGAACGTCGCGCAGAACAGCAGGGCGATGGCCATCTTCATGCCGACACCACTGTGGATCCGCGAGAACATCCGCCCGATGAGCGGGGCTGCAACACGACCGAGGACGATGGATCCTCCAAGGAAAACGAACGCCTTCGTCGTGATGATAGCGACCGTCGCGACGTCCAATGAACCGCTGGTGACGATGCCGGACACTGTCGCGAGGATGATGAGCCCGAGGATGTCGTCGATGACGGCAGCTCCGAGAATCACCTTCGACTCCTTCCATGACATCACGCCGAGATCCCCAAGGACTCGCGCGGTGATACCGACGGACGTTGCAGTGAGCGTCGCACCGATGAAGATGCGGCTCGCGACCGCTGTGTCGGGGAAGAGCAGCCCTGTGGCGATATAGCCTCCCACGAACGGCAGGATGACGCCGACGACCGCCACGATGGCGGACCTGGCACCGCTTTCCTTCATCTCGACGAGACTCGTTTCCAGTCCCGCCTTGAACAGGAGCAGGATGACGCCAATCTCAGCCAAGTCGCGTACCAGCTCGCTGGAGCGCAGCATGGCGATGATCTCGCCGCCTGGAAGGAAGACGCATGCTCCGAGGGCCATGCCCATGAGCAGCTCTCCCAAGACGGCGGTCTGACCGAACCGTTCCACGAGTGCACCGACCCTGGCGAACAGAAGCATGACGACGATCAGGAGGAAAAGGAGCGGGAACGCCCCTCCATGCCCTCCCGACCCGTCCGACGACGCTGATGCGACGGAAGCGACGGATACCGTGGCGAGGAAGCAGGAAAGGAACGTGCGGACCCTGGCGATCATCGAGAACTCCCTTCGGAAGCGTCTCAGGAAGTGAGGCGCGCTCGCATCCTAGCCGAAAACGGCCAGCATGGCAAGGTGGCCTGCATGCCGTGAAGCTGCTACACTTTTCCGAGAAACGCCCCTTATGGTCTCATCACTATCTATGAAAAAAGAACATCTCGTCGCCGCGTTCGTCCTCGTCATCGCCATGGCTGCTACCGTGTTCTTCCTCATGCCGAGCGAAACGACCGCACCGACCCCCACCATCGATGAAACGACCGCGCGCGAGCTCGCCGTCGCGGCTTGGGGCGACTGCGATGGCACGGATGCCAATTGCCGCGAACTCCTCGTCACGGTCATTGATGGCGAGGATGGCGGGCTGCTCCTGCAGGCCATCCACGACGGTCTCGCAGACGACTCCGTTCGTGCCTCACGCGTGATAGCGCCGCTTTCCATGACCGGCGGCATTTGGACGCTCGGCGAGGAAATCCTGCGCGACCACCGCTGTCAGGAGGGTAGGGGGCACGACGATTTCTCCACGGAACTTTGCATCTAACCGGGACGACCTTTGCAGCACATCGTATGGAAACGGAACGCTTGAACGACGCTATCGAGGCGGCGGTAGAATCGCTGCTGGCCGTTGACGCGGAAGAACGCCTTCCGTCGTTCTTGGGGCATGCAGCAGATCTCCAAGCGGCGATCCTGCTCCGCCTACCAGACGCCATGCAGCGGGATCTGCTCCACGGAACGAACGATGACGCGCTCATCGGTCTTCTTGAATTTCTCGATCCAGATGAGGCGACGGACATGGTCCAGCTCCTGCCGAACCGCCGCCGCAGCCGCATCGTCGTCCGTCTCAACAAGACCTTGCGCGAAGGCGTCGAGTTCCTCGTCGGTTTCGCGGAGGAAACCGCCGCCGGTGTCATGACCGTGGACTACATCCAAGTGGACGAGACGGACACCGTCGCGGACGTCGCGCGACAATTCAAAGTGCACGAGGATCGCACTGGCCGTCTTCCGGTCATCATCGTCGTCCGCGCGAGCCATCCCGTCGGACAGGTTCCCGTCCACGAGCTCGGCTTCGGCGAGCGTGAGGATCGTGTCGCCGACCGCATCAAGACCATCGCCACCATCCCGCATGATGCGGACCTTGATGCGGTACGCCAGATGTTCCGCGATCATCGGCACGACAAGGCGGCAGTGCTCGGCCGAGCCGGCAACGTCATCGGCATCATCTACGCCGACGACATGCTCCGACTCCTCGATGAGCAAGAATCCGCTTCGCTGTACGATTTCGCCGGTGTTCATGATGAAGAAACCGTCGCTGATTCCACGGGAAAAAAGGTGCGTCATCGGTACAAATGGCTGCTGGTCAATCTTGTGACCGCTTTCCTCGCGGCAACCGTCGTCCATCTGTTCGAGGACACCATCTCTAAAACAGTCGTGCTTGCCGCGTACATGCCCATCGTCGCCGGCATGGGCGGTAACGCGGCGACGCAGACCTTGGCCGTGATGGTGCGTGGCATCGCGTTGAACCAGATCACCTTCGCGACCGCCGGGCGGACGGTCCTGCGTGAAATGGGTGCTGGCCTCGCGAACGGCGCCATCAGCGGCATCGCCATCGCCATCGTGGTGCTCCTGACCTATGGCGACGCGCGTGTCGCCGCCATTCTCGCCGTGGCGATGGTCTTCAATCTTCTTGTTGCCGGATGTTTCGGTACGATCGTCCCACTCGTCATGCGACGTCTCGGAAAAGACCCGGCGGCCTCCGCCACGGTCTTCATCACCACGGCAACGGACGTTCTCGGATTCTTCGCGTTCCTCGGCATGGCATCGGTGTTCCTGGACTGACGTCCGTGCTATTCTTACCTCCATAACAGCGCTGACACATGGCCGATCATCCCACGCAATTCGCAGTCTTCGGAGGAGGGTGTTTCTGGTGCACGGAAGCCGTCTACCGCACGCTCAACGGCGTCGAATCCGTCACACCCGGCTACGCAGGCGGGGAGACGGACCAGCCGACCTACGAGACCGTTTCGTCCGGCACGACCGGTCACGCCGAAGTCGTCCGCGTCGAATACGATCCGTCCGTCATCTCCTACCCACAGCTGCTGGACGTCTTTTTCGTTTCCCATGACCCCACGACGCCAAATCGGCAGGGGCAGGATATCGGTACGCAGTACCGCTCCGTGATCCTCTATGCAGATGCCGATCAGAAGGCGGACGCCGAAGTCGTCATTGCACGCCTCACCAACGACGGAACATATGATGCGCCAATCATTACCGAACTCCGGCCGCTGAAGGCGTTCTTTCCGGCAGAAGAGCATCACCGTGACTATTACGCCGCAAACAGGTCAGCACCGTACTGCCAGCTGGTCATCGATCCGAAGCTTACGAAAGTCCGTGAGCGGTACGCTGCACTCGTAAAACGGGAAGTATGATGCAGGGGCCGATGGCGTTCGGACGTAGCGCGGCACTCCCTGTCGGAGACGTCCTCGTGGAGCTCGGTAGCGGAACAGGTGGTCTTTCCGCCTCAACCGCGAAAGCCCGGCTTGCCGAGTACGGGCCAAACGCCATTGCTATCGCGAACGTCCGTATCCGCGACCTCCTGTGGCGACAAGTGAGCAATCCGTTCATGGCCCTCCTTGTCACGGCGGCGGTCGTGACGCTGGTGACGCACGAATTCGTCGATGCGGCACTCATTTCCGCTTTCATCGTCACGAACGTCAGCCTCGGGTTCCTCCAGGAATACCGTGCGGAGCAGGCCGCAAAACTGTTGCGAACGTATTGGAAAAACGAGGCGAAAGCACGACGTGACGGAGCGGTCGCCGCCGTACCGTCGGAATCCCTCGTGCCCGGCGATATTGTCCTCCTTGCCTCTGGCGACCGCGTCCCTGCAGACATCCGCCTTCTGACAGTCGACGGATGCCTCATCGACGAGTCCATGCTCACTGGCGAATCTGCGGCAATCGTCAAGATCGCAGAGACGATGGCCGAAGTGCCAGGCGACTATCATCGCGCCGCGAACATCGCGTTCGCGGGGACGACCGTGCAGGCGGGAAAGGCGACTGGCGTCGTCATCGCGACAGGGCCGTCGTCATCGCTCGGACGCATCATGTCGCTCGGCCATGCAAGGAGCGGTAGCGGCGCACTCGAGCGCGAAGTGAACGCTTTCAGCACCTTCTCGCTCCGACTCGTCATTCTCACGCTTGTCGTCCTGTTTGTCATCAACGTCGCCCTGCGCGGCTTCACCGACATCACGGGGTTCGCGTTGTTCGCGATAGCGCTGCTCATCGGCGTCATCCCCGAAGCCTTGCCCGTCGTCATGATCATCGCGCATACCCGCGCGGCGCTGCTCATGGCGAAGGGTGGCGCCATCGTCAAGCGACTCTCCTCCATCGACGACCTCGGCAGCATCGATGTCCTCTGTATCGACAAGACGGGTACGGTAACGGAAAACGCCCTGCATGTCGCGGATGTCCATGGGAATGATCCTGATAGTACGTTCTTGCATGCACTCCTCGCGTCTGGCGGAAACGTGCTGACGACGCGAATGGCAAGCGACGCCTTCGATGTCGCGCTTTGGAACCACGCGGACATCACACAACGCGCCGCCGTCGAAGCGTCCTCCATCATCGACGACATCGCCTTTCATCCCATCCGACGGCGGACGAGCGCGCTCGTGGATGCCGGCGGAAAACGTACGCTCATCGTCCGCGGTGCACCGGAGGCGGTCTTGCCGCTCTGCAGTACCGGCGTCCCGGACGAACTTTCGCTCGGTAAACTCATCGAAAGCGAAGGATATCGAGGTCGGCGCGTTTTCGCTGTCGCTGCTCGCGCGGCAAACGGTATAACGGACCTCACAGAGAACGATGAACACGACCTGACGTATCTCGGCCTCATCTCCTTCGAGGATCCGTTGAAGCGCGGAGCGGTCTCCGCGGTCCGCAAGGCGACGAAGCTCGGCGTCCGCGTGAAAATGCTTACCGGCGATGCGAAAGAGGTCGCCGGCGCGGTTGCGGTGCGCCTTGGTCTCACGAATGACGTCACGGACGTCATTACTGGCGAGGAGTTCGATGCGTTGCCTGCGGACGAGCAGAGCAAGGCCGTCGAGCGTTACCAGGTGTTCGCTCGAGTCAACCCGGAACACAAGTACCGTATCCTGTCCTTGTTAGAACAGCGCGGCGCCATGACCGGATTCATGGGCGAGGGCTTCAACGACGGGCCGGCGCTTAAGGTCGCGCACGTGGGCATCGCGGTCGATAACGCCGCGGACATTGCCAAGGACGCCGCGGATGTCATTCTCACGAAGAAGAGCCTCGCGGCCATCGTGGACGGTATCGCATCCGGACGGAAAAGCTTCGCCAACGTGGTGAAGTACCTCAAGATCACGCTCTCCGCGAACTTCGGGAACTTTTTTGCGGTCGCGGTCGCGTCTCTCTTCGTGCCGTTCTTGCCGATGCTGCCCGTGCAGATCCTGCTCTTGAACCTGCTCACGGACATGCCGCTCATCGCGGTGGTGGGGGATACCGTCCCAGACGAAGACCTCGCGAAGCCACGCCGCTACGACCCGAAAACGCTCATCGTGGCGACGACGCTCCTCGGCGTGGTAAGTTCCGGGTTCGACTTCCTCACCTTCGGCCTCTTCCAGCACCTTGGTCCAGAGATACTCCGTACCTTATGGTTCATCGAGAGCGCACTCAGCGAAATCGTCCTCATCCTCGCGGTCCGCTCCGTCGGTCCGTGGCGGAAGGCGCATCGGATGCCGACAGCCATGCGTTGGCTCATGATCGGTGTCTGCACGACCGTCATTGCGCTGCCGTATCTTCCGGTTGGTCGTACGCTCTTCTCCTTCGTGGCGCCGTCGCCACTGCAACTTGCGAGCGTCCTGGGCATCGTCGGCGCGTATCTCGTCGTGACTGAATGGATAAAGAACGGGCTTCCCGGCGTACGTTCCAAAACCTCCACTGACGGCGTTTGACACTCCTTCCTGCTCCTGTACGCTGAAAGCATCGTCCTGAACGGAGGAACCGATGTCCTTTCTCATCGCTATCGCAGGATTCTGCGCGCTTGGCATCGCCATCCTCTTGGCCGCCATCTTTCTCGGTCGCCTGCTGTATCTCGCCATCAAAGAGCTGCGGCGTCGGCGCTTCGCCACCGAACAGCTCATCATCGCCGAACGCGAGAATCGCGATCTGCTGACCAAGCTCGTCGTACGCGAGTACGGAAAACGGAAGTGCTCCTGTGCGCATCATCCGTCCGAGTAACAAAACGCCCTCCCATGCGGGAGGGCGTTCTTTTGTTCTTACTGGAGATCGCGGAGGTCGAACGTCTTTCCTTCCGCCGTCCACTTCGCCAGGGTCTTGAGGCCCTTGGTCGAAAGACAGACGGTCTCCTTCTTGCCGGTCGCCGGGTTGAGCAGCGTCTTCGACTGAAGGTTCGGATGCTGCCACTTTCGGGTCTTCCGGTTGGAGTGGCTGACGTTATGGGCCTTCCGGGTCTGCTTGCCGGTAAGCTTGCACACCTGTGCCATACGTGGTGGGGGTTAAGTACCGTCGGAGCTTACCGGACCACAGGATTCTTGGCAAGTGCCGAAGCCATCCACACCTTATCATTGCGAGAGCGGTTTGACCTTATCAAAACGAACCTTTAGGCTTGCTCCGCATTGACCATACGGACACAAGGAGCAACTCAATGCGGCAACCCTCGTACCTTCTCATCGGCGCAGGCGAACAGACCAAGGCGGTCCTCGATGACATCCTGCGCTTCCATGCCCCCGATCGCGTCGTCGTCGCGGATATCGACTACGACCGTGCCAACGACCTCGTGGAATGGTCGGATCGCGCATTTCCGGATCATGCATGCGTCATGGAAGCCGTCCGTCTGGACGCGTTTGATCATGCCGCATGCCTCAAGATGATGCGTGGCGCGCGTGGCGGCTTCCGCCCCGACGTCGCCATCAACTGCGCCGGCAACGCCATGAACCCCACGGTCACGGCTGCTGCCATCGAGGCACGGTGCCACTACGTGGACATCGGCCACGACGAAGCCGTCATCGCGAAGCAGTTCGCCATGCACGACGCTGCCAAGGCGGCGCGCGTACGGATCGTGCCCACCTGCGGTATCGCCCCAGGAGCGCAGGCCATGATCGTCATGCACGCCATGGAGCTCCTCGACCCGCTGGACACGTCCGGGGCATCCATCAAGGTGCGGTGCGGCGGCATTCCGCAGGTACCCAAGGGACCGCTCGGCTACCGCTGGGCGTTCGCGACGTCCGGCCTGCTCAAGGAATATCTGCAACCGACCAACGTCCTCAGGGGCGGCATCTCGACCTTCGCCACGTCAATGACCGGTGACGAACCCCAGGACGTGTCCGGCGTCGGCAAGCTGGAAGCATCCTTCACCGGTGGCAACACCGGCACCATGGTCGCTTCGCTCCAGGACATGGGGTACAGGGGCGACTTCGACTACATGACGCTCCGCTACCCCGGCCACTGGCAAAAGATGCGCGACTTCCAGGAGCTCGGCCTGTTCGACTCCAAGGAGTTCGTCACGCTGCTCGAGCGTCATCTCCTGCAGTACAAGGACGACCCGGACCTGCTCGTGCTCCGCGTCATCGCAGAGGATGCTCGGCGCGTCGTCACTTGCGACCTCGTGGACCGTTTCGACCCTGCGACCGGCCTCTCGGCCATGCAGCGTTGCACCGGCTTCTCCGCCGCCATCATGGCGCGGATGCTCCACGACGGTGGCGTGCAGGACACGGGCGTGCTCCGGCAGGAAGCATCCATCCCGCACAATGTCTTCCTCAAGGAGTGGGCGAAGCGGGGACTGCACCTGCGCATCGCGGTCCGCGACAAGAAAGGCCACCGTCGCCCGACGGTCTGCAAGGTCTCAGGGAAGAAGGTTCCGTAGGGTACGACCGGCCAGCATGGCCGGTCTTTTTTCATGCTATCCTTTCTCCATATGGAAACCATGAAACGCTTCCCGTGGACATCTGTCATCGTGCTGCTCGCCATCATGGTACTTACGGTCGCCGCTGCAGCCAACAGGCGGATGTCGCCGCCTTCAGGCACGACCGCTCCTGCTGACATTCTTCTAAGCGACGCTGCTGCTCAGGATGCCGCAACGGAGGAGGCATTCGTGCCTCTCACGCCACCCGACTCCGTCATCGCCCCCATCCTGACGTACCACAATGTCCGCCCGCGTCATGAAGCGCCGGCGAACGTCGACGAAGCGTACGATGTCACGCCGGACGAACTGGAGGCGCATCTTGCCTACCTCCGTGACAACGACTATACCTCCGTCACGCAACGCGACCTCGCTGCCATGCTCGACGGTACGATGCCGGTGCCGGAGAAACCCGTCCTCATCGGCTTCGACGACGGCCGCGATACGCACATGACCTATGCCGCGCCGCTCCTCGAAGAGTACGGTATAAAAGCGACCTTCTTCGTCTTCACGAACGCCATCGACCGCCCTGGCTACCTCACCTGGGATGCTCTCCTCGCCCTAGAAGCAGCCGGGCATGAGATCGGTTCTCATACCCGCTACCATCCGTTCCTCACCAAAATCACGGACCCCGAGGAGCTGGAGGCGGAAGTCGGTGGAAGCAAACGAACCTTGGATGCGCGGCTGGCGCAACCGACCGTCAGCATCGCGTACCCGTTCGGTCTGTGGAACGAGGGGACCGTGGAAGCAGCAAAGGCTGCAGGGTACGCTTCGGCGCGCGGTCTCCGTCATGATGTAGTGCATACCGAAGCGGAGCGCTACGACCTCGGCGGCTACATTGTCACCGGACCACTGTCGCAATTCCTCCGTATCCTTGGAGAATGAGCCGTGGACAGACTCGTGGACCTGTCACACTATCTCATGTAGTGTACCCATATGCATACGCAACGAAACCTCAGCATCCTCATCGCCGCCGTTGGTCTCATCGCCGTGGCCGCATTCGCTTACGCTGAGCGCTCCGCATCGCTACCTATCTCCTGCAGTGATAGCGCATCGGGCGGCTTCGGTTGTGCGACGGAGGACACCGTGTTGTCTGCCCGGACCGGTACGGCACCCGACTTCACGTTGCCGACGCTCGACGGAGCGACGTTGACGCTCTCCTACATCCTCGCCGAAAAACCCGTCGTGCTCGACTTCTGGGCATCGTGGTGCCCGCATTGCCAAGCAAACATGCCGAACCTCGACGCGCTCTATACCGACTACGGCGACCGCATCGAAGTGATCGGCGTAAACATGCGGGAAAGCCCGGAAAAGGCGCGGGCGTTCGCGGACCGACTCGACATCTCGTACCCCATCGTGCTCGATGCTGGCGACGTGGCTTCGGCATATGGTATTCGCTACACCAACACGCACGTCCTCATTCGCCAGGACGGGACCATCCTGAAAGTCCTGGCAGGGGACATCGGTGCCGCAGAGCTGGAGGAACTCCTCGTCCTGCCGTGACCGTGGATAAGTCCTCTAGGCAGTCTCCTCGGCGTTGCTATACTTTTCCCGTTACTTTTTAACAGCACTAAACATCCCACTATGGGTAAGCTGTGCAGCTCCTGCGGAGACGAAATCATGGACCCGAAGCTTCCGGACGATGAACCGGAAGAATGCGCCAACTGCGCCCCTGTCGAAGACGCTACGGACGACGGTATGGGCATGGGTCTGGACGACTCCATGGACGAAGCCTAAGAACGAAAAACACGGTGCAGAAAGCACCGTGTTTTGTTTTCCGTCAGGTTCGCGGCGAGATGCCGAGCTCCGCGGAAAGCCGCTCGGCTTCTTCGACGAGCGTACCGAGGCTCACCTCGATGCCCGCACGCCAGAATTCCTTCGTCGTCGGATCGAACCCGAACGGCGCCATGAGCGAGACGACGTCGTGTCGATCGCCGGAACGGAGCATATCCAGGTACAACGGCTCGAACCGGTCTCCCAGCGCATCGCGCTTAGCATACAAGCTCTGCGTCAGGAGTTCTCCGAACGCGTAAGCGTACACATAGAACGGACGGTGGAAGTGGCTCACGTACGCCCACAGATGCTCCACATGCTCGTAGGTGAACACGTCGCCGTGCTTGCCATAGAGCTCCTGGAGCGTCTCCATCCAGATGGCACCAAGCTCGTCCGGCGAAAGACGCCTTCCTGCACCGTGCACGCGTCGCTCGAAATTGGAGAACCCAATCTGTCGCACGGCCGTATTCAGCATGTCGTCGATCTTGCCCATGATGAAGCCGAGCAAGGCCTTCTTGTCGCTGGACGCCTCCAACTCCTTGCGGAGGAAGGTGAACGTCGTCATCTCACCGAACACCGAAGCCGTCTCTGCGTACGCCATGGGCGCATGCTGCATGAGCGTTCCTGCTGATTCGCCGGCGAGGATGCCGTGCGCACCGTGCCCGAGCTCATGCGCGAGCGTCATGACGTCGCGCGCGGAGCCGAGATAGTTGAGGAAGGTGAACGACACCGGCCTCCCGAGGCGCTTGCTCGTGAACGAGTAGTTGTAAGCGCCGCTGCCGCGCCCTGGATAGACCGGTGCGTCAATGCGCTTCTCCATAAGCTGCCGTTCTACGATGTCGCCGAGCGTTGGACTGAAGCTGCGATACGCCGCCAGCACCGTCGCCATACCCTCGTCGAAGGGGATCTTTGCATCCATGACGAAGGGGATATCCGCGTTCCGATCGCTCCAACGGAGCTTGGGAACGCCCAAATGCACAGCCTTGAGCCGGTAGAACCGCTGCGCCAAAGGTGCCGCGGCCTCCGTGACAGCCTCGTGCAGCGCCCCCACAACTTGGTCGGGGATCTTGCTGCCCTTGTTGCGGGACTCCATCGGATGCTTGTACCCGCGCTCGACATCTTCGCGCGCCTTCGCGCGGACGACCATGTTGAGCGTCTGCGCGGAGTACTTGAGAAACGGCCCGGAGAGGCCCTTGTGGACGATCTCGAGCATCGCGGCACGTCGATCGCCGTCGCGCTCCTCAGTCATGGCATGGAGGATCTCCGTAAGCGTCAATGTCTTTCCTTCGTAGATGAAGCGAAGGTCCGCTTCGACCTCGTCGAAGAAGGTCGCCCACGCGTCCGGACCGAACATGTCGCGCTTCGAAAGCGCCTCCTCGACTGGCTCGCTGAGCAGGTGCGGCTTGAAGACGCGCGCATGCTCGATCCATGGGAGATGTTTTGCCACGATGTCCGACGTTTCGGCCTGCCGAGCAATATCCTCGTCGGACAGGGCGACGAGCTCATGAGTGAAGAATGTGAGCCCTTCGGTGAGCGGCGCTGTGAGGCGTTCTTGTACCGACGCTTGTTTGGTCTTCACCGCCTCGTCGTTCTGGTCCAGGCTGGACCGGAGGAAGAGATACACCATGACATCGTGTTGAATCTCATGGATCTCCATGTACGCCGTAAGCGCGTCGCCGAGCCGAGAAGCCAGATTGCCCTTGTAGGCACTCTTAAACGAGCCTGCCGAGGCGATGAGTCGGACGATATCAGCCTCCATGGCCGGATCATCGATGCCGGAATACAGCACGGAGAGGTCCCAGCGGACGTCCTTGGTGCGCAACAGTTCCTCCTTGCTTGGTTTTTCGATCAAAGAACCCATACGTTCCGGGTTAGCGTGGGTGAATCGTTCCTTAGCGTACAGGGTTTTCCTTGGACACGGAACGCCATTGGAAAATGTCCCTTGGTCGCTATTAAACTTTGCTAGGTTGAGCAAAATACTCCCCTCGGACCCTTGACAAGACGGCAAAAATATGATATGGTGCGCGGTCGACCACAGCGGTCGTTTTTTCTTACCCCAATGTATGGTCAACCCCAATAGCACTCTCCGCACGCTCGCATATCTTGGTACCGCGGTCCGTACGCTCGTGACGAGCCTCGCCTTCTCGGCTGGCATCGTCGCGTCGGCGCCCGTCGGTGCGCACGCCATGGTCGCCTTCGAGGCGTTCCCCGGCATGCACCGCCTCTTTGCCTACGCCCCGGCAGAACAGAACCTCCTGCCGATCGAAGAGGTGAAGTCGCGCGAGCTCTCCGTGCAGGAAACCCTGCTCCAGGTTTGCGAAGCCCGCGGCTACGGCGAGGGTTGCGCAAAGGCGCTTCTCGGCATGATGTGGAAGGAATCTACCAACCACGCCCAAGCTATCGGCGATGCCGGTAAGGCTCGCGGCTACTTCCAGATTCACTACAAGATGCACAAGGTAGACGTCAGCTGCGCGGAAGACCTCCGCTGTTCCGCCGAATGGTCACTCGACTACCTAGAGTCCAACGGCTATCCGAAGCATGTCGCCTACGCCGTGCAGTGCCACAACGGCTGCAACGCTGGCAACGGTTACGCTGCTTCGGCATTACGCCACGGTGAACGCCTCTGGAACCAAACGGTTCCGGAGCATCCGAAGACCATCAAGACGCTCGCGTCTAACCAGTAAGCCGAAACGCAAAGAAGAGGGGAAACCCTCTTCTTTCGTTTTCCGTCAGCGAGCGACGGATGCCTGGTAGCGTGCGTGCAGGACGATAGCGAGCGCGTTGCCGACGTTGAGCGATTCAAGCGCTGGATCGTGCATGATACTGACGCCGGAGCCGGAGATGTCGAGTGTGATGCCGTTTCCTTCTGATCCGGCGATAAGAATGGCCTGTTCGGCAGGAGCGGTCAGGAACGGCGATGGCCCTACGGCATCGCCAACATCCTTATCCCGCTCAAGGCGGTAGACCGGCTTCCGAAGCGAGAGGACGATGTCTTTCGCGTCCTGCCGCGCGACGCGCACCCACGGGACCGAGAACAACGCCCCGGCAGAAGAACGCACGACCTTTGATGCGGTCGGATCTGCGCTATCGACAAGCAGCAATGCGGCGTTGAAGCCCTGGCATAGACGGATGATGGCGCCGACATTCCCCGGATCTTGGACGCCATCCAGCACGACGATCGTCGTGCGGCTCCAGACGTCGTGCAACGTCCATGCAGGGATTCGCGCGACGCCAGCCATGGCCTGCGGGGTTTCGGTCGTGACGAGGTCGTCGAACCGATCGGTGTCCGCTGGCGTGAACGTAAATTCCACGGCGTCGCCGGCAGCGGCGATGACGTTCTCGCCCTCCACGAGGCAGCGACCGTGCGCGTCGCGCCCCTTTTTCGTCCTGAGGGAGAGGATGAGTTTTTCCTGTGCCTTGCTCAACATATGCCCTGTAGTATTCCACATGGACGCGCAACAGGCCAGTACGGTACCATTCCTGTACAGAGTCCTCCCTGACGCATACGCTCATGGCAACGCCACGCATTCTCACGATTGATGACGACCCGTTCTACCGCGACTTTTACAAGACCATCTTCACGACCAAGGCCATCGACGCGGACGAGGCTGGCGACATGAAGACCGGGCTCGAAAAGGCTGTCAGTACGAAACCCGACCTCATTCTGCTCGACATCATGATGCCGGAGATCGACGGCATCTTCGATGGCTACGGCCTGCTGCAGATGCTCCGCGACCGCGCGGAAACAAAAGACATTCCAGTCATCATGATTTCCGCACTCGACCAGACCGGCGACATCGACCACGCCGTTGACATGGGAGCAACGAGCTACATTCCCAAACAAGAACTCACCCCGGACCGCCTCCTCGCCGAAGCTGACCGCCTGATAACAAAAAAAGCCGCCCTGTGAGGGGCGGTCTTTTTTTGTTTGGATGCTCAGATGACGTCTGGCGCCTCCGATGCATCGACGGCTTCCGCTTCTACAGGGAGGAGCTCCAGAGGCTCACCGGACGCATGCAGCGAAAGCATGCGCTCAGAAACGGTCACGACGTTAGGGAATCGGTACCCGTATCCGAGGAATACCTCCTCGGTCGGAATCGGGCGCTTGAGACCTCCTGCGATGACGTAGACGGTCGGTGTATCAGGACCTTTCACGAGAACGCCGTCGTTCAGGAGCACAGGCTCGCCACGCGGGATCTTCTCGAGCTCGACAGGGGAGAGTGGGACGATCGTTTTGCCGGGGAAATTCGCGCGTAGGACACCAGCATCGAGAACGGGGCGCTTCGTGCCACCTTCCGCATAGTAGACGCCGCCCGTCCTCGTGTCTTGTACCAATGCGCCGCCCGGGAACGCGTCATCCAACGTGATGGGTGTGCCGAGACGGTAGTCCGCGATGTCGTCAGACGTGGTGTCCTCCACCTCTTCCGGATTGAAGCCGATGCCACGGAATACGTCCGTGGACGGGATGAGTCGCTTCGTACCACCAATCAAGAGATAGGTCTCGCCGGTTTCCGTACGCACAAGCGCCTGATCGGGGAAGGTAACCGGCTTTCCCGGACGTTGAGCGTAGAACGCATCGAATTCCTTCTGGCCGAGATCAATGACGTTCGCTGAGGCGAATCGCGTCGCCAGAACCGACTGGTTCGCGATAGGGCGGTACGTGCCATTCTGCACGAGCGCGACGGCACCTGTCACGGCGTTCCGGATGAGCGACCCTTCCGGCAATGCCAGCGCATGGTCTGCAGCAGACGGCCACCACCGCTGCCAGATATTCCAGAGCAGGCGGTTGCCGCCGACACGAGTATCACCGACGTGTGGCGTGTAATTATAGAGCGCGGCTGTCGTGACATTCATCGGCGTGACCGACTGTCCGCTAATGGTCCGCGTGACGCCAGGCTGGATCATATAGGTCAGCGCGGGGTAGTTGATCATGAACCAGTCCATCCAACCGGCACCGACATCGATCTGGCGGCCGAGACCCTTATACTTCTGCGCCAACGGCGACGACTTATAACACCCATCGCACAACGCGTACCCTGTGGCCCAGTCCATCTGATTCTGCGTCGGCGTACGCGTCTCCACGATGCCGGATTCTTTCTGCAGGAGCGCAAGAATGTACTTCGGATTGATGCCGTAGCACTGCGCGGCGTCGTAGATCATCTGCGCCGGCCCTTTGACCATGGGAATGGAATGAAGATAAGGGTCGTAGTCCGCCGGCTTACCCTTATCGCAGTAGTCAGGAACCTCCATGTAGATGGAGTTCATTCCGCCTTTCTCTTCGAGAAAGCGGTAAATGTCCATGAACGACATGGAGTTCACATCGCGCATTTCCGCGTCCGAAAAAATAAGATTCGGGTTGTAGGTCGCTGCGGCAGCCGGCAGGGTCGGAATAGCCAGCGTGAGAGCTAAAGCGATAATGGATGTCGTTCTTCGCATATGGGTCAGTATACCTTCCAAGAGAGGCATGTTCAACGCTCCATCCTGTGCTATCCTTAGCACCACATGTGTACAGAATGCCTATGAGCACGCCGTCGACACCGTTTCATCAGCGCATCGAGAAACCATGGGGGTGGGAGATCCTCCTCACGCCTCGAGAGCTCAGCCACGCAGGGAAGCTCCTCTTCGTCCATGCGGGAAAGCGGCTATCGCTGCAGTACCATGACGTAAAGGAGGAGACAATCTGTCTGCTGGAAGGAGAGGCGTTCATCTGGCTCGATGACGAAGCCGGGGAATTACAAAAGCTGCCCATGGAACGACATAAGGGGTACGTCGTACGCACCTTGCGACGGCATCGCCTTGAAGCAGCAACTGACGCGCTGTTTATGGAAGCATCCGACCCGGAGAAAGGAAACACCTTCCGTCTCGAAGACGACTACGCACGAGGGACGGAAACGGAACACGATCGCGCGAACGCGCGACGAACGAATACGACGCTATGAGAACATTCGGCGAACACAACGGACGGAAAGGTATCGAGGCATCCATGCGACAGCTCGTCTTCGGCATGGAAGACGGCATCGTCTCTACGACCGGCGCCGTCGTCGGTATCGCGGCGGGTAGTCAGAACGCGCAGGTCGTCATTCTCTCCGGAACGGTGCTCATCCTCGTCGAAGCGCTCTCCATGGCGGCCGGGGAGTATCTTTCCTCGAAGTCGCATCGCGAGTTCTTGGAGCAGAAGATCCGCGAAGAGGAGAAAGAGATCGAGGAGCGCCCGGAACATGAGCGCGAAGAGCTCGAGCGTTTCTATCGCGACCGCGGGTTTGCAGAAGAAGAGATCGGCATCATCGTAAAGCGCATCACCTCGGACAAGAAGCTTTGGCTCGAGGAGATGATCTCCAAGGAACTCGGTATCGGTACAGGCGAACTGACGGAAGCCCCGTCCGGAGCGGCGGTGATGTGGCTTTCGTATACCGTCGGTGGCGCACTTCCGCTCTTGCCGTTCTTTTTCCTTCCGACAGGCGTCGCCTCGGTGACGGCTCTTCTCACCGGCATCGGTGCGCTCTTCGGTCTTGGCTATTGGAAAGCAAAGGTTGCTGGCATTAACGCCATGAAGAGCGCAGCGGAGATGGTCGTCGTCGGCGCCGGAGCGGGGCTCTTAGGGTATATCGCCGGCGCGATCGTCGGCGCCTGGTTAGGGCTCCCGGCACAGCTCGGTTGAAGGCGGGCAAGGGGGCTGTGGAGAACTTTTTACGCTCAACATGGTAAAATATTTCCGTTCATTAAGTTATCAAAAGCAACAAGAATTGTATGATGGGAAAACACATGGGTATGTGCGCTAAGATTTCTCTCCTTCTCATCGTCGTCGGCGGCCTGAACTGGGGACTCGTCAGCATCGACCCGTCCTGGAACCTCGTTGAAATGCTCTTCGGCTCTTGGCCAATGGTCGTCCGCATCGTGTATGCACTCGTCGGTATCTCCGCGCTCGTCGTCGCTGCGCACCACATGGGCATGTGCGGCCACTGCAAGAAGATGGGCATGGACTGCAAGGACGGCTCCTGCGACACACACGGCGCTCCGAAGGCGTAAAGACGTTTTCTACTGGGAACGGCCTCCTCTCGTAGGGGGCCGTTTTCGTTTACGTTTGCGTATCGGCAAGGGGGTCGGCATACTTGGTAATGACGGTCTTTTGTACCGGTTCGACGCAAGGAGGACCGCATGGAAAAGCGCCTATTCGTAGGCATCGGCATCTTCGGACTCATAAGCATTGCTGTGTTGGCGCTGCGCGGCTATGAGGAGGTTCCTATTCCTCCTGGCCACGATACGCAATTCGTCCACAACGTGGATGGTCGCATGATGCTCGACGGAGCTCGCTTCCGCTTCATCGGCGTGAACGTCTACTCGCTCTTGTCCGCAAAAAATCACGAGAGCGGCTTCGTCTGCGGAAGGGCGCATAGCAGCGAGGAACGCGAGAGCGTCATGCGCGAAGTGCATGCGTTCGGCGGCAACGTCATCCGTGTTCCGGTCTACCAGCCATACACGGACTCCGGGACCGACTTCACCGAACTCGATGAAACGCTTGCGCTCGCGCGCGAGCTCGGTATCCGGCTCATCCTCGTGATTGAAGGGCAGTGGGGACACTGCTCCACTGGCAGCTACATGACGCCGACCTGGTATCGCGGCGGCTACCGCAGCCCCTACGGCGGACACCCGCTCTCGTATCTGGACTACACGAAGATTCTCGCGGAGCGCTACAAGAACGAACCGGCAATCCTTGCCTGGCAGCTCATGAACGAAGCGGAATCGTCTGCAGGTGCG
Source organism: uncultured Gammaproteobacteria bacterium (assembly GCA_964626205.1). Taxonomy (GTDB): domain Bacteria; phylum Patescibacteriota; class Patescibacteriia; order SG8-24; family SG8-24; genus CAZVED01. The sequence goes on from CAZVED010000009.1 coordinate 21,328, forward strand.
GTTGTCGTGGGGATCCCGGATCCAGAGGCACTCTATGCTTTCGCTCATGACATGAGCGCGGAAATCCGCGCCATCGACCGGAACCACCTCATCTCGCTGGGCACCATCGACGATTCCCGCGCGGGTATGAGCACGGTCGACTACGCGAATATCCTCCAGCTCTCCACCGTAGACATCGCCGAAGGGCACGATTACGACGCCATTCAGCCGTATCCCATGGCCATGCGGCGCTGTCAGAAAATCGCCGAGCTCACGAAGGTCCCGTTCTTCATCGGTGAAGTCGGCGTATCCGTGAACGGGAGGAGCAAGGATGAGCGTGCGCGGCTCCTCATGCGAAAGCTCGAGGCCGCATGGAACGCCGACGTGGACGGCATCCTCATCTGGTCCTACCGTGCCGGTGATGGCGGCGGGTTCGACATCTGGCCTGATGATCCGATCGTCCCTCAGCTACGGGAATTCACCGAAAAACGCCTTCCGGCGCGATCGGAATGAACGATGCCGTTCTCCATACGGAGAGCGGCTTTTTTCTTACTTCGAATAGAGATTGCTTCGGGGCTGTGTACAGCCCACTCGCAATGACAAAGTAGGAACGCACCCATCTTGTCATTGCGAGCGGGTCGTACTCGACCCCGAAGCAATCCCGAACATTGACGGGATTGCTTCGGGTAGGCGAGTACGCCTACCCTCGCAATGACACATCAAAAAAGAGCCCCGCAAGGGACTCTTTATGTTCAGAGGCAGTTGGTTTCGAGTTTATGACACTGGCTTTCCGTGAAGCCGTACGCATCATCACACGCTTTGATGACCTCGGGCATAGCAGGAAGGAACAAGTCGTCGTCGGCGTTGAGCGTGTAACGAACGCCGGTGTCGAGAAGCTCGTCGATACGGAGCTCGCGGACGTCGGCGATGAGACCGAGGGTCCGATTGGAGAGCGGGCAGCCGGAGATGCGAATGCCGCGGTCTACGACTTCACGCACGAGCTCGCGGTCGTCTGGCAGCGGAATGGCGTGCCCGATGTCGTGGCAGCGGAGCACGCGCACGGCCGTACGTACGTTCGCAAGGAGCCGTGCGCGATACGTCGCGATAGGTTCCTGTGCGACCCACTCGCCAGCATGCGCGGTGCGGCGCACCGCAGTGCCGAACGTCATCGCGAAAGCGAGAAGATGGCGTTCAGGCGGGAAGCCGGCTTCGTCGCAAGCCATGCCGAGCATGACCTCGCCATCATAGTCGAGCGCGATGCGCGCGATGACCTTGCCGTCTTCGGGGGACACCTCGCGATTGATGCAAAGAGCAGGAACGATACGGATGCCGGTCTCGCGCTCCGCCTGACGGAAACCACGAATCATGTGCTGCGTCGCCAAGCGCGGCGTAAGCCCGCCCTTGGTGTGCAGCCACGGCGCAAACTTCGCTTCGACCCGGAGGAACCCCTCGCGCGCCCGACGGCGTCCGTACGTGCGACCCATGAGCGTCAGGCTCTCCGGTGTCTGCAGCAACGACGTGACCGTCGCGAACTTCTCGACGATGTTCACGTGCGTGTCCACGAACTTGGCACGGATCTGCTCGGGCGTAAGTGCCCGCTCCGGCGGAATGCCGGAGAGGCGATGCAAATCATCCAGGCAATCTAAGACGGCAATGCTTCCGTCGACGTGATCGTGCGTTAAACCTCGGATAATCGGGAGCATGTGGGCCTCCTGCGACAGGTATCGCGAAGGCATTTCACCATAGATAGCAGTAACCGACAACACACATTAAGCTCAAACGAGGCAGAGAAATCTCCATTGGCTTGACCGGTTTCCTCTTATCTGCTTAAATCCTAGTAGTTTACTAGGATTTATGCAGTCATTCCTCAAAATCCCACAAAAGGTCCACCACGCTCTTCTGGTCGTGGGAAAACTCGCAGAGCGCCATACGGACGGCGTACCTCTTTCGTTACAGGAAATCGCGAAGGAGTCCGGCCTCTCACAGGGATTCCTGGAGGAAATCGCTGGGCATCTTCGCCGCGCGCAGATCATCGAAAGCCGGCGCGGTTCCCGCGGTGGCTACATCCTCGCGCATGATCCGGCGGAGATCACGGTGAGCGACATCATCGAAGCCATCGAGGGACCCATCCAGATGGTCGATTGTCTCGATGACAAGATCGGCTGCGTGCTCGCGGTCGGTTGTTCCAACAAGTCCATCTGGAGCCGTCTGCAGCATAAGGTGCAGGAAACGTTGGACGCGACGACCATTGGCGACATGATCGGCGCAGAAAAACGCCAGCATTCCTATGACGTGGGCTGAGCAGACGTTCGACATCGACCGCTCCAAGTACGACGACGCCGCAAAAAGCGACGTGCGGTTTTCGGCGACGCCAGGACTGACGCGTGAACTCGTCGAGGAAATTTCCCGCCAGAAAAATGAACCGGACTGGATGCTTGCCAAGCGTCTCGCAGCATTCGCGTTGTACGAGAAGACTCCGCTTCCGAACTGGGGTCCGCCACTCGACGGCCTCGACCTCGAGAAGATCGTCTACTACGTCCGCCCGGACGCGAAGGAAGCGACGACCTGGGAAGAAGTTCCGGATGAGATCCGCAAGACCTTCGAACGCCTCGGCATTCCAGAATCCGAACGCTCCGCCCTATCCGGCGTGGGCGCGCAATTTGATTCCGATATCATCTATCACAACCTGAAGGAAGAGTGGAAGAAGCAGGGTGTCATTTTTGAGAACATGGACGTCGCAGTGCAAGAACACCCGGATCTTGTACGCAAGCATTTCATGACCGACTGTATTCCGATTCACGACCACAAGTTCGTCATGCTCCACGCCGCAGTCTGGAGCGGTGGCACCTTCATCTACGTTCCGCCGGGCGTGAAAGTGAACGTGCCTTTGCAGGCGTACTTCCGCATGAACGCCGAACGCGGCGGTCAGTTCGAGCACACGCTCATCATCGTGGATGAAGGTGCCGAGGTGGAATACATCGAGGGCTGTTCTGCTCCGCGCTATGCAACCTCCTCCATCCACGCAGGCTGCGTCGAGCTGCACGTGAAGGATGGCGCGCGCATCCGGTACTCGAGCATCGAGAACTGGAGCAAGAACACCTACAACCTCAACACCAAACGCGCGGTCGTCGACAAGGATGGCACCGTGGAGTGGCTCAACGGCAACATGGGCTCCGGCACGACCATGCTCTATCCGTGTAGCGTGCTGCGCGGCGAAGGCGCACGCTCGGACAGCCTCGGCGTCGCGTTCGCCGGCCCGGGCCAGAACCAGGACACCGGCTCAAAGGTCATCCATGTCGCGCCAAATACCACCTCCACCATCCGCGCCAAATCCATCAGCAAAGGCGACGGCATTTCGAGCTACCGCGGCATGGTTCGCGTGACGCCGTCGGCAAAAGGTGCGAAGTCGTCCGTCTCTTGTGATGCGCTGCTCATCGGTGGCGAATCCGTTTCCAACACCTATCCGTTCATGCGCATCGATACCGATGATGCAGACGTCGTGCACGAAGCGACGGTCGGCCGCATCGGCGAAGGCGAGCTCTTCTATTTGCAGAGCAGGGGACTGAGCGAAGACGAAGCGCGCAAAACCATCGTGAGCGGATTCATCGACCCGGTCGTGAAGCGCCTGCCGCTCGAGTACGCCGTGGAGCTGAACAAACTCATCGAGCTCGAGATGGAAGGCTCCGTCGGCTGACACTCCTATGCAGAACACCATCACCACCATGCGCGCCGAAGCAGCCTCCCGTTCCGCAGGGCTCCCGGAACTCGCGCTCAAGTATGGCCAGAACATCTTCTTCGAACCGAAGAAGATCGTTTTCCCGTTCCATGTGGAACACCCGACGACCGTGCGCTCGGAAACCTCCGGCCCGGACGGCATCCGTTTTCTTACCCTCACCGAAGCATTCGAGGACACATCGATCACCGACGACATCCTTCGTGCGCTCACCACACGTTCCTTTGAGGACGATAAGGCCTTTCACTGGATGCTCGCAAACCTCGATGACGCGCTCATTGTGAGCATTCCGGCCGGTGTCCGCCCAGAGGAACCGATTGTGCTCACGACCCATCGCGGTGATGAAGTCGCTTTGCAGCACGTCATCGTGCACGCTGGCGACGCTTCGACGGTGCACATCATCGACAAGCGTTCCGAGGGCCCAGGCTTCCTCGGTACCATCACCGACATCATCGCAGGTGAGAACGCGACCGTGCACTACGCCGTCGCGCAAACCCGCGACAAGGAGACGCTCCACGCGTCCTATGTACGCGCGTTCGGAGCACGCATTTCATACATCGGCTTGCACGAAGCGCATGCAGGCGGTTCCTACGTCCGCTCGCGTGCTATCGGCTACCTCGACACGGAAGGGGCGACGTTCATCGCTGACGCCGGGTATCGCGGTGACGGAGCGCGGAATTTCGACTATCATTGCGAGAGTCGCCATGCGGCACCGAACACCGTTTCCCGACTGCAAACCGCGCTCGTGATGGATGACGAATCGAAAGCCATCGCGCGCGCGCTGACGCATGTCACCAAAGAGGCGAAGGGAAGCGATACGCGTCAACGCATTGATGCCATGCTACTCGGCGAACGCGCGGAAGCGGATACGGTCCCTATGCTCGAGATCGGTACGGACGAGGTCTCGTGCAAGCACGCCGCCACGACTGGCCGACCGGACGCGGCTACGCGCTTCTATCTCGAAAGCCGCGGCTTGTCGCCAGAAGAAGCGCGCCACGTGCTCGTCGACGGCCATTTCGGAAAACTGTTCGCTGACCTTCCGAACGAGGAGATGAAAGCCTTGCTCCACACCACACTCACTGACGCACGCTGATATGCCCACCACTAACGATTACAAGAAAGATTTTCCGATGCTGGTAGCGCAGCCTGCGTTGTCGTACCTCGACTCCGCGTCCAGCTCTCAGACACCGGACGCCGTTCTTGCTGCCGTCGATGCCTACTACCACGAGTATCGCGCCAACGTGCACCGCGGCATGTATGCGGCGAGCGAGAGGGCGACGGACGTGTATGAGCACTCCCGCGCGGAGATCGCTATGTTCATCAATGCCGGCGTGGACGAAGTCGTCTTCACCCGTGGCACCACGGAATCACTCAACCTCGTCGCGACAGCTATCGGAAAGACGCTCGTGGCAGGGGATGAGGTCGTTATGACGGCCATGGAGCACCACGCCAACCTCGTGCCGTGGCAGCAGGCAGCCAAACGCCACGGTTTCACCGTGCGTGTGATTCCGCTCACTACAGAGATGACGCTCGACATGGACGAAGCGCGGAAGCTCATCGGCTCTAAGACCAAGGTGCTCGCGATGACGTGGGCCTCCAACGTGCTAGGCACCGTGAACCCGGTCGTGGAGCTCATCGCGCTCGCTAAGGCTGCAGGTGCCATGACTGTCGTCGACGCCGCGCAGGCTGCCGGACACTTTGCCATCGACGTGAAGGCGCTCGACTGCGACTTCCTCGCGTTCTCCGGCCACAAAATGTTCGCGCCAACCGGCATCGGCGTGCTCTATGGCAAGAAGGCCCGCCTCGAAGCCATGGAACCCGTGATGTTCGGCGGCGATATGATCCGCGAGGTCACCTGGGAGGAATCGAAATGGAACGACGTGCCGATGAAGTTCGAGGCCGGAACGCCCAACATCGCGGGCGCCATCGGACTCGGCGCTGCAGTACGGTACGTACAGCAGATCGGCGTCGAGGCATTGCACGTGCATGAAGCGGAGATGACGCGGTACTGCCTCGCCAAGCTCGCGGAGGTCGGTGGCGTGAAGGTCTGGGGTCCGCCAGCAGACCATCCGCGCGTCGGCGTCGTCTCGTTCACGGTCGATGGTGTCCACTCACACGATCTCGTCACGCTCCTCGACCGCAAAGGCGTCGCGGTGCGCGGCGGCCATCACTGCGCCATGCCGCTCGTACGCGGTCTCGGTCTCACCGGCACCGCACGTGCGAGCTTCTCCATCTACACCACCCGTGAGGACATCGACCGTCTCGCCAACGCTATCATCTACGCCAAATCCGTCTTCTCCGTATGACACTCAACCACGACCACGCTGTCGACGAGGACCTCTACCGCGAACTCATCCTTGACCACAACCGCAACCCGCGCAACGTTGGGCGTCTTGAAGACGCCACGGTACGCCGCCGCGACATGAACACCTCCTGCGGCGATGACGTAGAAATGTCCCTACTCGCCGATGCGGACGGCAAAATCGTGAAAGCGCTCTTCGCAGGAGATGGTTGCGCCATCAGCAAGGCCGTCGCCTCCATGCTCACGGAATCGCTCATCGGGAAGACTCTGAAAGACGTCGAGACTATGGGCGCGAAGGACGTCTTCGACCTCGTCGGAACGGAACTCACTGGCTCCCGCCTCACCTGCGCGCTCCTGCCGCTCAAGACGCTTCAGAAGGGGATCGCGGAAACATCCACCACCAACTGATATGAACGCACTCGTCATCAACAACCTGCACATTACCCGCGAGGGGAAAGAGATCGTGCGCGGCGTGGACCTCACGGTCCCGGCGGGCAGCTTGCACGTGCTCATGGGTGCCAACGGTTCGGGAAAGAGCTCGCTTGCGAACGCCATCATGGGGCACCCATCGACCACCGTTACGGAAGGGTCCGTCACCATCGACGGCGAGGACATCACCGTGCTCACGACGGACAAGAAAGCAAAGGCCGGCTTGTTCCTCTCCATGCAATACCCGCCGGAAGTCGCAGGCGTTTCCGTTTCCAACATCCTCCGTATCGCGGTCGCTGCCGTCACCGGCAAGCCTGTCGCTATCGTGGAGTTCCAAAAAAAGCTCAAGGAAACCATGGCGCGCATGGGTATCGACCCAGCATTCGCGCGGCGCGGGCTCAACGAAGGATTCTCCGGCGGCGAGAAGAAGCGTATGGAGGCGCTGCAGCTCCTGCTCCTCGCACCCAAGTACGCACTCCTCGATGAGACCGACTCCGGCTTAGACGTCGACGCACTGCGCACGGTCACCGGCGCCATCGAAGAAGCGCGCGGAAAGGGGACAGGCGTGCTCCTTATCACGCACTATGCGAGCATCCTGGAGCACCTCACACCGGACGCGGTCCATGTCATGAGCGAGGGACGCATCGTGCGCTCCGGCGGCAAGGAACTCGCGGACGCGATCGCCAAGGACGGATTTGCGTCCTTCACCGCATAACTATGGTCATCAAAGAAGAGATCATCGAGATTCTCCAAAACTTCCTCGACCCGGAACTCGGCATTGACATCTACACGCTGGGTCTCGTCTATGGTGTGGACTTCGACGAAAAGAAGCAGGAACTGAAGCTCACCATGACATTCACGACCCCGTTGTGTCCGTACGGCCCGCAGATGATCGGCGAGCTCAAGAGCCGCTTCCGCGCCATCGGCCTCGACAAGGTGGATATTCAGGTGGTCTTCGAACCGCCTTGGAAGCCTTCGGACGAGGTTCGCGCGATGCTCGGCGTATAAAACCGTCCTACTGAAAAAGCAGGGGATATCCCTGCTTTTTCATATCCCACGCTTAGGAGCGGCGGCGCTTCTCCTCGTCGATGATCTTCTCGTAGACACGGAGGTAGCCCTGCACCATCTTCTGCTGACTGAAAAAATCGACGGCGCGCTTGCGCGTCGTGGCACGGCTGATCCTGTCGATCGCACCGATCGCGGCGACCATGTCGTCGACGCTCTCGACGATGTAGCCGGTGTGTCCGTGCGAGACAACCTCAGGCACCGCTCCATTCCGCCAGGCGATGACCGGTGTGCCGCAAGCCATGGCCTCGATCATCACGAGACCGAACGTCTCGTCGTACTGCGTCGGGAAGAGCAATGCCTTCGCGCCCTGCAGAAGCTTGATCTTCTGCTGCTCATCGGCCTCGCCCATGTACCGGACCGAGACGCCGTTGATCTCCTTCTCGATATGCTCGTGCCAATACCCCTCCGTGGAGTAGCTGCCTCCGGCGATGCGCAACTTGACCCCTGCGGCCTTCGCGGCCTCGATGGCGAAATGCACGCCCTTTTCCTTGGTCACGCGACCAAGGTAGAGGAAGTAGTCCTCAGGTTCCGGCGCGAACGAAAACAGATCGACATCCACCCCGTGGTAGATGTTCGCGGCCCAGTTCAGTTCCGGCATCTGCTTGCGCTGCGCATGCGAGAACGAGACGTACCGGAGCTCTTTGTACCGGAGCAGCAACGGACGGATGGCGTCGCGGATAGGGCTATGGACGGAAATGAGCGTCGGTGTCTTCGACAACGCCGCGAAGAACGCCGTCAACAGGGAAAAGTGGCTATGCACAACGTCGACGCTCCCGGCGTTCGCGTAGCAATCGCTGATGAGCGCGTCGATGTAATGACGCTGCATGTCCGGCGACAAAGACGACAACTCGACTTCGGCACCAAGCACGGAATGCAGGCGACCTTTGGTGCGCGAACCGGCAGCGGCGAACAACTCGACCTCATGGCCGGCTTCGACGATACGGTCCACCAAAACACCGCTGTGCGAATAAATAGCCTTGGTGGCGCGGGCGTCGACAGGATGCAGCGGAGAGACCAGTTGTGCGATACGCATACGCGAGGATGGTCAACGCGGACATGAATGACCAACGCACCCTACCACGTGCGACGATTCTTTTCAAGGGTGAAGCCCCTCACTTCTTCGCGGCGGCACGATACGTCGCAAGGTACCGATCAACCATGCGCTCGATGCTGAACAGACGCTCCACGCGGTCGCGACAGGCCTGCGGATCGATCTCGTCGATGCGTTTCATTGCCGCAGCCATCTGCTTCGGCGTCTTCACGATGAACCCGGTCACGCCATCCTCGATAACTTCCCGTACCGAGCCGCGGTCGTAAGCGATGACCGGCGTACCGCAAGCCATGGCCTCGATCATCACGAGACCGAACGGTTCCTCCCACTTGATGGGGAAGAGCAACGCTTTCGCCTTGCCGTAGATGCCCGGCAGCGATGCGCGCGGACGCATGCCGACGTACTTCACCGGACCAGTGCAGAGCGCGCGGACCTTCTCGAGATATGCCGCGTTGTAATGCTTGCCGACCACATCGAGGCGTTCGCCTGCCATCTTCGCGGCCATGATCGCGTCCTCCACACCCTTCTGCTGCACGAGACGGCTGCAGAACAGGAACGCGGACCGTTTCGCGCCAGACGGACGGAAGAGGTCGGTATCGACGCCGTTGTAGATGTTCGCGGCATACGAAAGATCCGGCGCAGGACGACGCTGCGCCATGCTGATGGAGATGAACCGCGCCTTCTTGCCCTTGAAGAGTCGGTAGACGATTCGGCCGTACGCGCTGATAGGGTCATGCAACGTGATGAGTATCGGTACCGGACAGTCCGCCACGAACGGCAGCGCGCGCTCGGAGTGGACATGCAACACGTCGTAGCGCCCTTTCGCCGCGTCCGCGAACATGCGCGAGAGGAGATACTGGTCGAACAGCGTCGCCTGCTGCGACGCGTACGGCATGGCCTTGCGTTCGGCCTCGGTTTTCTTCAAGAAGGCCGGGTCCGAGATACCGTATTCCAAGCCGCCGGAGATGACCTTGTAGGGAATGCGCGATGCTTCCGGCGCGTAGAACGTCATGTCGTGGCCTTCCGCCACGGCACCTTCGGCGATGTCGAGCGCGAGGTCCATCGGCGCCCAGATGACATCTTTCCCTGCAGGAAGCGAACGGAGTGCGGTCACGAATTGCGCGATGCGGAGTTTCTTCATACGTAGAGCATTTCGATGTAATCCCTGAGCATCCGCGTCGCGGAGAACTGCGACATGGCCATGGCACGCGCGTTCCGCATGTGCTCTTCCCAGAGTGCAGGCACACCGTCGGTGCCGCGGTCGTAATACATGGGTGCGATATCCTCGCGGATGGTACGGAGCGCTTCGGCGGAAACGCGAACGGAGTCGAGGATCCAACCGACCTTGTAGAGCTCGGCCTCGTAGACCCAGCCGTCGTTCGTGGAGGCAGGCAGCACGCCGTTCAGCGCCGCCTTCATGCCGCTCGTGCCGCACGCCTCGAAGCCGACGACTGGCGTGTTGAGCCAGACATCGCAGCCGGACGTAAGCATCTGCCCGAGCGCGATATCGTAGTCCGGAAGGTACGCGACGCAATCCGCGAGGTCACCGCCGACGTGCTCCATGAGCGTCGCGAGCAGCGCCACACCGTTCTCGTCGTCGGGGTGGGGGATGCCGGCGAACACGAACCGCACGGGCCGGTCTGCGTTGCGCGCGATCTCCACGAGCGCAGCCATGTCTTCGAGCAACGCGAGCGGACGCTTGTACTGCACGAACCGTCGTGCCCAGCCGATGAGCAGTTCGTCCTTACCCCATGCTTTACCGGTCGTCTTTTCGATGTGCGCGAGAAGCTCCGCCTTGCGCACCTGATGCGCGGCCCAGAACGCGCCGGGCGCATCCACGTCCGTCGCGATGCGGTCCCATGTCGGCACATGCACGCCGTTCGTCACCGCGACCATGGGGTGATCGCCCCAAATCTCCTTGGCCTTTTCGGCGTGGAGCTTGGAGACTGCATTCACGACGCCGGCCATGCGCAGCGCCAGCATGGTCATAGAGAACGTACTCGATTCCTGCACGAGACCGAATTTCACGAGCTCGTTGACCGGTACCTGCAATTCTTCGGCGTACCCGGCGAGGAGCATGGCGACGAGGTCGTTGCTGTACGTCTCGTTGCCTGCGGCGACGAGCGTGTGGTTCGTCATGACAACGCGGCGGCGCGCGAACTGTTTTGCTTCCGCGAACCCGATGCCGCGCTCTTCCATCTGATGACGGATGAGTTCCAAGGCAAGCAGCGCGGAGTGCCCTTCGTTGAGGTGCCACACCGACGGATGCATGCCGAGCGTCTCCACGAGACGCAGGCCGCCGACACCCAGGATGAGCTGCTGCTTGAAGCGTGTCTCTTTATCGCCGACATAAAGACGGTCGGTGATGCGGCGGTCGGCAGGGGAGTTTGGTTCGATGTCGGTATCAAGCAGATAGACGGAGACGTCTTTCTGCTTCCACTGCCACACCTGCACGGTGACACTTGCCATGGCGACGGGAATCTTGAGGAGGAGACGTTTACCCTGCGCATCGAGCACCGGCTCCAAGCCCATCTTCACGGGATCATGCCGGAAGCAGACACCCACAGGTTTGCCGGACTCGTCCGTGAGGTCGCAGGCGTAGCCTTCGTGGTAGTACAAGCCGACGCCGACAAACGGCATGCCGCGGTCGGCTGCCTCGCGAATGACGTCGCCCGCAAGGATACCGAGACCGCCGGAATACGTCGGCACGTGCTCGGCAAGGCCAAACTCGGCGCAGAAATAGGCGATCGGCCGCCGTTGCAGACGGGCGAATTCCTCCGACGCGCGGAAAGTCTCGAACCATCGGATGTCCTGTTCATCGTGGTGCATATGGCGTGGTAGAAATGATACGCGCAGTATACCACGCTGGCCCGGCAAATGGGGGCTATGCTATGCTGAAAGAGATGCGCTAATTCCTCAACGTCAGCACTATGGCCAACATCACGATCTATTCCACGCCGACCTGCCCCTACTGCAAGATGGCGAAGGAGTACCTCACGAGTAAAAACACCGCGTTCACGGACGTCGATGTGTCCTCCGACCAGGATGCCGCGGCCAAGATGGTCGAGATCTCCGGCCAGATGGGCGTGCCGGTCATCGATATCGACGGAAAGATTATCGTCGGGTTCGACAAGGATGAGTTGAACGCCACGCTCGGGTTGTAGTCTCTGTGTGGACGGCGCGGGTCCTGCCGCTGCGTTTCTCCACTTCACTGCGCGCCAGAGGCGCGCAGCTTGTGGAGGCCTCTCGCAGCGTCACCCGCGCCCCTCAAACGAAACGACCACCTCGCAGTGGTCGTTTTTTGTTCTGCTATACTGTCCGCATGATGACCAACCTCAAAGACCTCCTGCGTCGACCGATTCCCATCCCCGCGCTGCGACCTGGGCAAATTTTGCGATGGACAATCTCATTCATCGCAATCGACCTCGTCGCGCTATTCTTAGTGATGATGGGTTGCATCACGCAACCGGACCTTTGCGGCGTCGGTGCGGTATTCCTCATCGCGGGATTTTACTACCCCTACGGCATTCTCCTGGAATTCCTACCGGACCTCGGCGCCATCGATGGCCTCGCTGTCTCCACCTACGTCATTCCGATTCTCGGCGTCCTGATGCATGCCGGCCTAGGCGCACTCATCGGCTACGCGCGGCGCCACAAGACCGACTCGTGGTGGACCACGCTACCAGCAGGCGTTGCCATCGGCGTCATGATGACCATCGTTCCATCAATGCTCATCATAAGTTTCCAACCACCGCTCTAAACCTCACGAAACAAAACGACCCCGCCGCTATGGTGGGGTCGTTTTTCGTTCCGAGAAACCTACGCCTTCCCAAGCGTCTTCCCACCCTTCACCCAACCCACCGGGCAGAGTTCGCCGGTCTGGAGGGCCGTGAGGACGCGGAGGACTTCGTCGACCGAGCGGCCGACGTTACGGTCGTGGTACACGGCGTAGCGGAGCTTCTGTTCCGGGTCGATGATGAACGTGCCGCGCAATGCCACGCCTTCTTCTTCGATGAGCGTGCCGTAGTCGCGGGAGACCTCACGCTTCATGTCCGCGAGGAGCGGGTAGCCGAGCTTGCCGAGGTCCTTGAGCCAAGCCTTGTGCGAGTGGACGGAGTCGGTCGAGATGCCGATGACCTCGGCGTTCAGGGCCTTGAACTCGGATTCCTTCTCCGAGAAGCCCTGGATCTCTGTCGGGCAGACGAAGGTGAAGTCCAAGGGGTAGAAGAACATGACGAGCCACTTGCCTTTGTAGTCGGAGAGCTTGTAGCGCTTGAAATCCTGATCGTCCTGGACGCCCTCGAGGTCGAAATCCGGGGCCATGCGTTCAACGCGTGCGAGCATAGAATGTGTCCTAGTGGCGGGTCTGGAGGCCCGCGGGGAATTATCCAGAGGGAGATATGACAGCCGAGAGGCCTTCGCCTATACTACTGTCATCACAGATGGTACTCGAAACCCACCTTATCGCCAAGACCATGGGACGCATCAACTACGGAAAAGCCGGATGGATCACGCTCACTATCGCTTTGTTGCTGGTTCTTGGGGTGGGGTTTGCTAC
>CAZVED010000010.1:0-33438 GCA_964626205.1 uncultured Gammaproteobacteria bacterium
TCGTGTTCGTGTTCTTCGTACGCGTGCATGACATGAGGGTTGGAAGCGATACGGATGTGCTGCGCGGAGACGCTCGGCGTCATGACGAGCACCTCGGGAGCGAAGAACGCATCAGGAAGGTTGCGCGGTGCGCCGGAGGTCTTGAGCCAATGATGCCCTTCCGGAAGCTCGACCTTAGTGTAGTGCTTAAGAAAACTCGTGAACGGAATCATCGAGTCCCAGTACTTCGTGAATGCGGAGCGGAACTTCTCCGCGCCAGGGCGTCGGCTGTTCGCGTACGGCATCGCGTAGTGCAGGTAGTCGGTGTCGCCGACGTAGCAATCCTTCGGATCGACCTTCATCTCGAGCGTGACGGAGCGGCGGCCGTACCCGTACCCGTACGGATCGCGGTCCTCGTTCGGCATCGCGGCGATGGCTTCGATGCGGCTCAAACCCTGCTTGATAGCCTTCTCCGTACGAAAAGAATCCAGAAGCTCCATCTCTTGGAGCATGTCCGGATGTTTCACCTCCTGGTGGTACGCAGTCAGCCCTTCTCTCGCGATGTACAGCAACTCGTCGAGCGACGTATCGCGGAAGACGCTCACCCAGTTCTTGGGAGCATCCTCGAAGCGGGCGCCAAGCACCTGCCCCCAGTCGAGCGCCATGCCGTTGAAGGCATGCGAGAAATTGTCACAACGTTCTCCCATGAACTGTTCGGAATAAGGTTAGGAACGGGCGTATCCTAGGCCCCGGTACCCCTCCCGTCAAGAACGCCTCTTTCTTCATTTTTACGATACCACGAAATTGACCAGCCTGTCCTGCACGATGATGACCTTGTGGACAGTCTTTCCTTTAAGGTGCTCCTTAAGCTTGTCGCTCTCTTCGGCACGAGTCCTCGCCTGGGCCTCCGTGAGACCGGCATGTGCAGTGACAGTGTCGCGGACTTTACCGTTCACCTGCACGACCAACTGGACGGTCTGCGAAACGAGCATGGACTCATCGTACGACGGCCACTCGGCGAGGCAGACGGACCCCTCGTTCCCAAGCACGCTCCAAAGCTCCTCTGCGACGAAAGGCGCGAAAGGTGCAAGCAAACGAACGAACGTTCCCGCGAACGCCTTGCTTCCCTTCTCCGACTCCTGCCATTCGTTGAGCAGGATCATCATGGACGAGATCGCAGTGTTGAATTTGAAGGCCTCGATGTCCTCGCTGACCTTCTTCACCGTGCGGTGCAATGCGCGCTCAAGCTCGTCCGGTACGTCATCGAGCTGCTTATGGACGGTCTCGTGCACCTGATTCCAGACACGGTCGAGGAAGCGCCGCGACCCGGCGATGCCTTGCGTGTTCCACGGCTTGGCATCCGCGAACTCGCCCATGAACATCTCGTAGACGCGCATCGTGTCTGCGCCGTACTCGAGGACAACGTCGTCCGGATTCACCACGTTGCCTTTGGACTTGGACATCTTCTCGTGGTTCTCGCCGAGAATCATGCCCTGATTGCGAAGCTGCGCAAACGGTTCGTCGAAACCAAGCAAGCCATCGTCGAAGAGCGCCTTCGTGAAGAAGCGCGCGTAAAGAAGATGCATCACGGCATGCTCCGCTCCGCCGACATAGGTGTCCACCGGAAGCCAGCGGTCCACGGCCTCGCGCGAGAACGGCGCCTTGTCTTCGTGCGGTGCAGGGTAGCGCAGGAAGTACCAGCTGGAGTCAACGAAGGTGTCCATCGTGTCGGATTCACGGCGAGCCTTATCGCCGCCGCACTGCGGGCAACGGACGTCGTGGAAGCTTTCGGAAAGCGCGAGCGGTGACTCCCCTGTCGGGCGGAAGTCGACGTCTTCGGGCAAAAGCACCGGAAGCTGTTCTTCAGGCACCGGCACTTCGCCGCACTCCTCGCAATAGACAATAGGAATCGGCGCACCCCAATACCGCTGGCGCGAGATGAGCCAGTCACGAAGGTGGTAGTTCACCGTGCGACCGCCGCACTCCTTGGCAGCGAGCTCGTTCGTGATTTTCACCTTTGCATCCAACGAAGTGAGGCCGTCGTACGGACCGGAGTTCACCATGATGCCCGGTTCCGTATACGCGGAATGATCGATACCCAACGTCGGCGGCATGCCCGGAGGCGGCGCGATGACCTGCACGATGGGGAGGTTGTACTTGGTGGCGAACGCGTGGTCGCGGTCGTCGTGCGCAGCGACGCCCATAACCGCTCCCGTGCCGTAGTTGGCAAGCGCGTAATCCGCGACCCACACCGGAAGCATCTCCCCCGTAAGCGGGTGGCGCACGGACGCGCCGAGCGGCACGCCAGTCTTCTTTTCCGCGCTGGTGCGGTCGAGCTCGGACTTGGCACGTGCTGCAGCGACATATGCCTCGACATCACCCTTGTGCGCGGAAGCCGTAATGGATTCAACAAGTGGGTGCTCCGGCGCAAGCACGACGTACGTCACACCATACAACGTATCCGGACGCGTCGTGAAAACAGTGACGGAAAAATCCGTACCGTCTTCCGTCTGCCCACGGAACGTGATCTCTGCGCCTTCGCTGCGCCCAATCCAGTTGCGCTGCATGGCCTTGATGCGTTCCGGCCAGTCCACACGGTCCAACCCCTCGATGAGCCGGTCGGCGTACTCCGTCACCTTGAAGAACCACTGCGACATTTCCTTCTGCATGACCTGGTCGCCGGACCGCTCGCACTTCCCGTCGATAACCTGCTCGTTGGCAAGCACGGTGTGGCAGCCTTCGCACCAGTTCACTGCGGCCTTCCGCTTATACGCGAGACCTTTTTTGTATAGGAAAAGAAACATCCACTGCGTCCAGCGGTAATACTCCGGGGATGAGGTGTTTACTTCGCGGCTCCAGTCGTACGACAGGCCGAGCAAAGAAAGCTGGCGGCGGAAGTTCAGGATGTTCTGGGCGATACTCTCTGCGGGAGGAACACCGGTCTTGATGGCGTAGTTTTCTGCCGGCAGACCGAACGCGTCCCAACCGATAGGGTGCAGCACATCCGCGCCTTCCATGCGCCGCTTACGCGCGACGATGTCCGATGCGATATAGCCGAGCGGGTGTCCCACATGCAAGCCTTGGCCGGACGGGTACGGGAACATATCGAGGATGTACGCCTTCTTCCTTCCCGGAAGATCCTCGGTACGGAACGTGGCAGCATCCTCCCATGCCTTGCGCCACTTCGCTTCGATGTCTTTGTGGTCGAATTTCTCCATAGGTCGTGCGGTGATTCCAGGGGCTCAGACTATATCTTTTTCCGGCTTCCGTCCATGCGTGAGGCGATGCAGGTACCGGACGAATTCCGCGATGGCGCCAAGCAAGATGCCAAATGTTCCGTAGTAGACGACGAGCGCCCCTGCTGGCAAGAGAAGCGGTACCGTATCCCCTGTCGGTAGCAGAAAAAACATACGGAAAGCCTGCAGTACGCCGACGAGCAGTCCCAACACCGTGACAGCAGCCCCTGCTCGGAGCCGAAACCGGACCATGCCCACGAGTGCAGCGCCAAGCACGGCAAGCGGAAAAATGACGGAAAGCACGTTCATGTCGTGAGTATACCGCGAGGAGAGCGCTTTGACACGACCGATGCCGTGTGCCTCAATATGCTTGGCACCACCGCCTTGCAAGGAGGTATCGCCATGCGCTCCTTTCTCTCCACATTCCTCGCGCTGTCGACAGCCTTGCTGCTGCCGCAGTTCGCCGCTGCCGATGACGACACTCCGCCCAAGCCTCCTGCCGACCGGCTCGAAGCGCGATTCGGAACAGGCTTCGTCTCCGGATCCGCCGCCACCATGACCGTGCGGCGCGCCGACGTCAGTGCAGGCATCATGTACTTCCCGGGAGGCTTACCGCTCGCGCTGGGAACCTCAGTCCACTTCGGTCCGTCGTTCCTGGAGCTGAACGGACCGATTGGGAACGGCATCAGCATCGATGCGAGCCTCGCGCGCTGGACCAATCTGTCGCTCGAAGCGGAAGCCGAACTCACGGTATACAAAGACCGACTGCTGAGCTTCGACTTGTACGGCAGCATGGAAATGTCGGCCTTCGCCGATCGCCTAGCGTTCACGCGCGCCGACCTCGTCACCTCGCAAGGAACGTTCGATGTCACGCCGTTCCTCGACCGGCACTTCGACCTACGGTTCGGCTGGAATCGCATGGAAGCAGGCGTCATCGCGAAAGTCCGCATGGGCGCATTCGTTCCACGCATGGCCATCGGCTTCCAGCGCATGTTGCTCCGCCTCACCGCGGAAACGGATGACGAAGGAAAATTCGTCCTCACGAACCTCGGTGACCGAACCGGTTCCGTCGAACGTCTGTACGAGGAAGACTTCACGGTCATCAAGCTCGCTCCCGGCACGGACTGGCGCCTCGGCAAGCGCATGACCCTCTCGCTCGACATGTTCATCATGCCGACATCCGAAGCGCTCTTCTTCGGCAGCAACCTTGCCGCGCACTTCCCGTTCTGACTCCCCCGCCCCCGCAAGGGTGCGGGGTTTTTCGTTGGTAACAAAAAACGCGCGACCCTTCCGGGCCGCGCGAAACTCAATTCGTCGTATCGCTGACAATGACGTCCATGCGGATACCGGCTGACCAGACGATCTCTCCGTACCGCTCCGTCTCGTAGACGTTCCAACCGAACGTCCCGTACGGACCGATGAACAGGCGTTCTCCGAGCGTCCCGAGGACTCTCGATAGGAACGGACAAGCTCCCGTCTTGACCATGAATGGCACGTCGATGACGCCGGACGCGAGCCGCCAGGACCCTTCACCATGCAGGGTGACGGACGGCTCGGAACGGATGGACGCGCCACGGATGACCACATGGTTCACGAGTCGCCAGGACGTCGCGTCATCACGGTCCGGCAGAAGCACGGTCGTGTCCGTCAATACGTACGGCGTCCCTTTCCGCGTCAGGAAGACGTGCGCCTCAGCACGTGTCGTAAGCGACATGCGTGAACCGAGAAGGTCGAAGGACGCGTCGAACCACCGCGCGTTGCCGTACATGCTGTTCAGGTTGGTACCGAACCCGTACGCACCGTCGCTGAAGTTATGCGCCGAGTGGTGGTAGAACCCGAGCACGAACCGGTGCGTGAATGGCGTGGAAATCCTCGCCTCCAACCCGCCGACCGCCACCTGCAATCCGCCATTGGCGTACCGCGTATCGGTATACGGACGGAGATCGAACGCCATGTACTCACCTTGCGCAGCCAACGTCCCGCTGAAGCGAAAGATGCGGCGTGGTGCAGAGGACGCATCGTACGTCCCCATGCGGTCGTCGTAGATGACGGTCGCGGGCTCATACCCGAGCGCCGGCATGGCGAACGAGATATCGACACGGTGTCGCCAACCATCATCGGTCTCGACGTCCTCCGCATGCACGACCGGAGCGAAAAATGGGAGCAAGAACATGGTGAACACCGCTGAATGCAGGATCCGCATTGAACACCTCCAAAGAACGATGACCGGTCAGCGTAGACCGGAATGCCTGTTCTGTCAATCCGTAAGGGGCGCGCCCTGTGTTTGACGGTGCCCGACCCCCGCGGTACGGTGATTCCGTCTCTGTGGCCGGCATTGCTGCCGGAAAGGAGGAGACATGAAGCTGTTTTCGATGCTCCTTGCATCCCTTGCCATCGGCATCACCTCCACGGCATCCGCCGATGAGGACGAGGCGCGCACGACCACGTCATTGAGCGATATCCGGTTGTACACCGGTACCGGCATGCTCTTCTCCGACAAGGACGGGGCGGCCATCCAGCGGTACAACGTCTACTTCATGCCACGGCTCTCGTTCCATGACCGCCTCTACATCGCACCAAGGGTCAACCTGAGTACGATCGACTTGTCGCTCCGGCAACCGAGAGACCTTCCGCTCGATGTGGACCTCTCGCTTCCGTGGCAGATGTCGCTCGGCTTCGACCTGCGCTATCGCCATCCGTTGCTCCGATGGCTCGACCTGACGATCTTCTATCAGTTCGAGTTTCCGACCTCGAGCAACAAGGCGACCATCGATGCATTCGCGCTCCATCGGCAAGAAGACGCCCCGGACGTGAACATCACGCTCGATCAGGCACAGGAGCGCATCTCCGTCGTCCATACCTGGAGGCACTTCGCACTCGGCGCGACGCTCACCGCGCATGTCGGCTGGTGGCATCCATTCATCGACGTCGGCTACCTCTCCACGGTCGGCCGGCTCGCGGTGGACTTCGACCCTGGCATGACGGAACTCCTCCGTGCGGCAAAGGTGAATCCGGACCGCTTCTACGACACATCGATCGAATCCGTCTACTACTCGGCAGGTTCGGAATTCGACCTCGGAAAACACTTCCGCATCCGCACACAAGCGACCGTCATCATCCTCGATGACGCATGGATCGTGAACGCCGACACGGCGCTCGTCATCCCAATCGGCATCACGAACTGACACGCACAACGCACGACCCCGCCACCTTCACGGTGACGGGGTCTTTGTATGTGCCGATATGTCGCGTTCACTCACCCGATTTTCGCGCGCATGGCCTCACCGATACGGGCGATGGCGACACCGAAAGCCGCAAGGCGCAGCGATGTACCGTGTTTCACAGACATTTCTTTCGTCACGGCGTATGCGAACGTCATGAGCGGCAAGAGCTTCGCGGCAACATCATCCTCGCCCCATTGTTCGCCACGACGGTTCTGCTCCCACTCGTAGTACGACACCGCCACGCCACCCGCGTTCGCGAGCACGTCCGGTAGCACCGTCACGCCATGCTCCGCGAAGTACGCGTCCGCTTCCGGCGTCGTCGGACCGTTGGCGAGCTCGAGCACCGTCGTTGCCTGCACGAACGGCGCCGTCGCCGCAGTCAGCTGATTCTCCAGCGCAGCCGGTACCAGCACTTCACACTCGACTGCAAGGATCTCATCACCGGAAATATCCTTGCTTCCGGGGAACCCCGCGAGCGCACCGGTCGCCTTCTTGTGCGCGGCGACCGCGACGGGATCAAGCCCTCCATCGGCATGAATGCCGCCCTTGGAGTCAGAGACCGCTACGACCTTGTAGCCACGCTCGTGTGCGAGACGCGCGAAATGGAACCCGACATTGCCGAACCCTTGCACCGCCACGCGGAGATCCTTCGGATCGAGACCGACATCTTTCACGTACGCATCGAGTACGTGGATGCCACCTTGTCCGGTCGCCGCCTCACGGCCAGCGCTGCCGCCCAACGGAATCGGCTTACCGGTCACGACAGCCGGCGTCGGTGACCCGACGATCTTCGAATACTCATCGACAATCCAACTCATTACCTCGCCGTCGGTACCGACGTCCGGCGCTGGCACGTCGATGTCTGGACCGATGACCGGCGCGATGGCGCGCACGTACCCGCGCGTGATGCGCTCCAACTCGCCTTTTGAAACGGATTTCGGATCTACTGCGACACCACCCTTACCGCCACCGAACGGCACATCGACTGCCGCACACTTGATAGCCATCCAGAACGCGAGCGCCTTCACCTCGTCCATATCCGCGTTCGGATGGAAGCGGATACCGCCTTTAAACGGACCGCGCGCGTCGTCATGCTGCACGCGATATCCTTCGAAGATACGTGTCGAGCCATCATCCATTCGTACCGGAAATGTCACATCGACCGTGCGTTTCGCGCGACGAAGCACCTCAACCGTAAACGGGTCGGCATGCGTCGCTTTTGCCGCGGCTTCGAGCTGTGTAATGGCGTTCTTGAAGACTTCCATAAGTGTTATTGCTTCTCTGTATCAAGAAACTTCTGCGCATCCAGCGCGGCCATGCAGCCGCTCCCTGCCGCCGTAATGGCTTGGCGATAGCGATGGTCTTGCACATCGCCCGCAGCAAAGACACCGGGGACGTTCGTGAGCGTCGTACCAGGCTGGGTCTCGATGTAGCCCATGTCGTCCATGTGGAGCTGGCCTTTGAAGACGGAGGTGTTTGGAGAATGGCCGATAGCAACGAACATGCCATCGAACGGAACATCTTCCGTACTACCGGCCTTCGGATGCTTCAGGCGCAGACCGGTCACCTTCTTCTCCTCCACACCGAGAATCTCCTCCACTTCCGTGTCATACAGGAAGGAAATCTTCGGGTTCTGCTTGGCACGATCGGCCATGATCGGCGAGGCGCGCAACGCGTCGCCGCGCACGAGGATGACGACCTCCTTCGCGAATCGCGAGAGGAAGTTCGCCTCTTCCATCGCCGCGTCGCCGCCTCCGACGACCGCAACTTTCTTCTCCTTGAAGAAAAACCCGTCGCAAGTGGCGCATGCCGAAACGCCGTGTCCATACAACGCCTTCTCAGACTCAAGACCGAGACGTTTTGCGCTGGCGCCCGTCGTAATGATGACCGCTTCCGCTGTATACTCGACACCCTTCGCCGTCACTTTGAACGGACGCGAGGAGAAATCCACCGCATCGACACGCTCGTCGACGATCTCGGTACCGAACCGCTCCGCCTGCTTGCGCATGGCGGCCATGAGATCCGGACCAAGGATGCCATCAGCAAATCCGACGAAGTTCTCGACATCGGTGGTCGTCATGAGCTGGCCACCGATTTCGTCACCAGAAAACATGAGCGGTGCGAGATTCGCGCGGGCCGCGTAGACGGCGGCGGAGTACCCGGCGGGGCCGGAACCGATGATGATGAGATCGCGCTTGGTCTCCATATTCTTACATGTGCTTCTTGAGCAGCTCCGCGAGCTTCTCCTTCGGCTGCACGCCGACGATCTGCTCGACCGGACCGCCGTTCTTGAAAATGATCATGGTGGGAATGCTCATGATGCCGTACGTTCCGGGGACGTTCGCGTTCTCGTCGACGTTCATCTTGCCGATCTTCGCACCCTTGCCGTCCATCTCCGCGGCGAGCTCTTCAATGATCGGACCGATGACCTTGCACGGGGTGCACCAAGGTGCCCAGAAATCGACGAGTACCGGTACGTCGGACTTCATGACTTCGGCTTCGAAATTCTGGTCGGTGAATGCATGTGCCATAGTCGGTGGTAGTAGGTGGATAAAAGACGCCGCGCAAGTGTCGGCTCCATGGTCATTATACTCCTTGGAGCGGTCCGGGAAAGGTCGGAAATGGGGCAGCCGTCCGAACAGAAAAGGCGGGCACGACGGGTACACTTTTCGACGGGACTATGGCCCGGCGAAAAGTCGTACCCCGAGATGCCCGCCATTCCGCCGGAGATACCCGGCTCATGACAGTAATTACACCGGCAGCTCCAACTTCCTCTCTTTCTTTTCCACCGTGAAAGCCTCGATGATGTCCCCGACCTCCACATTGCGCTTGGTGACGATCTTGAGACCACATTCCTGGCCGCTCTTCACTTCCTTGGTGTCGCTCTTGCCGGACTGCAGCTGGATAAGCGTTCCTTCGTCCACCGGATCTGCGCCACGGTACACGACAATCTGCGCATCGGTCGTGAGACGCCCTTCCGTGACGCGTCCGCCGATGACCTGGCCCTTCTTGTCGCCCTTGAACAATGCCAGCACTTCGAGCTTGCCGAGCTCGGTCTTGATGATTTCGGCCGGCAGGAGTTCCTGAAGGCGCTTCTTCACTTCGTCGAAAAGGTGGTAGATGACCTCGAAGGTCATGACTGGAACATCCTTGTCGTTCGCGAGCGAAGCGGCTTCGCGGGTCGGAATGGTGTGGAACCCGAGAATGACCGCGTCCGTCGCCTCCGCCTGCATGACGTCCGCATCGGTAACATGGCCGAGCCCCTTGCTCACGACCGCGACACGCACTTCCGGCGTCCGCATCTTTTCGAGCGTTCCCATGATGGCCTCCAATGAACCAAGCACATCCGCACGGACGATGACGTTGAGCGCCTTCGCGTTCACGACTTCGCCGTCGCCGCCGGTCGACGTCTGCTGCACGGTGACCGTCTGCTTCTCTGCGGAGAAGGTTTTCTTCACTTTCTTGAGGTCGGCGCCTTCTTCTGGTACCTCGACGATATCACCGACGCGCGCAGGATTCTTGAGGCCGAGCACCTTGACCGGCATGCCAGGTGGCGCTTCCTTCACATCTTTACCGTTCCAGTCGCGCATCACGCGAACGCGCCCGTACAACGCACCACCGATCGAAAGGACGTCGTTTCGGCGCAACGTTCCTGCCTGGATGAGCATGGTCGCCACGATACCCTCGCCACGGTCCACGTGCGATTCGACGACGCTCATGACCGCTCGGCGATCCGGGTTCGCACGAATCTTGTCCTTGTCGATATCCGCAGTAAGTAAAATGAGATCGAGGAGCTCCGGAATGCCCTGACCGGTCTTTGCCGATACTTCAGCAATGACCGTGGAGCCTCCCCATTCCTCGGGAATGAGTCCGTGCTCGGAAAGCTGGGATTTCACACGGTGGATGTCGATGTCCGGCTTGTCGACCTTGTTGAGCGCGACGACGATCGGGAGCTTTGCCGCCTTGATGATGTTGATGACCTCGATGGTCTGCGGCTGCACGCCATCGTCCGCGGCAACGACAAGAATCGCGACGTCGGCAACGCGGGCGCCGCGCGAACGCATCACCGTGAAGGCTTCGTGACCTGGCGTGTCAATGAAAGTAATCTTGCGGCCTTTGTCATCTACCTGATAAGCGCCGATATGCTGTGTGATACCACCGGACTCCTTGTTGATGACGTCGGTCAGACGAATGGTGTCCAAAAGCTGCGTCTTTCCGTGGTCGACGTGACCCATGATGACCACGACCGGCGGGCGGAGCTGCAGCGCGGACGCGTCTTCGCCAGCAAGCATGGTCTTGAGTTCGTCAGCAGACATGCTGCCACCGGACTGCACGGCCGCTTCTGCCTCCGCTTTGACGACGGAGTAGCCGAGATCTTCCGCGACGATGCTTGCGGTCTCGAAATCGATGCGCTCGTTGACGGACGCGAGAATGCCGCTCTTCATGAGCTCGCCGATGACGATGTTGAGTGGGAGCTCGAGCTTCGCCGCGAAATCGCGGACGGTGAGCACGTTCGGAAGCGCGACGTCCTTCACGCGCTCCAGCGTCTCGGCCTTGATCTTCTCTTCTTTGGAGTATTTCGCCTTAAGACGTTCGCGACGCTTGAACTCGGACCAGGCGCGCTGGATTTTCGGAACGAGACGGTCATCCACCTTGATGGCCTTGCTGCCGACATCAAAACCGAGTTCCGGGAGCTTATCCCGCAACTCGTCCGGATTTGCGCGTAGCCGTCGTGCTAATTCCGAAATATTCATAACGTCAGTTACTCTATCTTAAGCTCGCGCTCGCGTCAACCGTATCGACCCGCCAGTTGCCTCGCTGGACCGTCTCCGATAGGCTGCACCCATGCTTTCCGAAGGCTTCCTCCTCATCGACAAACCTGCCGGCATGACGTCGCACGACGTCGTGGACCGCCTGCGTCGTATCACCGGCATCCGTACCATCGGCCACGCCGGCACATTGGACCCGTTCGCTACGGGGCTCTTGATTATGGGCGTCGGACGTTCTGCCACGAAACGTCTCGCGGAAATGATGGCGACGGAAAAGGAATATGTCGCCACTGCGCGGCTCGGTGCATCGTCCGACACGCAGGACCTTACCGGTGTCATCACGGAAACCGTCGACGCAGTCATGCCGACGCGCGAAGACATCGATGCCGTACTCCCCCGCTTCACCGGCGCCGTCATGCAAGTGCCGCCGATGTACTCCGCAAAAAAGCGCGACGGAAAGAAACTCTACGAACTCGCGCGAGCCGGTGAGGAGGTTGCGCGCGAACCCATAGCCATCACTGTGCATGAACTGGAGGTGCTTTCCTACGCCGCGCCGGATCTCACCTTCCGCACCCGCGTCAGCAAAGGAACGTATATCCGCACCCTCGCCCACGACATCGGGGCAACGCTTGGCTGTGGCGCTTACCTCACCGCGCTGCGACGTACGGCAAGCGGAGCGCATCGCGTAGAAAACGCCTCAACGCTTGATGAGCTGACGCCAGAGAACTGGCAGGAAAAACTTGAAAGAGGTCAATGACCGACTAAGCGTGGTCAAAACCAACCCGAAACTCACGTAGGTCCGCAAAGAAAAACACCCGTCATTGCGACGGGTGTTTTTTATGCTGCACGCTTGATGTCATCCGACGCTTCTTCGCCTCCGAGCATGCGGTCCATTTCAGCAAGGCCCGCGTCCTTTATTGGACCCTCCGGTGCAGGTGACGCATCAAAGTCGGCCGGTTGCTCCAGCGCAGCTGCGGCTTCTACCGCCGCACGTGCATCCTCGATAGCCTTCTCTTGCATCATCTGATCCAACTCACCGAGGTCTCCCGCGATAGGACCCTCCGGCGCGGGCGTCCAATCGAATGCCTTTGCGACCTCAGGGGACACCCCTTTTGCCTTTGCGGCCTCCGCATCGCGACCGGCCTCTTCACCGTTCTCGTTGACGGCACCTTTCGGGAAGAATCCTGATTCCCTAATCATAGGCGCTGTATCTAAGCGTTATGTCTCTCAGTATAGCATTTTTTGAGGCATCCGGCAACCCACCCCCAGGCCCTTGAAACCGCACCGTGTTCCTGCTACAGTCCACATGTCCCTTACTTAGTTATAACAACGTACGCACGGCAACGGCAGGAGCGGGAATCAGACGAATCTCAGATAACGGATGAGCACGGAACACACCCCCGCAAGCGAACGAAACGATATGGGCGATACACAGACCACTCACGATGACTGGACAGAACGACTGATCGCAACCTTTTTCCCGGCAGCGGGAGCAGTGGCATCAGGAGAACAAGATCGTGCAAGCGAAGCGGCAAAGTAAGCCGCTGCGCAGGTTTTCGTACCCGACCTCATCGCTTTCGAGGCATCCCTCCGGACCCATGCAACGTGCATAGGCCTGTATGGCATATCTGTATGTACTCATCGCCCTTGCGGCTGGTGTCGGAGCCGGCTGGGTGGCGCGAAAGAACGTCGCGCAGAAACAGACCGACTCCGCGGAAGCCGCTGCGGAAAAGCGCCTAACCGACGCGAAGGCGCAGGCGCAGAAAGTTCTCCTTGAGGCGCAAGACAAGGCGCTCAAAATGACCGAGCAGTCCAAGTTCGAAGACGAAGAGCGCCGCAAAGAACTCCGCATCATCCAGAAGAAGCTTGAACAGGGCGAAAACTCCGTCTCTCAGCGCATGCGCGAACTCGAGCAGCGCCAAGAGGATCTTTTCAAGAAAAACGAGAAGGCCGAAGAGCTCCGCGCCGAACTTTCCCGCAGCCGCGAGGAGCAAGTGAAGAAGCTCGAGGCCGTAGCACAACTCAGCAAGGACGAGGCCAAGGACATTCTTCTCAAGGAGGTCGAAGAGATGGATAAGGAAGCCATCGCGAGCCGACTCATGAAGCTGGAACGCATGAGCGTCGAAGAGCTCGAGATTAAGGCGAAGAACAAACTCGCCATGGTCATGCAGCGCGTCGCCTCTTCCCTCTCCGCGGAGTCGACCTCCTCCCGCGTCGAGATTCCCAACGACGACGTGAAAGGACGCATCATCGGCAAGGAAGGTCGCAACATCAAGGCCATCGAGCACCTGACGGGCACGGAAATCATCGTCGATGATACCCCGGGCTGCATCACGGTCTCCGGCTTCTCGCCGGTGCGCCGCCAGGTCGCGAAGCTCGCCATCATGAAGCTCATCGAGGATGGCCGTATCCACCCGTCCAAGATCGAGACCGCCGTCGAGGACGCCAAGAAGGACCTCGCGCGCGACATCAAGAAGGCTGGCGAAGACGCGCTCTACGAGCTCGGTATCCCGCTCACCGCGTTCGACCCGAAGCTCATCCAGATTCTCGGCCGCCTCAAGTACCGCACGAGCTACGGCCAGAACGTGCTCAAGCACTCCATGGAGGTCGCGCAAATCGCGGGCATGCTCGCGCAGGAGATGGGCGCTGACGTCGCCGTCTGCAAGCGCGGCGGCATCCTGCACGACATCGGTAAGGCCGTGGACCTCGACACGCAGGGAGCGCATCCGGAGATTGGCTACAACATCATGAAGAAGTTCGGTCTGCCGGAAGAGATCTGCTACCAGTCCATCGGCCACCACGAGGACAAACCGAAGACACTCGAGGCCTGTCTCGTGAAGGCAGCCGATGCCATTTCCGGCGCACGCACCGGCGCACGACGCGACACGTACGAGCAGTACGTCCAACGCCTCGAAGAACTCGAGAAGACCGCGAAGAGTTTCCCTGGCGTGGAAAAGGTCTACGCCATCCAGGCCGGCCGCGAAGTGCGCGTCTTCGTCGAACCGAAGCAGGTCGACGACTTCGGTGCTTACCGCCTCGCAAAGGACATCGCGCGACAGATCGAGTCGGAGCTGAAGTATCCGGGCGAAATCAAGGTGAACGTGATCCGCGAGACCCGCATCGTGGAGTACGCTCGCTAATCTCCAGAAAAACCCTTCATGAACATGAGGGGTTTTTCTTTACGGAATGGCGGACATCTCGGGGTATGTGTCATTGCGAGGGTAGGCGTACCCGCCTGCCCGAAGCAATCCCGAGCATGGACGGGATTGCTTCGGGGTCGAGTACGACCCACTCGCAATGACGCGGTGGTTTATGTCCGCCTCAGACGACGCGCTTCTCTTAGATGCAAAAGGTCGGATATTATAGCCATGTTGCGCGGAGAAACGGGATGTGGTAGTATGGAGTATCCGTAAGCAACGCTTAACTTGCCATACCAATATGAACAAAGCTGAACTCGTCAGCCGCCTCGCGGAGCGCGTGGGCATCTCCAAGAAACAGGCAGAAGAAGCCATCGAAGCTTTCACCGAGATCGTCACCGAGACCCTCATGAAGGACGACGAGGTAACCATCGCCGGCTTTGGAGCATTCATGTCCAAGCAGCGCGCAGGGCGCGTCGGCGTGAACCCGCAGAACCCGTCCGAGAAGATCCAGATTCCGCCGGTCCGTGTCGCCAAGTTCAAGGCAGGTAAGGCGCTCAAAGATTCGCTCAAAGGCAAGAAGGGCTGAGCATCCGCTCACGAAAAAAGACGGCCATTGCGGCCGTCTTTTTTGTTTTCCTACTTCTTCTCGTGTCGTAGTTCTTCCTGCAACGCCTCGATGAGATCCTTCATCGGTACGAGCTTCGCCTCCGCTTCCGTGCGAAGCTTCCATTCTGCAGCGTCCTCTGCAAGCGTCTTCTCCGAAACCACGAGACGGACCGGCAGGCCGATGAGGTCCGCGTCCGCGAACTTCTCCCCCGCGCGCGTGTCCGGACGGTCGTCGTAGAGTACCTCGATACCGACGCTCTCCATGTCCCGCACCAGCTGCTCCGCCGTGGCGGCAACGCGCGCGGCAGCTTCGGCGTCCCTGCCGATGATGGCAACCAGGTGGACCTGGTACGGCGCAACCTCGCGCGGCCAGATGATGCCACGTTCGTCGTTGGAAGCCTCCACGATGGCGCCGACGAGGCGCGAGATACCGATGCCGTAGCAGCCCATGATGACGTCCATCTTGGCGCCATCGGGACCCGTCGCTGTGAGGTCGAACGGCGCCGTGAACCGGTCGCCGAGATCGAAGATGTTGCCGACCTCAATGCCCTTGGTCGCCTCCACCGTCCCAGCAGCGCACGATGGGCAGGTGTCCCCCGCCTTCACCGACGCGACCTCTTCATTGGCAGCAAACGAGCACGAACGGCAGACGAGGAGCTTGTCCTCTCCTGCCGGTGTTTCGATCTGGAACTCGTGGGAGACCTTCTGAGAGAACGAACCTCCCGACGCCTCGGTAACGAAGACCCGCATGCCGCACCGCTCAAAGATGCGAACGTACGCCTGCTTGGCGACTTCATAGAACCGCTCAAAATCTTCGCGCGAGACATGGAACGAGTAGAGGTCCTTCATGAGGAACTCGCGGCCGCGCAGCACACCGGATTTGGCCCGCAGCTCGTCACGGAACTTGGTCTGGATCTGGTAGACCGCGAACGGAAAATCCTTGTACGAGCGCGCGAACGATTTGGCGATGGGTGTCACGATCTCTTCCGCGGTCGGACCGAGGCCGTACTCCTTGCCGGTCTGGCTCGGGATCTTGAACAGCACGTCCACCGTATCCCACCGGCCAGTTGTGACCCAGTTCTCCTTCGGCTGGAGACCTGTGAGGTGCAACTCTTGTCCGCCGATGGCATCCATCTCTTCCCGGATGATATCCTCGACCTTTCGAAGCGCGCGTAGCCCCAGCGGGAGCCATGCATAGGCCCCGGCCATGACGCGTTCGACGAACCCGCCCTGCACGAGCAGGCGGGCATTGATGGAATCCGCATCGTGCGGAGTCGTTTTGGATGTCTTGCCGAACAGGGTAGAATAGCGCATATGGGGGTATGGTAGCCTGCGGTTGCGCCCCGAGCAAGCCCATGCTAGCTCATGCGAGCCGTGCGGCCACGGCCTTTGTCATGCTATACTTCAAACGATATGCACGACTCCTCCACGACCGACCCTATCCTTCTCGCCATCACCCGGCTGGAAAGCTGCGTCAACAATCGTTTCGACGCTATCGATGATCGCTTCGAGGTCATCGATGACCGTTTCACGTTCCTGACCGGGCACCTTGCCACCGTCGGCGGACAGGTCGCGGCTCTCCGCGAAACCTGCACGGCCCTGGTGCATACAGTGGATCGTAAGGTCGAGGCGCTCATCGACCTGCTTCTCTCCCATAACATCATCTCCGCCGAAGACCGGGCACGTCTCGCGAACCTTGGCTCCTCTTCATCAACATAACCAGCTTCCTCGTATGTGGCCGTTCTCCAAGAAACCCGTCTCTGCTGACCTCCCTCCCGTCGTCGCGGCGAGCATCATCATCTCCGCTGTCGCGCTCATGCTTTCCGCCGGGGTGCTGCGCTGGTCCTGGCTCCTCGTCGACGAGCAGATCCGCATCCGCAAGGACGTCATGGAACTCCAGAACACGCAGGAGCAGGTCAACATTCAGTACGAATACTGGCTCGGGAAACTCCAGGACGAACGTGCGGAATGGCAAAAGATGAACGAGGCGCGCTAAGCGCCTCGTTTTTGAGAATTACTATCTTGATGCCGGTGCTTCGCCTGACAGCCCGTCCCGCCACACGATGGTCCGGGCGGGTTAAAGAAAAATCCCGCCCTTTGCTCGGTTATCCTCGTGCGGCGGGCCGTCCTGCCAGGCGAAGCACCGGGACGCCTGAAAACATTTGAGCGCACGCGGCGCAGTAGCACCACCCGGCTTCTACCCTTTAAAAAGCGAATGATAAAAAAGACAGGCCGTGAGGCCTGTCTTTTTATGCGTGGCGTTTAGCGCCGGACGCTGATGGAGCTCTCCTGCTCAGGATTGCAGGAACCAATCTCGATGCGGTTACCTGAATTGCGCCAGATGTAGTATCCGGAGTTCAGGTCGCCGATCGGAAGGTACTCTTCCTGGCCGGCCGGGAGCGAGCCCGCACCGATCGGATCGGAAGGGATCTCAGCGATGTATTCATCGACGATGGAGCGCGTGGTGTTGATGACCGTTCCTGCGAATGCTGGGCTCGGAGTTGCGGTACACACGATCGTCTCGAAGTCGGTGATTTCCTCAATGATGCAGGTTCCACCACTCGCAGACAACAGCGTGTCGCCGATGACAGCTTCGGTATCGAAGAGCGTGTTAGTTCCGGCCACATCAGCAGCGACGCTTACCGCGGTTCCAGTCATGAGGCCACCAAGAGCCGCGACGCACGTACGCGTACCCGTAGCATTCAGCGGATGCGGTGCGCCAGGGCAGCTCGGGAAGTCGTACGGAGTTACGGCATCCTCGCAGTCAATGAGCGCGTCCGTGTCGCCCGTGATGATGACCTGGGAGAAGGCGCCTGCGCTACGGAGGGCCGGAACCAGATCCGGATCCGGCGTCAAATAGTTCGTCGCGCCGGTCTCGGCGGTAAGGCCGTTGAAGACGCGGCGATCGTCGACCTGCTTCGTAAGAATGGCGTTCAGGATGGCGTTCGCTTCGCTAAAACGGCGGGCGTCGCGCGAGTCCTGAATACGCTTCACCGGGTCAACGGCCACAAGAACCGCAGCCGCGAGGAAACCGATGATAGCGATAACGATGAGAAGCTCGATGAGCGTGAAGCCCTTTTCTTCGGAGCGGGTAATGCGTGGATGCATAGTAGTGATTATTCGATGACGATTTCTGCTTCTTCTGTCAGGAGTTCCGCGCCAGATTCGGGAGCGTCGTCATTAAGACTTCCTTCCACGGGCGGCTGAGTCCGGAGCGGACTCAGTTCCTCGCAGTAGCTTTTCTGGAAGAACATCCACGGAATGAGCACCATCGACGCGATAACGACACCTGCGACGAGACCGGAGAGCGCGGTTGCCCAGCGCTTACCGACACGTCCGATCATATGTGTCGGGACCACGCAGCAGTTGGCATCGTGCTGACAGGTCGTAAGGTGCCCGTCCGCGCTTCGTGCGCCGTCATCGGTCGAGTGGTCACTCATAGGACGTACCGTGCGTTAAAAGTGAACGGTTAACATGAAAGAAGTATAGCATTTTTTCGCGAATCTTCCAAATCCCCTACCTCGCCGCTCGTACCGGTGCCTCCATGCGCACATCCGCCTCGAGCGTCTCCGCGTCGAAAGCGACGACGTAATAGGCCACGCTGCCAAGCGTATAATCGGCGGCAGAAACACCTTCCGGCAATGCGGAGGTGAGCGCGGCATCGAGCAATGGCATGGCTTCGTCTTCTGGGACGGTGAGCGCTTTTACTGTCAGCGAAAGGGAGGCATCGAACGACGACCCTAGGGTACCTGCTTCCGGCGCAGTGAACGCGGTCTCGGTATCCATGTACAACGCCGCATCGAGTGCCTCCGTCGGACGGCGGAGCACATCCAAGTCGGCGGTCGCTTCGGTAAGCGCGGCTTCGCGCAGTTCGGTCTTGGCGGTAACGAGATCGTCGACGGACACCGCAGGGACATCGCCACCTGCGCCACCGATCATCGCTGCGTCAGACGTGGCGTAGACCGTGCTTGTGAACGAAGCGCCGAGTCCGGGAATCGTGAAGCGCGCAGGGCCGATGTCGCCGGATGCACCCGGAGCATCGGCGGTAACGGCAGCGCGCACGGAGCCGTTTGCCGGGATGGGGGTCTGGGAGTCCAGGCGGAAGAGCACGCCATCTTCGGACAGAACGCGTGTCGTAGCGACGAACGTGTATGCGGTCGAGGTCGTGTTCACGATGGTAACGAAGCCTTTGGAGCTGCCGCCGACGGACGGAACTGTTCCTGTCGTCGCGAATGACTCACTTGCGGACACTTCGGTTTCGAGTACGCGTCCGATAAGGACGGCCTTGGATCCGTCGATAGCAGGAGTCGCTTCGCCGTCCGCACGGAGGCGGAACGTGGCAACGACAGACTCGGGAATGACGGGGCCTGTCGGCACTTCCTCGGACGGTTTCGGATCCTTGTTCCAAGGCATGAGTGCTGCCACGCCGTCCATCATGTCGTTCTTCTTGAGGAACAGCGTCACGCCAGCAACGGCAGAAATGCCCAAGATGAGGACGAGCACCACAAGCACGAGCATGCCGGCACGAGACTTCCGCGGAGGAGCGTATCCATCGGACGATGACGCGTGGTAGAGGTCTTCCTCATCCGGTTCGGCCAGCGTCTTACGATGTTCTCCGGTGAGTTGCTCAGCATACAACTGATCATTCGTCGGCGGTGCAATCGATGCGAGTTCCGGCTCGGTCACCGCTGGAACGGCGCTGGCGGCCGCGTCATCCTCAAGCTCCTTCTGTGCCTCAATGGCCGGAGAAAGCTGGGCGAGGACAGAGTCGTCGTCCTGCCGTTCTGACACAACAGCTGGTGGAGGCGTGGCTGGTGCCGGTGTAGCAGCAGGTTCCGGAACCGCGGCAGGCACGGCTTTCGGATCCTCGTGTTTCGCAGACTTCTTCTCGGACGGGGCCTTCTTTGCTCGTGGTGACATAGACGTTATACGTTCCCCTATACGGGTGAATAGTTTGGAGAGGCTGAATCCTTGGCGTTTCTCGGTGACAAAGGTGACGTGCGGATGGGTCATGACTCCTATCGCTCGGAGCGCCAGACCGATTGCCGCGGTGTGCATGGTCGCCGTCCGATGGAAGTGTTCGCTCACGGCCGAATCGTCGATATGCACCTTTTCGAGCGGGTTCGCGGGGACGACCGCGAGGTCGGGGAGGTTGGAGGCGAGGTAGTCAGCAATGGATGGTGTGAGGCTCGTTCCGCCAGTCAGCAGCACTCTTGGTATCGCTCGTCCGGTCTTTCTGCGGTAGTAAGCGACGATACGCTTCGCTTCATTGATGATCTCGCGCATCGGCCCCTGGAGCGGGAAAAGGATCCTGTCGTCATCGGCTGCCGGATCGAATCCGTAGGTGCGTTTGAGCTTTTCCGCTTCCTGCATCGGCACCTTGAGCTTCGTCTCGAGAGCTTCGGTGAGTTGGTTGCCCGCAATCGCCACGTCGGCTGTCATCCGGACTCCGCCTTCCACGACCACGGACAGCGTCGTGGAGCGGCCACCAATGTCGAGGAGTAATGTCGGCGGGTCCTCGGAGCGGATAAGCGCACGCGCCACGGATACGGCTTCGCTATCAAAGAACGCCGGCTCTATACCTGCACGTCGCGCGACCTCGACGTACCCCTGCAGGACCTTCTTGAGGACCGCAGCAAAGTACACGTCCTGCCCGTCCTTATCGCGATGCACCGTCACCGCTTCTTTGTATGCCTGACGGAGGTCGATTGGAAACACGTCCTTCGCTTCCTGCTCGGCCGCCTGGAGAACGAGGTCCGCATCAAGGTTCGCAGGGAGGCGGAACGTCTTTGAAAAAATCTGCGTTTCCGGCAACGCGATGCCCGCGGTGATGGAGCGTGGGCGTTTCGGTTTGTAGACCGCGTCGATGAGCTTCACGACAACCTTGGCGACCGCGTCGGCATCCTCAACGATCCCGCGGTCGATGACGCCCGGGGGCAATTCCGCACGTCCGTACCGGTCGACCATGATCTTTCCCCCTTTTCGAACGAGCGAAACAAGGTCAATCGACCTGTCGGAAATATCGAGTCCAAAAACAGCGGGCTTTGCCATACGGCCTCAGCATAGCACAAAAACAGGCGGGGCGCGACGGGCTTTTAGAGATCGACTTCGGTCCATGCGCCAAGCGACCAGCCAGTGGCGTTTGCGGCGGCATTTTGCCTCCGTGTGGCAGTCACCTCAACCGCGCGCGTGAAGTCTCCGGATGACGCGGTGGCCGTCAACGTCCTGGTCGCGCCGCTCCCGGCAACGACGACCGTGCAGGAGTCATTCCCCACAGGAACCGAACCCCCTACGTAAGCGGCATCGCGCTTCAGACGATACGCGGCTTCATCCAAGCAAGTGGACGCGAGCAGTAGGACGCGGGTACGCGCGTCCATCTGACCGCCAACGATGACCTGCGTCTGGCCGACAAAAGCGGCAGTCACGCCTATGGTGACGACCATGGCGCCAATCAAGATGACCGTCAGCAACACGATGGCGCCACGCTGATGTTCGTGAGGATGTGCGTAGTGGACGATCATAGCGGCGTGAATCCGTCACTGCGGCGGATATGGATGGTAGACTCAAGGACGATCTCGGAAGCGATTTCCGCCGGACTATCGCCGGGCGGGAGACTTGCTGTGAGGCTCACGCGGACGTGCTGTGCTCGTCCATGCGGAACGAGGTTCTGTAGCGTGAATGCAGAAATAGTGATGTCTGGCGCAGTGAGTGGAATAGCAAGGCCAGCACCTTGCTGCACGGTGAGCTGCCCGTCCGTGACCGTAAAGACGGTCGGGTCGGTGCCGGGGTCAGAGGTCTCGAGCACGAGCGTACCCGGGTGCACATCGAACACGGAGGCGCCGATATCGACGCGGTCCGCAGCGCGCGTCTCAGCTTCGATGCGCTGCATGGCGAACTGGGCATTCCGCGTCACCTGCGAGAGCACGACGGACTTCGTCTGCGTGATACTAAACTGCAGCGCAAACATCACCGCCGCGCCGAGGACAACGCCTACGAGCGCGATGTAGATGACGAATTCTAGGATGGTGAACCCACGTTGGTCGCGCATATCATTGGCGATAGGTGACGATAATCTCGTCGAGCGTCGGCGTGGCCATGGTGTCCCCCGTCGTGAGCGTGGCACGGTACTGAAGGTAGCGGTCGTCTGGCGCGGGTGTGACCACGCCGTCCGCAGAAAGCTCGCCGCTCCATGCGGACCACGTCCCGTCTGGCGTCGGCACAGGGCCAGAGCGCGTGGCGATGGTGGCAGCGGTGCCTGCTGGCAGTGTGGTCGTGAAGTAGAGTACGCCGAACTCAGAGGCCGCATCCGTGTCGAGCACGGACGAGGTGAAGGTACCGTTCAGATAATATGGCGGCGGATCCTTGAGGAACACACCGATTTGACCAACAACCCATCCGTCCGTCGGTGCCTCCACGGTGACATCATAGAAATGCCGGGTCGTCGGCGTCACGAACACTTCCCAGCTCACACCGTCCCACTCAAGCAGCGTACCGGAATTACCGACGGCCCATGCCTCCGTTGCCGAACGTGCCTCCACATCCTGCAAAATCGTCACGACCGGAGATGTCACCGTCGCCCAATTCGCGCCATCCCACTCGATGATGACACCACCTGCACCGACGGCCCATGCTGCAGAGGCCGACCGCGCATGGACGCCGTTGAGCTGCTGCGCTGTCGGCGAAGAGACGGTTCCCCATGTCACCCCGTCCCACTGGATAATGACGCCGTTCGCGCCGACAGCCCAGCAGTCGATGTCGGAGAGACAGGAAACGTCGAGCAGATTGCTGCCTGTTGGCGAAGAGACTGTTCCCCACGAAATACCGTCGAAGTGTACGATGGTGCCACCCCCGCCGACGGCGGCGCAAAACGCGGTAGACGGACAATGCACACCGTTCAGCTGCGACGCTGTCGGGCTCGTTTCCGTCGCCCATGCGACGCCGTCCCAGCGAAGGATTGTTCCACCCACACCGACCGCGAACGCCGTGGATGCGTCTACGGCATCTATAGCCAACAAGTCGACAACTGTCGGCGAAAGCACCGTCGCCCATGCGACGCCGTCGTAGTAGACAATGACCCCCGTGCGGCCGACCGCCCACACGTCAGCGACTGCGGTACCGTCCGTTCCGTACAAGTCCTGCCCGGTCACCGCGTTCGCGATAAAACGAATCTCTTGAAAGACTGCGCCGAAGAGCGGGTTCGACGTCGTGAACGTCACGCGGTACTGCATGTACTGGTTCGCAGGTGAGGTGATGGTGGAGCCACCGACGTTCGTATACTCGCTGCTCCATGCAGACCATGACCCATCCGGTGTTGGCGTGGGGCCGGTGCGCGTGGCAATAGTGAGCGCAGTGAAAAGCGGCGTGGAAGAATCCCAGCTTGCAGTGTTCCAAACGAGTCCTGGCGTACCCCCATCGATGACCGTCGATTGGAAATAGGAGGGACTCGTCGTGAATGTGGCGTACTTATAGAACGCGCCCGCTTCGCCGACGGCCCAACCGCCGGTCTCGCTCCAAAGGTGTACACCGTGCACAAGCGGGTTCGAAGGGTTGTCAAACACGAACTGCGACCAAACAGATCCATCCCACCCCACGAATGTTTGCTGTACGCCGACAGCCCAGCAATTGTCGGTCGCGATGCAATAGACGTCGTACAGCTCGTTGTTAATCGTCGTCGAAACCGATGACCAGCTTGCGCCGTTCCAATGCAGCGCGAGCCCGCCGGAACCGACGGCAACACCAAAGCTCGCAGTCGCCATCGAAACGGAATTGAGACGTGCGCTCGTCGGTGACGTAAAGTTGGACCACGTCGTGCCGTTCCAACGAAGAATCGTTCCGTTGTTGCCTACGATCCAACCATCATTCGCGGCGACGAGACTCACGCCGTTCAGGCGCCGGTTGCTCGGAGACGCCACTGACACCCAGCTTGCACCGTTCCAGTGGCGAATGACCCCGTTCGTCGCGACCGCGACCGCGAACGACGAACTTACGACATCGATTGCCTGAAAGTTACGAGCGGTGCCGGATGCCTGCGTCGCCCATGATGTGCCGTTCCAATAGATGATTGTCCCGTTGTCACCGACTGCCCAGACGTTGTTCTCATCCGCATAGGCAATGTCGTTGAGGCTGTTCCCTGTCGGAGACGACACAGTAGACCACTCCGACCCATCGAAGCGTGCGATGGAACCACCTGCGCCGACAGCCCATCCATCCATGCCGGACGGCAGTACGACGACGGCGAAATACGAGTCCGTTCCCGGGTCGTCATAGGTAATGCTGATGTTCTCGAGCTTCGGTGCGACCGTGATGTCCGACGTGGTGAACGTCGCGCGATACTGGATATACCGCCGATCGACTGTAGTGATGGTCGCATCCGTCGGGATCGTCAGCTCCGCACTCCAGGCAGTCCATGTCCCGTCAGGCGTCGGCGTGTTTCCACCGCGTGTGGCGATGGTGAGGTCGGTTCCGTCCGGCAAGTCTTCTCCCCAGAACAGACGGCCCCAGTTCGCGACTGCTCCGGCATCGAAAATGCCAGAGAGGTACGTGCCGGATGTCGTGTAGACGTCGCCATAGCGCCAAATGACACCAGCCGCACCAACAGTCCATGCATCCGTCGCGGAAACCGCAAACACACCGTAGCGCGCAGAGGATGATGGCCCGTTCACGATGTCCCAGCTCGCGCCGTTCCAGCGACGTGTCGCTCCGTCCGACGCGACGATCCACCCGTCCGACGCGGAAAGCATGTGGACGGAAGTCCACGTCTCACTTCCAGTGTTGACAAACTCCGACCAGGTCGTGCCGTTCCAGCGGTACACGAGGCCGTTGTTGCCGACCATCCATCCATCGGATGCGGAAACGAGGTCCACGCCATACCATTGCTGGTTTCCTGCTCCATAGCTCCCGAACTGCGACCAGGTCGTGCCGTTCCAGCGCGCTATACGACCCTGGTTGCCTCCGACCGTGAAACAGTCACTCGCGGACGCACAGTCGATGCCACGCCATGTTTGATTACCCAGATCCACGAACTGCGCCCATGTCGTGCCGTTCCAGCGCGCAATACGACCGGAGTCTGCCGTCGCCCAACCGTCGGAGGCGCCCGTCATCTTGATACCTTGGTAATTCTGACTTCCGGTATCCACTGTGTTGGACCAGCTCGTGCCGTTCCAGCGGATGAACTGCCCGGCATCGGCGGTAGCAAAACAGTTTGTTGCAGAAAGACAGTCCACGGCCTGAAGGTTCTGTGCAGTGGGAGAGACGACCGTGGACCAACTCGTGCCGTTCCAGCGAAGAATGGTTCCTGAGTTCCCCACTGCCCAACCATCGGAAGAGGAGACGAACGTCGCGGCGTTCAACTGCTGCGCTGTCGGCGAGGTGAAGTTGTTCCATCCGGAAACGGTCGCAAGCGTAACAGAGGCGAGATCTCCAGTGTCGATGCCGACCGTATCCGCAAAAGTTCCATCCCCGAAATCAACGTGATCCGTTTCATAAAAACTCTTTCCGGTGACGATTTCCAACCACTCCAGGTTACCCGTCGTCACCACGCTCGCATCCGTGCCGGTTCCAGAGACGGCCGTATTCGTGAACGTTCCCGGCCCGAAATCCGTGTCCGTGGTCTGCACGTAGACATCGCCGCCCGAAAGCGTCCACTCCTTGTCCATGTCCTGCTGCGCAAGCTCGACGCTGGCGGACTCCCCTGTTCCCGTGACCGCCGTCTGGAACGTCGTTCCTGCGTTGAAATCCGTGTCCGTGGTCTGTAGCCAATCGTACGTATTGCCGTTCGTCAGATGCGCCACGTACTCCACGGTCTTTATTCCGCCGTACAACGACGGCCATGACACCAAGGAAACGATACGCTTCGTGCGCGGGTCGACCGTACCGCCGGACGCCACGATGTCTCCTACGCCGTCGCGCTCGACATCTTCGACCGTCACCACGCGGGTAAAGATATCCGTCTCGTCGCTCGTGCCGGAGAACGCCCACTTGTCTGCCACGACAGCAACGCCATGTTGTCCGTTCGTGAGCCCTAGCCACCCCTCACTCCGAATAGACTCCGCCGCCTCGACACCCTCCTTCGCGAGCAGCATCGCCTGTGCGCGCTCCGATGCGCTTCCGGCAGACGTGAGCGGCGTCCACACCATGCCGAGAATGCCCGCCGCAAGAACGCCGAAAATCGCGATTGCGAAGATGACTTCAAGAATCGTTGCGCCGCGCTGCGTCGGTAATAGTGAAACTCCCATAGGCTCAGCGAACATGAATCATACCGGCCGCGTTGATGTCGATCGTCCTTGCGTTGCCTGCGCCATCGGTCAACGTAATCGTTCCCGTCTGCTCGGGAATGCCCTTGTGACTCGCGAAAATGATGTCCGCTCCCCCGCCAGAGATATCGATGTCGGTCGCGGATACTCCACCGGGAAAAAGATGAAGAAGATTCTCCTCGTCGGCGGCATTGTAATTCGCTCCTTCGAAGAATACCGCACGGTCTTCTTCGAAGCGCACGCCGTATCGGCTTCCATTCCTTCCGGACATCGCGGACGATTGCGCCTCGACCAGCAAGTCGGCGCTCCGAAGCGCGGCGGATTCAAGTACGTCCTCGATCGCCCTGCCGCCGAAAAACGGGGCTGCCATAAGCGCGAGGCCCGCCATAAGCGCGACGACGACCATGACCTCCAGAAGCGTGAATCCGTTGCCGGAGCGCATAGGACGTCGGGGATCAGATGCGGTTGATGGCCGCGACGAAATTATAGATAGGGATGAGAATGGCGAATGCCATACCGAGCGCGACGACACCGATGATGAGCAGCATGATCGGTTCGAGCAATGTGGAAAGGTTCTTCATCGCGCTTTCGACCTCGAGCTCGTAGAACTCCGCGAGGTACCCGAGCACTTCCTCGAGCTTGCCCGACCGCTCACCAACGCCGATCATGCGTGACGAGATGCGCGGGAAGAGCTCCGGCGACGCGCCGAGCGCCTCTGAGAGCGCCTTGCCGCGCTGCACGTCCAACAGCGCACGGGCGACGGCCCTGCCGTAGTACACGTTCGTGAGCACTTTCGACGTAACCTCCAGCGACTTGATGATGTCCACGCCGCTGTTGAGCAACGTACCGAGCACGAGCGCGAACCGCGCGAGGTTCACCTCCTGTACGATGCGCCCGAAAATCCACACACGGATGGCGATGTAATGCGTCAGCGGCGCGAGAACGCGGCGGCGAATGACCCAGAAAAACCCGCCGATACCGCCCAAAAGAATGGTGAACGAAAGGAACGTATGCTCGCGAGCGATTCGCGCGACATCAAGAAGTAGCAACGTGACCCACGGGAGCTCCACGCCCTTCAACCCCTCGAAAAGTTTTGCGACTTCCGGCAGCACGTACGTCGCGAAGAAAAAGCCGATGAGCGCGGCAGCAACAAGGACGAGCGTCGGGTACGTGAGCGCGGATTTCACCTTCTTGCGAAGCTCATAGTCCTTGGTGAACTGCACGGCGAGATGGTCGAGGTTCTGATCGAGCGTGCCGGAGTATTCGCCTGCACGGATGATGTTGCAGTAAAACGGCGAGAATACCGCGGGGTGCTGCTCCAACGAATCGGAAAGCTTCTCGCCTCGCTCGATGCGCTTCGACACGTCGCTGATGACGCGGCGCATACGGACGTTCGTCGCCTGCTCGGCAAGGATGTCGAGCGACTCCAGAAGCGTAAGGCCGGCACGGAGCATGATGGAGAGGTGCTTCGTGAAGAGCACCTTATCCAAGTGGCTGATGGTGCTCTCGAGCGCGTCCTGGAAGAACGCAAAACGGAAGCCTTGCGCTTCCTTCACGGAGATGACCGTGAGTCCTTGCGCGGAAAGCCGCTCAATGACGGCATCCCTGCTTCCTAACGAGGACGTCCCTTTGACGACCTTCCCCGCGGCGTCTGATGCGACGTAGTCGTATGCCATATATCGTATCGTATCAGGAATTGATGCCACCTGTCGCGCGAATGACCTCTTCGACGGTCGTGATGCCGCTGAGCGCCTTATCGATGCCGTCCTCGAACATGGTCGTCATCCCTCCTTTTACCGCTTCCTGCATGATGATGCGTGCGTTGGCGTTCGTCATGATAAGCTCGCGGATCTTGTCGTTCATCTCGAGAAGCTCGTAAATGCCGAGACGACCGCGGTATCCGCTGTGTCCGCACGTATCGCACCCTTTACCGCGATACAGCTTCACTGCAGTTTTCTTCTTTGCGCGCGCAAAGACAGCGTCCGCGACCGCATCGCCGTACTCCGTCGCGAGCTCTTCCTTTACGGCATCGTGGCTCATGATGCATCGCTCGCAGACCTTGCGGACGAGACGCTGCGCGATAATGACGTTGATGGTGGAAGCAATAAGAAATGGCTCGATTTCCATATCACGGAACCGCGGCAAGGTCGTTGCGGCATCGTTCGTATGCAACGTAGAGAGCACTAAGTGACCGGTCATGGCGGCGTTCACCGAAATGCCAGCCGTTTCACCGTCACGGATTTCACCGACCATGATGATGTTCGGATCCTGACGGACGATGGAGCGGAGACCGGAAGCGAACGTCAGGCCGGTCTTCGGATTGACCTGAATCTGGTTGACGCCCTCGAGACCGTATTCGATAGGATCCTCGATGGTCGCGATGTTCACCGTACGCGTGTTAAGCAGCTTGAGGACCGCGTACATCGTCGTGGTCTTTCCGGATCCCGTCGGACCCGTCGCAAGAATCATGCCGAACGACTTCTTGAGGTACGGCTGCAGCGTCTTGAGCGCCTTTGGAGAAAATCCGAGATCCTTCAGGTCGAAACTCTTTCCCTTGTCCGTCAAAAGACGCATCACGATCTTCTCGCCATCGACGATCGGCAGAATGGAGACGCGGACATCGACGCGCTCCTTCTCGATGATCATCTGGAACTTTCCGTCCTGCGCGGCGAAATGTTCGTCCGTACGGAGCTTGGAAAGAACCTTAATGCGTGTGACAAGCAGATCCATGAGCGCGCGCGGAAGGCTCGCGACATCATGCAAAATGCCGTCAATGCGATAGCGGATGATGACCGTGCTCTCGCGTGGCTCGACGTGAATGTCGGACGCATTGTTCTGGTACGCGTATTCAAGGATAAGTTCGACGGCGTTCACGATGATGCCGTCCTGGTTCGCGGCCTCTTCCGACGACGGTGCCTTCTTTCCGCTCTTCTGCGCACTCAGTATGTCGTCCGCGTCCTGCAGCAACTTCACGATGGCGGCTTCGAGATCGCGGCTGTAATGCTCAAGACCGTAGCGGATGCCGCGAGCAGTCGCGTAATGAGGGACCACGCGCGTCCCGACCTTCTTCTCCACCAGATGGATCTGCTCCAAATCCTCCGGGTCGCGCAGCGCGAGCTTCAGACGACCTTGGTCATCGATGCCGAATGCAATCATTTTCACGCGTCGCGCTGCACGCTCCGGGACGGAACGGAGGACGTGGTCCGCGATCTTCTTCGCTTCGAGGTTAGCAAATGGGACACCCAAGGCGTCCGCAACAAGCTGACCGAGGTACTGGTCCGGCACGACTCCTTTATCTGAAAGGATGTCGTCCACCTCAAGACCACGTTGTGCGGCTTCGGTGGCGGCGACGTCGAACGCTTCGGCCTCCACAAGACCTTGGTCGACGAGGATTGTCCTGAGTTTTTCCGTGTCGAGTGGCATGAGGTGAAACGCGTCACGCGGCTTTACGTACCTTGGCGAAGATTTCCTTCACCCTGCGGACAAGGTCGTTGATAGCAAGGTCACCTTTCACAAGGAAGTCCGTCGCACCAAGATCCTTCGCGCGTGTGACATCTTCGTCCTGCGCGAGGTTGGACAACACGATGACGGGCACCGTCTTGAGTGCAGCATCGGCTTGGACGGCATACAGCACGTCGAAGCCGTCCATGTTCGGCATGATGAGGTCCAGCAGGACGAGATTGAACTTCTCCTTTTTCATGAGCGCAAGTCCTTCTTCTCCGTCTGTTGCGGATGAAACGGCAAAACCTTCCTTGGCGAATTTCGCGACAAGGATCTTCTGGAGGAATGCGTCATCCTCCACGATGAGCAGCTTCAGTTGTGCTGCAGTCTGCGCCATAGGAATGTTACGATGCAGGAGGTTTACCGGCTTCCTTCAGCACACTCTGCACCTGCGCGCTCACCTCGTTCGGCGTCAGATTCGCCTTCGTGAGAAATCGCGCGGCGCCAAGCTTCTTCCCGCGAATAATCTCGTAATCCTGTCCGAGATTTGAAAGGATGATAACGGGGATATGTTCGGTCGAGAGATTCATCTTGAGGTCGGCGAGTACCGCGAATCCGTCCTTTCCGGGCAGCATGACATCGAGCAGGATGACGTCCGGGAGGCTCTCGATCGCCGCGCTCAATCCGGCAATGCCATCCGTCGCCACGCGCACGTCGAAACCATCCATCGTCAGACGGGTCTGATAGATGTCGGCGAGCGCCGGCTCGTCTTCGACGATGAGAATGCGTTGTGCGGTCGTTGCGGTCTTCTTCGGCATATGGTGGCGCTCAGGATTTCTGTCGCGTGGACGCGGGAATCGTCACGACGAACGTCGTCCCCTTCCCTTCTTCGGATTCGAAGCGGATGGAGCCGTCATGCAGCTCAACGATCTTCCGGACGATGTACAGACCGAGGCCGGTACCTTCGATATCCTTCTTCAGGACGTTCGAGGCACGATAGAATCGCATGAACAGCTTCGATTGGTCCTTTGTCGGGATGCCTCGGCCGGTATCCGTAACGGTGACGCGACATGCCTCACGTCCGCTCTCGTCGCGGACAGCGCTCGCGACAAGCGTCACCGACCCGCCCTTATCCGTATACTTCACGGCGTTCCCGACGAGATTCCGAAGGATGCGAGCGAACTGCTCCTTGTCGGCGCGAATTATCGGTACGCCACCCTTTGGGTGTTGCCACTGAAACTCCACACCCTTCGCGCGCGCCTGCAGCGACATCTCACCGACGACATCATCGATGACGGCAATCGGCTCAAGGTCCTGCATGTCCGGCACGAGCTTTCCTTCGGAAAGTTTCTCGGTATCGATGATGTTCTGGACCATGTGTTCCAATCGGCGGTTCGTGATATTCATCTGCTCAACGAGCGTGAGTTGCTCGGACGTAAGCTTGCCGGCCTCCCCGAAGCGCAACAATTCCAAGGTCCAGCGGAAATGATTGAGCGGGTTCCGGAGCTCGTGGACGGT
This sequence comes from uncultured Gammaproteobacteria bacterium, assembly GCA_964626205.1. Taxonomy (GTDB): domain Bacteria; phylum Patescibacteriota; class Patescibacteriia; order SG8-24; family SG8-24; genus CAZVED01. Next base: position 31,166 of record CAZVED010000010.1, read on the forward strand.
ATGGAGCATGAAATCCTTCTGTTCCCGCAGCAGGTCCTCGAGACGCGTCGTCCGTTCCTGAATCGTTTCTACCATAGCGTCAAACGACGCTGCGAGATTCCCGATCTCATCCGAAGAGCGATGACCGCTCCTGGCGCGATAGTCCCCAAAAGCCATGCGACGAGACGCGACAGACAGCTTTCGCAGCGGTGACAAAATGGTCCGGATGGAGAAAATCTCGAACGCCGCGAGAGCCGTGGCAATGGACAACGCGAACAGGACCACGGTAAAGATGACGGCGAGAAGACTACGACGCGCGGTAGCATGCGGAGAAAACCCGTACACTACGATACCGGACCGTTCGATAACGTGCGTAGCGACATCCTCTGTCCTGTCAGCGATGTTGACGCGCGAGATCGCGGCATGTCCGTCGGTGGCGGACACCTGCACGATGTCTCTCGGCAGCACGTCGTTGCCGGAAGAAAAGATGGAGATGCCGTCTTGCGTCAACAGACCGTAGCTAATCGGTAAAGCGGACGATGGCAGATGCGCGGCCTGCATGCCGATTTGCGCGGTATCGATACGGGAACCGACGACGAGCAGTGCTTCGACATTCCCATTGTCCATGACCGGAAGCTGTACGACGACCTCCGCGCCGGCATACGGCGACGACTGGAGTACCGAGATGACCGTCTCGCCCTGACGGACCGGAGAAGCAGCGAGCAGGTCCGCGAGGTCCGCGTGCGCGGACGTATCGAACAGGTCAATGACACGACCCTGACCGTCGACCATGGTGACGAACGTAATGAGGCCATCCTCGACGACGGACACGGCGATGACCTGACGGAAGGTTGCGAACCGCGCCTCGTCCTGATCCTCATACAACCTGTCGGCAGCGACGCGGGCGACAATGCCGCGAGCGACACGAAGCATGCTCCGTTCAGAAGCGTCTTGAACGAACGCTGCGTGTTCGACGAAGGTCACGACCCCTGCCTGCCTACTTGCTACGACGACCCTATTAAACGAGACCGCGGTGATGCCGATAAGGACGAAGCTTCCGACGAGGAAAACAACGATATTGACGGCACCGATCTTGATCATCACGCTTGAGGCAAAAATCTTCCACGGACGGCGAACGACCTCTGGATCACGATGCTGGTGCGCAATGGCTCCGGAGAACAACCCTATGAGAATGAACGGAACGAGTAGGTACGCCACGGCGAACAATGTCGACGATATAACTCCCAGAACGGCAGCAAGGTACGTTCCCATGAACACCGCGCCAAGTACGCCGGTGACACCAAAGAACCAGAGATGGGGCCGGACATCGATCCTTCCCTGCATTCGAAGGAGTACATACCCGCAACCAATGCCGATGAGCGCGAGATGCTCGACGAGCAGTGGCAGCAGGTCAATGAAGAACGCCGAAACGGTGGTGCCGCTAAACGGAACGTCGTTTACCGTAAGAACGATTGATGGAGCGGAAAAGATGCTGACGAGGCTGATACCGGTCATGATGGCAGCGGAACCTGCGCCAATGGCCCTCCATCGACCCGACGTGAGGCATGTCAGCAGACTAACCAGCACCGCAGCGGCAGCGAGGACGAGGAACATGCCTTGCGCCTGGTCAATAAATACTCCTCCGACGGCAATCTGGTCATTGAGATAGAGAATCTGGCCCGTGAAAAACGAAAGGAAGGCGAGTCCAGTGCACAGCTGCGCCAAGGCCATGAAGAAAAGGTGAGGCAACTTTGACCGCCCATGCTCGGCAAGAAGAATACCGAACAGCACGAACGCCAGCACCATGGTGCTCACGGTGAAAAAAATGGCGAAAAGCGGCTCAAAAATGTCCAACATCATGTGCGAAAAGCATTCCTATGAAGACGCTGGCAGTATAGCACGGATAAGGCCAGGTGGCATATGGAAAACAATAAAGACCCCACCCGAAGGTGGGGTCTTTATTTGGTGGGTCGACTGGGATTCCTGCTCTCCCGAATTCCTGCGGGTTCAGCCGCAGGAATTCTCCTTCGCAGCCTGCCGCTCCGAAACGTGCCATTCAAGGCACGTTTCGGAGTCGGCTTCGAATCCTTCCCCCCCCCCGAACAAAATAAAGGGCCAACCGAAAGGGTGGTGCGGTTGGTTGGTGGGTCGACTGGGATTCGAACCCAGGACCAAACGCTTAAGAGGCGCTTGCTCTACCAACTGAGCTATCGACCCACGATGCCGTTTTTTATAGCAGACGCGGGAAAAGTTGTAAAGACGGGACAGGGTGGTGCGCCCTGAGGGAATCGAAC
>CAZVED010000011.1:0-2897 GCA_964626205.1 uncultured Gammaproteobacteria bacterium
GATACGGCTGCGTTCGTTCTTCTTCTTCAAGGACCTTCTCCTTGTTTAAGGTTGCGTCCTGCCGAGACAAGCTTCGGGATGGACGCCCTACGATAGCATGGATAAGGCCGTTTGTCAACCCTGGCGAGCTTAAAAAGGACCCTTGCAGGGTCCTTTTTAAGCTGAATGATTACATTCCCATCATTCCCCCGCCGTGGCCATGGCCGCCCATGGCTGGTTCTTCTTTCTTGGGAATCTCCGTGACGACCGCTTCGGTCGTGAGAAGGAGCGAAGAAATGGATGCCGCGTGCTGCAGCGCCGAGCGCGTCACCTTGGTCGGATCGATGATACCGGCCTTCACCATGTCCTCGTAGACACCGGTCATGGCATTGTAGCCGAACGCGCCTTCGCCCTTGGCGACCTCTGCCGCGACGACCGAGCCGTCCTGGCCGGCATTGCGCGCGATCTGGCGCAGCGGCTCTTCGAGTGCGCGCTTGAGGATGCTGATGCCGACGTACTCATCCGCCTGCATCTCCGCCTGCTTGAACGCGTCGAGCGCCTTGGCTGCGCGAACGAGCGCAACGCCACCGCCCGGAACGATACCCTCTTCGAGCGCAGCCTTCGTGGACGACACGGCATCCTCGATGCGATCCTTCTTCTCCTTCATCTCGGTCTCGGTCGCGGCACCAACCTTGATGACGCCCACGCCGCCAGACAGCTTCGCCATGCGCTCGCGGAGCTTCTCCTTGTCGAAGTCAGAGTCAGCCTTCTCCGCCTGCGCCTTCAGTTCGGCAACGCGGTCCTTGATAGCCTTCTCTTCTCCTGCGCCATCCACGACAGTGGTGTATTCCTTGGTCGCGATAACCTTGCGCGCGCGCCCGAGATCCTCGATCTGCGCCTCCTCGAGCTTGAGGCCGATCTCTTCGCTGATGACCTTGCCGCCCGTGAGGATGGCAATGTCCTTGAGCATCTCCTTGCGGCGGTCGCCGAAGCCCGGTGCCTTGATGGCGAGGGCATTGAACGTGCCACGGAGCTTGTTCACGATGAGCGTGGAGAGTGCCTCGGCATCGACATCCTCGGCGATGATGACAACGTCTTTACGGCCGCTCTGCGCGAGCTTCTCAAGCAACGGAAGAATCTGTTGGACGGTCGAGATCTTCTTGTCCGTGATGAGGATGTGCGCGTCGGAGTACTCGGCTTCCATGCGCTCGGCGTTGGTGACGAGATACGGCGACACATAGCCCTTATCAAAGCGCATACCATGCACAACCTCCTTCTCGATGCCGAACGACTGCGATTCCTCAACGGTGATAACGCCATTCTCACCGACCTCCTTCATGGCCTCGGCGATAATCTTGCCGATCTCTGGGTCGTTCGCGGAAATGCTCGCGACGCGCATGACGTCGTCGTCGCCATCGACTGGCTTGGAGATGCCCTTGAGCGCCTCCACGACTACCTCGACACCGCGTTCGATGCCGCGCTTGATGCTCATGGAGTTTGCGCCTGCCGCGACGTTCTTCACGCCCTCGCCGTAGATGGCTTGGGCGAGGACGGTCGCAGTGGTGGTGCCGTCGCCCGCGATGTCGTTCGTCTTAGAAGCGACTTCCTTCACGAGCTCGGCGCCGACGTTCTCGAACTTGTCTTCGAGATCGATCTCCTTGGCGACGGACACGCCGTCCTTGGTGATGGTTGCGGAACCGTATCCACGGTCGAGCGCGACATTGCGGCCCTTGGGACCGAGCGTCACCTTCACGGTGTTCGCAAGCTTGTCGACGCCGGCCTTGATCTTCTGCCGAGCTTCTTCATTGAAGAGGATCTGTTTTGCCATAATCGGTGATGGTTACGCGTTACAAGACGACTGCGATAAGGTCTTCCATTTCGGCGACGAGATAGTCCGTGCCGTCGATCTTCACTTCCATCGGACCGTACTTTTTCAAAATGACGATGTCGCCGACCTTCACGTCGACTGGTGCGCGCTGGCCGTTCTCGAGAAGCTTGCCGTCGCCGACAGCGATGACCTCGCCACGCTCCGGGCGGTCCTTGTCGACAGTGTCGGGAATGACGATGCCGGATTTCGTCGCGGTTTCCGTGAGCGGTTTCACCACGACGCGACCGGCCAAAGGCTTGATGTTCATATCGCGTTCCTAATGATGGATTACGGTTTAGCACTCTAAACGAGTGAGTGCTAACATTTTCGACCAATTCCCTACCCCTGTCAAGAACGCTCCTGCGGACATTTTAAGCTGGTGCCAGTGTCGAGCCTATTACTTCCTTCTTATTTTGTATTTCCGCCTTATTTTGGTACCCGTGTCCAGCTTATTTCTCCGACGTATGCAGCATTCCGATACACATCCAAAATAGTAGCTGCCCTATCCATAGGCTCCAGAGGTAGTGATCGAACATCCCCATGACAAGCAGGCCGACGAACATTGCCGTGAATGCACCTCGGTACGACTCTGCATCATGATGCTGTCGCCGGGCAGAAAAGAGCGCGGACCAGACGATAACGAGCCAGAGCAACAACCCGACCGCGCCGAGTTCGACAGCAACGAGCAGCATGACATTGTGCACAGGCTGATACTCCCAACCACTTCGCGCGATGGCATCCCTTGCAGCGAGCACTGCCGGCATTTGACCCGGACCGACGCCGGCGACGGGATGTTCGCGCAACAACGTGCCCGCTTCGGCAAGCTGGCTTCTGCGTTCTTCGACAGACTGGCGTTCGAGCCGCCCCTCCCCGCCGAGACGCGTCATGAGTGCGTCGGCATGAAGCGTGCCCATGAGTACGGCAGTCGCAACAACGAGTACAAGCGCGGCGATCGTTACCTTGCGCGCAAACCAATCGTGAGCGGACACGCGCCATGTCATCGTGACCCACAACGCAAGCGCTACGAGCGTACCGATCCATGCACCACGCG
>CAZVED010000011.1:2907-29911 GCA_964626205.1 uncultured Gammaproteobacteria bacterium
CGCGAAAACGAGAAAAATAACGCGGTAGCGAGCACTGGAAGAAGCGCGAGAAGTGCCACTCTGACGCGTGGGGCAGCGTGAGGTGCAACGGCGACTGCAGCAACGATTCCCGTCATGAGCACTCCGCCGAGCAGGTTGGGGTGCGGCAAGGTGCCGTATGCGCGCAACCAGCGTCCAGAGGCCGTCTCGATGACGGACGCGCCGAGATCACGAACAGTGTGCGGCGCGATACCGAAAAGCGTGCTCGCACCGATGTCCTGGAAAAAGGTCTGCGCGATTCCGATGGATGCTTGAATACCTGCACCGACGGCGAGCAGCAGAAGCACCGCACGCGGATCAGGGCGGATGAGCCGGATGGCAACGGAAAGCAACGCGCCGAGCGTGATCCACCCAGCGACGACCGCAGCATAGAGCGGGTCCGGCGACCATGTGACCGCAAGCATGGCAAGTGCAGCCAGCGCTAATGCTGGAAGCGACGCGCCACGTACCAACGGGACGTGTGCCGTACCTGTCACGTGCGCGTACGCTACGCCGCAGATGACGACCGCAACCGCGAGGAGCTGCGTAGCGTACAAACTGAGCGTCCCCCACTCGACCGGAGCGCCGGCGATATTTCCCGGCAGCAGGATCCACCGGGTGCCGAACGGCAGGGTCACGAGGAGCGCATACAATGCCGGTCGCGCAAGTCGCGCGAGCAACAACGATATGCGCATCATAGGCCGAGCGCGGCGAGCCGCGACCGGAAAGCACGCTCGAACTCCTCCCGACGGTCGTTCACATGAAACTTGAGGACGTCATCGTTCACCACGACGCGAGTATCACGGTTCATGAGCTTGGCGATTACGGACGGGAATCGCGCCGCCTGCACCCGCTTCGCGAGCGGCTCAAGAGTACGTAGAAACGGGAGAAGGAATGTCATGCGGATGCGAGGTGCAGGGACCTGTCGTACGGACGGAGTGGCGCGGTCGGTGCGCGTCCCCGGAAGTACGTCACGCATCCACGCGTTGCGCGCACGAAACGCGTCCATGACGCCATCTGGGTCGTAGATTGGCACGAGCGATGCGCTCCAATACGCAAGGTAGGTGTCGCCGCCAGGCAACGCGAATCGCGACACATCGAGCGCGCGTTCGGAAACAAAGAAGCTGAGGCAGATGGTGTCGGCGTGATCGTCGTCGTGCGGCCGCTGCCCAGCGAGCGCGAGCGCGCCGACAGTCAGGAGTCGCGTGATCCAGAGGAATCCCGGGCGCACGGCCATGAAAAGGTCGATATCGCTCTCCTCTCCGGCAGCGGACAACGCGAGACTGTTGCAGACCGCGACCATGCGCACCGTCGGCAACAAACGCATCCACCGGGCGGCGCGCATCGCCTTGCGATACTTCGGTTCCGCGAGACGGTACCCGCGCGTGCGGTGCGCGACCGTCTCCGCACGACCCTCAAGGAAGTACAAACCGTCTTTCGTGGAGATACCTGGGCCAGATGCGACAGCAAGAACGTCGGCAACGGATACCGTGTCCGACAGGCCCGGCATGGCGAGCCGATACCGACGCAGCTCAAGCGCGGTGAGCGGGTAGTCGAAGCGGTCGAAATACGCCAACGTCGCAAGAAGTGACCGGCGGAGCGCATCGCGTGCACGGACTGACGGAGCAACGACTTCCTTTGTGAGCGACATGGTCAGCATACCGCTGGAGTATAGCGCACCCGCGCGAGTGCGAAAAACCCGCCTTGTGGCGGGTCGTCGCGGAAATCACTTGCTTTCCATGACCTGATGGCTGACGCCTGCACCGGCCGCGCGCTCAGCGGCGATGACCGCGGAACGCGTCGCCGCGTCCTCCACGGCGGCATCACGGACGACGATGCGCTCCTTCGTAACGGAGACGACCTGCCCCACATGAATCTGCAGCTCTGACGGCAAAAGTTTCGAGAGCAGCCTGGACTTCGCCACGCGGAAATGGGTCACCGCATAAGTATCGACATCGAACGTGATATCGACGAGCTTACCGAGCGCCTCTCCCGACTCCGTTTCGACCGGGACGCCTGAGATGTCCTCGTACGCGACGCGCATAGTTGCCAGGTTACTCCACCTTCGGCTTCTCCACCGGAACATCCTTGCCGAAGAACAGCTTCTGCTGCGCTACGGTCAAGACGTTCATTGTGAACCAGTATAGCGCGAGACCGCCCGGAAGGCTCATACCGATGAACAGCGTCATTGCCGGCATGATGTAGAGCATGTTCTTGTTCATCGTAGCGAGCATCTGCTCATCCTTGCCGCCCGGAACGCCCTTCGGCTGCTGCTGAGCGACCATCATCTTCGCCTGGAAGAACTGCGTCACGGCGGCAAGCACGGCCAGCGTGATATTCGGCGCGGCGAGGTCGATGACGCCGAACAGTGTCGGTTCGATCGTACCAGGGGTCGGAACGAACGCGTACAAGCGTTCGAAGCCGCTGGACTTGAGCCCTTCGCTCAACGAGTGGTAGAGCGCGATGAAGACGGGAAGCTGGACGAGCAACGGCAGACACGACGACAGCGGCGACACCTTCTCGCGCGAATAGAGCGTCATGAGCTCCTTCGCGAGGCGCTCCTGGTCTTCCTTCGCCTTGTACTTCTCCTTCAGTTCAGCGACCTGCGGCTGAAGCGAAGCCAGCGCCTTCTGGGATGCCAGCGCCTTCTGGGAGACCGGCCACAGCACAAGCTTCACGATGATCGTCAGCACGATGATGGCGAGACCGATGTCGCTCCCCGGGATGGTGGTGTACAACCCGATGAGGACGTTGAAGATGGGGTGGTAGAAAACTGCGTTGTAGAAAGCCATGAACATACCAATGCGCGGCGGTTACTCCGCGGACTCCTCCGCTTCCGCGGCAGGAGCTTCGCCTTCCGTCGTGGTAGCTTCTTCAGGCACAACCTCTTCGGAGGCGGCCTCCGTCGGAGTAGCGGTGTTCTCGAGGATGTTGAGCTTCCAGCCCGTGAGGCGGGACGCGAGGCGGACGTTCTGCCCACCCTTGCCGATAGCAAGCGAGAGCTGGTCCTCGGGAACCGTCACATCTGCGGTCTTGGACTGCTCGTGCAGAGCGACCGAGGCGACCTTTGCCGGCGACAACGCCTGCGAAATGTAGGCTGCCGGATCCTCCTCGAACGGAATGATGTCGATCTTCTCACCACCGAGCTCGCTGATGATGGTCTGGATGCGCGTGCCACGCTGGCCGATGCAGGAACCGATCGGATCGACCGCGTCGTCCGAAGACGAAACGGAGACCTTGGAACGGGAACCCGCCTCACGTGCGATGTCATGAATGGTGACGACGCCGCTCGCGACCTCTGGAATTTCGAGCGAGAACAGCTTGCGGACGATATCTTGGTGCGTGCGCGAGACGATGACTTCCGGACCCTTCGTCGTCATGCGGACTTCGGTGATGTACACCTTCACGCGATCGCCGGAATTGTATCGCTCGCCCTGAATCTGCTCGTCCGGCGGCATAACCGCCGTCGCGGTACCGAGGTCGATGAGCACCATGCGGCCTTCGCGGCGCTGCACGGTAGCGTTCACAAGCTCCTTCTCGCGACCCTTGAACTCGTCGAAGACCATGGTGCGCTCGGCCTCACGGATCTTCTGGATGATGACCTGCTTCGCGGTCTGCGCGGCCATGCGGCCGAACGCGGACGGCACTTCGAGGTCCGTGCGAATTTCATCGCCGATGGCCGAACCCTTCTTCAAATCCTGAGCGGCTGTGACCATGATCTCGGTCTTCGGATTGAACCGCTTCTCCGGCTCGATGACTTGGCCGTCCGGACCGATAACCGGCGCGGGTGGCGTCTCCTTCTGGTAGGAATCAAACCTGCCACGACGACCTTCCGGTTCCGGCTCCTCGACCTCCGACTCCTCCGGAAGTTCCTGATCCTCGACGACGGTCTTGAGGTCGAATACCTCAAACTCACCGCTTTCGGCATCGAACTTCACTTTGATGTTCTGATTCTTCTCGCCGAAGTCCTTGCGGTACGCAGCGGCAAGAGCCGCCTCGATCGTCTCGATGACAGAGGCTTCGGAGATGTTCTTTTCGTCGCAGATTTGCTTGATGGCCTGGATGATCGGGGATGACATAATCACTGAGCTCAATTGTGGGTAAAAAAGAGACGAGTCTATCAAGACCCGTCTATGCAAGGAGCATACCCTCAGGCAAGCCCGTTGTCAAGACGTTTACTCCGCTCCCACCGCGTCGCGGATCCAAACAATCTCCTCCTCCGCATCGAGGCTACGCGTGACCGCGATGACGTCGATGCGGCACGCGCCTTCGTACTTGCGCGCGGCCATCCACGCTTCCGCTGCCATCCGCAAGTGCCGCCGCTTGGCATACGTGACTGCTTCTTCCGGATATCCATACGTGCGCCCTTGCCGCGTCTTCACTTCTACGAAAACGACCTCGTCGCCGTCTTTGGCGATGAGGTCGATCTCTCCGAATCGTGTCACATGGTTCTGCTCCAGAATGGAGCAGCCATGTCGTTCCAGATGCCGCGCCGCAGCGGCCTCTCCGTTCGCTCCGAGCGTGATGCGGCGGCGGGACATCAGCCTTTCGTCGGAAGGTATTTCTCGAACCGAGCGCGTTCCTCTTGCGCGGCGCGAAGGGCGGGGTACTCACGAACGACGTACAAGGCAATGCGGAGCAGCCACACCGCAAACACCGCGAACAGCAACAGGAACCACAGGCGCATGCCGAGGAGAGGAATCCGCTCGTAGCTGAAGAACAGGAAGAGCAGCCCGAGCGCGCCGGTCGTGGACATGAGCCGGGCGAACCGATTGAACACGTCCGCCTTGAGCGAGTCCTTCTTGCGCAATCCGTAAGCAATAAGCCGCAACGTCACGGTCGCGATAATGAACCAACCGAAGAACGCGAAGATGGAACCGACAAGCGAAGAGCCCAGCGGGACCGGATGCGGATTGAGCCAGTAACCGACGTCGAGGAATGCCGCGTACCCTTTGAGGAAATCCATAGTGGCGGAATCTTAGCCATGAGTCCGTAAAAACGCAATACGGGCTCGCTGAGGCAAAAACAAAGGGGTCCCACTGGGGACCCCTTGGAGCGCCACGTGGCGCTCTGGGACTACGCGGCGTGACGGCGATTACCGTTCAACACCGCGATCTTGCGATCGAGCTCGAGCAACTGCTTCTGTGCCTGGAGGCGCTCGGCGTAGTTCTCGACCTCGTTCATGCGTGGCGCCTCCAGCTTTTTCTGGAGATCGCGCCGAGCCTTCTGCAAGCCCGCGGCACGCAGCTTCTTCAGCCCGACCACCGGCTTCGAGGCCGGCTTGCGGGCATGCTGAGGCTTCTGCCCTGAGACCCGCGCCGTAGGGGCAGGACGCGGGGGTGTCTTGGGGTTCCGCAACGGCTTGGGGGGCGAGGACTCGCGCACGTGCTTCGGCTTGGGGGCCGGGCGAAACGCGGCGAGGTCACCGATACGAACGCGGCCGAGCGTACCACGGACCTTGGTGCAGTCCGAGCAGATCGCTTGCTCGAGCTCGCGCTCGGTCGGTGCCATTTCGTCCGCCACGTGGGTGAACATGCGCTTGAGCGCCTCCACCGTTCCACAGCGGTTCACACAACGACGTCCGAGCGAGATATCGATGATACCCGTCATGTCAGCATCCTCCCGCGGTTACCCGCACGTTTTGACCGCCAAAGCGGTCGCCAATGAATGAATGTGCGTTGTTGGTATCTGTACCACCAGAACAGCTCGAAAGCCGTCTAGTAGTGACCGGTGACCATAGCACAAAACCTCACCCTTGTCAAGGATAAAACCGTCACTGTTGAGCTTAAAAAAGCAAAAAACGCCCGTTCAAGAGGGCGTCCGCTTATCCACGGAGCGAGGATTTTTGCGTCCCGCCTAGGCGGAGCGACGAAATGGGTGCAGGGCACCCATGAGGCGCGACAACGACGACCGGACGCAAAAAGGCCGGGTTCTCGAAAGCGATATCCCTTCGGGGAACCCGGCACAAGCCCGCTCCCGCCTCCTATTTCCTGAAAAGAAAGCCGTAGTGGTGTTCGCCGGGATGCAGATCTTTGACAAAAACGGCTCCGACGGACTCCGCAAGCTTGCGCGCTTCTTCCGCGGGCACGCGCGTCTCCATGGCCGGGCCGAGACTGACGCCGGACGGCTTCCAGTCCGCGACGACGAAAAGGCCGCCCGACTTCACCATGCGGAAGCACTCGCGCACGAGCGCCTCTTTTTGTTGGGAAAGAAACAAGTTGTTGATGAGGAGACCGACGTCCACGCTACCGTCCGGAAGCTTCACGCCGTTCGGACGCTCCAGATCGCCCCACAACGTTTCGACGTTCGCCGCGGATTCCTGACGGATGCGGCTCTCGATACCAGAAAGCACGGACTTGAGGATGTCGACGGCATACACCTTGCCGTTCGGACCGACCATCCTCGATGCCGGGAACACGTAATGCCCGAGCGTTCCGCAACCGAAGTCGGCGACGACGTGTCCGTTCGCAACGCCAGCCTCCTCGAGAAGGCGGTTCGGGTCGATGAGCTCCTTGCCGGTGGGAAGGTATGCCATAAAAATGATGTCAGCGCGGGACAGCGGTTCCCGGCGGAACGAAGAGTCGACCGACCGTGCCGAGGACGAACCCTCCGAACAATCCGGTCATGACCATGAAGCCGATGAAAATGATGACGAGACCGAGCAGCTTGTAGAACATCCGCGTGCCGCCCATGCTGCCGAGCTTGTCCTCCGCCCAAGCGATCGCGCCGATGTTCTGCAGCAACGCCTCGCTCTTCCAGACGAACAGGAAACCGATGCCGACGAGAACGAGACCTCCGATGATGCGTCCGATGACTCCCATAGCGGGTAATGTGTAGTGGTGGACGATGTAGGATTCGAACCTACGACCCCCTCGGTGTAAACGAGGTGCTCTAACCAGCTGAGCTAATCGTCCGAAACGGGATATGCCGGCGGTCGCATCCTTGGAAAGCATACCGCAGAATCGTCGGGAAGAAAAATGCCCCGGCTTTCGCCGAGACAGTTTTCTCTGGTGCGGACGGAGAGACTCGAACTCTCAAGGGATTGCTCCCGCTAGCACCTCAAGCTAGTGCGTCTGCCAGTTTCGCCACGTCCGCAGGTATGGGAGAGAGTATCGGATTCCGGAAAATCGAGCAAGGGGCTAGGCGGCAAAGACCCTTTCCCGGCCCGTAATCACTTTCAGGCGCTGAGGAACCACCTCGATCTCGAACTTGCCGCCGGTGATGGTCTTGCCGTCCACGTCGATGGACATCGGCTCGTCGCTATCGATGGCAAGCTTGCGGATGGGGATGACGCTCGACAGGCATGCGCCCTTCCGGGCCATGAGGAACTTTTGGAACCGGCCCGCTTTCGGCGTGATGAGCGCGTCTAGGAAACCGTCCTGCGGGTCACCGGACGTGAGACATTCCCGCTCATCCGGAGACATCATGGACTCACGGCGTAAGTTGCTGACGATAGTCTCGCATTCGGTCATCGGCACGTTGATACGGTACTTCCCCTCCCCCTCCATGGTGAGCTGCCCCTTAGGGAGACGGATCTGTGAGAGGAAGAGGTGGCCGTTCACGCTACCGAGATCGATCTTCTGCGTCACGCGACGCGACAACACATCGCACGCGTCGACGCCCGACGGAATACCGAGCGCGACGGCGATTTCTACGGGCTCGCCGACCGGGATGATGCCGAGCGTCACCTTCGCGTCACCAAGACCGTCGACAACGTTCGCAACCGTCTCATCGTTACCGACGACCACGACCGTCTCCACGCCACGACGCACCTCATCACGAATGAGCCCCCTCGCGTTATTGAAGGGGGTCAATCGCCCGATCTTCCCGCTGATGCCGAGATCGGTCAGGCGTGTTTCGACTTCCGCAAGCGTCTTTTCGAACTTGCGGTCGTTGAGAAAGCTGTCGTAGACGTAGAAATACATGCTGCTGGTTCCGACGGCATCGCTGCCGTACGGCGCGACGCTCCTAGCGGAAGAATGCGTTGACGGTGCGCTTCTCCTCGACGGCCTCGACTGCAGCCTCCTCTTCGGAGTCTACGATGGCGTCTGCGTCTTCGGACTTGGCCTTGGACTTCGTGGAGCGAACAGAGCGAGATGACGACGCGGTCTCTTCTGCGCCCATCTTGATCTGGCCATTCAACGCGGCGCCGCTCTCCACCACGAGCACTGCTGTACGGATGTCGCCGAACACGCGAGCGCTCGCCTCGAGCTCCAGCTTGCCGGAAACGATGACGTTGCCGCGCACCTCACCGGCGACGACAGCGTTCGCCGCCTTCACATCCGCCGTGATGACGGCGTTCTCGCCGACACGAAGGTCGCGCTCCGTACGAAGGCTTCCCTGCACCGTCCCCTCAATGAGGACATTGCCCTGGCTGGTAAAGTCGCCTTCGAGTTGGACGCCGGCGGCGATGATGGTTTCAGGATTGTGACCTTCGCGGTTCGCCATAGGGCTGGTGTTGAACATAGTAGGTGGCCGAAACGAGAGGTGGCTCGTACGTGCCAATACGAATGATTTAAGGCTGTGGAAAGTATAGCAACGCCCCCGACCCTGTAAAGGGCACGCCCTACAAGGGGATACGGAAGCCGAACAAGGACCCCTTTCCTTTGCCCGCGGACTCAATGAATACGGAACCTTTATGGGCCGTAACGATATTCTTCACGATGTAGAGACCGAGGCCTTCTCCGCTCGATTCGAGCTTCACCGCGGAAATACCGCGCTCGAAAAGATGGAACAGGCGCGCACGATCGGTCGTGTCCATGCCGATGCCGGTATCCACGACCTCCACGACGAGATGGCCACCCTCTTCCCGCGCACGGACGGTGACGCCACCTTTCTGCGTATACTTGATCGCGTTGTCGATGAGGTTCGCGAACACATGGAACAGCTTCGTCGCATCGCAGGGAACCGGCGGAAGCGACGCGGAAACATCGGTCGCGAGCGTCAAACCTTTCTTGTCCGCGAGCGGCTGCATTTCCGCGACTGCCTTCACGATGAGACCGGAAATGTCCGTCGGTGTGATGTACAAGTCCAGCTTGCCGAGTTCGATACGGGTGATATCGAGAAACATCTCGATGGTCTGCGTGAGACGGTTCACTGCATCGAGATTCAACCCAATGATGCGCTGCTGCGGCTCGGTAAGCGTTCCGAAATCCCCGCGATGCAGCATGTCGAGATACCCACGAATGCCGCCGAGTGGTGCGCGAAGCTGATGCGAGGCAAACGAGACGAACCGCGTCTTGAGCCGGTCTGCGCGCATGAGGACGGTATTGAGCTTCGTAAGACGATCGTAGAGCCCTTCGATCTCGCGATGCCGCTGCATCTCGCGAACAAACGTCCGAAGTGCCATCGCGCCGTAGATGACGAGCAAAAGCAACAAGGTGAGGCGGAACATGAACTCAAGCGGCGTCGTTGCGGAGATGACGATACCGGCCATGAAAACAACGAGCAGGAGGAGCAGGGCGAGCTCAATGCCCGTACGGCGCAAATCGACATGAAGTTTCTTGCGCACGATCGCCCAAGCGATGGTCGCGAGGCCGGCAAACAGCGAGAGCGAGAGCATCCATTGCGGCACAAGGAGCGACGCGGACCCTCGTGCGTATAACGCGAGGAAGATTGCGCTGAACGCGAGGAGCGCCCCGCCGAGCACTGCAGCAAGGACGGTGTGCGCGATCTGCTTCCGCGTCATGGATGCATGAAGAATCAGCACCAGAGCGACGACGGTAACGACCGCGAAGTGAGCGGCAAGCCACCCGTGCGCGATACCGAGCGTCAACGCGCCTCCCTGCGAGGCAGTCAACGGTGCAAAATATGCCAGCGTAAACGTGATGATGGTCGGCGCGATGACGAACGTATGTGTCGGTAACGACGGCAGGCGGTTGCGACCGTAGGACAGTGCAAGTAGAAGAAATGCCGTCGGTACAAGGCTGCCAAAGAAGACGGTCGAGCGATACCAAAACTGCTCCTGGCCCGTTCCCACTGTCGCATGGGCAAGCGCAGAAACGAACACCCAGAACGCGACAGCGACCAACATCCCCGCGAACGTCGTGTCGCGCGCGCTCTGGCGATGCTCGTATGCGATCCAGAACCCGAGCGCGAACAGAACCGTCGCGGCGGCGAGCAGCCCGTTCGTGACAAAGAACTGGAAGGTGCCGAACATCATGCCGATTGTTGATGGCGCGCAGGGTCGTCCTTATCGACCGGGAGCGCGAATGCGAATGTCGTCCCCTTCCCTTTTTCGGACACATCGACCCAGATGCGCCCGCCCATGCCCTCGATGAACGTGCGGCAAATATAGAGACCAAGGCCGGACCCTTGCTGGTGCGGCATGTCTTTCGACTCCGCGCGGTAATACTTCGTAAAGAGCCGATCGCGCTCTTCCTTCGTCAGGCCGATACCGCCATCGGCGACGCGGACGACGACGAAATCGCCAGCAGCGTCCGGTTCCGCTGAGACAACGATGCGCGACTTCGGTTCAGAGTACTTCACCGCGTTGTCGACGAGGTTGATCATGACCTCATGCACCTTCTCGATGTCCGCTTTCACGAACGGAAGCGGGGTCGAACGGGAGACGAACTCGATGCCGATATCCTTCGTCTGCACCTCGAAGCGCATCTCCTCGACAACCTGCGCCACCGTCCTACCGATGTCCGCAGGGGTGATGAGGAACTCGATGCGTTTCTTTTCGATGCGCGACATGTTCAGGAAGTTGTTGATGAGGTGGACGAGACGCTCGTTCATCTCGAACATCTGTCGGACCTTCTCCTTGACCTTCACCGGGAGCTTTCCGTACGCACCCTCCTCGAGAAGGGCAAGATACCCCTTGATGACGGAGACCGGCGTGCGGAGCTGGTGTGAGGCGATGTTGATGAACTCGGATTTGACCTTGTCGAGCTCGCGGAGTTCTTTGTTGGCAACAGCGAGGCGCTGCGTCATGTCCTCAAGCTCGCGCTTGCGGCGTTCGTCCTCGCTCATGCGGCGGATGAGCAAGGTGCCGAACCCGATGATGCCGATGGCGAGAAGGGCACGTAATACAAAGTCTGACCATGAACGGGCGAGTAACAGGTCGATGGCCGCGAACGCCATGGTGTATCCGAGCAGGATCTGCGTGACCATCCCCTTGATCGAAAACAATCCATGACGGGCGATGGAGTATGCCACGAACGGGACAATGATCGCGGTGGTAAAGGTCGGGCCGAGCCAGATATAATTCCAATTCAGGAACAACGGTGATGGCAGGATGAGGTTGAACAGAACGCCGCCGATCTCCCCTCCGATGAACACACTCAAGACCACGAACAGCAGCTGGGACCGCAGGACGCCTTTCGCTTGGAGGTAGCTCCGAAAGAGCAGGATGTGCGCGGCAAGGAAAAAGTACGCCAAGAGCACCGCGTAAATCCACCATCCGACCGGGTTCAGGATGACGTTGGATACCCACGGTTTCCCGGCAATACCGATCACGACGAGGTCGGTCGTGTAAATCATGATGCAGAACACCGTCACCGCGAACGCGTTCAGCACATGCACGACGGCGCTCATCTTCCGCGCCACAGGGAACTGCGTGGCAAAATACCAGAAAGCGTAAACCGCGATGATCGCGACGATGTATGAGGAGCGCATCCATCGCAATGCCTCATGCGCGCTCTCCGCATGGAAAAATGCGAGGAGTGCCACGGTCCATGACGCAAGCGCGAACATCCAGACGGAAAACAGCTGGTTGGATGGCGAATGTTTGTCCAAATAGAACAGGAGCGCCGCGAGCGCGACGTCCAAAAGAAGGACCAGGGACAGGATGATGGTGACGAAGGAAAGGTCCAACATAAAAAGGGTCCGTATGTGCTTAGCATAGCACACGCGGACCCCGCGACTCAAAGAACGATGACGTGCGCGCTGTAATGCACGCCTGCGCCGATGGCGGCGAAAAGGACGGTCGCTCCGGAGCCCAACGCGACGGTACCGTCGGCGAGATCCTCAGCGAGGAGAATGAACGTGCCGGCAGCGGACGTGTTGCCGTACCGGTCCATGTGCATCGCGACGCGATCCATGGGGAGGCCGCACGCCTGAGCGAAGCCCTCCACGAGCCGCTTGTTCGCCTGATGGAGGTAGTACCGATCGAAGCCGTCCAGCGGGATGCCGGACTCCGCGACCACCGCATCGATGCACTTCTTCATGTAGACCGGGAATCCGGTCGCCACGAGCTGGCCGTTCACGATGTACGCATGGTGTGCGGGCGTCGCGCGACCGTGATGCGGCGGATACAGCGCACCGCCGCCTTCGCGGAGTACGAGCTCAGAATACGCGGCGCCGGCATACGATGCCTTCACGCCAGCCGTACCGGAACCGGCATCGGACAGGATGACCGCGCCGGCGCCATCGCCGAACAGGTACATCGTGAGACATGCGTTGAGGTCGCGTCCGCCAACGTTCAGCGAGCTCGTGAACACCTCGCGATCGACGTACGCGGACGTCATGTTCGACGCCACGACGGCGATGCGCTGCGCTGACCCATGCTGGATCAGCTTCTGAGCGAGATCCAGCAAGTACAGCGCGCCACCGCATCCGCTGTCGATAACGACGGCGTGCGCGTCAGGGCGGCAGCCGAGACGGTGGTGCAGACTGATCGCGTCGTGGCTGAAGTTCAGCTTGTCCGGCGAAACGGTCACCAGCATGATGCCGTCGAGATCACCCGCGCCGATACCCGCCATGTCCATCGCGCGCCGCAGCGCCACTTCGCACATGTCGGTATTCGTCCGTGGGTAGACCGAGCCGTCATCCGGAGGGACGATGGCGCGGCCCGTCTGTTCGTCGAAGTCCCACAGGAACCTCCGTTCGACGATGCCGGTCTTCTGCTCGATCTTGTCGGCCGGCCATCCGGGAATCGCTTTCACGATCCGCTCGTTGGACACGACCCTATCAGGGACAAAAGAACCTGCTCCGATGAGCTGTACGCGTTTCATGCCTGCCTCCGACTGCGTGATGGCGTTATCAAGGAAAACGAGCCTTCGATTCCCTCGAAACTACTCGAATACCTCACGTTAGATAAACGGAAAAGACGCTTTTTGTCAAAGCCAAACCCTACATTTCCTCCGGAGCCCGAATACCCAGAAGCGCGAGACCGTTCTTTAAGGTCGTTTTCAGCGTGCGGACGATAGCGAGACGGCGTGCGCGGTCTTCTGCTGGCGCGGTGAGCACTGGGACATCGCGGTAGAAGGCGTTGGCGGCCTGAGCAAACTCGAAGAGGTACTGCGCCAACAAGGACGGGCGGCGCTGTGCCGCGGCATCAGCGACGACCTGTGGAAAATCCGCAGCGACACGGAGGACATCGACCTCCTCCGGAACATCCGTGCCATCCATGACGGACGGCGCATCGCTGCCAGCCTTCTGAAGGATGCTCGTCATGCGCGCGTGCGCATACTGCACGTAGGGGCCAGTGAACCCTTCGAAGGCAAGAGCTTCATCCATATCGAAAACGATGGAGCGGTCCACATCCTGCTTAAGCATGCCGAACTTGAGCGCACCTTCGGCGACGATCCATGCCGCTTCCCTGACACGCTCCTCGCTCCAGTCCTCATGGCGTACCGCGGACTCCTTGGCCGCACGCGCGATCATCTCGTCGCGGAAATCCTCGTACGGAACGATATTGCCTTTGCGCGAGGACATCGCGCCTTCCTTGAGCGTCACGAACTCATACGACAGATGCGTCATCGCCTGCGTGAATCCGAGACGCTTGAGCGTGGCGAAGAACTGTTTGAAATACAATGACTGGCGCGCGTCGACGACGTGGATGCTCTCGTCGATATCACCGAACTCTTCCCGCTTGAGGTACGCCAATGCGAGCTCCTTGGTGGAGTACAACGCTGCACCGTCGCCTTTGAGCACGAGGAAGACGCCGAGATCTTCCGGGTCCGCGAGGTCGACAATCGTCGCGCCGCGCTCCCCTTCCTTGGCGATGCCCTTGGCACGCAACTCTGCGACAAGATCTTTGCCCGGTTGCTCGACCTCGGACTCGAAGAACGTGCGGTCGAACTTCACGCCAAGTCCGAAGAAGGCCGCGTTCAGTTCATCAAGGCACCACTGGCGCGTCACCTCCCAGAGTGACTGCCATTCCGGGTCGCGGGCTTCAAGTTTGCGCTGCACTTCAGCGACCGCTTCCTTGAGCGACTCGTCCTCTTCCACGCGCCGCGTTGCCTCGCTGTAGATGGCACCGAGATACTTTCCTTTGTTCTCCGGCAGCACGTCATCCTTGTGGAACGCGCGGTACGCCCAGAGGCATTTCGCCACGTGCGCGCCGATGTCGCCGATGTACGCGACCGGAATCACGCGCTCCCCCGTCGCGCGCGCGAGGTTCGTGACCGCGAGACCGAGAACGATGTTGCGCAGGTGGCCGACATGAAATTCCTTATGCGTGTTGAGCGATCCGTACTCGACCATGACCGTTCGCTCAGCGCTTCCCGATGCCAGGAGACCGAATGTTTCCGGCGCACCAAGCACCTCACGGAGCACGGACTCGGAGAGCATGTGCTTGTCGAGCGTGATGTTGACGTACGGACCAACCGCAGCGACGGAGCCAACGAATCCGCCGGTCGCGACCTTCGCTGCGATCTCCTGTGCGATGACCTGCGGAGCCTTCTTCAGCGCCTTGGAGAGCGCGAAACACGGGAACGCGAAATCCCCCATCTCCTTCTGCGGGGGTTTCTCGAGCATAGCAGCGTCGCAAGCAGAGCCTTCCGGCAGCGCGGCTTTCAACGCTTCAATGATGTCGTTCTTGGCTTTTTGGAGGGTGGTCATAGGTCTTGTCAGTGCTGAGTCGTTCCTACTCTGTCATGGCGAGGGTCGACGTACTTGTCGGACCGCGGCAATCCCGAACATGAACGGGATTGCTTCGGGGTCGGGTACGACCCACTCGCAATGACACTCATTTACCGACGATCTGCACGAAGTGCCGCTTGCCTTTCTGGATGAGAATGGGCGTCTTGCCGATCGTAATCTCTTGATTCGGGTCTTTTACGACGACGCCGTCGACCTTGATTCCGCCACCTTCGATATCACGACGATACTGCGATTTCGAGATAGGTCCGAAGATATCGATTACCGCGAGAATATCGACGAACTTGTGCTTGCCTGCCTCGAAGCAATCGAGAATCGCGATATCCTCTGGCATCTCCTTCTTCTGGAAAACATTGATGAAGTGCTGCTCTGCCGCGTCTGCTGCCTTGGCGGAGTGGTACTGCGCGATGATTTCTTTGGCGAGGCGGATCTTGGCATCACGAGGATTCTTTCCATCGGCGAGCAGTGCCGTGACCTCGTCCTTCGAGACATCTGTCGTAAGATGGAACCAATCGCGGAGCGCGGCGTCGGGGACGGACATCACCTTGCCGAACATGTCGTCCGGCGTATCCGTGAGGCCCACGTAGTTACCGAGCGACTTGGACATCTTCTTCACACCATCGGTACCCACGAGCAACGGGCCAATGAACAGGCAGCTCTGTTCCGGCTTGCCGAGCTTCTTCTGCAGTTCGCGTCCGGCGAGAATATTGAACATCTGATCCGTGCCACCGATCTCCACGTCGGCGTCAATCATGACGGAGTCGTACGCCTGCATCATCGGGTAGAGCAGTTCGTGCATGTGCACCTCGACGCCGCCTGCGAGACGCTTGGCGAAATCGTCGCGCTCGATCATGCGCGCCACCGTGAACTGCGACGTGAGCTTCAGCACGTCCTGGAACTTCAGCTTGCCGAGCCACTCGCTATTCTTGCGGATCTCGGTCTTCTTGAGGTTCAGCACCTTTCCGACTTGCGCGACATACGTCTTGGCGTTCGCATCGACTTCCTTCTTCGTGAGCGCGGGACGCGTCTTGGACTTCCCTGACGGATCACCGATGAGCGACGTGTAGTCGCCGATGATGAGCACGACCTGGTGGCCGAGATCTTGAAACTCGCGGAGTTTGCGAAGCTGCACGGCGTGGCCAAGGTGAAGGTCTGGAGCAGTCGGATCCGCACCGAGCTTCACACGAAGCTTCTTGCCGGAAGCGAGGCGTTCCTTGAGGTCGCCGACGACCTGCTCGACGCGGTTACCGAGAAGCCGTTCGATCTTTTGATTGTCAGTGGAGATGGCCATACTCCCGCTACTCTAGCGGATTTGCCGCACAAACGGAAGCCTCCGACCCGAACCATCATTGACGCTGCCCTGTCCCAAGGATACGCTGAGCGGACGCTCTTTCGCTCGGAGGCACACATGCAGGGGTATTCCCCGTTGGTCCTGCTCGCGCTGACCGTCCTGCCACACCTCATCGGCCTCGTGTGGGCGCTCGTTCGACGTACGGAGCTCGGTCTCATCGTCGCGATTGTCATCCAGCGTATCGGGTTCATTGTGTTCTTTTCCATGCTCCTCACGGACGTGAACCGGCACTCACCGCAAACCGCGCCATTCACGCTCATGTTCCTCCTCCTTGCGGTCGGCAACACCGCGATGCTCCTCGAGGTCATGCTCATGAGCGCGGGACTTCGGCGAAAAAAACTCTGACATCATCAAAACCGGCCCATTGTACGGAGGCCGGTCTTTTTATCACCCCAGTTCCGCCAGCTGCGCGCGAAGTTTCTCTGCTTTCTCTTTGGCGTCCGCGAGCTTGCCGCGCTCAGTCTCCACGACGTGCTCCGGTGCGCGTGCAGTGAAATCCGCGTTACCGAGCTTGCCTTCCAGCGCCTTGGCGTACTTCTCGACCTCTGCGATTTCCTTGGTGATACGCTCCTTCTCCTTGCCCGCATCGACGAGGCCACCCAGCGGGACATACACCTGCACGCCGGCGACGAGCGCGGACGCGGCGTTCTCCGGCTTGGCACCGTCCTTGAGCACCGTGAGCGCCTCCACCTTGGCGAGCGCCTTCACAACCTCCGCGTTCTCCGCGAGCACTGATTCCTGTTCTGTAGAGATAAGCGTCACCTCGATGCGCTTGCCTGCTTCTACGTTATAGGTGGAACGAATGTTGCGGATGGCGGTCACCACTTCGCGCAATACATCGAAACCGTCATGGAATTCCGGCTCTCCGGCACGCACTTCCGGCCACGCGGCAACCATGAGAAAATCCTTGTCGTTTTTAGCAAACGTCTTGCTGTAGATTTCCTCCGTCACGAACGGCATGAACGGGTGCCAGAGTTTCAATACCGCATCGAGCACGTAGGAAAGCATGGCGTCCTTGCCGCCTTCCACCTTTGCGATTTCCAAATACCAATCAGCGAGTTCACCCCAGGTGAAGTCGCGCAGTGTCTCGGCCGGGCGTCCGAGGTTGAGATGCTCGAGGTCAGCCGTCATGGTGCGCGTCACGGCGTCGAGACGATTGAGGATCCAGCGGTCAGCAACAGTCTTGGGTTCCGGGCGACCTTCCGGCACACGAAGCTCGCTCACGTTCATGAGCGCGAAACGGGAGATGTTCCAGAGCTTGTTGGTGAAGTTGCGGAAGTAGGCGATCTTCTCGTCGCTGATGCGGAGGTCGTTGCCCGGCGTGTTGCCTATAGTGAGCGAAAGGCGCACGGCGTCCGTGCCATACTTCGCCGCGACATCCAACGGATCGAGGATGTTCCCGAGGGACTTGGACATCTTCCTTCCCTGCTCGTCGCGGACGAGACCGTGGAGGTACACCTTCTCGAACGGGATGGTTCCCGTGACGTACGTCGTCATAAGGATCATGCGCGCGTCCCAGAAGAAGATGATGTCGTAGCCAGTCTCCAAAAGCTGTGTCGGATGGAAACGCTGGAAATCACCCTTCGGGTCCTCGGCGTTGTCCGGCCAACCGAGCGCAGAGAACGTCCAAGTGCCAGAAGAGAACCAGGTGTCGAGCGCGTCGGGATCCTGGCGAAGGTCGGCACCGCCACAAGTCGGACACGACGCCGGAGCGTCGGTCGCGACGATGACGCCGTTGCCGTTCTCGCCGTCGTGGCAGGTGGCGCAGTACCACACCGGAATGCGGTGTCCGAACCAGATCTGGCGCGAGATGCACCAATCGTGCAGGTTCTCCATCCAGTTGTCGTATACCTTCTCGAAGCGGTCCGGAATGATGGTGACGCTGCCGGACTTCACGGCGTCGAGCGACATCTCTTTGAGCGTCTTGCCGCCATGCTTGGCGACCGGCTTGTTTACTGCGACGAACCACTGCTTGGAGGTGAGCGGCTCGATAGCATCACCAGAACGATCACAGACCGACAGGTTGTGCACGTAGTTCTCGTCGATGCGCTCCACAAGACCCTTCTCCGTGAGAATCTTCACAATCTCCGCACGGCTTTCGCGCGCGTTCTTGCCAGCGAAAGAACCCGCAACTGCCGTGAAATCACCTTTCTCGTCGATGATCTGCACGATGGGGAGGCCATGCTGCTGAGCGAGTTCGAAGTCGTGGAAGTCGTGCGCAGGAGTGATAGTCATCGCACCGGTGCCGAACGACATGTCGATGGTCGGGTCCGCGATGACGTTCGCTTTCACGGTGCCATCGATCCATTCCACATCGAACTCTGTGCCAATGAGGTGCTTGTAGCGGTCATCCTCAAGATGCACCACGATGGTCTTATCGAGGAACTTTGTTTCCGGACGTGCGGTACCGATGACGACCGGACCGTATTTGAAATAATAGAACGGCGTCTGACGCTGCTCGTACTTCACCTCATCGTCGGCAACGGCGGACTGACAACCCGGGCACCAATTCACGATGCGGGTGCCGCGATAAATGAGGCCGTCCTCGTACATGCGCACGAACACCTCGCGCACCACGCGGGAACGCGGCTCGTCGAAGGTGTAGGCCTCGCGTGACCAGTCGCAGGAAGAACCCATCTTCCGGATCTGCTTGCGGATGGTGCCTTGCGAACCGGCGATGAACTCATTCACGCGCTCGACGAACTTCTCCTGACCGAGATCGTGCTTGGTCTTTCCTTCCTTGGCGAGAATCTTCTCCACCTTGGCGTTCGTGGCGAGCGCGGCGTGGTCCGTACCCGGTACCCACAACGCGGCCTTTCCGCGCATGCGCTGGAAACGCGTGACGAGGTCCTGCAGTGTCATGAACATCGCATGACCGACGTGTAACGTTCCCGTCGCGTTCGGCGGCGGCATCATGATGGTGTACGTCTCCGTCCGTTCACCGGGAAGATTGTCCGGATTGAAAAGTCCGCTCGCCTCCCAGCGCGCGTAAATACCATCCTCAACGGATGCAGGGTCGTAAGCCTTGGGAAGATCGGTTGTTTTGCGCATTTCGTCACTCATATTGAGGTACCTTATAGGAAATAAGGCCATTCGAGCAAGGTGCCTGAAACGAAAAACGCCCCACCCTTTTAAAAGGGTGGGGCGTTAGTGCACTAAGGCTTACGCACCGTGAACATGTAAGAAGTCTCGGGACGCCACGAGAGGCCGGGCTCACCATCTTCCTCCCACAACCACGCGCCAGTCGCGTAACGTCCGACGCCGAAAAGGACTGGCTCGCCATCACGACCCGTCAGCGGTTCCATGGCCACGCGGAACCGATCGCCTATCGGTTGATCCCTCAAGGCGAGACGGAGTACCGGACCGATTTCTGCAGGTGAAAGTTCCAAGCCGAGTTCCTTGGCACGTTTGCAAACCTCGTCATGACTAGCATGCTTCGTGAAACCAAGGTCGGCAATGGTGAGGCGGACTGTCTCGATTTCATGCATCGCTTTGGAGATCGGCATCTTCGCGAGAAGTTCCTTGGTAGAGTCGTTGATACTGAAGCCTTCCTTTGCGAGTTCCTTTTCATACTCCTTCGGGGTCTTTCCGCCGATCTCGATACTGCGACGTTCAATCTTTCCTTCTGGGAAGGAGGTGAAGAGATGCTCAATAGTGTCGAGAGTGAAGACTCCCGTGAAAAGCGGGCCGACGTACACCTTAGTCCCGGGGGTGATGTCCTTTGGGTTCCAAGCGATCTCCCGCGGCTCGCAATCGAAGAGGATAAGCACGTCTTCTTTGGAGTTACGCTTGCTCCGAATCTCCTTGACCCGTGGGTCGCAGTCGTACCCGAAGCCCTCGATAGTGCCGTTCAGCTCGTAGAGGAAGACAAGCTCCTCTTTGGTGAGTTTCTGGTTGGTTTGGGTTTTCTTCTCAATCGCGGTAAGGAGCTTCATGTCCTCAGCTTTCTTCTCGTATTGCTCACCATCGGGAAACTCAGCCATCTTCTTACCAACCACGTCCCCGATGAACAGGTCGAGGTTCTGCTTCTCCGCAATGCCGCGGACTTCCGCGATATGGCCACCCTCCATGCGAATGGCGGCACGAGGATTGGCAGGATTCCCCTCCTCATCGAGGGAGTAGTACACATGGAAGTCGCCGCCCTTGAGCTGGATTGCGGCAGTGGATTCGCCGCGCGTGCACCAGCCAGTGCGATGTCCACGAAGGGAATCGACGAGCGCCGTCGGGTCCTCCCCTTGCGCGTACGTCCGCCACTCACCACGGGTCTCTTGAAGTGCCTCTTCGGTGAGGCCGGTGCCGAGCTCCTCCATAGCGAAGGCATAGAGCTTAGCGAAGTCGGCTGCATCGAGGAGCTTCTGAAACTCGGCCTGCGCCGGTCCTTCGAGGTCCGGCAGCGTGACCTGCTCCTTCTTTGCTTTCTTCTCAACGGCATCAAGGACGACGGCGAGCGCTTCCCGATCGATCTCCGGAAACGGTTTCACCGTGCCTTTGGCGCGCTTCGTGAATGCATGCTTCTCCTTGTCATACTCGCCCATGTCGAGGACGCTCCTTGTCACCCAATACTTGAGCCAGGTGGGATAGGTAGCGTCTGGGGATGCGAAATAGTCCACCCACTCATCGAGGGAGTCTTCCTGATCTGCAATCACGACCTCAATGTGCTGGTCGCGCTGCTCTTGGGTGATGGCGGCGTCGCCACGGCCTTGTTCTCTTGCGATACGCTTCTGGAGTTCGAAATAGGACTCTGGCACATCCTCTGGTTTGATAACGTGCTCTTTGTGAAGGATGCGCTTCAGAGCTTCGATGCCGCGTTCCTTTGTGGGCGCGAACTCTTCGTCAGGACCAAGATCATCCTCGGAGGGGCGCTCAAGAATCTCCTCGAAGCGGGAGAGGTAATTACGGATACGTTCTTGAGGTTTCTGAGGAACCTTCTCGTTAGTGCGTTTCTCGGTGCGTGAAGCCTGCTCCTCGACCTCCTCAGAGGCATGAAGGCCGTATTTCTTCTTGAGGAATTCCTCGCCGCCGAAGGATGGTCGTTCACCCATAGTTATCTTATTTTAGCACATTTTTTGCCTTAACGTCAACGTGAATATCGGCCCAGGTAGGACGCCTTGCCTTGTCACCACCCATGCACAACGACCCTGTTTGACACTCCCCTAAAGCGTGGCTAAGGTACCCCCTTATGGCGCACGCATCTCAGCGACAATTCACGGAAGTCATCGACCGCTCGACGAGCGTCCTTGTCGCTTTCCGCAAGGAATGGGACATCGACGCGCTCGCGACGTCGCTTGCGCTCGCACGTACGCTCCGCAAAAAAGGGAAGGCTGTCGACGTCGCCTGCGACGGATTCGTCGCTCCTGCGACGGTTAGCTTCCTGCCAGATGTCGGGACCGTGCAGAAGGAGCTGCGCGGCCTGCAGAAGTTCGTCGTCCGTGTCGACACGTCGCGTATCGGCATCGAGGCGCTCTCGTACGATAAGAAGGACACGCACCTCGATATCGTCCTGACGCCCAAGGGTGGACAGTTCGAGGCGCGCGACATCGCGACCGAAGCCAAGGAGTTCAAGTACGATCTTGTCGTCACGGTCGGTGCGCCGGACTACGCTTCCCTCGGAAAGATCCACTCCGCGCATCCGGATTTCTTCTTCGACCGTCCGCTCATCGCCATCGACGCCGATGCTTCACATGAGCAGTACGGCAACATCAACATCGTGGACATCGCCGCGACCTCCTGCGGCGAAGTCGTCGCGCGGCTCATGGCTGGCGAGGGCAAGCACGCGCTCGACGCCGACACCGCGACCTGTCTGCTCACCGGCATTATCGCGAAAACCCGTAGTTTCAAAGATGCCAGTGTTACACCGAAGACGCTCGAAACCGCGTCGGAGCTCATCGCCGCTGGCGCACGCCGCGCGGACATCGTGCAGCACTTGTACCGCACGCGTCCGCTCGCGACGCTGAAGCTTTGGGGTCGTGCGCTCGCCCGGCTCAAGTACGACCCAGGCATCAAGATGACCTGGACCATGCTCGTCCGACAGGACTTCGTGCACGCCGGAGCATCGGAGGAATATCTCGAGGAAGTCATCGAAGAGCTCATCTCCACGACGCCGGATGCGGAAATCATCAGCGTCCTCTACGAGCGCGAGTCCCCAACGCAACCTGGACGCATCCAAGACATCTGCGGCCTCGTCTCTTCTGAGCGGCACGCGAACGCGCTCGGCCTTGTGAGCGATCTCAAGCCGGAAGGGTCCCGCCGGCTCGCACGCCTCTGCTTCCCAGACACGACACTCGTGCAGGCGGAGAAGGCTGTCATCACCTCCATCTACCGCTCACTCGGAAAGACCCCGCCCACCGGGGCGCTGGCAGACGCCATGCCCGCTGGCATGCCCGGCCTTGAAGCCGCGGCCACCAGACGCGAAATGGCAGGATAACGCGCTCGGACTCGTTCCTGGCGCGTTTTTTTGCTATACTCAGAACATCATTCTTCCTCCCTATGCCAGGACCGCACGGATTATTCTCCATGCAAGAAGACGAGCGGCGCGAGTTCGAACGCGGCGTGAAGCTCTTCCATTTCTACTCCATCATCCTCGGCATCGCTCTGGCCTGGTTCGGTATCGAGCGCATTCTCACGGGAAGCGGCGTGCTCGTCGGTATCATCGAGCTTGTGGGTGCGGGCAGCATGGCCGTACTCTCTGCAACCTTGTTCATAACGAAACGACTCGAGACCTCACGCCTGCTATTGTCCGTTATCGCCGGAGTTGTCATTGCCATCGTCTTCCAAGAAGGAGGTATCGGCAGGTCCGGTCCGTACTGGCTCTTCATCTTCCCGCACGCGACAATGCCGTTCTTCCGCACGCGGACCGTCATTGTGCTGAATGCGTTCTTGTACGCGAGCACGGTCGGGGCGGCATCGGTCGGATACTTCGGCCTACTCTCCTCACCGTACGATGGCGCACAATTGCGCCAGCTCGGCGTCGCGCTGCTGCTCAGCATGGTCATTGCCTTCATCACGCAACGTTCCATGGTGCACCAACTGCGTACCATTGCGGAACACCGCGCACGACTCAGCGTCCTCCTGGAACGCCTCCCTGCCGGCGTCGTCATGTTCGAATCGGACGGACGTAAGACCGCAGCAGCGAACGCGAACATGGAAAAGATTCTCGGCAGACCGATTGACCCGACACTCGCGCTAGAAGACTACCCCCGTACCTACGCACTCACGACCGACACCGGACAACCGTACCCCGTCTCCGACCTTCCGGTCACCGCTGCGCTTGCCGGCATCGAAGCGCCACCGAAGAGTGGCATTGTCGTCGTGCGGCCGGATGGTACGAAGGTCATCCTACGCGCGGCAGCGGCTCCAATCCGGGATGGAAACGAGGACGTTGTCGCCGCTGTGCTGGTCCTCGAGGACATGACGAAGGAATATGAAATCGACCGCATGAAGTCGGAGTTCGTTTCCCTCGCGAGCCACCAACTCAAGACCCCGCTCACGACAATCCGGTGGTCGGCAGAAAACCTTCTCGCCGGAGAAAAAGGGCCGCTCACCAAAGACCAGACCGCGGCAATCGCCGAGATCCACGCGTTCGCGGAGCGGCTCTCCGGCCTCGTCGCGGACATCCTCAACGTCTCGCATATCGAGACCGGACGGAAGTTCTCGCTCAACCCAAAACCGACGGATATCGTTCCTGTACTACGTGACGCCGTCCAGGAAACCTCAGATGCAGCCGCAAAGAAAGGCATTCGCATCGTCGTCGACCGCATCCCTGAGCAGTTCATGCGAATGGCTGACACCAACAAGATCAAGGAAGTCTTCCTGAACCTCATCGGGAACGCCATCAAATACACGCCGGTCGGCGGTGTAGTCGAGGTATTCATCGAACGTATCGGCGACGAGGATGTTGTTGCCGTCCGCGACGAGGGTATCGGCATACCGAAAGAGGAGCAGTCGCGTATCTTCGAACGGTTCTATCGCGCCTCGAACGTCGAGAGCGACATCGAAGGGACGGGGCTCGGCCTCTATATCGCAAAAGCCATCATCGAACGGCACAGTGGGCGCATTTGGTTCGATTCCGCGGAAGGGAATGGCACGACATTCCACGTCGCGCTGCCGCCAGCAGCCTGACGTGCGCGCAGCACAAAAAAAAGACCATGCGACGAGCATGGTCTTTGCGTTCGAGAAGGTCGGGTCACCGCATCGCGCGGGCAAGGACTGCCGCGCAGGACCGCACATCGCTTCCGGGAAGGAACCGCGCGGTTCGCGACTTCGTGGGAAGCGAGTCCGTGACGACGATTTCGCGCGCACGGGCAGTGCCCAAGATAGTTACCGACGGGTCCGGCAGGACGCCGTGTACCGCGCGGATGGCGACGGATGCCGCGCCGGCAGCATGCAATGCCTTGGCGCACTCTGCGACCGTGCCGCCGCGCTGGATCATGTCGTCCACGATGGTGACGTGTGCACCACACGGATCACCCTCAATGATGGTCACCTTCCGCTCGGTCCCGTTGCGGACCTTCGCGCAGACGATGGCATCCGGAGCGTACTGACCGTACCGCTTGCGTGCGCCCTCGTCCGGAAAGCAGACCATCCGCGGCATGTACCCGTCGGTCGCGCGCGGGGTCGTGAGACCGGACATGAGGGACGGCATCACGGAAACGAACTCGGGGACACACTGACGGAAGTAGTGGAACAGGTGTTCGTCGTGCGGGTCGAGGACGACCACGCGCGCCGGCTGGTCCGTCATGTCGAGAGCGCGTACCAACGTCTTCGCCATGACGATATCGCCCTTCACGATGATGCGGTCGCTGGGCGCCCCCGTGAAGTACGGAATGAGCACCGTGAGCGAAGCTGCACCGTACGGATGGAACGCGCAGATGACGGACATCTGTCGGAAGACGTGATCCTCGTTCTCAAAGTTCGCGAGAAAGATCACGTCCCGGTTCTTCACGTCGCGTACCACGTTCTCGATGAAGTGGTCCGAGGTGCCATCGGCAAACCTCCTCCAGCGGATCGTTCCGCGATCGACGTTGCCGTCGAATGCCGCGATGTCCGCAGCCATAGTCTCGGCGCCCGGGGCATGGAACAGGACCGGGCGGTTCATGACGCTCCCCCACCGGTCGCCGTGGTATCGAGTACCACGACCGCGAGGTAGTGCGTGAACATGAACTGCAACGCGGCGGACTTCCCCTCCGGCGAGAGTCGCGTGTTGAAACGATATCGTCCGTCCGGCAACGCATGCAGCCAATAGTTGTTACCCGTACCGATCTGGTACCGGTCCCCGGACGCACGGCTCTCAAAGAGTACTGTCTCCTTGCCGAACAGCATGAGAGCGATACGCTTCGCTAGATCCATCGCGGAACGCTTCGAGAGATGGTGGTCACGGAACTCGAACATGGCTCCTCCTTGCCGCGCGGATACCCGCGTGACGCATGAGTCCTACCTTTTTAAGGCGATTTCGTCAAGACGAGGAGATACCGCCAAAAACAAAAACCGCCACCCTGAGGTGACGGTTTTTGTGGTGGGCGTATGTGGATTCGAACCACAGGCCTTCACAATGTCAATGTGACGCTCTAACCAACTGAGCTATACGCCCGAAAGGACTTCTCAGAACACATCCCATATTAGCGGAAGCTGGAAAAATGTTCAAGGTCGCACGACTCCTACAGCATCCTTGGTGTCATCCCCCGGCTTGACCGGGGGATCCAGAATATTTCTGGATTGCCCGGCCAAGCCGGGCAATGACAAAATGGATGAATCCTACCCATTGACAAACAGCCTCAACTGGGCTTAATATGCGGCATCGGCAGCATCGCTGCCAAGCTCCTTTTTGCACCCTCTCATCACGGACAAGGACGGACCCCATGGCAAAGAAGCGCGACTGCAGGAAGCTCCTCGAGGAGCGCTGGTCCCAACGGAAGTTCCTCTGCATCGGGCTCGACCCGCAGATGCACAGGCTCCCCCGACACCTCATGGAGACCGGAAGAGCGGATCGGCGCGATTTCCCAGGAGACGCGCCGTACACCTTCAACCAGGAAATCGTCACGGCGACGCGCGATCTCGTCTGCGCCTACTCGCTGAACCCTGCCTCCTACGCGATGCTCGGCGACCACGCACTCGACACGCTCGCCGGCACCGTCGCGATGATCCACCACCAGGCGCCGGACGTCCCCGTGCTCCTCGACGCGAAGTACGGCGACACCGAGGAGATGAACGAGCTTCTCGCACGCTACGCGTTCGACCTCGTGCATGCCGACGCGGTCACCGTACATCCGTACATGGGCATCGACACGCTCACGCCGTTCCTACGGCGGGAGACAAAGATGACGTTCGTGCTCTGCCGCGCAGGCTCTGGCGGCGCGAAGGACATGCAGCACGCGCTCGTCATCGCGGATGCGTTCACGCTCGAGCTCGAACCGCTGACGGAGCACATCGCCCGTACCGTCAAAGATCTGAGCTCGGCACGGACCTCGAACATGGGTATCGTCTGGGGCACGACATCGTCCATTGGCGACGAGGTGACAGGCATCCGGTCGTCGTTGGGTGATACCGCACCCGTGCTCATCCCCTACGACCACCACGTCCCTTCGGATGATCATCTCCGCGTCACGGTGCGCAACAACCTCACCGAACGCGGCGATGGCGTCATCGTGCAGATCGGGAACGAGATCATCCACGCGAGCTCCGGCAAGAACTTCGCCAACGCCGCACGGAACGCGACAATCGACTTCGATACGCGCGTCCGGGGCATGATCCGCTGAACAAAAAACACCCCGCTCTCGATGAGAGCGGGGTTTCTGTTTGACTAGACTGGGAACG
>CAZVED010000012.1:0-27559 GCA_964626205.1 uncultured Gammaproteobacteria bacterium
CAAAGCAGCACTGCGTTCCTTCTCCGCAGACGGAAGCTGTGTCGAGACAGCTCGCCACCTGGAACGGGATAGCGTTCGCGCTCCGGACCCCTCCAGCGACAACCGTGACCGGACCGGTCAGCGGCCAGGAGGCGGTGTCG
This sequence comes from uncultured Gammaproteobacteria bacterium, assembly GCA_964626205.1. GTDB lineage: Bacteria > Patescibacteriota > Patescibacteriia > SG8-24 > SG8-24 > CAZVED01. Next base: position 141 of record CAZVED010000012.1, read on the forward strand.
GCGATATTGCCCGGTACGGTAGCGACAATCTCCCGACGCGTCCATGCGCCGTAGTCTTCCGCTACCATACGGATAATGCCGTCAGACGCATCACCTCCGCGACCGCCATAAAAGTCCACCGCGCTGCGTGGCGACTCGGACGGTCCGGACGTACCGAAACCTTCCCCCTCGATGGTGACGAGCGTTCCTGGCGGACCATTGAGCGGCGACATCGAACAGAATCCCGGCGTAAGCGTGGATGTGTCGACGATGAAATCGATGGTATCGCTGACCTTGGACGGCGCTGCAGTCTCAACACGAATGGAATGCGTTCCGAGCATGATTGCGCTCTGCTCTCCCCCACCAAGGCCAGACTGGTAATACTCCGGAACCTTCACGACGATGTGTCGGTCGCTCCAGGAGTCGTCGCATACTGGGTCGGCTGCGATAGCAATCTCCGGGTCACCTGCGATATCGCCACGATAGAACTTCACGACGCCCTTGCGGTTGCCGAATCCGCTACCGGTGATGGTGACATACTGCCCCACGGACCCGTTCCGCGGGATGACATCCACAATGCGCGGTTCAGTATCTTCCGCTCCCGGGCGCACCGAGAACGTGACCGTGTTCGTCGGCTCCGCTGTAGGACCACCGATCAACATGCGGACAGGGTATGCGCCGTCACGGACAGCCGGGGCGAGGAAACGCACTTGGTTCGTCGACCATCCACCCGAAGCAACGGACATTGCGGTCGTTCCCATCATGCCGTAGCTCTCGTTCGGCGCGATGCCGACGGACGCGCGGAAACCGACACCGTGTACCGTGAATTCCCCGCCAGCAGGGCCGCCGGAAGGCGCAACATAGCAAATACCGGGACGCGTCGTCGTTGTAACCGTGAAGGATCCTACCGTTCCTGGTGGCGAGTCTGCTGTCGTGTCATCAGACCGTGAATCGTTCGTGACAAGACGTAGCGGTCCACTGACGGCGCCCTCTGGAACCGGAACCACGACCTGCGTGGAGCTCCATGCGTTTGGTGAGCATGCTTGTGCTGTCCGGTCATCGGATGGGTCGGACGGATCTCCGAGGAAAATGACAGAGCCTCCGAGACCGAAGAATTGACCCGTTATCGTGATAAGCGAGCCTGGGCCACCATCCCAGGCATCGACGCCTTGAATGACAGGTCGTTCCACACAAAGACTCGTCGCCGGATCGCAGAACCCTGACTGACAGTCAGCATCTGACGAGCATGGGTTACCCGAGCAGGCACCGCACCCAGACGTCAGACCTCCACAATCGATACCGAGTTCGTTCTCGTCACGCACACCGTTGCAACACAACGCTGGAGCCATGACGAGAGTCCGTGACGCTGCGATACTCGCCTGCGGGACGCCATCATGCGCGATTGCGGTAATCGTATATTCCTCTCCCGGCGTCAACGACTCGGTATCGACATAGATACCCGATGGACCCTCGAACGGATTCCTATTATTTGCGTTCACACTGATCGGCGACGAGCCTAACGAGGCCCTGCTGGCATCGACGAGGTTCGCAGCACTACCATTCAGAAGCACTTCGACATCTGCTACGAGAAAGTCGTCTGAGGCGGAAAAACTGACCTCGAGGAGCGGTGGAAGTCCGCAAAGATTCCGAGGAGAAGATGGTGAGTTGATAACGACAGTCGGCGGTTCGGTATCGCGGAGATCGTTGAAAGCTATCGCTCGGACGCATGAACCGGAAGGCAAGTTGGGAGAAGAATAATCAAGGCTTGCCAAGAGTTGCGTGTTGCAGTTCAATCCTATATTTCCCGTAGAACCGATGCCTTGGACACCACTCGGTCCATCAACGACCGTAAGAAGGTACCATCGGTCACCCTCAAAATCCGTCGGGTCAGATTCGTTCGCAGTCGCATCCGGTTTGAAGCGTATCACGCGACCTTCCGTCACGCGGACACCGGAAATGGAATCACCGCACTCGCTCACATCAAACGGTTGCGGGTTTCCACTGCCATCAACGCGGGCATTGCAGGGTTGGACACGGAAATTCGATCCGTTCACCGAACCTCCAAAGACATCGCCGCTGAAACCGACGGTGATGCCATAGTTCTTCGGCCATCCGGCATTGCGCGGCCCCGCGCCTGTAGGCGTGGTACTGGTGATGCGTATGCTGCTCGCGCTTCCGCCGACGGTCACCGTCGAACTATCGCACGTCAGTCCCGGCGGACAGCCGCCCGCGCCGATGCCACCACCCTGTTGCCCGCCGAGGATGGCGTTGATGACGAACGTGGCGATACCGTATGCCGACAAGATGATGACGAGACCGATGGTCGCGTTCTTGATGATATTCTTCGCGTCCGCAATCTTTCCTTCGTCGCCTTGCGAGGTCATCCAGAGCCAACCCGCGTACAAAATAAGGACGACAGCGATGATGCCGAGCAGTCCGAAAAAGACACGAATGATACCCGCGATTTGCGAACGGATGTCGCCCGTAGCGAGCCCCGAACCTTCCGCGACCTGCTCCAAACCGAGATCGACCTGCGCCAAGACCGGCAACGCGGTAAGCGTGCCGACGATGCCCGTCATGAGCACGGCGAGAAGGATCCGTTGGAAGGGTCGCGAGATAAGCATACGTCGGGGTTACAGCGGACAATTGAACACGCCTTGAGCGTCACGATTGCAGCAGGACGGAAGCCCCGGGTTCGCTGCACAATTGAATCCGACACTTGGGAAGAAGCAGTTCTGTTTCGTATCCTTCACTTTCGCACGGACGACCGGTTGATACTTTGGCGTCAGCTCCGGACGTAGGAGGACTTCCGCGCGCGTATAGCCAAGATCGTTTCCGGTGAGGAAGGAGCGGTGGCGGAGACGCAGGATGGAAATCTGATTCCCGTCCGCCTCAGCGAGTTCGGTGTCCAAGAAGAAGGACGGTGGAGGAAGCGGGGCGCAGGTACAGTTCGGCGACCCCTCGGAGCAATCCGCGCCGTCATCGCGAACGCACTCATATGACCGCAGCACGACCGTGGAGCGATCATCTGCGAACCTCCCCGTAGACTCGTCAAACCCGCCGGTACGCAACGATCCAACGCTCACCACCTTGCTCCAGACGAAGGTCGGGTCGAGGTCGACAGGCACAAGCGACGGACCTCCTTGATCCGGTGCTTCGAACGGCGTTGTTTCGGACGGAGGCGGCGAGGTCGAAGAAAAACTCTTCGGGATGATGTCGGTGACACGCGGCGGGACGAGATCGATGGTGTCCCCCACATGGGCAATCCATAGAACATCATCATTCACGTCCGGCGCGATCGTTGGCGGAGTATTCAAGCTATATTCCAACGGACGCTCTGCCGACTCCGGGCCTTCGGCCGTACCGTTCCGGTTGCCGTCCAATGCGTTATTGACCATATCGACGATGCCGTTCGGCGGCACGATGCCTGCCGGCGGCTGACTGCCAAGGTTCGGCGTGCGGAGGACGACACGAAGTTCGACGTTGCGCGGCAGGCAATAGACGCGTTCGCCGCAAGAGTTCGTCGTAACCCCCTCGCATTCCGCGGCGGGGATGAACTCCGCGGTGCGGTACCGATTCGACAGCTTCCATTCGCCGACGAGCGGAACGAAGTCGTCTTCATACCGCACATCGCATGTGAATCCAGAACGGCATCGTGCCTGTACGTCCAACAACGTGAAGCCTCGACCGCCATCTTCCAAGGCACCCGTGATACCGCTGGCTGTGGTCGGGTCGACCGCTTCATTGAAATACACCTGCAGAAGCTGATTGCGGTCCATGGGGCGGGAGGAAGGGTTGCCGAGCGCGGCAGGTACCGTTCCGGAAACTTGCGGTGGCGTTATATCGAGTGTCGTACCTGTGGCGAACGGCCAGAAATAGGCCCCGTCCGGCGGCAGCGTCGGGAAGGCGTTCTCGGCGAACGGCTCACCGGTGACAAGATCCTCCGACCAGACGCGGATGCCGTCTTGCTGGCCACGAAGAGCGACGCGATAGTTCACATTCGATGTCGGGCTGCCGATAGGTTGTGTGAACGTGATCACGATGGTCTGCCCCTCGTCCGAGTCGAACATGTCGGCGACCGGCGTTACCGATACGGACGGCACCGGCGACACGAGCGCGACGTCGGGATATCGCTCATCGAAAGCATCGTTGCCCGAACTTCCCGCGGGAGAACCGAGCCCGGAGTTCGGAATAATCTTGATGTTAGAAACCTTGAGCGGATACGCGGTTCCGGGGACGGCTGGAACACCACCAATCGTATCATCCGTGAGCGTATAGGTGCCGTTATCCTCGTATCCCTCGATAATTGAAGAAAGGACGAGCGGCTTCTTGAAGGTGATGGCGACCTTGGTATTGCGCGGAACGTCCGTCTGCCCGGATTCCGGGTAGTGATATTCGATGATGCCGGAGCCGAGATAGTGCGACCCGCTCCCTGCTCCGTACAGCGAAGTGATGGCGGAGGTGGAGCGGATACCGCCGCCAGGCATCTGCTCGTTCAGGATTGCACGCAGGATGAACGACACGATGGCGTACGCGGACATGATGATAAAGAGACCGATGACCGCGCGTGTGATGATCTTCTTCGCAGTAGCGATCTTGGTGTCGTCGCCCGCAGACGTCATCCAGAGGTAGCCGGCATACATCATGAGCACCACGAGCGTGATACCGATGAGTCCGAAGAACGCACGAATGATGCGCACGATAGTGACACGGATGTCGGTCGTAGCGAGACCGGACGTCTCCCCGATTTCCGCGAGACCGAGGTCTGCTGTCTGCGCGAGCGCGGCGTCTTGCGTGACTGCTCCGAAAACAACAATGACAGCGATCACGGCGATAAGGCCGACGATCCCTGTCATGGTGCGGCGCACGACAAGCGCCACGTTCTGTTTGGTGATCCTTCCAAGCATGGGGAAGAAGGATTACGCTTCTCGTTTTGAAAACTATCCTCCGAGCGCTTTCTTGACTGCGGCACTCACTCGCCCGCCGTCCGCCTGGCCTTTCGCCAGCTGCATCGTCGCGCTCATCACTTTTCCGAACTCTTTCGCCGTTACGCCGGGCATCCCTACGACGACGGAGTCGACCATCGCGGAGAGCTCCTCGTCGGCGAGCTGCTTCGGCAGGTACTTCTCCATGAACGCGATCTCGGATTCGGCCTGCGTCGCGAGATCGTCGCGACCGCCGTCTCGGTACGTTGTGAGGGCGTCGCGGAGTTTCTTTACCTCCTTCGCGACAATATCCTCACTCGCGGCATCGTCGAGGTCTTTCCCTTGTTCGATGCGCGCGTTCTTCAGCGCGGCGCGGAGCATTCGCAGTATGGATACCGCGAATGCGTTCCGCGCCTTCGCTTCTGCCACGTAATCGTTCTCGATGCGTTCTTGGAGCGTCATGATCGTATCGCTACGATTACCGGCGCTGCTTGCGCTTCGGGCGGAAATCTTCTTCGGTCTTCTGTCCGGTCTTGATCAGGAACTCCTTCTTCGCGCGAAGATATTCACGGCGAAGAGCGCCATCATGCACCGCATTCTTGCTCTTTGGCGCAGCATGAAAACGGATCTTGCGAGCCTGCAGAAGCTTTCCGCTCTGCTGGACCTTCCTGCTAAACCGGCGAAGCAAGCTTTCAAAGCTCTCGCCTTTCTTTCGTTTAACGTCAGCCACAATCGTTCACCTCCTTAAACTATGAATAATGGGATTTGCCTCCTTTCGGTATCCTACCACCCGCCTTTTGAGCCGTCAACGCTTATTCTGCCTTATCGTGAGCATTGTTCCCGCCTTAAACTGCCGTCTACCCACATACAGACAAAGTACCCCAGGAAACGAAAACCCCGTCGTAAGACGGGGCTTCGTGGCAATTACACTTTGCCGAGCTTCTTCTGAAGAGCGGTGATGACCTTGTTGTAGTCGACGATTTCCTGCATGCCGGATTCCATGTCACGGACAAGCGTCGTTCCGTCGAGCACTTCCTGCTGGCCGATGATGGCCGTGTACTTGGCACCGAGACGGTTCGCGATTTCGAGCTGGCTCTTGAGCGAACCTTTGGAGAAGTTCGCGGAGACCCTCATACCGCTCTTACGCATCTCCTCGAACAAGACGAACGCTTTGCGCCGTGCCGCATCGCCGAGCTGCGCGAGGAACACGTCCGCGCGACCGTGATCTCCCGGAGGAATGCGGAGCGCCTTCATCTGCAAGACCGCGCGTTCGATGCCGATGCCGAATCCGCACGCAGGCGTCGGCCTGCCACCGAGCGACTCGACGAGCTTGTCGTAGCGACCGCCGCCACCAAGCGCGTGGCGCGGAAGCGATGTCGGCTCCTCGTCGTCTGCCGAGCGCGGGAACGCGTCGTTTGCCGCGCGTGCAGCGTCATCGCGTTCGCGGATGTGCGCGGAGTGAGCATGGGCGGATTCTTCCTTCTTTACCTCCCCTGCCGGAGCTTCCGCCATCGCAACAATATCAGCAGGCTCTTCGTCTGCCGGCATGACTTCGAAAACCGTGCGCGTGTAGTAGTCGAGGCCACGCACGAGATACGGATCGAGGACGTACGGCACCTGAAGGTCGTCCAAGTATTCGAGCACCTGCATCAAGTGGTTCTTGCACTCTTCGTCGAGGAAGTCGACGATGTGCGGCGCGCCGTCACGAAGCGACTCACAGGTCTTTGCTTTGCAATCGAGAAAACGGAGTGGGTTCTTCGTGTAGCGACGCTTGCAGTCCTCACAGAGTTGCGCGCGCTTCGGCTTGAGGTATGTGACGAGCTCGGCAAGATATGCAGTGCGACACTCGTCGTGACCGAGGCTGTTGATGTGAATGATGGTCTTCACGCCGAGTTCCTTATAGAAGAGGTACGCGACGGAAATGAGTTCGGCATCATGGACCGGATTCGCATCGCCGAACACCTCGAAACCGAACTGGTGGTGCTGGCGGTATCGACCGGCTTGCGGACGCTCGTATCGGAACATCGGGCCGGAGTAAAACAACTTCACCGGCTGCGGCTGATTGAGCAAGCCATGCTGCACGTACGCGCGAGCGAGCGCTGCCGTTCCTTCCGGACGGAGCGAGACAGAGTCACCACCACGATCTTCGAACGTGAACATCTCCTTCTCCACGATGTCGCTCTGCTTGCCGACGGAACGGACGAAAAGCGAGGTCGGCTCGAGAATGGGCGTGTCCATACGCTCGTAGCCGTATGCCAAAGCGAGAGATTCGACCTTTTCTCGGACGGTCAGCCAGTATGGCTGCTCGACAGGAAGAATGTCGCGGAACCCGCGAAGGGTCTGAACGGTCTTTGCGCCACCGCCAGCAGGGGCTGGCTGGGGTTTGGCCGCAGGTTTCTTCATGACCATGGCGACTTTCGCCTTGGACTTCATCTCTTTCGTCGTTTTTTTCGACTTTGCCGCGTCGTTCTTCTTGTTTGGCATACGTTTTTTTGCTTAATCTTGCTCAGAAATGATTTCTGGGGCGGAATGGTCGTCTTCTCCAAAGAATCGCATACGCTCAGGGGGCCAGCCACGGAACCAGACCTTTCCGATGAAGAAATTACGCTTAACTGGGCCAAATGTCCGCGAGTCGAGACTGGAGCTACGATTATCACCGAGCAGGTAGTATTCATCCGATCCGAGGGTCACCTCTTTGACTCCGGATGTCTGCGCGTCTCCGAGATATGGACTTTCGTCGAGTAAGCCACCATCTCCTGTTACCGCATCCGTTACCGTGATGCGACCGTTCTGGATGGCGATATGCTCCCCCGGCATACCGATGACACGCTTGATGAAAAACTGGCGTGGATCGTTCGGGTAGCGAAAAACGATGATGTCGCCGCGCGCGGGTTCATGGAACCGATAGCTGATTTCGTCGATAATGAGGTATTCCTTGTCGTAGAAGTTCGGCTCCATCGATGCCCCCTTCACGTAGAACGGCTGGATGAGGAAATATCGGACCGGAATGATGATTGCCAGCGAGATAAGGACGACGTGAGCGAGTTCGCCCAAAAACGACAAAACCCGCGATGTGCGCGAGGGTCCTGGTTCCGGGATGGCGGCCTGCACGGTCTCCGACATGGGAAGTGTATATATAAAGTAGGTGGTGGGTGTGGAAGGATTCGAACCTTCGACCCCTGTCGTGTGAGGACAGTGCTCTAACCAACTGAGCTACACACCCCCGTTTGGGGGACTTTTTGCTGAGTTCAGCTAAAAAGCTTTGGTAGTATAGCATGCCTCCATGGGAATGCAAGCCCCTACCATGGTGTACAAGTCCCCCCTTGTCTCATTTGCCGTTCCGTTCGATAATGAGACGGTCATTGTCCTATGCCAGTCCTCAAAGGAGACCTGCTCTCCGGTAAAAAACGGATGATCCTCCCGACTTCCCCCGCCGGACGACCTCAGGCCTCATTTTTTTATTCCCCCATCCTCTTCCTCATCGTTTTCGTCGCCTCGTTCGCGTTCGGACGCATCTCACTGTCGGAAACTGCGACGCATGCTTTCGAAAGCCTACAGGAGATTCCTATTATCGGCGGTGGCGTGCACCACCTCATCCGCAGTCCGGACCGAAAACTCGACGGCGAATCGGACAATCAAATCAACGTCCTGCTCATGGGCATGGGCGGTGAAGGCCACGACGGTCCGTACCTGACGGACACGATGATTCTTGCGAGCATTCGCCCGTCGGAGAACAAAGTCGCATTGCTCTCCATCCCGCGCGATCTGCTCGTTCCCGTTGAGAACCAGGGGTGGCGCAAGATCAACTCCGTAAACGCGTTCGGCGAAGTCGCTTCACGCGGACGCGGCGGCGAACTCGCGCGCGAAACCGTCGAATCATTGCTCGGTGTCGATATCCCCTACTACGTCCGCATCGACTTCAATGGGTTCACGCAAGTCGTGGATGGCGTTGGTGGTGTCGATGTCTATGTAGAGCGCACGTTCACGGACCGCACGTATCCGACCGACGACTACCTCACGCAAACCGTCTCGTTCGAACAAGGATGGCAGCACATGGACGGCGCAACAGCACTCATCTATTCACGCTCGCGCCACGGCAACAATGGCGAAGGATCCGATTTTGCGCGCGCGAAACGGCAGCAGAACGTCATCATGATGCTCAAGGACAAGCTGCTCTCCGTCCGCACCTATCGCAACCCGGCGACCATCAGCAACACGCTCGCAGCGCTCCAAGCGAACGTGACGACGAACCTCTCTGTCGGCGAACTCCTCCGTTTCGCACGCATGGCGCAACAGATGGAAGATATCGCACTGACGCACAAAGTCATCGACCTCCGTCCCTGCTCCCCGCTCGTGGAGGCGAACGTGAACGGCGCGTACGTGCTTCTGCCGCGCAACAACGACTGGACGTTGCTTCGCGACGTCGTAAGTGGCCTTTTTGAAGCGGATGAAGCCGCGCCAAGCGCCGCTGCAGTTGTGCCGCCAAAACCGGAAGCCACACTGGAAGCCGCCGCCAATATCGAGGTACGCAACGGATCTGGTAAATCCGGCATGGCACGTGAAGTCGCAGCACAGCTCAAGACCGCGGGACTCGAGGTGCTCAAGATCGGCAATGCCGACTCCTTCGACTACACCACAACGACCATCTACGACCTCTCGAAAGGAGCGAAGCCAGCCTCTCTTGCAAGCCTGCGACGCACGCTGCCAGATGCCGCTGTCGCAAAGACCGTTCCAGCGAACGTCGCCTCCGGAGTCCCAGCGAACGTCGATTTCGTGCTTATTATCGGACAGGACGAGTGACGGGGTGATAAGGTCGGAAGCGCCACTTCCAGCCCTTGCCAAATATGCTTGGCCAGGGTAGACTCCCCTGTCACACTACACCTATGGATGCACGGCACAGCTCAACACCTATCGTCGCCATCGTCGGGCGCACCAACGTGGGAAAATCCACGCTGTTCAACAAGCTCCTCGGCAAGAAGGCTGCCATCACTTCGGCAACCGAAGGAACGACCCAGGACGTGAAATTCGGCCTCTGCGAATGGCAGGGCGCCACGTTTACGCTCATCGACACCGCCGGTCTCGACATGTCCGCGGACGAAGCGACTGAAGCCGTGCTGCGCAAGCAGGTCACCAAGGCGATGAAAACTGCCGACGTGATCATTTTCCTGACCGATGCGCTCGCCGGTATCATGCCGCAAGACGTCGGTATGGCGAAGCATCTGCGGAACAACAAGGCGCAAGTCGTCTTTGCCGCGAACAAGGCAGACAACCCGGGTAAGCGTCGTCAGGCGGAAGGTGGAGACTGGGCAAAGCTCGGCTTCGGTATGCCGATCGCCATTTCGGCATCGAACGGTTCCGGCGTGGGCGACATGCTCGACGCCGTCGTGGAAAAGCTCACCGAGCTCGGCAAGACCTCGGAAGAACTTCCGGAGATCGACGTGCGTGTCACGGTCATCGGCCGTCCGAACGTCGGTAAGTCATCGCTCCTCAACTCGCTCGCCGGCGAAGACCGCGTCATCGTCTCCGATGTCCCAGGTACCACCAAGGAACCGCAGGACACGCTTGTCACGTACGACCATCCAGAGAAGGGCAAGAAGCACATCCTCATCATCGACACCGTCGGCATGCGCAAGAAGGCCAAGGTCGAACACGGCATCGAGTCGCTCGGAGTACACTTGAGCGTCGAAGAACTCCGCCGCGCAGACGTGGCATTCCTCGTCATCGACGCCAAGGAAGGTATCGGCGCACAAGAGAAGAAGCTCGCTGGCCTCATCGACGGCAAAAACATCGGTGTCGCATTCATCGTCAACAAGTGGGACCTCGTGCGCTCCGATGCAGAAGGCGGCTCCGCAGACGACTACCGCACGTATCTCGCAAAGCAGCTCCCCTCTTTCCCATGGGCGCCTGTCGTCTTCCTTTCTGCACTCACCGGACGCCACGTGGACCGCGTCCTCGACCTCGCGCTCCGCATCGCCGAGGAACGCAAGCGCGTCATCCCGCAGGAGGAGCTCGACGCGTTCTTCGACAAGATGAAGAAACAGCACGGCCTCCTCATCCAGAAGGGCGAGAACAAACCGAAGGTATACGGCATCACGCAGACCAACACCGAACCGCCGGAGTTTACCCTCGTCACCCGCAAGAAGGACGTCATCCACGCCAACTTCCTCCGTTTCATCCAGAACCGCATGCGCGAAGAGTTCGGTTTCGAAGGCGTCCCTATCAAGGTTGTTATCCGCGATCTTACGAAGTAATAGCGCTTCAGCTCTCTTTCCGGTTCATGCTAAGCTATCGGACATGAAACTCGTCGTCGGACTCGGCAACCCAGGCCCACGCTACGCGAACACGCGCCACAACATCGGCGCGCGTGTAGTCTCGATGCTGCACCAAGCACACGTCATGGACTTCGGTCCATGGAAGCAGCTCTTCAAGGCTGAAGTCGCAGAAGGGCGCATTGGCAACGAAAAGGTCGCACTCCTGTTCCCGCAGACGTACATGAACAACTCCGGCGAAGCGGTCATCGAAGCGGTGAACTTCTGGAAACTTTCACCTGCAGACGTCATCGTGGTGCTCGACGACCTCGCGCTGCCATTGGGGCGCATCCGCATCCGCCGCGAAGGAGGGTCTGGTGGGCAGAACGGCCTCAAGGATGTCATTGCGCGCCTTTCGACCGAAGCCATCCCCCGCGTACGCGTGGGCATCGGCAGCTCCTACACGGAAGGCGTTCCCGCTGAGGATTCGGTGCTGCAGCGGTTCGCCAAAGAAGAACTCGCAACGGCAGAGAGCGCGATCACCGCGGCGCGCGACGCGGTCATCATGGCAATCACCGACGGGCTGGATGCGGCGATGAACAAATACAATACGGGCGAGGAGACGAAATGAAAGCAGCGCTCATCGGCGCTGCTTTTGTAATTCCGTCATGAGAACCATACCTACCCTGTGTCATTGCGAGTGGGGTTGTACTCAACACCCGAAGCAATCCCGTCCAACATGTGTCATTGCGAGTGGGTCGTACTCGACCCCGAAGCAATCCCGTCCTTCAAAACGAAATGGCGGGCATCTCGGGGTACTACTTTTTGTCGAGCCATAGTCTCGCCAAAAAGTGTACCCGTCGTGCCCGCGACCTTGGATTGAAGACGTGTGCCCTTAAAGCCTAGAAACTTCTTGTTCAAATAATCTACGAATCTCGTCCCAGTCCGAATTGCTCACACGTGCACCAGAAGGATGGATGGTTGCGAAAACATCATGACCAAAACATTCAGCCTTTATCACCATGCGGCGCTTACCTTTTTTCTTCAAATTTTTTCCCTCAACACAACCAAAAACGGACTTCATGCGATCCCATGTCCCCATGCCCAAGACCAAAATCATTTGCGGTTTCAACACTTGAATGACCTCCATCACCTTCAAAAAAGAAAAGTTCTCCATTTCTCTCCTTATCTGCTTAGGTAAACCCTTTTTCCACTTCGCTACTTTTGGTGCCCTAAAAAATACCAGGTTAAGAGCCACGCTTTTCTCAAGCAGTTTCATTCCCTCATCAGGGAAAAGATGTTTCTGTAATTTTTTTGCCATTGGATACCCATCTACTACGTACGCGTTCTTTTCTGGCAATCGTTCAAAACGATCCTTCTTTCCTTTTTTAAAATGCCCCTCATCACCACCGGGCTGATAACCAATAATCATCAGCTTCGGGCGAGCAGTGACGGGTGAATAAAATACTTCAAGCCCAGGCTTCCAAGAAGAATATTTATTTTTGTATTCTGAATAAATTTCCTTAGTGAGGTTCTCAGCCCACGCATTAAAGGCGTCCATAAATCGATGAGAATAAAACCTCTGATGCTTCAACTATATAACAAAATGCTTTCTTAAGGTACGGGATTGCTTCGGGGTCGAGTACGACCCACTCGCAATGACACAAACTTAAGCATTTGACATCCCACCCAGCCCCAAGTAGCTTCCCGCCCGTATGCAAAACGACATCCTCATTTTGACCCGCGACGACGACAGGTTCCCTTCTGCCCTCCGTCGCCTGGCCGACTGCCCCGACCGCCTTTACTGCCGCGGTGACGTCGCCCTGCTCTCCCCTGCGTATATCCGCTTTGCCGTCGTGGGCACGCGCGCCATCACGGGGTACGGCTCCTCCGTCACGAAGGTGCTCGTACCACGGCTTGCGACTCCGGCAACGATCGTCGTGAGCGGGCTTGCTCTGGGCGTGGACGCTGCTGCTCACGAAGCATCGCTCGCTGCCGGCATTCCCACCATCGCCGTCTTGGGCGCCGGGATCGATCGTGACAGCGTGTATCCGCGCAAGAATCTCCGCCTCTCTGAGCGCATCCTTGCCGATGACGGACTCCTTGTGAGCGAGTACCCACCCGGCACCGAGCCGCGTCCGTACCATTTCCCCGAACGCAACCGCATCATCGCTGCGCTATCGAAAGCCGTCATTGTCATCGAAGCCGCTGCACGCTCCGGCACGAGCATCACCGCGAAGATGGCTTTGGATGCCGGGCGTGACGTCTTCGCAGTACCCGGCGACCTGTTCCGTCCGATGTCCGTGGGGACCAATACGCTCATCGCTGCCGGTGCCATCCCCGTCTGCACACCAGACGACATCCTCGCCTACTACGGCCTTACGCGCACAGATGACGATCGCCCGCGCATCGACCTTTCTCCCATGCAGACGTCGCTCCTCGACGCTCTCCGCGATGGCATAGTGACCGCCGATGATCTCTGCATCCGCACAGGAGAACCTGCGCAGAAAATCATGGCCGAACTCACCACGCTGGAGCTTGCCGGCGAGATCATCCGCGACGGCGAGCGCTACTTGAGAATTGACAGTCCGGAACGAGGATGATATCCATTCTGGACTATCCAGCGGACGGGCTCTCCATATATACTATGGAGCAACCACGCATCACCACGGACTATGGCAAAGAAATCAGAAAAACGACTCATCATCGTCGAGTCGCCAACGAAGGCGAAGACTATCACGAGATTCCTTGGTAAGGGCTACAAGGTCCTCTCCTCGTTCGGGCACATCCGCGACCTTCCGAAGAAAGAACTCGGCGTGGACATCGAGCACGACTTCGAGCCGAAGTACGTCATTCCGCTGAAATCCAAGAAGGTCGCCGCGGACCTCAAGAAAGCCGCTACTTGGGCCGACGAAGTCTACTTCGCTTCCGATCATGACCGCGAAGGAGAGGCTATCGCCTGGCACCTTTCGGAGATTTTGAAGCTCGATCCGAAAAAGACCAAACGCATCTCATTCCACGAAATTACCGAGGAAGCCATCACGGATGCCATCGCGCATCCGCACGACATCGACATGCAGCAAGTGGACGCGCAACAGGCTCGCCGCGTGCTCGACCGCCTTGTCGGCTACAAGCTCTCCCCGTTCCTCTGGAAGAAGGTCGCGCGCGGCCTTTCCGCCGGACGCGTGCAGTCCGTCATCGTGCGCATCCTCGTGGAGCGCGAGCGCGAGATTCAGGCGTTCGTCGCGCAGGAGTACTGGTCCGTAGAGGCACAGCTTTCACGCGGCACGGATACTTTCACCGCGAAGCTCAACAAGAAGGACGGCGAGACCGTCGATAAATTCGCGCTCGCCACGCAGGCCGCTGCCGACGAGGTCCTTTCAACGGTAAAAGACGCCGCTTGGAAGGTTTCCTCCGTTGAGCGAAAGTCGCAGAAACGCTCCCCGCTCGCGCCGTTCACCACGTCCACGCTGCAGCAGGACGCCAACAACAAGCTCGGCTTCTCCGCGAAGCAGACCATGATGCTTGCGCAGCAGCTCTACGAAGGCGTCGAGCTCGGCGGCGACGGCCCGACCGGTCTCATCACCTACATGCGTACCGACTCCGTGACGCTGTCGGAGAAGTTCGTCGCGGAAGCACGCGAATGGATCACGACGACATTCGGCAAGGATGCGCTCCCCGAGGAGCTCCGCAAGTACAAGACCAAAGCCAAGCGCGCGCAGGAAGCGATCGAAGCCATCCGCCCGACGAGCGCGCTGCGCCATCCGGACGAGATCGCCTCGCACCTCGACTCCCGCCAGTTCCGCCTGTACGACCTCATCTGGCGCCGCGCCATCGCGTCGCAGATGTCCGACGCGGAGATGGAGATGTCTGCCGTGAACGCCGACGCCATCCCTACGAAAACCGGCTCCCCCATCTATACCTTCCGCACGAGCGGTTCCATCATCCGCAAGAAGGGCTTCCTCGAGGTGTACAGCACCGATACCAAGGAGACGATCCTTCCAGTGCTCGACGAAGGCGAGAAGCTCACGGCCACTGGCATCGAGCCGAAGCAGCACTTCACCGATCCGCCACCACGCTACACGGAAGCCGCGCTCGTGAAGACGCTTGAAGAGAATGGCATCGGCCGCCCATCCACCTACGCCCCGACCATCTCCACGGTCGTGGACCGCGGCTACGTCGAAAAGGACGGTCGTAAACTCAAACCGACCGAACTCGCCGTCCTCGTGAACGACCTCCTCGTGGAGCACTTCCCCGACGTCGTGGACTACGAGTTCACCGCGCGCATGGAAGACTCACTCGACGCGGTCGCGCACGGTGAGACCAAGTGGGTCCCGGTCATCCGCGACTTCTACGGTCCATTCGCGGAGAATCTCGAGAAGAAAGACAAGGAGATCTCCAAGAAAGACCTCACAGAGACCGAAACGGACGAGAAGTGCGAGAAGTGCGGCAAGCCGATGATCATCAAGTTCGGCCGCTTCGGCAAGTTCATGGCCTGCACCGGCTTCCCGGAATGTCGCACGACCAAGAATCTCGGCGGCACCAAGGAAGACGAAGAGGCCCAGCTCCAAGCGAGCACCGAGAAGTGTCCCGAGTGTCAGGCGCCCATGATGATCAAGCGGAGCAAGTTCGGCGAGTTCCTCAGCTGCTCCCGCTACCCAGACTGCAAGACCACGCGCCCGCTCATGAAGCGCACTGGCGTGAAGTGCAACAAATGCGCTGAGGGCGACATTATCGAGAAGAAGACGCGCCGTGGCAAAATCTTCTACGCCTGCTCGCGCTACCCGGACTGCGAGAACGCGCTCTGGTCCAAGCCGACCGGTGAAATCTGCCCTAAGTGCAAGTCGCTCGTCGTGTTCGCCAAGAACGATACGGCGCGCTGCTCCAACAAGGAGTGCGACTACGAGACCGACCTCGAGGCTACCGGAGCCCCAGGAGGCGACCCGAACGCCGGCGAAGTCGAACCGGACGAGACAGCCCCAGACGCGGAATGACGAAACGCAAAAAGCCCCTGACGTTGGGGGCTTTTTGCATCCTTCTTAGGGAGGTGTACACTGGATTCCATGGCTTCCTCACCATCCATCGAGCCCCTGCTCGCCAAGATCGCACGGCAGCACCCCGACGCCGACCTCACCATGGTCCGGCTCGCTTTTGAGACCGCCAAAACCGCACACGAAGGCCAAAAGCGCGTCTCCGGCGTACCGTACATCGAGCACCCGGTCGCGACGGCGGAAACCTTGGCCGACATGCACGCGCCAATCCCCATCATCATCGCAGGGCTCCTCCACGACGTACCGGAAGACACCTCCGTTACCGTAGACGATATCCGCCGCGACTTCGGCGACGACATCGCGAGCATGGTCGCGGGCATCACCAAGCTCGGCAAGATCAAGTACCGCGGCATCGACCGCTACGTGGAGAACCTCCGCAAGATGTTCGTCGCGATGGCCTCCGACGTGCGCGTCGTGCTCATCAAGTTCGCCGACCGCCTACACAACCTCTCCACGCTCGCCGCGCTACCGCCGGACAAACGGCGTCGCGTTGCGCTCGAATCCCTCGAGATTTACGCTCCTATCGCCGGGCGTCTCGGCATGAACGAAATCAAGAGCCGCATCGAGGACGAAGCCTTCAAGCACGCGATGCCAAAGGAATACGAATGGGTCTCGGCGCTCGCCGAACGCACCGCGAAAGTGAAGCAAGGGTACATCGACGGTATCCGCGACATGCTCGAGCACGACCTCCGTGCCACAGGCGTGCCGTTCACGAGCATCAGCGGTCGCGTGAAGCACCTCTACAGCCTATATCGGAAGCTCCTCCGTCACGAACGTGACATCGTGCAGGTCAACGACCTCGTCGCCTTGCGCGTCATCGTGCCGACGGTCGGCGACTGCTATGCCGCGCTCGGCATCATCCACCAGCGCTGGCGCCCGCTCCGTGACCGCATCAAGGACTACATCGCACTCCCCAAACCGAACGGCTACCGCTCGCTCCACACGACCGTGTTTTGCGAGAACGGCGAGATCGTGGAGTTCCAGATCCGCACGCAACAGATGCACGAAGAAGCCGAATACGGCATCGCTGCACACTGGAACTACGACGAGACCGGCAAGGGCAAGATGACGCCGCAGGTCCCCGAACAACAGCTCGCGTGGGTGAAGGAACTCGCCGAGAGCGAAAACGGGGCGGAGCATCCGGACTCGAAGGAGTACCTCTCGAACCTGGAGACGCTCAAGTTCGACGTGTTCCAGGACCGCATCTTCGTCTTCACGCCGCAAGGCGACGTCATCGATCTTCCGGACGGCGCGACGCCCGTGGACTTTGCCTATTCCATCCATACGCAGATTGGCGACACCTGCGTCGGCGCGCGCGTCAACGACGAGATCGTGGCGCTCGACGACAAGCTCACCTCCGGCGACTGCTGCGAGATCATCGTAGACAAGAACCGCAAGGCGCCGAACCCGGACTGGCTCGACTTCGTGAAGACCGGGACCGCACGGTCGCACATCAAGATGTCCTCAAAGAACAAGCTGACGCGATGGATCTTCGACCTCGGGAAATCCGACAAGGATACGGAGGAACGCGGCGCGAAACGGAAAAAGTAGGAACGAAAAGACGGCCTCGTAAGGCCGTCTTTTTTGCTTCAGTTGGCGAGACGCTCTACTAGGCCATCGCGTTCTTCGTCGGAGTAGAACGAAATGGCGATAGCGCCACGACCTCCGCGAGAGGTAATCTCCACTCGTGCACCGAGCGCGTCACGGAGTCGTTCTTCCATGGCAGCAAGCGCGGGATTGCGCGTGGTATCGCGACCCTTACGGCGGCGGACGCCTTCCTCGACATCGCGCGTCGTGAGGTGCTCGGTCATAAGCTTCCGGAAGAACGCGATGCGGCTTTGGTCATCCTTCAGGCTCAGGATGGCGCGCGCGGAACCGGCGGGGATGAGTCCTTGTGCGAGCGCGTCACGGATTTCTTCGGGAAGCTCCAGGAGGCGAAGCGTGTTTGCGACCGTAGAGCGTGCCTTGCCGACCTTCTTCGCGACATCCTCCTGCGTAAGGCTGAACTCAGTGATGAGGCGGCGATAGCCGTCGGCTTCTTCGATAGGACTAAGGTCTTCGCGCTGGATATTCTCGATGAGCGCAAGGAGGAGTTTGTCCTGCACATCTGCCTCACGATACGTGACCGGTACCGACTGGAGACCGAGCATGCCGGCTGCACGGAAACGACGCTCGCCAGCGATGAGGTCGAACTTGCCGTCGGCGCGCTTAGCGACGGTAAGTGGCTGGATGATGCCATGTTCGCGAATAGACAGCGACAGCTCTTCGAGCTCCTTGTGCTTGAACGTCTTGCGCGGCTGGTCCGGGTCTGGAACGATGAGGTGCAGCGGAAGCTCGTTGCTGATACCCTGCGGCGCCGATACCTCCTGCGCTGCTGGCGCCGGCGTGACCGCCGGAGCTTCAGCACGTGCCTCCCCCGCTCCGATGACGATTGCTGCACGGGAAACCGGAGCCTGCTGCTGCGGCTCCTGCTGCGGTTCGGATTTTTGCGGAATCAACGCACCGAGTCCGCGACCAAGTCCTGACAAACGTTTCGACATATTAGAAAGCGTGTTCACATTCCATGACTTCCTTCGCGAGGCGTTCATACGCACGCGCGCCTTTGGACCATGGGTCGTAATGAGCGATTGGTTCTCCGTGGCTCGGCGCCTCGGCAAGACGGACGTTCCTTGGGATGACGGCACGGAAGATGCGGTTCGGGAAGAACTTGTAGAGCTCGTTCATGACGTCTACCGACAGCTTGGTGCGGCCGTCGTACATGGTGAGCACCGCGCCGAGCACTTCGAGGCTCGGGCAAAGATGCTGCTTCACGAGATCGATGGTGTGCAGGAGCTGGCTCAGGCCCTCAAGCGCGTAGTACTCCGCCTGTACCGGGATGAGAACTTTGTCCGACGCAGTGAGCGCGTTGATGGTGAGGAGCCCCAAGGACGGCGGGCAGTCGATGATGACGTAGTCGTAGTCGTTACGGATGGCGAGAAGCTCGTCCGCCATGCGGAACTCGCGGCGCTCGAGCGGAACGAGCTCGATGGACGCTCCTGCGAGCGCAGGTGTTGCCGGAGCAACGGAAAGCCCTTCGATGCCGGTCGGGACGACAATGTCCTTGAAGCTTTTATCGCCGATGAGCACTTCGTACAGACCGTGCTCGATTGAGCGGTGGTCGATCCCGAATCCGGATGTCGCGTTGGCCTGCGGATCCATATCGACAAGCAGCACAAATTTGCCGTGCTTCGCGAGGTACGTCGCGAGGTTGACGGACGTGGTGGTCTTTCCTACTCCACCTTTCTGATTGACGACGGAGACGATATAAGCCATATCGACAGTCAGTATACCCCTCCCTCAGGCCTTTTGACAATTGGCTTAAATGGGCCTAAAGTGGCTTAGGTAACGGCTGGCACACATCCATGACGGCACGGGTCCTGCCGCCGGGTTTCTCCACTTCACCGCGCTTTGCGCGTCTTGTGGAGGCCTCTCCCGGCGTCACCCGTGCTCTGCCAAGACGTGAACCAGCGCGCTTCGAAAAACGCCTGCCTCGGTGGCGGAACTGGCATACGCACACGACTCAAAATCGTGCGGGAAACCATGAGGGTTCGACTCCCTCCCGAGGCACCAAAAAGACCCCACCCTTCACGAAGAGCGGGGTCTTTTTACATGGAATAAAAAGGACCGCAGCATCATGTGCTACGGTCCAAGCATCTGCGTTCAAAGAAGGTCTTCAGCCCAGTCGATAACAGGAGCAAGCACACCAAGATACAACGACGTGAAGATGCCGACCATGAGACCGACCGATACCGTCATGTACCACCATGCTTTCGCGTCCGGAAGCTTCAAGTACCTCGCAACGAATGCGCCCACGAGCGGCGACAGCAGCATGGTCGCGGCAAGAATGAACCAGAATGCGCCGTACCTCTGCAGACGCGGCCAGAACGTCCCGCGCTCGAACTTCGCAGAGTCCGGCGTAACGACTTTGCGAATCCATGCAAGCGCGTCGCGGATGCGACCGTGCTTCGGGAGCCGCTTCGTCCAATCACCGTACTCACTCGGCAACAGGACGTGGAAGACCAGTGCTGCCATGCCCATGCCAAGTCCGAAGAACAGCGGAAAGGCCCAGAAGCCGATGGACAGCGTGACCCAAACGACCAACCCTGATACGGCCCAATTCACGAGCAGGATCAGGGCGCCAAAAACGCCGTATACGGCGCGTCGCAAACCATTGCTCAATTGCGCCATCACCCACCTCCCAGTTGTGAACGACCCACCCTATCTGTCCTTTCATACCATATTTCAGGTAAAAAATCAAGGGGTCACCCCTTTTGGAGGAGACCCCTTTTACCGGACGCGAGAGCTTACAGGATGACCTTCAGACAGACCGCCAGCATGACGCCCTGCAGCATGAGGCCATACCGCATCGGAATGTCGCGTTCCGTGAACTGCTTGATGTTGAACTTGAGATCTTTGAGCAGCTCATGCGCCTGGTCGTGCACCTTCTTGTTCGGAAGGAACCGTCCGAACCAGCAATGGTTCCGCATGTGCAGCGTATGGAAGGATTCGAGCTTCCGGTACCACCATCGCTGCTTCGGCTTAAGGATCTCGTAGAGACCGACGATAGCATCAGGGAGTAGGCCGGCCACGATACCGAGTGAGACGTTCAGCGGAGAGAAGAAGTCGCGCATGAGGAAGAACGCCGCGATGAGTGCGATGGTCGCGACCACGTCTGCCGAAAGATACAGGATTGCCCGCATCTTCCGCTCACCGGACTTGTACCCTTCGTACATCTGCGCGTCGCCATGCGGAATCATGTCGATGAAGAAGTGCGAAACGAAGCCGAGTGCGAACGCGGCAATGGGGCTTCCTACGGCATTTCCTGCGAGCGCCCCGACGGACGCATGGACGGCTAAAAACATATCGCGGGAAGTGTAGCAGGGCGACGACCTTAAGGCAAAGGAACACCAGCCCATTTAAGGCGGGGCTTGAACTGCAGGCCTGTCTGTGTTAAGGTGAGGTCACTGTCGTGGATAAGTTGATTTTTCAGCTAGAATATGCGAAAAAAGAAACACAACGCGGATGAGATCCGCTTCTGCCAATCCCGACTGCACAAGCAGCTCTACGAATTCTCCAACGGAGAACGCTCGTACTTGGTGAACGTGGAATGGGAGGGGGGTCACCCGGTCCGCATGGTCGTCTGCGAGAACTGCTACGGCCACAACATCGGTGCGCTTATCAAGGAAATCACCATTTCCAACCCGCGCGTCATGACGGCAACCCCGGCCTAATACGTGGGTGAGAGAGCAAAAAACAGGGCTTTTGACCCTGTTTTTTCATGTGGTAGCGAGGGGCGGGATCGAACCGCCGACCTAGGGCTTATGAGTCCCTCGCTCTAACCAACTGAGCTACCTCGCCACAATACGGACAGAATAGCGCGGTTTTCATGGTTTGGCAAGACCAAGGCGGGGCTGGGATTCCTTGGGTCTCCGCCTTGGGTCCCCACTTTTGCGGGGACAAAAAAACCTGAGCACAGCTCAGGTTTTTTTGGTTGCGGGGCTGGGATTCGAACCCAGGATCTCGAGGTTATGGGCCTCGCGAGATGCCACTTCTCCACCCCGCGCCATAGTGGCGCGAATGCGCATCGACCAAGGCATCATAGGCCAGACAGGCAGCGCTGTCAACCCTTTCCCTTCATTACCGCCTCATAGACCCGCAGCGTGTCCTGTGCGGCATGCTGCCAGCTGAAGGCCAGAGCACGAGCTTCTGCACGCTCACCGAGGTCCTGCGCGGTCTCCAAATCCCCCAACAGGTCCCCGAGTGCCTTCCGAATGCCAGCGACATCATCCGGGCGGACGAGGAGTGCCGCGTCGCCACAGACCTCCGGTAGCGCCGCCGCATCCGATGCGATGACCGGCAAGCCGTACGCCATCGCTTCGAGCGCCGGGAGACCGAACCCCTCATACCACGACGGAAACAGGAACGCTGCCGCGTGGCGATAGAGCGCATCCTTCTCCTCCGACGTGACGTACCCCACGTGGCGAATCGATGCCTTGGGTACATCGCCATGCTGCCGCTTGAGCGCGATGGTGCGATCGTTCGCGCGCTCAATAGCCGCGAAAATGGCATCATGCTTCCACCCTTTCGCACCCGCGATGACCCATGCGATATCCTTGCGAGTGACGTAGTCCTCCTCCACGAAATCCGCGAATGCCTCAGCGGCCGTCGCAAGATTCTTGCGCGGCTCGACAGTGCCGACGGTGAGCACGTATTCCTCGTTGCGAATGCCGTACTTTCCCATCACGCGGGCGTGCGCCTCCGCCTCCAGTAGGGTCTCGATGCCGCGTGGCATATCCGTCCCTTCGTGCACGACCGTGATCTTTTCCGGATCGGTATCGAAATGCCGGATGATGTCGCGCTTGGTCGCGTGCGAGACCGCAATGACTGCCGCAGCGTTCCCTACCGCATACGGCACGCCGATGCGCGTCGAAAACGTCTGCGCGCCAGGAAGTATTCCCGGAAACCATTCAGGATGGTCGTAGATAGCGAGATCATGAATCGTTACGACGGTCCTACCGCGATAGAACAACGGCACGACGTTCGCCGGAGCATGCAGCAAGTCGAGTTTCGCGCGCCGGAACGCCTCCGCGATGACCGCGTGCGGATAAAAGAACGGAAGAGCGCGCTTCAGACGCTGAAACGGAAGGATGCGGATCTCCGCCCGATGCGCACCGAACTCCTCACGAAAATGCGGTTCTGCGGCGCGATCCATGAACAGCACGAACTCGTGATCCGTACCTGCGCGAAGCAGCTCGCGCACGACATGGTACGTATAATGCCCGACGCCGGCGCGTTCGCCGTCCTCGGGATGCAAGATCGTACGACAGTCGATGCCGATGCGCATAGCGGCGACGTCTCCACCTAGAGCAACGTCACGGCGCCAGCAGTCGCGGACGCGACGATGGCTCCCGCGATGACGACGCCGAGCGCAATGAGCGGGAATGCGCGCGCAAACGGGATGCCGAGCAGAAACGCTGCGACGGAACCCGTGAGCGCACCGGTCATAGGCAACGGAATGCCGACGAAGATCGGCAACGCATACATGCCGTACGCCGCATACTTGGAAGCGAATCGACGGCGCGAACGCGAAAGGAACGCCTCCGTGAGGCGATGAAGAAGTCCTTGGCGTGCAGTGGTCCAGCGAATCCATGCCTCGCCGAGGCCGTACACGATGAGCGGCAGCAGGAGATTACCTAGGATGGCGAGCAGCGTTACGGCCAAGAGCGGCATACCGAGCACGCCGACACCGAACGGAATGGCGCCACGAAGTTCCACGACTGGTGTCGCGGCGATGAGAATGACGGTCAAAGCATCAACGATACGCAGTGGCATGGCAGCGTGGAATTACCGTGACCATTCGTAAGCATCGAACACCCAGAACAGGAGGTTCTTCGCTTCGACGAAACGATCGGAGCGCGTGGCGGCACCAAGCACGACGCTGATGACACGGTTGCCATCTGGATCCTGTGCTGCGGCACCGAAGCAATACCCTGCAGCGGGAAGGTAGCCTGTCTTGCCACCATGGAAAGAATACGGCGGCTCGCTCAGGAAGCTTCCGAGGAGTTCGTTCGTACTCGTCACGACGTGGTCGAGACCGGTGAGCGCGGTAAAGGAATGCTGCTTGCGGAGGACGGCGTCACGAATCTCCGGGACATCGAGCGCGCGACGGAACAGGACTGCGACATCGTGCGCCGTCGCCACATTGCCGGCATCAAGACCAGTCGGCTCGACGAAGCGCGCCTGCGCCATGCCGATCTCCGATGCGAGCGAGTTCATACGCGCGGCGAATTCCTCCGCAGTGAGTCCCGTGGAGCGCGCGAGAGCGACAGCGGATTCGTTGCTGGACGCAACAAGCGCAGTGACGAACACGTCGTGAAGACGAATGCGCTCACCAGGAATGACGTACGGCATGGCGCCAACGCGCATGTCGGAGCCAAGAATCATGAGCTCGGCGTCCGGGTCCATACCCTGCTCCAGCACGACGAGCGCGGTCATGAGCTTCGTGATGGACGCAATCGGCAGCGGCTCGTATGCGTTCTTGGCATAGAGGACAGTCCCTGTCTCCCAATCGACCGCGATAGCGGCGGTTGCGGACGTCTCTACGCCGATGCGGTCCATGTCCTTCTTGCGCGGGCTTGCGTCCGTCACGGTCGCAGCAGCAGCATGCGCCTCTGCGGCGATAGGAAGTAAGCGATCCTCTGCCGCGCGCACGGCATCTGCGGCCGACACCAGCGTCTGGCCGGGCAACAGCGTGAGGTAGAGAACGATGGCAACGAAGAACGAAAACATGCGGCTACACGGCTGGCGTTTCTTCGGAGGGAGTCGCGACGGCAGGAACCGCTTCCTGCTTCTGCTTTTGCACGGCCATCTCGAGGACACGTGAAATGTTCTCGTGCGAACGGAGCGTCTCGAAATCCGGCAGATCGCTTACTGCGGAAATGCCGAGGAACCGCAGGAACTCCATAGTCACGGAATACGGCGTGGTCGGGAGGCCCGGCTCCCCTGCCGCATCCACGAGGCCGCGCATCATGAGGTTGCGCAAAATGAGGCTGCAGTTGACACCGCGGATCTGTTCGAGCTCGGCCTTGGTGATGGGGCCGCGATACGCGATGACCGTGAGCGTCTCAAGCGACGGCTTGGTGAGCTCGCCAGTGGTCTCGTCCTTGAGATAGTCGGCGACGAGCTTGGCCGTATCCGGCGAGGTCGCGATCTGCACGTTGCCGTCGTGAGAAAGCACGCGTACGCCATGCTCCTCGTTATTGTACTCCGCGACCATGGCGGCGACAGCTTCTTCCACCTTCGCCTTGTCGGAACCGCAAATCTCCGCCAACCGTTTCACGGTCATCGGTTTCGCGGCGACGAAGAGGATGCTTTCGATTTTCGTCCTGAGGGATGAGCTCATAGGCTTGGGGTGGTGGCGGTGAACTGGGAGATGGTAATGTCGCTGAACTTGCTCTCCTGCGTGACGACGACATGCCGCTGCTTCACGAGCTCCAGCAAGGCGAGGAAGCTCACGATGATCTCGGTCTTTGATTCCGCGCTCGTGATAAGTTCCTTGAAGCTCATCTTGGAGGCGCGGGCGATGGTGTCGCGGATGGTCTTGATCTTCTCGTGGATGGAGACGTTCTTTTCCATCACCTTCGTCACCGGGACCTGCACAATGGGCGTCAGTCGCGCGATGACTCCGCGGAAGAGCTCCTGCATCGCATCGGTCGTGAACCCTGGCGGTGGCGAGAATCCGATGTCGACCTTCGGGAGCTTCTCGTGGACGAAGAGGAAACGTTTCTGCGCGATCATCTTCTCGAGCACCTTCGATGCATCGAGGTAATACTTGAAGATGCGGAGCTGCGCCTCGAGGTCTTGTTCGCCTTCTTCGTCCTGCTGCGCCTGGAGGTACGGGAGGAGTAACTTCGACTTGATGAGGAGCAGGCGCGATGCGACGACGAGGAAGTCCGTGAGTTCTTCTGGCGGAATGTCGGGATGCTCTTCAAGGTGCCTGAGGAAGCTGTCGGTGACGGTCGCGAGCGCGAGCTGCGTGATATCCAACTTCTCCTCCTCGATGAGTTCAAGGAGGAGATTCAGCGGACCTTCGAACTGTTGCAGTCGGACCGCGTACGCCATACCGTGCTAGCGCTTCTTTTTACCCTTCTTCGCAACCTTCTTCTTAGCGACCTTCTTCGGGGCTTTCTTCTTTGCGGCTTTCTTACCCTTTCCTTTCTTCGGCTTCTTCTTGGGCTTGGCCTTCACCTGGAGCTTCATCGTGTTCTTCTTACCGAACGCCGCGAGAATCGGATTCTCTGCCTTCACGATGTCCTTCACCTTCATGCGGAGGTGCTCCGTGAAGCTCTCCGCGCCGACGAGTGCCTGCTTGGACTTGAGGAGCGCCTTGTCGACGACGACGCCGAAACCGCGCACGCTGCCGAACGGAGTGAGCGCGCCCGGTTCGAGACCAAGCTTCTTCATCCCCTTTTCGAACACGAGTTCAATCTTCTTCGCACCAAGCGCCTTCTTCAGCTTGCCGAGATCGATGTAGTACGACGCCGGAACAACGACGACGTAGTGACGCTCATCCTTCTTGCCGATGGACGGGAGCTCAACCTTCACCAGCAATGTCTTGGCGACGTTCTCGAGCTTCTCACCGGCGGTCTGCGCGAGGTCGTAAGCGGTGTAGACCTTGCGGTGCTTCACGATCTCGAAAGCGATTTTCTGCTTACCGAGATGGGCGATGATCTTCTTGGATGCGGACATAAGGCATGATGGGGTTACAACCCGTGTATTTTAGCAGATTGCGCCTTATTTGAAAGCTGGCTTATTTAAACTGAAAATCCGCTCTGTTGAGCGGATTTTCTTCACTAGCTCCGGATGTCGATGTTCGCCTCGGCGATGACGCTACGCGGCATCTCGCTTGGCGCGTCCATCATCGGGTCGCGTGCGTCGCCTGTCTTGGGGAACGCGATGACCTCGCGGATGTTCGGCTCGTTGCAGAGGATCGCGACGACGCGGTCCAGGCCGAACGCGATGCCGCCGTGCGGCGGTGCGCCGTACTCGAAGGCCTCGAGCATGTGGCCGAACTGCTTGTCGATAGCATCAGCCTCAAAGCCCATGATTTCGAACACGCGACGAAGCGCCATCGGCTCATGGTTGCGGATAGAGCCGCCGCCGATCTCGAAGCCGTTGAGCGACATGTCGTACTGCGACGTAAGGATGTTGCCGATGTCCGTCTTGTCCATGAGGTTCTGGTGGAACTCCGGCATCGCACGAGAGAACGGGTTGTGCGTGAAGGTCCAGCCGCCATTGTCGGACTTCTCGAAGAACGGGAAGTCGAGCACCCAGCAGAACGCGAGCAGGTCCGGATCGTTCTTGTCCTCGCGGAGGTCCGGCTTGTCGCTACCATACTTCTCCATCGCCTCCTTGTACGAGAGGCGCGGGAACGGCACTTGCTGGATGCGCTTGTGCGGCGTCGCCTTCTTCACGACGTCGATGATCATCGCCTCCATGAGGGAGACGACATCCTCGCGCTCAACGAAAGACATCTCCAAGTCGACCTGCGTGAACTCCGGCTGGCGGTCGCCACGCTGATCCTCATCGCGGAAACAGCGCGCCACTTGGAAGTAGCGCTCGAAGCCCGCGACCATGAGCAGTTGCTTGAACTGCTGCGGAGACTGCGGGAGCACGTA
>CAZVED010000013.1:0-1100 GCA_964626205.1 uncultured Gammaproteobacteria bacterium
GATGGTCGACGGTACGCTGTGCAGTGCAAGAAGTTCATCACACAAAAAGTACGACCGCACGATGTACGCGATTTTTACGGCGCCATGGGGGATCGACAGATCAACGGAAAAGGATTTTTCGTCACGACGAATATCTTTACGTTCGAGGCAGAGCAGTTCGCTGAAGGTAAGCCAATGGAACTTATCGATGGCGCGAGGCTCATCGAGATTATTCGTCAAAGCGGCGTGACAGCAGACAAGCCATCGGCTCCGCCTGTGAGTGCACCGTGCCCTGACTGTGGAGGCAAGGTCGTCGTGCGTTCGAATAAGAAGAATGGCGAGCAGTTCTATGGTTGCTCGAATTTCCCGAAGTGTCGGTATACGAAGTCGATGAAATAGCGTGAGGCGAGACACCTTCTTTTGACCTTCATGCAATCCTAAGCTACCGTTTCCCCACAAAGCTCCTTCCAGAAAGGCCCGCAAGAAATGCCCAAGTTCCGTGACCGAACCGTCTCCATCGCCGCGTTCGCTCTCACTGCCGTCATCGCCATGGGTTCCGCCCTCCTCGCCGTTCCCATGGGGATCTTCGTCTTCTCCTCGGGGTGGCTCTGCGGCAACCTCGCCTCCGCGATGTTCGTTCCTGCGCTGCCGGGACAAAACTACGCTTGGCCGTTCAGCGCGGCCATCGGCCTCCTGGCAGACAGTGGCTTCAGCGATTCCGCCAAAGAGGTCATCGGCTTTCTCGGTCTGGGCGGGGGTGTTCTCGCTGCCGCGCTCATCTGCGGCGCCATCCTGAGCCTCCCGCAGGTCGTCTTCGCCAAGGTCATGTACGGCGTACGGTTCCGCAAGAAGCATTGGTGGTGGACCATCCTCGCCAACACCGTCTATGCCCTGAGCTTCGGCATCATCGGCATGGCGGCGTTCATGAGCTCCTTCTCCGTGAGCTTCGGCGCCTCCGCTGGCCCTGCCATGCTGTTCCCGGTCTTCATCGCCTTCGTGATGCTCTGCATCACCCAGCACGCCATCAACCGGCATGCGGCCCGGCAAACGGGGGAGTAGTCTGCACCTCGCTTCATGCGGGGTGTTTTTTTATGCCTAATGCCGTGCTACCATGCCACTAT
>CAZVED010000013.1:1200-23533 GCA_964626205.1 uncultured Gammaproteobacteria bacterium
GCCGAACAGATGGGAAATATCGGGAGCGAGGTCGGACGCTCTCTTGCTTGGCGCGAAAAAGGCAATGCTGAGTATGCCGAAAAAGCTTTCGTGCGTTCCTTGGAGCTTTTGGACCTGACGCTTGCCGATGATCGTTGGCGGGGGACGAAAAGGAACGAAGTCGCTCGGGCACGGGAGTCTTGGTGCGAGACGTTCGAGAGTCCGGCGGTAGATGCGTCCGCTGTGGCCCTATCCCGATATTTCGGTGCTTTTGCTATTTCGGCTCGAATGCAGAAGGGGTTGTAAAAAATAAGGCGAATTAAGCACGCCGCGAAAAGACTTGTCCCCAGCCGACGTGAAATCCGAGCAAAAAAGTGCTATACTTAGCGTATTAAGAAATCCATGAACATAAAGAAAATAAACTATGGATATGCTCACGTCAATCGGTGAACAGCTTATGATGTCGTTCGCCAGCATTTGGGACCAGGTTGTGATGTGGCTTCCGCGCGTTTTGGGCGCGGTCGTCATTCTGCTCGTCGGCGTCTGGGTCGCCGGCATGCTCCGTGACCTCATGAAGAAGCTGCTCGACCTTCTCAAGGTCGAATCCCTTGTCGGTCGCATCGAGTTGGACCGCAAGATCCAGTCCGTTGGCATCTCTGCTACCGTCACGCAGATGCTCGCTGGCCTCGTTTACTGGATCGTCTACCTCATCTTCCTCTCCGCAGCAGCATCGGCGCTCGGCATGGAGGTGGTGACGTCCTTCATCAGCATGATGATCGGGTACATCCCGTCCATCCTCGCTGGTCTCGCCATCATGGGCATTGGTGTGCTCGTCGCGGACGCGCTCACGGGCGTGCTCAGCAACGTGCGCCTCGGTCAATCGTACAAGATGGTCGTGCGCTGGTTCATCCTCGTTGTCGCCTTCATCACGGCGATCGACCAGATCGGCATCGACATCTCGTTCCTCACTGGAAACATCCAGATTCTCGTCGCTGGCGCATCGCTCGCGCTCGGCTTGGCCTTCGGCCTTGGCGGCCGCGACCACGCGAAGGCGTTCCTCGACAAGCACCTCGCGTAAGCAGGGGGGCTTCGACAGGAGAACGACCCGGGCATCGCACCCGGGTCTTTCGTTTGTGTGTCATTGCGAGCGGGTCGTACTCGGTCGTACCATCGCCGTGTCATTGCGAGTGGGTCGTACTCGGTCGTACCATCGCCGTGTCATTGCGAGTGGGGCTGTACCCAGTCCCCGAAGCAATCCCGAACATGAACGGGATTGCTTCGGGCCGATGAGTACATCGACCCTCGCAATGACACACACGAAGCAGCTCTTTCCGTAAAGCCGTTTTTTTGCTATACTTCCTACTAACATAACCTCACGCACTATGGCCAAAGGCAACAACGCCCAGCAGAAGACCAAGAAGAAACCGAAGAAGGGCAAGGGCAAATAACCATCGCATCATGACCTTCAGCGCTTCCATCCTCTTCCTCGTCATTCTTGGGATGACGGTCCACGCGCTCGTCGGTCGCTCCATGAACATGCAGGGCGCCGCGCTGCCGACGAACAAGAAGGACAAGGCTCTCCGCATCAAGGAGATTTTTGACCGTGCGAAAGAACGGCTTGCGCACTTACGCAAAGAGCGGCAGGAGCTCGTTGCTGCCGTCGCAGCGCGTGCAGACGAAGCCCGTCTTGCAGCTGCAAAGAAGAAACTCGACGACGTATGAGGAACGCCGAACGACGGAACGGAGGAAACGCGGCGGAGCGGGGTGCGGAGCGCCGCAGCGAACGCGCGGAAGCAGCCGAGTCGCACGAGCAGCTCATCGAGCTGTCGGACAAGGAAATCACCGACGCCATTCATCAGTCCGAGATGGAAAGCGAGCGTCTTTTTGAAGGCGTCGAGGCCGATCTTGGCGGTGACGCCCCGCTGGACTTCAAGGACTTCATGACCGAAGCGCAGCGCAAGCTCGCGGAGAACAGCGCGGAAATGCGCCGTGTCGCAGAGGAAGCGCGGGCGGAGGCGGAGCAGGTGATGGAAGTCGATGCGTCGGAGATGGTAGAGGTCTCGCCGGAAGAGGAGCTTGCCATGAAGGTGGCAGAGCTCATGAAAGTGGCGGAGAAGAACCCGCACGCGGCCATGGATGTGCTCGTGGAGGCTGGCGAAGAGGTGACCTTTGAGCAGAAGATGACGGTCGTGCGCACTGCGCTCGACGCAGACCCGAGCGTCTGCGCCAAGTTCGACGCGCTCGGTCTCACGGAGGCGGAGAAGCGCGCGGCAGTGATGCCGTTCCTTCGCGAACAGCCGATGATCTTCTTCGCCGTGATGGATGGCGGCGCAATCGCGTTCACGCCGGAAGAGAAGAAGGCGCTCACGCAGGACGTCGTCGAAGAGCATCCGCAACTGTTCAGCGAGGCCGTGGACCGGTTCGCGCTGTCGCACGACGACGTTGTGGACGTCATCGGCGCGGCGCATCCGGATGCGCGCGAAACGCTGCTCGCAGCGCTCAAGATTCCCACCGAACAGGGGACGAAGCCACATATCGAACTGACGCTCGAGGAGCTCGCGTGGTTCGCGACCAAGGAAGAGACGAAGGAGGCGCGAGAGATTTTCGAGCAGGTCGAAACCGTGAACAAGGCCAGTCGTGAACTCATGCTTGCCGTCACTTCTGCATTTCCGGAGCGGGCACAGGCGGAGCGTGAGCGTTTGGATGCCGAGCAGATGCTGCGTCGCCGCATCATGCGCGTCGGCGAGATCGGTGCTGGGAAATCGAAGGACGAACAGAGTGCGAACAAGCCCTTGTACGTGACGCTCGACGGCAAGCCGCTTCCTGCCTGCTATAAGCCGAAGTCCCGCGAAATGCAGACACGGACCGGTATCGCCGAGGGTGAGGCCGTGGGGCGCGAGGTGCTTGCCGCGTTCATTGATCGCGCGCTCAAGCTCGATATCGTTCCGCCGACGGTGCTGCGCGACGGGCCGGAAGGCATCGGCACGGTGCAGGACTGGAAGGTCGGCAAGATCGCGATGGCGGTGGAGGACCCGTCTGCCGAGAAACATAGCGAACAGCTCATGCGCGTGGCGTTCTTCGACTGGCTCACGACGAATTCCGACCGTCACATGGGCAACTGGATGATCAGCCCGGACGGCAAGCACCAGGCCATCGACAACGGTTCCATCTTCGGCAAGCGTGTGACGAAGTTCGACGGTCTCCGGTCCGTGCCGTCATACTCGCTCGCCGGGCAACCGCTCACACCGGAACTTCGGAAGGCGGTGGAGGATCTCGCCGGTTCCAAGGAGGTCATGAAGGCGCTCAAGAAAGGGTTCGAGACGACGCTGAACAAGGAAGATGCCGAGCGGTCATGGAAGGAGTTCGCGGCGAAGCTCGAACAGGTTCGGCAGGATAAGGACTTCGCCATTCAGAACTCAGAATGGCTGGACTTCACCGGGTAGACGTCATTATCACCATACGCATATGTTCAGCGAAGGACGACGGGCGCCGATGCCCGATAACGAACAATCGAAAGAAACACCTATGAAATGGGTCGATCTCGTGCAATTCGATGCGGCTACGGAGAGCGGTAAGGCGTTGGTCCGTGCAACGTTCGACGGCACTGCCGTCCGCTTGGAAGGGGATGCTGCCATGACCGCGCGTCTTGAAAAGGACGGTGTCTTTTCTGTGGCGGAACAGCGCACGGTGCGCCCTGCGGACGGCGAGGTGTTCCTTACCGCGCTCGGTGAGGAGTATCGCAACGCGTACCTTTTCGCGACGGATGTGCGCGAGGGTGATACGCCCGTGCCATACGAAGCACCGGGTATGACGGACGCGCCGCCGGAGGACCGTCCATGAGAGTCGTTTTTCATTCCGCCGATTCCCGAGGAACCGCCGATCACGGTTGGCTCCGGTCACGTTTCAGTTTCAGCTTCGCGGAATGGTACGACCCGGAGCGCATGGGGTTTGGTGCGTTACGCGTCATTAACGACGATTGGATCGCGCCGAAGAGCGGATTCCCGCGTCATGGTCATCGGGACATGGAGATTATCACCATCGTCACGGCCGGCGCGGTGACGCATGGCGACAGCATGGGAAACACCGGCGCTGTCGGCGCGGGCGAGGTGCAGGTGATGACCGCCGGTACGGGTGTTCTGCACTCGGAGGCGAACGGCGGCAGCGACCCGCTGATACTCTTCCAAATCTGGATCCTCCCGCGCATGACAGGATCGTCGCCGCGCTACGACCAACGCGCATTCGCGCTGCCGGAATCGGGAACGTCGCGCTTGTTGGTCTCACCGGACGGCCGCGACGGGTCGCTCATGATTCATCAGGACGCGTTCATTCGTCGCGTCGCCGTCGCTCCGGGCGCGTCCATGGAGGTCGCGCTTGCGATGCCGGGCAACGGTGCGTATGTGCTTGTTGTTGCGGGACGGGCGCAGGTTGCAGGGGTCGAGCTTGGTCCGCGCGACGCTGTCGGTGTCGCGGAGGCGACGTCCCTCACCATCGAAGCGACGGAGGCGACGGACGTGCTCGTTATCGAAGTTCCCATGCTCGGGGAGTAGCGCATATGTCGAGAACGGTCACCGTGAACGACACCATGCAGCGCGGCTACCGATACGCGCTCGTGGCACTTGCGGGGCGCGGGTTTCCTCCGGAGTTCCGCCCGAGCCTCACACCGAAGCAGATGCTCGAGCTCGGTGTTTTCGGTGGGCGGTACATGACGGATTGCCGCAAGGAGTTTCCTAAGTCCTGGTTCGTGAAAGCGAAACTCTCGCCAGTACACGACAAACGTCTCAACTTTTTCAAGGTAGACGCCTCGCAACCGCTCGCCGTGTGGCGCGCGAAGGGGTGGATCCACCCGCAGGATCCGCGCGGATGGTTCCAATGGTACTGCCGGTACTACATGGGCCGCCGCACGGATGATGACGCGCGGCAGATCCGCCGGTGGAAGGCCATCGGTCGTCACGTCGCCGCGCTTGCAAAGCATTGTTCGCCTCGCGCGCTGAGCTGTCGCCCACGCCAGCGCCAAGCCTTACTCCATTGGGCAATTGACTCTCGACGCATATGATCACACTCGACATCATCGGAACGTTTCTCATGCTCGCTGGCTTCATCGTCGGCCTCGGTGCGGTGACAGTCATCGACCTGCACGGCTTCCTCGGCCGGACATCGTCGTATTGGACGGTCGCAACGACGCGCACGCACAAGGTAACGAAGCCGCTCATTTGGCTCGGCACGGTACTCGCCATCATCGGTGGCTTCATTCTGTACCGCGACCACGGACTCGTCGGCACTGCGCTGGCGCACGCGGTCATCGCCGTCGCGCTCATTCTGAACGGGTGCTTCCTGAGCTTTGCGGTGAGTCCGTTCTTACTGCGGCGCGAGCGGGAAGGAAAGGATGCGGAACTGCTTCCGGCATCGTGGCAACGGCGCATCATCGTGAGCTTCCTCGTCTCGTTCGCGGGGTGGTGGAGCGCAGTGTTCCTGCTTGCCGTGCACCTTACCTCGCGCTCCTGACACCGCGTTAAAAAGAAAAACCGTCACTCCCAAGCGGGGTGACGGTTTTGTGTGCGAGTGGGATCAGAAGGCGTTGTCGTACCGGCGGTGGTTGGCACCGCCGCGCGGCTTGTGGCCGGCCTTCCTGCCCCGCCTGGCGCGCGGAGCCTGGTTCGGCTTCGTGCCCGAGACGCGGTCGCGGTTGTTGGCGAGACGGTTGTTGCCGTGGAAGGTCGTTGCCGAGCGGGGCATGTCGCCGATCTGCAGACGCTTCAGGTGGAAGCGCTTGTCGTCCATCAGGCGTTGCAGCGGGAAGTTCTTCGTGGCGACGGCGATGCGGCTGATCTCATCCTCGGTGAAGTTGCGGGGCACGAGCGAAGCGCACTCCCGTGCGCCGATGAGATGCGGGCGGAACATGCTGGTCTCGTCGGTACCTTTCGACTCCACGTTGCAGTCGATGAGCCGGGCGGCGTCTTCGATCGTGTCGGCGTCGAGCGTGCAGAACTCCATCATGACGGAACCGGTGAATCCGAAGAGCGTGTAGGTTTTCACGGAGCCTCCTTGGTGCGCGCATGCTAGCACGGATGGGGCGCGACGTCAAGATGGGCGGGAACGAAAAACCCGCGTACGAGGACGCGGGTGCGGGGTCAGAGGAAGGGGAGTGGGTGCAGCGTGAAGGCGTCGTAGCGGACGCGGAGTTCGTGAATCTCCCGCTTGAGCGCCGGTCGGCGGATCTTGCCGTGAATGCGCAATGTCCGCACGCGCGCTTTTGCGATGATGAAGATGGTCTCCGGGGACGGGGTGACGTCCAGGGAGGTGCCGACGAAGCCGAGCATGCCGTCCCTTGTTCGACGGACCTTGCGCGCCTTGAGCTTCTTCTTCGCGGCCTTGGCCGTGCCAGCCTGCAAAATGAGCAGATCCTTTGTCTCGGATGCCGTGCCAGCTGCGCCGATGAGCTTGCCGCGCAGGACGTACTGCTTTTTCATGGGAACCTCCGTTGCGAGATGAACCTATCCTGTTTTTGCTGGTTTTGTCAATGCTTTGACCGTACCTCCTGCGTTTGGTAAGAAGTCCGGGCGGTGCGCGGGACGGACGAGCACCCCGGCCTCCGGGCAGGGAAAGGACCGTCCCCGCGCTCCCCATCATTCACAACCTATGACACTCACCAAACTGCACATGCAACAGTATCGAACGGCGGTGATGGCGATCATGGTCGCGGTCCTCGCCCTGATTGCCGCGCCTGCGTCGGCAGCAGCCCATGACGGCAGCGACCACGGCAGCGATCCCATCGTGTCGGCGGTCGCCGTCACGATCACGGCGGCGGACACGGTTCCGGCAGGTCTCTCGGGCCGCATCCTCATCGATGCGCAACGCGACGGCGAAGCCTGGTACGTGAATCCGCAGACCGGTCGGCGCACATATCTTGGGCGCCCGGCCGCAGCATTGGACCGGCTAGTCGCGCGCGGCACGGCCGTGCAGTTCTCGGCTATCGCGCAGCTTCCGGAAACGGAGGGTGGTGTGCATGACGCCGAGCACGGTGCGGCCATGGCAGGTCGCATCCTGACGCCGGAGGATCTCGTCGGTGCCTCGTGGTACGTCCACCCGGTGACGCACGTGCGCATGCGCCTCGCGACGCCAGACGACGCTTGGAAGGTCTTGCAGACCGGCGTCCCGGTACCGAGCGCGGCCATCGATGCCATCGCGATCGAGGCTCAGCCAGAGACACGCTTCGGCATGGCAAGGGCCTTCGTCGGCATGGAGACAGCAGACACGCTCGTCTTCGCGGACGGCTCGAAGGTGCGCATCGATTCCGTGGAGATTCCGGCGAACCCGGATCTCCAGGCCGCAGCGAAGGAGCTTATTGCTTCCCGCCTTGCAGCCGGTTCGGTCCTCCTCGAGAAGGATGTTCGGAAGGAAGCTGCGGACGGCACGCCGCTCCGGCACGTCGTCGCGGCTGGCGTGAACCTGAGCCACGACCTCGTGCGCAACGGTCTCGCATTCCCTGCGATCGCGCATCCGAACTACCGCCACGCGGAACAGCTCATCGTCGCGAGCATCGACGCTCGCCGCCTCGGCCTCGGCTTCTGGAGCCCGGCTTGGCAGGCGACGGGGATGCTGAACTGACATGAACGAAAAAGACCGACCTTCGAGAGAAGGTCGGTCTTTGTTTTCAGGAGTGCGGATGCGCCGTGGCGGAGCACATGGCGTGGAGGCTGTCTGCGAGGTGCACGGCGACGGTCGCTGCCGGGACGCCTCTGCGCACGTGCGCGGGAATCCCCGTGATGCCGACGTTCGTGCCGATGAGCGCGCCGACCATCGCGGCCGTCGTGTCCGTGTCGCCGCCGGCGTTCACGGCCTCGAGGACGCCCGCGAGGTAGTTCGTCGGGTGCCGCAGGAACGTGGCGATCGCGAACGGGACGGATTCCAGCGCGTAGCAACCGGTGCCGATTTCCGTGCGGAGCAGCTCCGAGGAGCCTGCCACCGCGAACGCATGTTCGATCCGCGAGGAGACTGCCGGCTTTCCGTTCAGGAAACGCCCTTCCGCGTACCGGACGGCTTCCAGGACTGCCGTCCGGAAGAACCTGCTGTTGCGGTCCAGGAAGGAGCCGTGGTAGAGCATGTGGCTCACGGCCGCGGCCATGGCGGCTCCGGCGACGGATGCGCGCGGGTCGTCGTGCGTCATGCGGCCGATCATGTACGAATGGTGCGCGAGGTCGTCGATGCCGTGCGCGTTCGTGGAGTGCCACAGGCCGTACGGCGCGATGCGCATGGCGACGCCGTTGCCACACCGTTTGTCGTCGAAGCCGGATGGCGGCTGCAGGTAGGCGAGCGGGCTGCGTCCGGTCTTTCCGCCGGAGTCGAAGTACTCGGCGAGGCCGATGGCCGCGCGTACGGTCGTGCCGCCCCAGCCGAAGTGGTCGGTGCGATAGTCGGCGACGAGCTTTTTGGCGATGATGCCGAGATCCAAGCCGCGCGCGTCGATGAGCGCTTCGGTGAGGGAGAAGGCGAGCTGCGTGTCATCCGTCGTTGTTCCGGCAGGTTTCGGTTTGGTGTCGTCGTGCCGCAAGGACACTTGGTCCATGAGGCCGGTCACCCCTTCGCCGTCGTTGAGCTGCATGATCGCTTCGTGCGTCATGGTTTCGACCGGCATGCCAAGGGCATCACCGCAGGCAAGGCCTGCGAGGCAGCCGCGGAAGTAGTCGGGGTATCGCTCTTGCCGTCGCATTCGGAACTCCTTTTGTAAGGTACGAGTACCAGGCTTCCATGCTACACTTATTTTCGCAAAAGAATCAAGGGTAGAGTCCTATGGAGCAAAGACCGCTTATCGGCATAGACGCCTCGCGCGCGAACTGGTCCAAAAAGACCGGTGTGGAGTGGTATGCCTACCACCTTATTCAGGAGTTCAAAATACTGATTCCCGACACCTATCGCGTCCGGCTGTACGTTCGTGAACCGCTCCGTGATGGCCTGGAACGTGACCTCCCCGCGCATTGGGAAGTGAAAGTATTACGGAACCCGTCGCGGCTTTGGACGCAGCTCCGGCTCTCGCTTGAGATGCTCGTCGCGCCGCCGGACCTCCTGTTCGTACCCGCGCACGCCATGCCGGTCGTGCTGCCCAAGACCTCCGTCGTGACAGTGCACGATGTGGCATTCATGGTGGAGCCGCGCGCGTATACCCCGCACGGCAGGCTCTATCTGCGGTTCGCCGCCTGGTTCGCGGCACGGTTCGCTACGCGTATCCTTACGGTCTCGGAGTTTTCAAAAGGGGAGATTACACGGTTTTTCGATGCACCGGCGGAGCGCATCGCCGTGACGCATCTCGCGTTCGATCGGGCGACGTTTTATCCAGTCACGGATGTTGCTGCACGCGCCGAGGTCGCGCGCAAGCACGGCATCGACGGACCGTACTTCCTGTACGTGGGACGCTTGGAACGGAAGAAGAACATCAGCGGGATGATTACCGCGCTCGCGGAGTGCAAGGCACGCTGGCCGGACATGGCGCAGTATCGGTTCGTCCTCGTGGGGAAACCGGGTAGGGGCTATGCGCAGGAGATGCGCGACGCAGGTGCGGACGTCATCGAGCTCGGGTACGTTGCACAGGAGGATATGGCCGCGCTCGTCTCTGGCGCAGAGGCGCTACTGTTCGCCACGCGGTACGAAGGATTCGGAATCCCGCCGCTCGAGGCAATGGCCTGCGGTACGCCCGTTATTGCCTCGCGCGTGACGTCGTTGCCGGAAGTGTGCGGAGATGCGGCGCTGTATGTGGACCCTGAGCGCATCGACGACATCGCGCGCGCGATGCATCGCATTGTCGTGGACCTGGCATTGCGCGCGGATCTTTCCGAGCGCGGCCTCGCACATGTGGCGCGGTTCTCCTGGCGCACCACTGCCGAAAACACCTGGAGACACATGCGCGAGCTGTTGCATGATTGAGCAATGAGAGCACGAGCGAGGATTTTTGCGGACTGCCTAGGCGGAGCGACGAAATGGGTGCAGCGCACCCATGAGGCGCGACAACAACGGCAGGCCGCAAAAAGCCTGCTCCCGTCGGGAACGGGCTATTAATGGATAAAAAAAGCGGGGCTCCAGACATGTGGTGGTGTCTGAAGCCCCTAAGGTGAGAGCTGCACGTTCGGTTCGCGGCAGGACGATGGTGGGTGGGGTCGTTCGTCCTGACACTCGTGAAGATGCTCAGCTCCCGGAGAAGCGCCATACGGTCCGATGGTCGCCCCAGGTGGAACCTGGGGTGGGTGGGTCGGTTCGGACACGCATGGTGCAGAAGGTACGTAGCGAGACGCTATCATGGGCCTGCGGACCCTGTCAAGGGTCAGCCGCGCAGGTAGAGGAAGGTGGACGGATCGTCTGCCTTCGTGCCGAGCGGGATGATGCTGCCGAGGAAGGCGACCGGCATGTCGAGTTGCTCCATGCGCAGGCGGTTGCCGACGAGCGCCGCGGTGCAGTAGGCGTAGACGAGCTGGAAGACGTTCTGCATGGCAATCGCGGCAAATCCTTCGCGGCATCGCAGGCTGCGATACATGGCATCCACGCAGCCACGCAGGAGATGTTCCTGAATCGCGGCGACGAGGATCGTACCCGCATCCGCCGCTACCGCGCGCGGCATCGCCATCGGTCGGGTGAACGAAGGGTCTGCGTGGAGCGGGAAGAAGGTCGGGCGCGAGCGTTCCTGCAGCAGCACGGCGCGAGAGAGCAGTACGACGTCGCGAATCTCGTCGCGGCCGGTGACTTCGCGCATCTGCGAGGCGAGCGCTTCGGGGACGAAGCGGTCGTGCTCCGAGAGCGGGTAGGTACCGCCGTCGGCGGCGATGTCGAAGAGCGGGGAGAGGCGCTCGGCGACCTCTTTGACGTCGTGGACGTCCATGCCGAGGTGGTCGAGCAGAATCGAGACGAATGCTTGCCGATGTGAAGTATGCACGGCGTTCTCCGTTGTTCGTGGCCCCCGTCGATACGGGAGACGACCCAGTACATCATGAATGAGGGCCGCTGTCAAGATTGTCAGCGATGATTGACAGCAGACTGGAAAAGTGTTATGCTGATGACACTTTTACGTCCCTATGCAGCAGGACCTCGCCAAGGAATTACAGGGAATCGGACTCTCCGAAAAGGAGGCTAAGGTGTACTTGGCCGGTTTGGAGTTAGGTCCGGCAACGGCGCAGCAAATTGCCGCGAAAGCCACGGTTAACCGCCCATCGGCATACATCGCGATAGAGTCGCTCATCAAGCGCGGGCTGATGTCTTCTTTTCAGAAGGGAAAGAAGCGGTATTTTAATGCTGGTTCAGCAAAGCAATTATTGTACGGCATCGAACAAGAGAAACATGCACTTTATGAAAAGGAAGTGCAGGCCACAAAGATTATTGATGGTTTGAAAAGTTTTTTACAGGCTTCAAGTGAAGCCAGCCCCATCGTCTCGGTTTTTGAAGGTTATGATAGTTTTCGTGCCATTCAAGAAGACATTTTAAAGTCGAAATCAGGGGTCGAAATTTTGGAACTGACTTCTTTGGAGCACTTTCGTAAGATTGTTCCTCAATTGGAAAAAATTGTGGAAGATATTCGAAGGGCGATTTTAAAAAAACATAAAATCAGGACCTTGTATTCAGTAAACCAAGATCGTTTAGAAGAGCCGATGCAGCATGCTAATGTTGTAGAGAGGTACTTAGATGCTAATGACTATCCAATCGCTTGCGAGTTTTTATTGTACGATGACAAAGTTGCAATCCCTACTTATGGTGAGAATTCAAAGATTATCGTAATTCAAAATCAAGCCATTGCGACAACGACAAGGATTTTATTCGAAGCACTTTGGGATAAAGGTAAAAAATATGAGTAAACAACTTTACGAACACCAGCTTTCCCAATTGGGCTTTTCTGAAAAAGAGGTAAAAGTTTATGTCACGAGCCTCTCCTTAGGCCCGTCGACTGTTCAAAATATTGCAGAGAAGTCAGGGGTAAAGCGCGCGACTGTTTACGTGATGATTGAGTCACTGGTTACTCGGGGCTTAATGAGCTCTTTTGTTCATGGAAAGAAAACTTTTTATAAAGCAGAAGATCCTGGTCACCTACTTCATCTTTTAAATGAGGAGAGTAAGAAGTTAGCAGAGAAGAAGGCGGCGTTGCACGAGTTGTTGCCGTATTTAGCTTCCGTCGTTAGTACTTCTTCCGAGCACCCTAATGTTAAGCTTTTTTCAGGCATTGATGGTCTCAAGGCGATTCATAATCAAGTAATGTCTGCACGAGTAGATGAGCTTTTGAACATTGTTGCGGTCGATGATGCAGAAAAACTTGGCTTAACAGAGCATGACGATGTTGTGAGTTTCCGAAAGGATCTCGCGAAGCGTAGGGTCCGTGTTCGGGGATTGTATGCTTCAGCAAAGAAAAAGAAGCTTGCGCATGACCCTGGTCATCTTTGGGAATTGAAACAGATTCCTACTGACTTCATCCCTTTTCATGGGGAAATTACGGTTTTTGGTGACAAGGTGGCTTTTTTCTCATTCAGAGGTGCGCTAGTCGGTAGCATTATTGAAAGTTCTGCGATTGCACAGGCGATGCGTGTTCTGTTTGAACTTGCTTGGACTTCTTCAAAGCTGCATTAAAAAAAGAGGCTTACGAGAGGTGGAAATCGTTAGTGCTTAGGTAGCTAGCAGCCAGCTGGGCAGTGAGCAACGGGGCGAATGCGCCAGTTTCTGGTGTAACAACGATTGGTCCACATCGTAGGCCTCCCTATAAAGGAAGTCAGAGAGAAAGAGCATGTATTCCCTGACACCGCACGATATCACGAACGACATCGTTTGTCAAGGATGGCAAACAAAAACCCCGCCTCGGTAAGAGGCGGGGTTGTCGTTTATCGGGCGGGATGCCCGACGAACTGCGTGAAGAACGAGACGCCGCCCATGAAGACGGCGAGGATGAGCAGGATGAACGCCGTTGTGACCATCCATGGCGTCGCGAGCGCGAGGCCAATGATCAGCGTCAGCACGGACGCGACTTCGATGTTGAACTTGATCTTGCCGGCGTCGCTGGCTGCGATACCCGGGAGCCTCAGTGCGAGCTTCGGACGCCAGAGCTTCACGAATCGCATCGCCGTGATGGCGATCGCGAAGACGATGTTCGCGGCGATGAGGAAGCGGAAGCCGCCACTGAGCACGTCCCAGAGCGCGAGCAGCGCGCCACCGACGAGGACCTTGTCCATGATCGGATCCGCGAGCTTTCCGAACAGGGTGTGCTGGTTCCGCGCTTCCGCAAGGATGCCGTCGACGGCGTCGAGGAAGAACGCGACGGCGAGTACGGCGAGCGCTGCCCAGTACCGTTGGTTCAGCAGGTAGTTCGCCGCCGGGAGCACGAGCGCACCACGGAACAGCGTGACGCCGTTCGGCGTAATCCATCGCGGCACCTTGAGCGCGAGGTCTTGCACCCACGGTGCTTCCTTGATGTAGATGTACTTCCGCACGCGATCCATGACCGGCGATGGACGGAAGCGCTTTGCTTCTTCCTTCGGCGTCGGTCCGGCTGCGCGTCCGCGCATCTTGGGCTTTTCGAACGTCCATGGCCGCTTGGGGCGGTTCCGGTACGCATCGAGGAAATGAACGTTTCCTTGGTTCTTGCGCTTTTTGGGGCCTTTTCTTGGCATGTTCGCCTCCTTTGCAGCGCTTGGAGGAGCGTAGCAGGCCGTTCCATCGGGGTCCAGCCCTGCTGCCCATAAAGAAAACGGCCCCCACAAGATGTGGAGGCCGTGCGTCATTCGAGCAGTTTCGTCTGTCGGAGCGCCTCGTGGATCGTCACGGCCGGAACCATGAACGTACGGTCGTATTCCGCATCGATGATGATCGCGAGTCCGACGATGTCGCCGGTCGTTTTGCGGTAGACCGGTCCGCCGGAGTTCCCGCGTCGCATCGCTCCGGTGATAGCGAGCGGTTCCGGAAGGTGACGATCGCGGATTTCGCGGAAGACGCGCCGTGCCGGTTCTTCGAACCGACGCTCGTCGTTCCCGAGGTTTGCTCCGGGAATGAACGATGTCGGTTTCGCGAAGGGTGTTGCGGACGCGAGGCGTCGCCGTTCGCCAGTGCCGGCGAAAGCGAAGTCGAATCCCGTGAGCATGAGCGGTTCATCCCATTCGAGCGGCGTGGTGTCCACGCGTACGCCGGCTTGTCCGCAGGAGGCTCCCACGAGCATTACTTCGCGACCGCGGTCATGGTACAGGAGTGTTCCGGAAATGCGGCGTCCGTCGCAGTCCACGAAAATGTGATCCGCGGCAGCATCGAACGTTTCCGGAAGGACGTGCGTAGCCGTCGCAACGACGTCGTCTGCGATGACGACACCGCTCGCGTAGTACGCGTGCTTGCCGCGCGGACCGAACAGGACGGTGATCATCGCGAGGACCGGCTTCGACGGAGCCTTGCTCCCGACGGATATCGCGGCATCATCCCGTAAAGGATTTTCCGACGACGTTGGCGCCTCATTGCCGTAGAGGACGGCGGGAGGCATGGGGGCTGCTTCTGCACTGGGAACGAGGTGTCGTCCTGCGGCGAACGCGCCGACAAGCAGCATGGCTCCGCCGATGAATTTGAGCGTTGAGGACATACGGTACCTCCTTCGCGACCGTAGCAGAACGTAGCGGATTTTTCAAGACCCTGCCGTAGTGCTACCCTAGGCATATGAAATCTTTCCTTAAGCGCCTGCTTCCACGCTTCATTCTGGACCAGTACCACTACGTGCTGGCGCGCTTTGCTGCTATCGCCTATGGCAATCCGTCGCAGCGAATGGTTGTCATCGGTGTCACGGGGACGAACGGTAAGTCGACGGTCGTCAACCTTATTTCTGCCGCGCTCGAGGCCGGTGGGATGAAGGTCGGGCACGCCACGACCGTCAATTTCAAGGTTGGCGACCGTGTGTGGCTCAACGATACCAAAATGACTATGCTCGGTCGTTTCCGGTTGCAGCGCTTGCTGCGTGAGATGGCGGACGCGGGATGTACGCATGCCGTTGTGGAGACGTCGTCCGAAGGTATCGCGCAGCACCGCCATGCCGGCATTCACTACGATGTCGCGGTGTTCACGAACCTCACGCCGGAACACATCGAATCGCATGGTAGCTTCGAGAACTACAAGGCCGCGAAACTCAAACTGTTCGAGAAACTCGCCGCGGATCCGGTGAAGGTGCTCGGCGGCAAGCAGGTGAAGAAGGTCGCGGTCGCGAACCTCGGGGATGCGCATGCGAAGGACTTCCTCCGTTTCGACATCATGAAGTAC
The DNA here is from genome assembly GCA_964626205.1 of uncultured Gammaproteobacteria bacterium. Lineage (GTDB taxonomy): Bacteria > Patescibacteriota > Patescibacteriia > SG8-24 > SG8-24 > CAZVED01. Next base: position 16,423 of record CAZVED010000013.1, read on the forward strand.
GGCTATCTCGCGGAAGGCGCGGAAGCCGCCTCGGAAGCGGAGTGGCCGATCGCCATCGTGAAAGGGCTCGGCATCCACACGGATGCCGCTGGCGTCTCGTTCACGGTGCGCGACGTGCCATTCACGCTGGCATTGCCGGGCGTCTTCAATGTCGAGAATGCGCTCGCTGCCATCTCCGTCGGTTTATCACAAGGTGTGACGCTTGAGGACATGGCAAAGGGTCTCGCCGCCGTGGAAGGCGTTCCCGGACGGCTCGAACGCATCGACGAAGGACAGCCCTTCACGGTGATGGTCGACTATGCCCCCGAACCCGCCTCGCTCGGCAAGCTGTATGAGGTCGTCCATGCCATGCCGAAGCGCCGTGTTATTCACGTGCTCGGCTCTTGTGGTGGCGGGCGCGACCGCGCGCGTCGCCCGATTCTTGGACGCATGGCTGCGGAGAACGCCGATGTCGTCATTATCACGAACGAAGATCCATACGATGACGACCCACTGCTCATCATGCGCGAAGTCGCACAGGGAGCGATCGATGCCGGCAAGCGCGAAGGCACAGACCTTTTCGTCGTGCCGGATCGCGCAGAAGCATTGCAGCGCGCAGTGGACATGGCGGGAGAAGGCGATGTCGTCCTGGCGACAGGTAAAGGCGCGGAGCAAGCCATCGTTGTCGCGAACGGGAAGCGGATTCCATGGGATGAGCGCGTGACGTTGCGGAACGCGCTGCATCGGTATAGCCGCAAGGAGGTATGAACGTTGCAAAGGTCATCAGAATCAAGGATGGGGAAGGCGTCGTTCGCGTCATTCGGCGGTACTGGCTGACGGCACTTCCGCAGGCACTGCTCGCTGCCGCGCTCGTGTATGCGCCGTTCTTCTTCATGGTGCCGCTCCTTTCTATGGGAACCTGGGGACTCGTCGTGCTCGGCACGTGCGTCACTGCCGGATTCTTGTATGCCGTCCGTGCCGCGGTCATCTGGCGGTGGAATGTCTTTGTCATCACGACGCATCGCATTGTCGACATCGACCAGCGTGGGCTTTTCGACCGCATGGTCTCCGAAGCGCCGCATGACCGCATTCAGGACGTGTCGTATCGCGTCCGTGGCATCTTTGGGCACATCTTCGGGTACGGGACCATCTCCCTCCAGACCGCCGGTAACGCGATGAACTTGGAAATCCGCGGCATCGCGGATCCGCGCGAGGTGCACCACGTCATTACCGAACAGATGCGCCGCGACGTTCCGGATGGCGGTGGTGTGCGCAGTGCCAAAGTCGCGCGCCTGCTGGAGGCGGCATCCGACATGACGGATGCGGAAGCGCGGGCGTTCATCTCCGCGTTGCAGGAAGCGCTCAAAGGGACCAAGCGGCTCGGGTGGTCCGGTAAGGACGTCGAGGAGCTATATGCTGATACTGACACGGATGCAGACGCGCGGGTTCCGCGATAGTCTGCTATACTCCACGGGCCTATGCGCGCGGAATCACTGAGCATCCTGCGCTATCTGCGCATGAAGACCGTCCTTGTCGCGAATCTCGCCCTTGTGGCGCTCGTCGCGTGGGGATTCATGGGCGAATATGCCAGAAACCGTGCGCTGCAGGAAGAAATCGCCGCGCTCGATGCGCGGGCAGAAGAGTTGCGGAAAGGGAACGACGACCTTGTCCGCCTGCGTGAAAAGCTCTCTGGAGAAGGCGAACTCGAGCGCGAGGCACGGCTCAAGCTGAATCTCCAGAAGCCCGGTGAGGAGGTTATCATCATCCGCGGTGATCCGACGGCCGCATCCGCGCGACGCACGGCTCCGTCAGCAATCGACACTGTCGGAGAGGCTCCTGTGGAGGAGGCGCCTCCAGCGAGTAATGCGGAACGATGGTGGACATTTTTCTTTAAGCAACACTGATTGCATACGAAACGACATATGGACGACATGAAGACAACGGCGCCGGCACCGGCACCGGAAACGAAATCCGCGGCATCGTCCGCAATGACGAAGAACATGCTCATGGGTCTCGGCGCGGGAATCCTTGTCGTGCTCGTGCTTGGCGCGGGCATCCTCGCGCTCGGCGTCTACAAGTTCGGCTGGTCCGGCGGTAGCACCACGTCACTCTTGCGGGTGTTCCCGTATCCCGCCGCGACAGTGAACGGCAAGGCAATCGCGTATGCCGACTTCCTTGACGACACCGCGACCCTGCGCCATTTCTACGAAGCACAGACAGCCACGTCCGCGGAACCGTTCCCTGTTCCGTCGGAGGAGGAAATCAAGGAGAACGTCCTGCAGCGTCTTATCATGAATGAGTTGCTAGACCAGGCTGCCGAGCGCTACGGCATCACTGTCACGGAGGAGGAAATCGAGGCCGAGTTCCAGAACCTTGCAGCGGCAAGTGGCGGTGTTGCCGTGGTCGAAGAGGATTTGAGCACCGTGTACGGATGGGGGCCAGCGCAGTTCAAGCAGAAGGTGCTGCGCCCGTTCCTTCAGCAGACCAAGCTCGACGAGGCACTTCGTCTCGACATGGAGCTGAACGGCGAAGCGGAAGCCGTCGCTACGGCGGTTGCCGAGCGCGCGCAAAGTGGGGAAGATTTCGCGGAGCTCGCCAAGGAGTTCAGCGCAGATCCGTCAACTGGACCGTTGGGCGGAGAGCTCGGCTGGTTCGAGCGCGGTGTCATGGTGCCGGAGTTCGAGGTCGCGGCCTTCGCGCTCGAGCCGGGGTCGGTGAGCGGAGTCGTGCAATCGCCGTTCGGATACCACGTTATCCTCGTGCATGAACGCGAGATGGACGGCGAAGAGGTTGCTCGCGTACGCGCAGCACATATTCTTCTCGGGTTCATTGGCTCTGAAGAGTATCTCGGTCGGCAGCTCGAGACAGCGTCCATCAAACGGTATGTCGGGAGTGAGACTTCTGTCGAAGTGACGGAATAAGCTCCTGCTCCTCAAAAACCCCTCCGACCGGAGGGGTTTTTACGTCGTGGCAACCTTGACGCGAGGCTTTATTTGTGCTATATTCCACGGTCCGCTCTATCGGGATTTTCCCATACACCAAAGGAGGGCGACATGAGTGATCTTTTGTCTACGTTGAAGGTCGAGCCGATTCGGTTCGATATGCAGTTTCTTGCAGCCATACAAGGCATTCCGTTCGAGATGGAGATGCTGACGGAGCACGGGTCGGACGACACCGCTGTCATCCAGCCGACGCGTCCTGCGCCGGCGCATACGTGCCTTGCGGCGTCGCGTGCGGAGCTCCTGCAGCTGAAGCGCGCGGCGGACCTGCATGACAGGTCCATCGCGCTGCTCAAGGAGCAGTTGTTCGATGAGTCGATTCCGACCGGACTTGCGGTGACGCTCTTGGGGCATCACCGTAAGAGCCGCGCGGAGCTGCAGGAGCGGATCGGTGCCACGCTCACGGACATCGTCGCACGCATCATCGAGGCGTGTACGGCGTCCGTTCCGCACGCTCGGGACGCCGTACGTCCTCCGCGTTCGACCATGCCGATCGAGTCGCCAGCAGTGCGTCCGCTCGGTGACGGTCCGACCCCACGCTCACTTCGCCCCGCACGGGTACCGCCGGTCTCGGCTGCTCCCGGGTGGCCCATGGATCGTCCGGTGCCGGGCGTGGCGATGCCGCAGCGTCAGGCACAGGTCATTCCGTGGCCGTACCCCACGCGCCGCTCCGGCCCCCGCGACTAACGCGTAGCAGACGGCGACCACTCCCATGCCTGCACGGCATGGGAGTTTTTTTATCGGACGAGGCTTGACGAACCGCTATCGGCGTGATAGCCTCGGAGGTCCGGTTTTCACTCCGGTCAGAGGAGGTGTTCCATGGGACAAGAGATCGATAAGAGCATCTTGGACACGTTCGGCTACCTGTTCTTCGTCATGTGCCTGGCGTTGTCGGTGTACGTGGGCTTCCGCATCCGCCTGCAGAACGAAGTGCTCACGACACGTGAGCGCGTCGTCGCGCACTACTGGTGCGTGGCGCTCGCCGCCGCCATCGCTACGTACTTCGTGGCGCTCGGTATCGTCACGAAGGAGATGCTGACCGTCACGCTGGGGTTCCTCATCCCCGGCGCGTTCACTGCGTACGACTTCGTCGCGCTGCGCAACTTGCGCATCCTCGACGAAGAAAGTGAGGTCATCGACCTCAAGAAGGTGCGCACAGAGCGGCGCTGATTCTTACACACCCGGAGCCATTGTGGCCCGGGTGTTTTTATTTCGGTAACGAAAAAAGCGCCAGGCGATGCCTGACGCGTTTTTCTGGAGCCACCTCCGAGAATCGAACTCGGGACCTTTGCTTTACGAAAGCACTGCTCTACCAGCTGAGCTAAGGTGGCTTATGGCTCGGCCTCACAGTCGGGCGCGCTTCGGGCGCTGCTTCCGTCCGCCCCGTTCCGGCCTACCAGGAGTAGGCCTCACGGCTGCGGACGAAAGCAGCATCCCGAATCGCATCCCGTCTGAGAGGCCTCCTATACTCCGATGGTTGTCTCGGATCGTACGGGAGTGAGCCTTTGTTGGTGTGGTTGGAGCGGGTAACGGGAATCGAACCCGTGTCTCAACCTTGGGAAGGTCGCATACTACCATTGTACTATACCCGCCCGCGGTCGTGACTGACGGCACCACTTTCTGAAAGTGCCTGCGTAGTATATACTGACCCCATCAGTTTGCCAAGTTGTCATTTGTCGTCAAGCTCATGATCCGCCTCAAGAACGTCAGCAAATTCTATCCCCACGACGTTGTGGGGCTCCAGAACGTGAATCTCCACATCCGGCCGGGGGAGTTCGTGTCGGTCGTAGGGCAGAGCGGTACCGGTAAGACGACCTTCGCCAAGCTCCTTATCGCCGAGGAACGTCCGTCCAAGGGGCAGATTGTCATCGGTGGATGGGATATCTCGTCTATCCGGCAGGACGAAATCCCGCTCCTCCGCCGGCAAATCGGTGTCGTGTTCCAGGACTACAAGCTCCTCCCGAAGAAGACGGTCTACGAGAACGTCGCTTTCGCTTTGGAGGTGTCCGGTGCATCGAACAAGAAGATCGCGACCATCGTCCCGCAGGCGCTCAAGATCGTCGGGCTGGAGGGCAAGGCCGACCGGTACCCGTTCGAGATCTCCGGTGGTGAGAAGCAGCGCGTGGTCATCGCGCGCTCGCTCGTGCATCGCCCGAAGATCATCGTCGCAGACGAACCGACCGGCAACCTCGACGCCATCAACACGCGCGAAATCATCGACTTGCTCAAGAAGATCAACGAGTTCGGCACGACCATCGTCCTTGTCACGCATGACCGCGAAGTGGTGAACAACCTCCGTCGCCGCGTCATCACGCTCGACGGCGGTCTCGTGGTTTCGGATCAGGAAGACGGAAAATACCTCCTATGATGACGATGCTTTCTTTCTTTCGGACGATCGCCTTCGGGTTCCAGAACTTCGTTCGGAACATCTGGTTGACGCTCGCGACCATCAGCGTGCTCGTGTTGACGCTCGTCTCGGTGAACGTCCTGCTCATGATGAATGTCATCGGCCGTGTCGCGCTCGACACGGTGAAGGACAAGATCGACGTCAGTGTCCACTTCCGTCCGGACGTGGAAGAGTCCCGCGTACAGACGGTCCGTATCACGCTGCTCAGCCTTCCGGAGGTGCGCGATGTCGAACTCATCACCGCGGAACAGGCGCTGGAGGCATTCGCGCAGCAGTATGAGGCCGACCCGGTCGTGCTCGCGTCCTTGGGTGAGGTGGGGGAGAATCCGTTCGGTGCGACGCTCATCGTGAAAGCGCGCTCCATCGGCGATTACGACGCCATCCTCACTGCACTCGACCAGCAGGCGTTCGCCGGCCTCATCGAAGACAAGGACTTCGATGATCGTCAGGCTATGATCGACCGCGTGGAAGGCGTTGCCGGCAAGATCGAGCTGTCCATGCTCTTCGTTAGCTTCGTCTTCGGCATCATTACGTTGCTCATCGTGTTCAACACCATCCGCGTTTCCATCTACACGCATCGTGAGGAAATCGCCATCATGCGTCTCGTCGGCGCCTCCGACGCGTTCATCCGTACGCCGTTCTACGTCGAGGCGGTGCTGTGGAGCGTCGCTGCCGTCGCGCTCACCGCGCTCATCCTTGCGCCGGGCATCGTCGTCGCGCAGCCGTACGTGCAGCACTTCTTCGGAACCGGATCCATCGACCTCGCCGGGTTCTATGCCGCGAACGCAGTGACGATCGTCGGCGCGCAGTTCTGCGCCATCGCCCTGCTTTCGTTGCTTACCACGAAGGTCGCCACATCCCGCTACCTGAACGTCTGAGGTCTATGCCGTTGCGGAACCCTTTTCCGAAGGAGGTCATGCGAGGGAATGTCGTGTTCCTGTTCGCGGGTATCATTCTGACGGTCTTGCTCGCCGCGCTCGTGCTGCAACAGATGTCGGCAGGATTCCGCCTTCCATCTGGCGCGTCGTTCACGGAAATCCGTCCGGATGTCGCCATGTACCTTCCGTCCGGCACGCAGTGGAACGAGCAGTCGCTCGTTGCGGTGGAAGAACCGGCTGCCGTCGTGCCGTCGTATGTCGTAGGATACATTGAACGAGGTCGTGTCTCTGCCGTGCTGCTCCGGTGGGACGTCCGAGCGCGGACGTTCGTGTCGGCAGGGATAATCGCCGTGGACAGCCGTAGCGGCGCACCGTCCGTTCCCGAGCTGTCCGTAGCGTCGTTGGGGGCTGGACGTCCGAGCGCGATTATCGTGTCGCGGATGGATGCCACGTTGCCTGCGCCGCACCGCGCGTCTACAGTCCTGCTCGTCGATGCCAATGGCTTGCGAACGGCCGTCTGGCGCGATGTCGACGGCGTGGAGAGTGCCGTGACAGACATCACGGTACCGGCATTGCGGATTCTCGACGTAAGCGGCGATGGCCTGCAGGACCTTTTGGCGGATCATGGCGACGATGTCGTCGATGTATACGAATGGAAGGATGACGTCTTCGCCTACAGCGAACGTCTCAGCTGGGCGATGGCGACGAGCCGCCGGTTGTTCCCGGAGCCACCGTCCGCTGTCGCGCCTGAGATTGACGCGGGCGCCGTTGCGGAGTAAGTTGCGACAGTCGATCGGGGATCGTCTAATGGTAGGACAGCGGCCTTTGAAGCCGTGAATCATGGTTCG
>CAZVED010000014.1:0-22675 GCA_964626205.1 uncultured Gammaproteobacteria bacterium
ATCCGGACATCGAGGAGTTCATCGAGTGCAAGGCGAAGGAAGAGAAGAAGGCGCATGCGCTCATCGCCGCAGGATACGATGGTTCCATCGATGGCGACGCCTACGGATCCATTTTTTTCCAGAACGCCAACAACTCCGTGCGTGTCACGGACGAGTTCATGCGCGCCGTCGCAGAAGATCGCAACTGGGAGCTCAAGGCCGTTACGACCGGCGAGACCGTCGAGACGGTCCGCGCGCGCGATGTCATGACGAAGATCTCCAAGGCCGCGTGGGAATGCGGAGACCCGGGTTTGCAGTACGACACGACCATCAACCGCTGGCACACGTCGGCGAACTCTGGGCGCATCAACGGCTCCAACCCGTGCTCGGAGTACATGTTCCTCGACGACACGGCCTGCAACCTCGCATCCTTGAACCTCATGAAGTACGACCTGCCGGGCGGCGGGTTCGATACCGAGGCGTTCCGGCACGATACGGAAATCATCATCACCGCGATGGAGATCCTCGTCGGCAATTCCAGCTATCCGACGCCGGCTATCGAGCAGAACAGCTTCGACTTCCGCCCGCTCGGCATCGGCTACGCTAACTTGGGCGCGCTGCTCATGGCGCGTGGCCTCGCGTACGACTCCGATGAAGGGCGCAACTTCGCGGCGGCCATCACCGCGCTGCTGTCCGGTCATGCGTACTACCAATCGTCGCGCGTCGCAGGAGCCATCGGTCCGTTCCGGCAGTACAAGCTCAACGAGCGGCCGTTCCTCAAAGTCATCGGCATGCACCGCGACCACGCCTACGCAATCGGCTCCAAGGGCGTGCCTTCCGCATTGCTCGAAGAAGCGCGTCGTGCGTGGGATCACGCGCTGGAGTCCGGCATGGAGTCCGGGTTCCGCAACGCGCAGATCTCGGTCCTGGCACCCACCGGTACCATCGGCTTCCTCATGGACTGCGACACGACGGGTATCGAGCCGGACATCGCGCTCGTGAAGTACAAGTGGCTCGTCGGCGGTGGCCTCGTGAAGATTGTCAATCAGGGCGTGGGGAACGCGTTGCGCATGCTCGGATACAGCGACCCCGAAGTCGTCGACATTCTCGCATATCTTGAAACGCAGGACACTATCGAAGGTGCACCGCACCTTAAGGAAGAGCATCTTCCGGTATTCGATTGCGCGTTTACGCCGGCGAAGGGTAAGCGTTCCATTGCGTACATGGGGCACATCCGCATGATGGCGGCCGTGCAGCCGTTCATTTCCGGTGCCATCTCCAAGACCGTGAACCTGCCGAACTCCGCGACGCCGGACGATATCGAGAAAGCGTACGTGGAAGGCTGGAAGCTCGGTCTCAAGGCCATTGCCGTCTACCGTGACGGTTCAAAGGGTCAGCAGGTGCTCACCACGACCGCAGAGAAGAACGCGGACAAGAAAGCCGCGCAGACGCCAGCACCGCAGCCCGTCGCTGCCGCACCTGTATCCGCTCCTGCACCTGTTCCGTCCGCCGCGCCGCAGCCGATGCGCGTTCGTCTTCCGGACGAGCGGCAAAGCATCACGCATAAGTTCTCGGTGGCGAACCATGAGGGCTACATCACGGTCGGCCTCTACGACAACGGCAAGCCGGGCGAAATCTTCATCCGCATGGCGAAGGGCGGCTCGGTCATCAGCGGGCTCATCGATGCTTTCGCGACGTCCACGTCCATCGCGCTGCAGTACGGTGTGCCGTTGGAGGTGCTCGTGAACAAGTTCGTGCACGTGCGCTTCGAGCCGAGCGGCATCACCAATAACCCGAACATCCGCATCGCCAAGTCCATCATCGACTACATCTTCCGTTGGATGGCGAGTCGCTTCCTTACCGCTGCAGACCAGCGTGCGGTAGGCCTCAACGTTCCGACAGAGACGCTTGCAGAGAAAGGACAAGAAGACGTGGAGGCTTCGGCGGACGCCGCACCAGCTGTCGCAGCCGCACCGGCCGTTGCTCCTGCGGCGCACGTAGAGATGAAGGTAGAACGCACGACCACGTCCAACTCGCTCACCATGAGCTTCGACACGCAATCCGACGCGCCGCCCTGCGATACCTGTGGTGCGATCATGGTGCGGAACGCGGCTTGCTATAAGTGCTTGAACTGCGGGTCGACGAGCGGATGCTCGTAACGGAAGAGGAAACGGGTGCGGCTCCACGCCGCACCCGTTTTTTGCTATACTCCAACATATGTCTTTCCCGACAGACCCGAAGAACCTCTCCTCGAATCCGCCAGCGCCGAAAGCCGAGCCGAAGCCGTGGCCGCTCGGCAACACCATCGCGCTCGCGCTCTTCGCCGCCGCGCTTGCTGGCGCCGTGTTCGGGTTCGTCGCCGGGTTCGTGGCATCCGCCGGTCCGGTGCAGGAGCGCTTGCTTCGCGCTATGCCGTCGGAGCTTCGCACGTTCATCACTGGGGAAACAGATGCCGATCGTGCTGCCACGGCCGCAGCGCGCGCGCCGCAGGCTGCGAAGGACGATGAGCGCGCGACCATTGATACAGTGGTCCGCGCCGCGCCCGGGGTAGTGTCGGTTATTGCGACGCGGGAAGCCATGCCACTTCGTACCGCCGCACCTTACGCACGCGACGAGGAATTCTTGCGACAATTTTTCGGGATGGATCAGTTACCAGAGGTTCCGGCAGAGAACGGCGAGCGGCAGCGCGTCGGATCCGGCACGGGGTTCTTCGTGAGCGAGGACGGCTACATCGTCACGAATCGGCACGTGGTCGCAGACGAGCAGGCAGAGTATGCCGTTATCATGGCGGACGGCAGTCGATACGACGTGGCAGTCCTTGCGCGTGACGAGGTCAACGATATCGCGGTGCTCAAGGCTGAGCCGGTCGAAGGTATTCCGTTCCCGGTCGTCCAGCTTGGGTCATCATCGGGCGTGAAAGTCGGGCAGACGGTCATCGCGATCGGCTACGCGCTCGGGCAGTTTGGTAACACCGTCTCACGCGGCATCGTCTCCGGTCTCCAGCGGTCCGTGGTCGCAGACGACGGTTTCGGCGCGGGTGCGGATCTATTGGACCTCATTCAGACGGACGCGGCCATCAACCCTGGAAACTCCGGTGGGCCGTTGTTGGATCTCGACGGTCGCGCCATCGGCATGAATTCCGCCATCGTCGGCGGAGCGCAGAGCATTGGGTTCGCCATTCCTATCGACGACGTGCGTATCGTCGTGGAGTCCGTGCGCGAGACAGGTCGCATCCAGCGGCCGTTCCTCGGTATTCGGTACATCATGCTCAACGCCGAACTCGCCGCCGCCGAAGGGCTTACGGTATCCGCTGGCGCGCTCGTCGTCGCGGGCGTTGGTCGTGACGACGTCGCCGTGATGCCTGGCTCCGCTGCGGACAAGGCGGGCATTCAGGAAGGAGACATCGTTATCACGGTCGACGGGAAGAAGCTTACATCGGAGTATCCGCTCGCGGTCGCCATCCGGCGACATCGCGTCGGTGATACGGTTGTAGCGACCATTCTTCGTGACGGGGAGGAGATGGAGGTACTCATTACTTTAGAAGAACGCTCATGAAGCCACTGCGCGTCACGGTTATCACGTTGTGCGTCCTCACGCTGGTCGCTGTTGCGACGTTTGCGGCACGCGGGCCTTTGCGCCGCGCGGCCTTTGCGCCGACGGCGAGTGTCGTTCCGTCAGGAGTCGTTATGACGCCAGAAGATGGTGTTCTGCCGAGCGAACCGTCCGCACCACGCCCGGCAATCGAGGTCATTGCGGAAGGATTGGATATCCCGTGGGAGATCGTTTTTTTGCCGGACGGGAGCATGCTCGTTACTGAGCGGTCTGGCACGTTGGTGCATATCGGCGAAGATCGGAAGGTCATTCCGGTGCCGGGTGTGCGACATGTGGGTGAAGGAGGATTGTTGGGTATGGCGTTGCATCCGGAGTTCGCTCAGAACGATTTGTTGTACCTCTATCTGACGAGCAATGATTCCGGACGTTTGGAGAATCGCGTGGAGCGGTATGTCTATCGCGACGGTGCGCTGAGCGAGCGTGAGGTCATCGTGTCCGGCATTCCCGGAGCGCAGTATCACGACGGTGGGCGTATCGCGTTCGGTCCGGACGGAATGCTCTATGTGACGACAGGGGATGCAGGGACCACGGCTTCCGCACAGAACGTACAGAGCCTTGCCGGGAAAATCCTGCGATTCGCCCCAGAGGGCGGTATCCCTGAAGGGAATCCGTTTGGAAACGCAGTCTGGTCGTACGGACATCGCAATCCGCAAGGCATCGCATGGGATGCCGACGGTCGCTTGTGGTCTACGGAGCATGGACGGAGCGGTGTGCAGTCCGGCTACGACGAATTGAACCGTATCGAACCGGGGAAAAATTACGGATGGCCGACCATTCAAGGTGACGCCGCGCATGAAGGTATGGAGCGACCAGTACTGCACTCCGGCTCTTCCGAGACATGGGCGCCGGCAAGCGCGGCGTATCTGGACGGCGTGATCTGGTTCGGTGGCCTGCGCGGAGAGTCGTTGTATGCCGCGCGGCTCGGTGAGGACGGACAAAGCGCGGAGCTTGTCGCGTATCTTCGTGGCACCTATGGACGCATCCGGACGGTCGTGGTCGGCCCAGACGATATGCTCTACCTCACGACGTCCAACCGTGATGGACGCGGTGGTCGCATGGAGGGCGACGACCGTATCATCCGTGTAGACCCGTTCGCGCTGCGTTGACGAGGCTTGCTCGTGGCAGGGCCGTGTCGTATACTGGGCGGCGGGCGGATTTCGCCCGGTACGCAGGGGAGGCCATGCATGGCTGACACGAAAGACAAGGAGCCGGATCTCGGCGAACATACGGTGCATGTCACCGTGACTCCGAAGGAAGGCGAGACGAGGACGCAAGATCGACAGAACAAGGAGGATGCGGCCAAAATCAAGGATCGCGTCAAAGAGCAGGTGAAGGACGAGATTGCCAAGCGGAAAGGCCAAGGCAACCGCAAGCAACTCGATGTCGTGGACGACGTTGCCGACAAGGTGAAGAAGGGCGTGCCGTCACGGACAGTGAAGGACGTCGACATCAAGGTCGATGGGAAGACCGAGGATGGCGACGACGTATCGCGCCGCCGCAAAGTCGCTCCCAAGGAGTAGTCCATCGTGCCGATGCCCCGATAAGGGCGTCGGTTTTTTGTTCCCGCGCGCTTGACCGTGCGTCGCGGGCCGGGTAGCATACTTCCGTATGCGCGACACCTTCGCCGTCATGATGATGTCGATGATGATGGCTGGCCGACTTGGGCCGGTTCGTTCGCGCGCGTGAAACATTCATTCACGCGACGAAGACCGGCCTCAGCGAAGGCCGGTCTTTTCGTCGCATTGACCAGCACCCTATGTTCGTCACTATCATTAACGATTGCCGCGACGCGAACGCGTTCGGCCGTCAGGCAACGCGCGCGGCAGCACTGCTCTCCGCACCGGTCGTCACTGTCGGCGTGAGCAATGACCTCGAAGCTGCCGGTAATCTTGTCGACGCGATTGACGCCGCCTGCGACCGTACCGGCGTCATCATCGTGAACGTCGCGCCGCGCAACGGCGTCGGAAAGAGGTGGCCGAACGGAACGCCGTTCGGGTGGTTCCGCGTGGGGAACGTCACCGTCCTCGCATCCGTCGATGGCCTTACGCTGTCGCTCGCAAAGAAGGCTGGTCTGCTTGCGGACGGCGTGCAGGTGTTCGACATCCCGACCGTCATGGATACGGCCGTCACGGAGAATCTCGTGGACCGCGTGATTGCGGACCGCGTCGTCGGCACGCAGTTCCGCAGTTTCGAATTCCTGCCGCGCGCGGCAGCATGGCTTGTCGAAGGGCGCGCACTGCCGACGGAGCTGCTTGCTGAGGCAGACATCCCCGATGCGTCTGCAGACGTCTGGTGCGTCGATAACTTTGGTAACTGCAAGACGACGCTGCTCGTCGGAGAAGATGCCTCAGGTACACGGTTCGCTGACTTGCCGCGGTACGAACATCTCAAGGACGTTCCAGACGGGGAGATGGCGCTCATCGCAGGGAGCTCAGGGCTTGCCGATCAGCGATTCCTTGAAGCGGTCATTCAAGGCGGGAATGCCGCCATCGCGCTCGGTATCGAAGGTCATGACAGCCTCGGAGACGCTACTGCGCGCACCGTGGCAGCCTGACGCCTGTCATGGTAGACTCACCCTATGTTCGGCATGATTTCCAAAGACGAGCGTCGATATGACTCCCTCCGCACGGCGGCGGGCGTACTTGCCGTGCTTGGCGCGGGCATCATGGGATACCTGCTCCGTCTGCACTACGCTGGTGGGAGCGGGTTGTGCGACTTCGGTCAGGGGTTCTCCTGCTCGGCAGTGAATCAGAGCGTCTACGCGTCGCTGCTCGGCGTACCGCTGTCCGCGCTCGGTCTCATGTATTTTCTTACTGTCGCGTTCCTGATGTTCTTCCGGCGCGTGAAGGGTGTATTCGTCTGGGCGCTGTTGTTCAGCGTTTTCTCCCTCGTATTCGGCGTGTACCTTTCCGCAATCGAACATTTCGTCTTGGAGAGCGTCTGTTTGTACTGCGAGCTGACCAAAGTGCTCATGATCGGCATCATCGGTATTTCGGTCGTCGGCTCGCGCGATGGGAGCGAAGACGTGCCACTCGAGTGGATCGCTTGGGTTGTCGTGCTAGGGTTCGTCTTTAGCTATGTAGCCTGGATGCTCCAACGAGTTCCGTAATATGGCGTTATTTTTCCTCGCGATGACGGCAGGGTTCCTCACGATCCTTGCACCATGCATTCTTCCCATCCTGCCGTTTTTGCTTGGGACAAGCGGCGGACGTTCCAAATGGCGCCCAGTCATGATTATCGTCGGTTTCGTTGGAAGTTTCAGTATCATCGGCGCAGCCTTCGCCACGGCAGGAACCTTCCTCGGTATCGATAACGCCACGCTCCGCTACGTCGCGGTCGCACTATTGTTCTTGTTTGGTACGGTGCTGGTGTTCGAGCCGGTGTATGAACGTCTCATGGCGGCCATCCAGCCAGCGCTTGCCCGACTCGGTCAGGGCGTCTCTGGCACTTCCGCCACGAGGAAAGATGCGTTTTCCGGTCTCGCGGTCGGCGTTTCGCTTGGTCTCATCTGGTCGCCGTGCGCAGGTCCTATCCTTGGCGCGATCCTGACGCTGGCGGTCCAGTCCCGCGATTTCATTACGACGCTGCTCCTCATGTTCGCGTATGCGGTCGGCGCAGGCATCCCGATGCTCGCCATTGCCTATGGCAGCCACGTGGCGCAAGCGCGCATTCAGGGACTCGGTAAGTACCAGCGCACGCTCAATATCGTCTTCGGTCTGCTCATCATCGGTGCAGCGATTCTCATCCTCACCGGGTACGATCTCGTCATTCAGTCGTATCTCGTGCAGTTCTACCCCGAATCATTCACCTCACGGCTCTAGCGCATGTCGGACACTTTCGCCCAACGCCATCCGGTCGTTGTCGGTGCTTTCGCAGCAGGTATCGTGCTGCTGTGTATGGCGTATGTCGTGCAGCAACGCGCTGGCGACGTGCTTGTGGACCAGGAGCCTGGAAGTGGATTCACGCTTGGTGAGCCTGTCACAATGGGTGAGATGGTCGCCCCGCCCCCGGTCGGAGCGCCGAGCAAACTCCCGATTTTGTCCGAAGGCATGCCGGAGTTCGCTGGTATCGCGGAGTGGATGAACGGTCCGGTACTTGCGCAGGCAGACTTGCGCGGCAAGGTCGTGCTCATCGATTTCTGGACGTACTCCTGCATCAACTGCATCCGCACGCTCCCGTACATCACCGCATGGGACGCGAAGTATCGTGATGCCGGTCTCGTCATCGTGGGCGTCCATACGCCGGAGTTCGCGTTCGAGAAGGACGCGGACAACGTGCGTGACGCGATCGCGCGTCACGGCATCGCATATCCGGTCGCGCTCGATAACGACTACCGTACGTGGCGCAATTACAACAACCGTTATTGGCCAGCGAAATATCTCTTCGATGTGCAGGGGCGCTTGCGATACGCGCACTTCGGCGAAGGCGACTACGAGGTCACCGAGCGGAACATCCAGGACCTGTTGCGCGAAGCCGGAATCGGCATGGCGGGCGTCGGTACAGTCGATATCGTTCCTGAGCGCGCGGTTCCTGGCGTACGTACGCCTGAGACGTATCTTGGATATGAGCGCGCCGATTCTTTCGCGAGCCCAGAGCGCGTTGCTCGCGATACCGTGCAGGCATACTCGTTGCCGCCGAAGGTCGCTTTGAACGATTTCGCCTTGTCCGGCGACTGGCATGTGGAAGGTGAGCGCGTGCTGCATGCCGGAAGTGACGGCGAGCTGGCGTTGCGTTACCGTGCGAGCGGGGCGTTCCTTGTCATGGGGGTGGAAGACGGCGCGGTCGAGGCCGAAGTCACGCTGGATGGCAAGCCGGTCCCTGCCGAGTTCCGTGGTGAGGATGTCGTCGAACGCGACGGTAGGACGTATCTCCGCATCGGGGAGCACCGGCTCTACCGCATCATCGACGCGCGCGGCACTGTCGGCGAGCACGAGCTTCGCATCCGTTACTTGGCGCCCGGTGTTTCCGCTTACGCTTTCACCTTCGGGTAGCATGACCATCACGACCGGCATCATCCTCGGTATCGTGCAGGGACTCACGGAGTTCCTGCCGATTTCCAGTTCCGGCCATCTCATCCTGGCGCGGGAGTTTTTCGGTTTCGAAACGCCGCATCCGTTGGCAGTCGATGCCGTGCTGCAGCTCGCGACGATCCTCGCGGTGGGCATCTACTTCTTCCGCGACTTCCTCGCGCTCGCAGTCTCGGCAGCACGCATGCTTGTTGGTAAGCCTGTCGAAGCGGCACAACGCACGATGGTCTGGGCTATCATTCTCGGCACCATTCCGGTCGTCGTGGCAGGTCTCCTGTTGGAAGACCTCATGGAGACGTCCTTCCGCAGTGCGGGGGTCGTTGCCGTCATGCTTGTCGCAGGCGGCTTGCTCATGCTCACGGCCGAGCGTATGGCGCGACAGGACGCTGTGCTCACGGTACGCAAAGGTATCGCGGTCGGCTTCTTTCAGATGCTCGCGCTCGTTCCTGGCGTGTCGCGTTCCGGCGCGACCATTTCTGGCGGGTTATTGCTGGGTTTCACGCGCGAGGCAGCCGCGCGGTTCAGTTTCCTTCTCGCGTTTCCGGCCATTCTCGGCTCCGGGCTCAAGAAGCTTCTCGAACTTGGTGCAGATCCGGTCTTGTCCATGATCGCCGTTCCACTTACGGCGAGTTTCGCGGCGGCATTCGTGGTAGGGCTTGTGTGCATTCATTACTTGTTGCGCTATCTCCGTACGCGCTCGCTACACGTCTTTGTCTGGTATCGGTTTGTGCTGGCAGCGGTCACTGTCCTTGCGCTCGTTGTCGCATAGACGACGTAGCAACGCTTCGTCCAAAAGAAAAAACGGACTCCTTCGTGGGAGTCCGTTTTTGTGCTGTCCGAGATTCATTCCGTGCAGCGCACCTGCACCGGGTAGCTCTCCGCAATCGTACACGATGTCTGGTTCACACATCCTGCTGCAAGACATTCCCATCCTTGCGCGACGCAGACGGCGCGCTCGGCGCCCGGCAGCATGGCGCAGGTTTGCCCTGACGCGCATGGTGAGGTGACGTCACAGACTGTGCCGACCGCCTTTGGTGGTGCGACGAGGTCGAAGCAATGATACCCGGCAGGGTGCTCCCAGACCTGCGCATACGGGTCCATCATGACCGGCCGGTTTACGCCTTTAGGAAGTTCCTCCGAGGACTGTGTGAAGGTCGCGCAGAGGCTATAGGACATGGGGCCGGTGGCAGTGTACTCGTACGCCGCGCCAGTCTCCGGGTCGGTAATCGAGCGGACGTAGTAGAGTCGTGCCGTTTCCTGCCGTACGAGCTCGTCGAGGGACGCAGGAAGCGTGCCGGTGTTCGCGGTGTGCAGGTCGACTGCCGAGGCGATCTGTTGGAGGTCGCTCACACGCTGGTCGTCGAATCGCATCTCGCGTTGTGTGCTGGGCGCGCCGGCGATGAAGAGTCCTGCGACGATGGCGGCCGCGACCATCAGAACCGCGGCGCCACCGAAGAGTTTTGCGCCGTTCATACGTTCTTCTCGTCAGTACCGAGATCCCAGCGGTAATAGCCGAAGATCATGCCGGCGATGAGCAGGACGGTTGCGACTTTGAGCGTGAAGCGCATGGTGAGCTCGCCACCGAGCAGGCCCATGAGCAGCGCGATGAGGTCGCCAATGATGACGGCGGCAGCGACGAACAGCGTGAAGTAGACGAGCCACTTCCGTACTTTCGAGGCCTGCTTCGACGGATCCTTCGCAAGCGCCTTCCTCGTGGAGGACGTCAGCCAGAAGTAGATCGGGAATGCCACGATGAGCGCGGAGACCGCGAAGCGAACGCCGTCCGTGTTCACGTAGTCCGTGAGCGGGTCCGGGAACGCCATGGTGATGAAGTGGAACAGCAACGCTCCGAAGTTGTAGGCGCTGATGTACAGCGTCACGAACATAAGGAGATAGAGGAAGCCTTCCTTTGCCGATGTGTACGGTTTCCGGCGCGGGACTGGGACGCCAGAGACGACGCTGTCGCCGAATGAGGCAAGAGCCGCAGTGACCTCGTCATCTGGCCAACCCTCTTTCTTGAGCGCGGTACCGAGCTCCTCTTTCGAGGCACCCTTCGCGAGCGCGTCGCGGATGAAATCGTGGATGTCGTAGGACATGTGATTTTCCTTTCAAATGAGCGATGTCACGGGAGCGGTTTGCTCGTGTGGCATCGGAGCGTCAATAAGGGACGTCAAGAGAAAGCATAGCATGTTTTCGTGCGGTTGACAGTCGATGTCCGGCAGGGGAGACTTATGCGGTCATCGTTCTTTTAAGGAGGCAGGCATGTCCCAAAGCGCCTATCCTAACGAGCTCGCGAAGATGCTGCTCGATCACTGTCCCGTTCCAGGACTCGTGAACCGCATCTGGCCGAAGCTGCAGACGTTCATCACGCGCGCGGTGTCGGATACGTACCCGCTGGCGCCGGAAGGCATCTTCGATCCCGAGCGCGTGCGCGCGGCGGTGGAGGGAGGCCTGGGGACCGCGGTCGGCTCGGTGCGGTTCGTGTCCATGTCCGACGACGGTCCGTTCGCGGATCTGGAGACAGGCGACATGATCACCTACGTCCTCCGCTCCTTGGGAGCGAATCGGACGGAAGCATTCAATGCCATCGCGCTCCATCCGGAAGGCAGGCGGTTTCGTGAAGCGTTCTTCACCGAGCTCGGCAATCCAATCATCAGCGCGTTCTTCAGCGAACACCAGGCCGCGTTCGCGGCGCCGGGTGACATGGAGACGTACAAAATCATCCTCGCGGGGCCGACGTTCATCCTGCTGTTCTTCCTCGGGTACCTGTTCGCGGGAAACGAGGAAGGGGTCGACG
The DNA here is from genome assembly GCA_964626205.1 of uncultured Gammaproteobacteria bacterium. Lineage (GTDB taxonomy): Bacteria > Patescibacteriota > Patescibacteriia > SG8-24 > SG8-24 > CAZVED01. Next base: position 11,416 of record CAZVED010000014.1, read on the forward strand.
CCATGCTGCCGCTCGTCGAGCTCCTGCCGTACGCTGTCCCGTTCGCCGAGCCGTTTGCCGAGCTCGGAACGTGGATCGTCTTCGTGAAGTGACCTCCTGACGATCTGTAATGCTCCGCGGAACGCGGAGCATTTTTTGTTATGGTCAGGAGGTCATTGCGAGTGGGTCGACCTCGACCCCGAAGCAATCCCGCCCTTCAGCAGGTCAATCTCGTTCTCAGGACAGGACCCCATCAGTTTATTGAAAAGGATAAAGAAAACCCCGCTCAGTGAGCGGAGCGGATGAACGTCAGTTGAGCGTGTGGTCGCCGATCGCGGTGATGCACGGCACGGCGAGCGTCGTTGCGCGCGGTCGCGGCTCCGGGGGAGCGTTCGCCGCGCGGAGCTTCTCCATCGCGCACCGGAGATGCTCCCATGCCCGATCGAGTGCTTCATTTGCGGCTTGGAGTTCGGCGCCGGCGTCGTGCAGCTTTTCCGTGCTCCGTCGGTTCAGGTCGGTCGCTTCGCGAAGTTTCGCAAGCGACGCCTGCAGGCTGTCGTTTACGTCGCTCTCCTTCACCAGCGGATCTTTCATTTCCATGTCGTGCTCCTTGCTACTGCTGGGCCAGCTTAGGCCGCGGAAGTACGTATTGTCAATACAAAAACCCCGCCGAGCGGCGGGGTACGGGAGTCATTCGCGGTCGCGGTCTATGAGGAATGCGATGTCCTCCGATGTGGTCGCATCTGGAACGGAGTCGGGAGTCGACGCTGGGGCGACGTCAGGCTCATTGCTCGAAGCCGTTTCCACCACCTCGCGCGCGAGGCCGCGTTGGAGGAGATAATCGAACAAATCTTTCTCGCCTGCAAGGTCGAGCTGGTCGAGCGTCGTACCGCGCCGAATGAGGAAGTCGGTCACCTCGTCATCGAGCTCCTTCGGGAAGCGGATGGATGTCGCGCGTTGAGGCGTATCCTCGCGGATACGCTCGTTGACTTCGAGCACGGCGAGGTAAGGCGTCACGTCCTGCGTGAGGCGGTCCATCCCTTCCGATGGAACGAGCGCCGAGATCCGGTCTTTCAGCGCGTCGAAGCGCTCTTCCCTCGCTTTCTTTGCGAGCGCGCGTTGATATTCGAGCGGTATCGTTTTCGCTTCGAGACAGAGAGTGGTCGCCTGGTTGACGAGGTCCATGTATCGGTCGTAGGTCTGGCGAAGAACAGCGTCGTAGCGTTCGGTCTTCCCCTTGAGCTCGTCGAGGAGCGGAAGGGCGTTCCGGAACGCGGCGATGTCGGCCTCCAGTGTCGCGATGGCACCTTTTTTCACCTTGAGCCATGTCCGCATGTCGGGGAGCAGGGCGGTGTGAAAATGCTGCAGGGCATCGTAGGTGAGCGTGTAGGCGAATCCTGCAACAAGCGTGATGGTGATGCTGTTGAGAATGGAATCTGCCGCGAGACGATTGGCGAGGCCAACCACGTTCGCGATGATGCCGCTTCCTGCGGCGGCGAGCATGGCATAGCTCATGAGGCGAAGGATCGAGGATTCGGTACGTTGGTGGTAGCCGATGGTCACGCCGGAGGAGGCTTTCGCCAAGGCATACGTAATGATGCCGAGGACGGGAATGCCGTGCGGGATTCCGCTGATGAGCAAGGTGATTCCTGCGCCGACGGCGAAGGCAAGGGCGGCGGATACTGCGGCGAAGCGGGGCTTCGTCGATTGGTCCGGCGACGGTTGCGAGGCGAGACACGTCGCATGGGCGATGCTTGCCTGCAAGGGGATGTCGCGCCGTACCTGCTGCTCCATGGAGGCGAGAATCTTTTCTCGCGGCCAGTGGCCGAACAGCAGGCGATAATCGACCGGAGTCGGTATCACCTCTTTATCCGTCGTGATGCGGTAGGTGCGGACAGCTTTGGAGGGCGACGATTCCAGCAGTTCTTTTCCAGCGACCATGTCGTGCTCCGTAGAAAGGGCGTGACGGACAGATGTTCCGTCGCGGCGAGCCTATCATCCGGGGAGGTGCTGTCAAGGCGGGGAAGCGTCCCCGAAACGGTGGCATAAAAGAAAACCGCTCGCGTACTGCGAGCGGTTTTCTGGTCGGGGCGACAGGACTTGAACCTGCGGCCTCATCGTCCCGAACGATGCGCGCTACCAACTGCGCTACGCCCCGACAACGGAAGTAGCATAAGGCATCGGTCGTGGTCTGGCAAGGGGGAGGACGGGACGAAAAACCCGCCTCCTCAGGATGAGATGGCGGGTCAAAGGGAGCTTATTCGAGCGGCACGGGTTCCTTGCGGAGCGCGTGATGCATGCGCACCGGGTCGGCGAGCACGCAGCCAAGCAGGTTCGTCGCGGCGCGGTCCGCCGCGAGGATGCGCTCGATGATGGCGACGCGCTCCTCAGGGGTGCCGTTCGTGAGCTGGTGGAACATCCGCGCACGGTGCTCTGGGTCGTAGTAGGCGGTGAAGCGGTTCACGATGCGATCCGTGGCGTCTTGCAGCGCGTACCCGTTCATGCCGTGCACGAAGGGGAGCAGGCCGAGAGCGAGCGAGCGCTCCGGGGAGTCCGGGAGAAGCTCGCCGTTCAGCGTGCGCCAGACGATGTTGCGCTGGACGCGATCGAAGTCCGTGTTCCGGCATCCGGAATCGTTGGCAGCAGCGTTGTTCGTGGCGACCGATTCAGTAGTCGCGGTCGGCGTGGTCGGTCGGGAGCGCAAAAAAACCGGTAGCACGACGGCAGCAGACGCGGTCATGATGCAGAAAAAGTACAGCAGCGTCTTCTTCGTTTGATACTCCATGGTTCCTCCTTGTGCTGGAACGGCTGACCGTAGCAATCGATCGATGGTTTGTCAATTGTGTGTCATTGCGAGGGTGGGCGTACTCGCCTATCCGAAGCAATCCCGAACATGGACGGGATTGCTTCGGGGATTGAGTACAACCCCACTCGCAATGACACAAAAAAAGAAGCCCCCGAGAGGGAGCCTCGTCTTATGTTTTCCCGCGCAGTCGCCGGTGAGCGCCATCCACGCCTTCGCTGGCGAGCATGCGCAGCGCCGCGACGTTCTGCGTGAGTCCAACCGCCGCCATGATGCTCGCGAGGTCGCGCGCAGTCGTGACACCCATGATCTTGCGTGCAATGCGTGCGATGGGCTCGTTCGTGGCGCCGCCTACCGTACCGACAGGAAGCGTCATCTCGAGCGTCCCGCGCACCATGGAGCCGGAATGGTTCCGGATGCGCGTGAGCGGACGGATGCCACCATGGTGCATCGCTTGCCCATGCAGCGCCGCTTCCACGGCACGCACGTCGTTTCCGGTCGCGGTCGCGACGGCGGAGATGCCGTTCGCGATGCCTTTGTTGTGCGTGACTGCGCGCGAGATGTCCTGTTCGGCGAAGGCTGCAAGATCCGCTATGCGCGAGGCAACACCGTAGTCGCCGACATCCCACATGCCGGTGGCCGTTACGCGCCATCCAGAACGGTGGTTCGTGCAGATCGACGTGTGACCGATGGGATCCACGAGCGTCTGCATGTCGTGTGCGAGCAGGTCGCCCATGCGCGTCACGATGTTCGCGCCCATCGCCTCGCCGGTGTCGGCCTCGATGTCGATGGCGACCGTCGGTCTGCCGCTGGCGTCCAAGACGAGCTTGGGGTAGAGCGCCTTGAGGCCGCCGCCATGCTTCACCATCGGATCCCACGTGCGATGCGCCTCGCGAATGAAGCGATCGCCGTATTCTTCGATTTGGTGGACCTTGAACTCCGGGCGCAGCACGTTGTGGAACAGGATCTGCCCGCGGACCGTGTTTCGCTTGGAAACGGTGACGGTGATACCACCGCCTTTCGCGCCGATTTTCGCCGCATGGGAGAGTCCGGCAACGACGGAGACTTCTTCGGTCGCCATTGCCACAAGATGTTCGACGCCGTTCACTACGAGCGGCCCGGCGACGCAGAAGTGCAGCGGGTAGTGCCCGATGCCGTTCTCCGGAAACGGTCCTTTGCCGAAAGCGAGGAATGCGCTGGCCTGGTCGAGCAGGCCGAGGTCGGCGTTGGTGAGAATACCTTCCGCCAGCAGCGTTTGTCGGATCCGCCACGGTGAAAGTCCGCGCAAGGAACGTCGTTCTGAGGTCATGATTCCTCCGAACCTCGGGAGTACCGAGGACATCCGAGCGTATCGGAAAGCGGGCTTCGCGTCAATGCTTTGAGTGCGTGCTGGAGTGGTGCTGGGTGGGGTGTCCTGGCAGAGACTCGCGCAGTCCGAGAGGAGAAAGTGTGTCATTGCGAGGGTGGGCGTACTCGCCTACCCGAAGCAATCCCGAACATGGACGGGATTGCTTCAGGTCGATGAGTACATCGACCCTCGCAATGACACGCTGAGGAGGGGCGGAGCAGTGCTATCTGTCCAAGCACGAGTGTCGTTGCCCCTAGCGTCTAACCCCCGTACAATAAGGAGATATGGACCTCTTCGACTATAAGGTAAAGGATAAGCTCAGGCAGGAGGCCCCGCTGGCCGACCGCATCCGCCCAGCCACACTCGACGAGTTCGTTGGGCAGGCTGCCGTGGTCGGCGAGGGGTCGCTGCTCCGCAACCTCATCGGCAACGACGAGGTGCCGAGCATGGTCCTCTGGGGTCCACCTGGCACGGGCAAGACGACGTTAGCGCGCATCATCGCAAAGATGACCGTGTCACGGTTCGTGCAGCTTTCGGCTGTCGCTAGCGGTGTTGCCGAATTGCGTGCGGTCGTGCAAGAGGCGCAGGAGTTCCGCAAGATCGAGGTCACACGCACTATCGTCTTCGTCGATGAGATCCATCGCTGGAACAAGGCGCAGCAGGACGCGTTCCTGCCGTACGTGGAGGATGGAACGGTCACGCTCATCGGTGCAACGACCGAGAATCCGTCGTTCGAGGTGAATGCGGCTCTGCTCTCGCGGTGCAAGGTGTTCACGCTGACGAAGCTCGACGCGGCGGATATCGCGAGTCTCTTGGAGCGCGCCATTGCAGACAAGGAGAACGGTTTTCCGGATGTCGATGTGACGGTGGAGGATGGCGTCATCGGCTTCCTCGCGCAGGTGGCTGATGGCGACGCGCGGTCAGCGCTTGGAGCCTTGGAATTGGCGGTCAAATCCGCTCCGGCGATGGTGCAAAAACCGGTCAAAGGACGCGTGGACCCGGGTGCCCGGAAAATGGTACGATTGAAGCTGGAAACGGTCGCGAAAGCCCTCGCGCGATCGCACATTTTGTACGACAAAGGAGGGGAGGAGCACTACACCATCATCTCCGCGCTGCACAAGAGCATGCGCGGCAACAACGCCAACGCGGCGCTGTACTGGCTCGGGCGCATGCTCGAGGCCGGCGATGATCCGCTGTATGTCGCGCGGCGGCTCGTCCGGTTCGCTTCAGAGGACATCGGTCTCGCGGACCCGCAAGCGCTCGTGCAAGCAACAGCTGCGTTCCAGGCAACGCATCAGCTCGGCATGCCGGAGTGCAACGTCATCCTCGCGCAGTGCGTCGCGTACCTCGCAAAGGCTCCCAAGTCCAACGCATTGTACGTCGCCTACGGTGCCGTACAGAAAGACATCCATGAACGCCCCAACGATCCGGTACCGCTCCACCTCCGCAATGCACCGACTCAACTCATGAAACATCTCGGCTATGGGAAGGGCTATGTCTACACGCCCGACGACCCCGATGCCCCACAAGACTTCCTTCCCGAACGACTTCGTACGCGTAAGTATCTCGATGAATGAATCCTATGATCGACCGTCGCCTTGCGTCCGCCGCACTCATCATCCTCGGCATGTCCGCACTCGTCGCTGTCGGGTTGTCCTTGAGTCAACCTGATCACGATGCCGTTCTCTCTGCCGCAATGATGGATCTTGCTGCACGGGAAGTCGTGACGGGAACGATCCGCATCGAAACTCTCGTGCCGTCGGGCGTACTCGGTCTTGGTTTGCAGGATGCGCCGAATATCCGCCTACCGATCGGTGTCGCTGGATCGTTCCGTTTTGACCTCGGTAGCGAAGGACGCCCCCCAGTGTTCGCTGCGGAGCTTTTACTCGCGCTTGAAGGCGGCGAGACGCTCCCGGATGCGCCGGGTATGGATATCCTTACGACCGGGCACGGAACGGTGTATCTTCGACCACATGACTTCCCGACCGCGGAAGAGTTCGGTATCGACATGGCGCAGCTCGATGGCCGCTGGTTCCGCGTTGCCACGCGGGAATTCGCTGCACTCACAGGAGGTGACGTACTCGCCGCGAATGAGGTGCCGACGCGCGACCCTGACCTTTCCGGCATGAAGTCCATGCTTGCAGATGGCGTATTCACGGTCGTCCGTCGGATAGCAGCGGAAGACATCGGTGGCCTCCCGACACGGCACTACCGCGTTGCGCCGTCTTCGGCACCGTTCCTCCTGTTTTTAGAAGACGCCATTGAACAGTTCCTCGGTCGCGACCGGACCGATGCGGAGCAGGAGGCCCTCCTGCGTTCGGCAGCAGGTGCCGGCATCGTCGCGGAGGCGTGGGTCGATGCCGAGACGCCGACGCTCAGGAGGTTCGGGTTCGATGTGGTGGCAATCGACGGTAGCGATGCTGCGCCGGTCCGTGTCATTATCGATATCACGCCGTCGGAATCGCCGGTTGTCGATATGGTCCCTGTAGATGCCGAAAGTTTCCTCGAAGCGATTCTCACGGAACTCGGCTGGGAAGTCGACGCCGCGTGACGTATGCGCCTCCCGGAGTTCAATATCTACATCTTCATCACCGTCATCATTTCGGTGACCGCCATGCTCATGGTCGGTCTCGTGTTTTTGCTGCTGCCTGGCCCCGACGAGTTCATCCGCCGCATGCAGCTTCGTATGGTGCGCGAACGGTCGTTTACCGCAGAGATCGAGGTCGCCTACGAAGGAACGCGCGGGTATCGCGACCGAAATTACGTTTTACGTTCGGAAGACGAGCAGTTCAGCATCCAGACATCCGGATGGTTCGACCGTCGTGAAGCAGGGAACATGCGGATGCGGCAGGAGTTTTCTATGATGCTCGGTACCGACGCGGTTGCATCAGGTACACCGACGGCGAGCGGTGTCGCAGTGCGCGTCGACGGTGACGACTACGCCCGTTTTTCCACGTTGCCGGAGGAAATCGGCGCGTTGCGTACCGCAGGGCTCATTGGCCAATGGTTGCGTTTCGACCTCGATCGGTTGCGCGAGTCCATCGACGCCCCGTTGTTCGGCAGCGTCGGGCGTTCGTTCACGCCGACGGAGCAGGATGAGCTGCTTCGTCGCATCGCGGTATCGGCATTTCTGAGTCATCTCCGCTCCTTATCGGACGGCGAGGCTGGCGGTAGTGCCGTGGCGCGCTACGAAACCATGCCGGAACCGCTGTTCTTCAAGGATTTTTTCCTGCGCGAGGAAGCGTTGCGGTTGGGTCGTCCGCTCTCCGAAAAGGAAGTTCGTACGGTGGATGCGGCGTTCGGCGGCGTGACGCCGCTTACGAGCGAGGTCTGGATCGGGCGGCGTGACTACCGCTTATATCGGTTGGTTTTGAGGTTTGGCGTCGAGCACGGTGCACGCAAAGGCATCATGACGGTGACGGCGGAGTTCGATGATTTTAGCGGTACGCCGTCAGGCATCGCGCCGCCGGATGGGAAGGTCACAGACATCGACGATATCCTTGCGAAGCTTTTACCATCCGTTGCCGAGCACCTTCCGCTCGCGCGCGACGGAGCGGTTCGCGTCATGGAGGCGCGTCCGGATACTGAGCGCGTCGGACTGCCGATCGACGTGCGTGACCCAGGATCGGCGGACACGGATGGCGATGGGCTTACAGACGCGATGGAGCATTTCTTCGGTACGGACCCGCGGAATCCTGACACGGACGGTGACGGCATGAACGATGGTGATGAGGTGGATGCGGGTCGTGACCCGCGAGGTCCCGGTATGCTCTTCGATTTCGGTCAGCCAGGAGGATGATGTATGCGGTTTCATCTTGACCGTCTTCGGAAAACGCAGCGTAAACGGCAGGGTGCGGGCGGGGAGCGGCGCCTTCTTGTATTCAAGGTGGTCGTTATCATCGGTATCGCGGTCATCGGCATGCGACTGTACGTTTTACAGATCCGGTCGGGTCCGTTCTATGCTGCTGTCGCATCCGATCAGCACAACGTTTTCGCTGAGCTCGTTCCGGAGCGCGGCAGCATCCACGTGAGGGATCCGAAATCGCGGACGGGCGTGTTTCCGGTCGCCATCAACCGCGAAGTGACGACCATCTATGCCGTACCGAAAGACATCGAGGATCCGGGTGCGGTCGCGTCGGCGCTCGCGCCGTTGCTTGAATCGGACGAGACGTTGCGTGATGCGAAAAAGGCATGGCTGCTCGACAGATTGCTGTTGAAGGATGATCCATATGAACCATTGCTTCGCCGGGCGTCGGATGAGGTCGTTGATGCCGTTCGCGCACTCGGCATCACGAAAGGCATCGGTTTCGCGCCGGAGCCCATGCGGTTCTATCCGGAGAATGCCACACTGGCGCATGTCGTCGGTTTTGTCGGTATGGATGCCGCAGGCGAACGCGTCGGTCGGTACGGCGTCGAAGGGTGGTGGAACGCGAAGCTGACGGGAACGCGGGGACATCTGCAGATGGAGCGCGACCCGGTCGGGCGCATCATCGGCTCTGCTGGACGCGATGTCACGCCGGCCGTGGATGGTAGCGACCTCGTTTTGACCATCGACCGAACGGTCCAGTACGTCGCGTGCGAGAAGTTGCAGGAGTACGTCGACCGGTTCGGGGCGCAAGGCGGTAGTGTCGTCATCATGGAGCCAAAGACCGGTGCCGTGCTCGCGATGTGCAACGTTCCGACGTTCGATCCGAACGAGTACGGGAAGGTTCCGGATATTTTCGTGTACAACAACCTCTCCATTTTCACGCCGTATGAGCCGGGATCCATCTTCAAGCCGTTCACGCTGGCCGCGGCAATCGATGCGGGAAAGGTGACGCCAAGCACGACCTATGAGGATACGGGCGAAGTGAAGATCGGTCCGTACACCATCAGGAACTCCGATCTCAAGGCGAACGGCGTGCAGAGCATGACACAGGTGCTTGAGAAATCGCTCAACACCGGCGTCATCTACGCTGTCCGCGAGCTCGGCGCGGAACCGTTCCGACAGTACATGGAAGATTTCGGGTTCGGAAAACTGACTGGCATTGAGATGGAGACTGAGGCGGCAGGGAACATGTCCTCGCTTGCACGTCGTGGCGACATCTGGAGCGCGACGGCGTCGTTCGGACAAGGTATCACCATGACGCCGCTGCAGGTTGTTGCGGCGTACGGCGCCCTTGCGAACGGGGGGAAGCTCATGCAGCCGTACGTCGTCGCGGAGATCCGGCATCCGGACGGCTCTGTGGAACGCACGGAGCCGCGTGACGTTCGGCAGGTCATCACGAAGCGGTCGGCGTCGCTCGTCACGGGCATGCTCGTACGTGTCGTAGAAGACGGGCACGGCAAGCGTGCTGGGGTTCCTGGATACTGGGTCGGCGGCAAGACCGGAACCGCGCAGATAGCGGCGCCGGGCGGCGGGTATCTCAAGGATTCCTATGTCGGTTCGTTCGCAGGGTACGCGCCGGCGGATGACCCGGCGTTCGTCATGGTCGTGAAGATCGATCGTCCCGAAGGCGTAAATTTCGCGGAATCGACTGCCGCGCCGTTGTTTGGCGAGATCGCCGATTTTCTGCTAGACTACATGGAGATTCCACCTGAGCGGCCGCTCAAATAAGCTTAAACGTCACCTCCATGCGCGAATTCATCGCTCAGCAGCTCGCTGCCGCCGCCCGCCGCGTCCTCGCACGGGAACGTCCGCACGTCATCGGTGTGACCGGGTCTGTCGGAAAGAGTTCGGCGAAGCAGGCTATCGGCGCGGTCTTGCGCCGAAAGTTCGCCGCGCGCGTGAGTGTGAAGAATCTCAACACGGAAATCGGTGTACCGCTCACGGTGCTCGGTCTTCCTGCTGCGGGGTCCTCTGCCATCCGGTGGATAGCGACGCTATGGGCCGCGTTTTGGCGAAGCGTGCGCCGACAGCCCGGTTACCCCGCGGTGCTTGTCCTCGAAATGGCTGCAGACCGCAAAGGTGACATTCGCAAGCTGGCCGGCATTGCCAAGCCTGACATCGCGGTCGTGACCGCGGTCGGGGAGTCACACGCGGAGTTCCTCGGTTCACGCGAGGAGATCATGCGTGAGAAACGTGCAATCGTGGAGGCGCTCGGTAAGGATGGTATCGCGGTCCTCAATCGCGACGATGCGATGGTGTGGGGCATGCGTGAGAAGTGCAAGGGTCGCGTCGTGAGCTATGGCTTCGATGTGGATGCGGACATTCGCGGTATGGAACCGTCCATGAACGTTTCGTGCGATCCGAAAGGTGGACGCTGCGGCATGAGTTTCAAAATCACGGACGGCAACGCGACTGTACCGGTGTTTCTGCCAGGCGTGCTTGGCCGCCATGCTGCATATGCAGCGCTCGCGGCAGCCGCGGTCGGCGTCGCAAAGGGGATGAACCTCGTCGAGATCGCCGACGGCCTTGCGGATTATGAAGCGCCGCCAGGCCGCATGCGCTTCATTCTCGGTATCAAGAACACGGTGCTCATCGACGATTCCTACAACTCCTCGCCCATGTCCACATTCGCGGCAATCGATGCGCTTCGGGAGATGGTCATCCCGGAGGAGAACAAGCGTATCGCCGTGCTTGGCGACATGTTGGAGCTTGGTGCGATGTCCGCTGATCAGCATGCCGCGGTCGGGCGCTCCGTTGCGGCGGACGGCATCGATCTGCTCGTGCTCGTTGGTGAGCGCATGGGTGATGCGAAGAAGGCCGCGCTTGAGGCCGGCATGAACGAAGGTCAGGTGTTTCTTTTCGCGACTGCCGCGGAGGCCGGACGGTTCGTACAGGAGCGCATGAAGCAAGGAGATATCGTGCTCGTGAAGGGGTCGCAGGGTATGCGCATGGAACGGGTCGTGAAGGAAGTCATGGCGGACCCGCTTCGCGCGGAAGAACTCTTGGTACGCCATACTCCGGAGTGGTTGGCGCGCCCCTAAGGAGCGAGTGGGTCTGGACAACGGCTGCGGGCCATGGTATGGTCTGTCGGCACAAATGGACGCGGTCCCATCGTCTAGCCCGGTCCAGGACGTCTCCCTCTCACGGAGAAAACAGGGGTTCGAATCCCCTTGGGACTACCAATTTCGCTCTCCACCATGGAGGGCGATTTTGTTTGTAGTCTCAGCGGAGATGAGCACCTCTGGTTTCATCATTTCGGAGA
>CAZVED010000015.1:0-5463 GCA_964626205.1 uncultured Gammaproteobacteria bacterium
TCGGGGATCGTCTAATGGTAGGACAGCGGCCTTTGAAGCCGTGAATCATGGTTCGAATCCATGTCCCCGAACCAAAAACACTCCTGCATGCAGGAGTGTTTTTATTTCCACGTTATCGCGCAACAACACCTCGCCGCCCAGGCAACGGCAGCGGTACCTGTACCGCAGGCGTGCGTCGCAGGGGCGGGAAGCGGTTTCCATGCGGCGTCGCCATGCGTTCTTGTGTAAGCGCAGCGACAAAGGCGTCCGCCCCTGCGACATATCTGCCGAGTGCGCCGCCGACACGCTCGGCGTAGGCGCGGAACGCTGGTGCGTTGAGCAGGAGGCCGATGACGAATCGTGCGTACGTGAAGCCGAGGTGCTTCGCGCCGCGTCCGAGGAAGTCGTTCTTGGCGAGCACGGGTTCGCCGTTCACTTCGAGCACGGTGGCACTCGTACCGCGGACACGGAGGTCGATACGGCTCAGATGTTTGCATCCGAGCGCCTCATGCGACCGTCGTGCCATGTCGCGGACGGTCCGCCCTGCGGCATCGCTGATGCGCGGAGGGATATGGAGCGCGTTCCGGAGCGTGCGGTTCTTCGTCACGAAGTCGTAGATGGGGCCGTCGTAGGCGATTTCGACCGGCGTGAGCACGACGGTCGTGCCGCAGAGGCTAACGCAGGGGACCGTGACTTCGGTGCCGGGGACGTAGGCTTCCACGATCGTGTCACCGCACGCGGCGCGGATCTCGGCAACGTGCTTCAGGGTTTCCGTGGTACCCGTCGCGACGACGACATTAGCGCTCGATGAGCCGAGGTTATCCTTCACGACGACGGTCGGACCGTGGTAGGCGAGGAAACGTCGGATTTCGATGTCGATGTCCTGTGGTGCGGCATCAGCGGCAACGAAGACGTTCGGTGGTGCAGGGATGCCAGCATCGATAAGCCGTGCGCTCGTCGCGCGTTTGTCGCGCGCAAGGCGGTAGGCATCGTCGCTTTGCCCGATACGCGGGATGCCGAGGCGTTCTGCGGCTGCGAAGAAGCGTTCGCGCCGCTTTCGGTCCGCGCAATGGGAGTTGATGACGAGCAGCATGTCCGTCCCCGGAAGGTCGGCAGGGTCGGCGATGTTGAGGTCGAAGACGCGGATGCCAAGCTGGTAGTGCGCGAGGACACGGGAGATATCGCTGACGGCTTGTCGGTCCGGTGCGGTTTCGGCGCCGTTGCCTCCGGTGACGAGCCCGACGGTGAATACAGGAGTGGTGTTCCGCATAGGTCAGGAGAGCAGGATGACGTTACCGCGTCTGGAGAACGCGGTAAGGAAGCGGTTGGTGTCGATGCGCATCGACGGAGCTTCATAGGCGGCGTCGGAGGAGGGGTGGTGCACGAGGAGCTCCGTCACGACGCCGTCCTTCACGGTCGCGCCATGGATGAGCACGAGATGTCCGCCAGGGGCGTTTTTGGGAGCGACCTCGAACCCGACTGCGACCGAGGCGATGACAAGACCACCCTCTGCGATGTGGCGGGCGATGACGCTCAGGTCCTTACCGACGGAGCGGCAGGTCGCGCGCATACTGTGATATGTGGCGAGGTCAGCGAGACCGCGATGGATCCAGCCGACATCTTCGCGGTAGGCATCGAGCACGAGACCTTCGTTCAGCAATTGTCTGAGCGACACGTCGGCGTGCTTGAGCGCGGCGATGGCCATCTTGATGCAGGCGATGCCGCATCCACGCTTCGACCAATATGCCGCGTCCGTGGCATCAGGAAACCCTTCGGTATCACGATTTTCCGCATGGAGCCGCTGCGAATGGAATGGGACTTCGCCGGGGAATCGGACTTCGCCGTCTGCGAGTGGTGGCATGAGTCGGAACAGCTGTCGGAGCAGACGCCATGTCATACACGAGCGCCGTCATGTCGCGCGGCATCGAGAAGCCAAGCGAGCAGGCCGAAGAACGACATGCCGCCAAGCGCGGCGCAGGTGACGAGGTTGCTGCTTGGGTACATGCCGGGAATACCGTTCGCTTCGAGGAAGAAGAGCTCGCCACGCGGCGTTTCGATGATATCGAAGCGGGCCGCGCCACGCAGACCGATGGTGCGCATGAGGAGCACTGCTTGTTCGGCGATAGCGTCGGCGTGGTCGCCCGCGTAGGGGACGACGCGAGCGAAACCGTCCTCGTACTTGCTCTGTTCGTCGTAGTACTCTTTTGCGTTGAGAAGAATCTCGACAGCCGGCAACGGGATGATATCGCCGTCACACTCGAGCACGCCGACTGAGAGACTTCGCCCCTCTACGAACGCTTCCGTGAAGTACCCGGGCTTGTCCGTGGTCGGACGATCGTCGACTTCCATGCCGATGCTGCCTCCGCCGTCGCGTCGCTTGTGGATGTAGCGTCCGGTCGGCGATACAGCGTTCTCTCCGGAGGGAGGTGTCAGAAGCCCGAGGTCGCGGACAACAGCTTTGAAGAACGGCTTATGCATGGCGATGGAGGAAGCTGCGGTTCCAGAGAACGCGTAAGGGATGCCCAAGCGGTCGAGGATCGCGGCAATGCGACCATCTTCGCCGGCGCCACCGTGGAGGCAGCTCAGGACGAGGTCGGTTCCTGCGAGTGCTGCGGCGAGATCTGTTTCCGCGGGATCGATGCTGTGTGGTGTGATGCCGTGAGCTTCGAGCTCTTCTGCGACGGCGGCGCCGGTATGCAAGGATGCCTCCCGTTCCTCGGAGTCTCCGCCGACAAGGAGGGCGATACGTTGCGAGCGGAGATGCTCGGTAAGACTATCCAGGCCTTCGAGAAACGCGTGAATGCGCGGATTTTGGTGCATAAGTGTCGTTGATTACGGGAGTGAGATGCAGACGGGCCGAAGCTGCATCACAGGCAGAAATATGTCAAATCCGGCATTGACTTCCGCCGCCATCGCGCTACCGTGCAGTCAGGTCTTTCACAGGAGTCAGAAGGTATGGAAAACCTGAATCCGTTCCAAATCGTCCAGATGCAGTTCGATGGGGCGGCTGGGCGGATCGGCCTGCCGGAATGGCACCGCCAAGTGCTCAAGACCCCCAACCGCAACATTTCCGTGGATTTCCCCGTGCGCATGGACGACGGGTCCATCCGCATGTTCACCGGGTATCGCGTGCAGCACAACAACACGCGCGGCCCGTACAAGGGCGGTATCCGGTACGACGTCGCGGTGAACCTTGATGAGGTCAAGGCGCTCGCGTCGTGGATGACGTGGAAGACCGCGCTCGTCGATGTTCCGTTCGGCGGAGCAAAGGGCGGTATCGCCTGCGACCCTCATCGGCTGAGTCGCGGGGAGCTGGAGCGCGTGACACGCAGGTTCACGTATGAGATTGCGGACATCATCGGGCCCGACACCGACATTCCCGCGCCGGACGTCGGCACGGATGCCAGCGTCATGGCGTGGATGCTCGATGCGTACAGCATGCACCACCGCCGCGACGAGTTCGGTGTGGTGACCGGGAAGCCCATCAGTCTCGGCGGAAGCCATGGGCGCCTCGCGTCGACCGGACGCGGAGTGACGCAGTGCGTCATGGACGTCGTTCGCGCGCACGGAGAGGATCCGGTCGGAATGACCGTGGCCATCCAAGGGTACGGCAAGGTCGGTGGCTGGGCCGCGCGTCTGCTCGCCGCGCAAGGCGTCCGCATCGTCGCGGTGAGCGACGTGTCGGCAGCGATCGCCGATCCCAACGGAATCGACATCGCCGCGCTCGACACGTTCCTTGCGCGACCAGAGAGGCCGACGTTGAAAGACGTGCCGTTCGCGACGGTCCTGCCGACACGAGAAGCGCTGTTCGCTGTCGAGGCGGATATCCTCATTCCCGCGGTAGGGGAGAACACCATCAGGCTCGCGAATGCGGACGTCATCCGAGCGCGGTACATCGTGGAAGGTGCTAACGGACCAACGACGCCAGATGCGGACACGATCCTCGACGCGAAAGGCGTTGTCGTGGTTCCGGACATCCTCGCGAATTCCGGCGGCGTCATCGTCTCGTACTACGAGTGGGTGCAGAACACCCAGCGCGAGCAATGGGACGAAGCACGCGTCAACGCGAAACTCGCCGAGAAGCTCGGTGTCGCAGTGAACAAGGTCCTCGAGCTCGCGCGTTCAGAGCGCGTCTCCCTTCGCACGGCCGCGTACATGATCGCCATCGGCAGCGTCGCCGAGGCGTCGCGTCTTCGCGGCTTCCTGTCCTGAATGTTGTTCTGCATAACCGTCCGGCATCACGCCGGACGGTTTTTCGTATGGTGGTGTATGCTCCCGCGGTTGTCTCAGGTATCATGACGGCAGTACGCATCATCATTCACGTCACCTCGACCGCCATGCAACGCATCGTCCCGCATCTCTGGTTCGACACCCAAGCGAAAGAAGCCGCGGAATTTTATGCGACCGTCTTTCCGGAGTCTTCGGTCACGAACGTCGCCACGCTGCACGACACGCCGTCCGGTGATACGGATGTCGTCTCGTTCCGCGTGTGGGGTCACGAGTTCATGGCCATTAGCGCGGGTCCATACTTCAAAATAAACCCGTCGATCTCGTTCATGGTCAATTTCGACCCGTCGCGCATGGAGAACGCGCAAGAACAGCTGGATGCGATCTGGGCGAAGCTCTCCGATGGCGGCAAGGCGCTCATGCCGCTCGACACATACCCCTTCAGCAAGCGGTACGGTTGGATTGAGGACAAGTACGGCGTCTCGTGGCAGCTCATCCTGACGGATCCGGAAGGGGAGCCGCGTCCGACCATCGTCCCGTCGATGCTGTTTGTTGGCGATGTCGTCGGGAAAGCTGAGGAAGCCATGGGGTTCTATCTTTCGATTTTCAAGGACGCCAAGCAGGGCATCATTGCGCGGTATCCTGATGGCATGGAACCGGACAAGGCAGGAACTATCATGTTCGAGGACTTCCAGCTTGAAGGTCAGTGGTTCGCGGCCATGGATAGCGCTCGCATGCACGAGTTCGGGTTTAGCGAAGCCGTTTCGTTGCTCGTGCGCTGCGACACGCAAGAGGAGATCGACCGCTACTGGGACGCGCTTTCCGCGGTACCCGAGTCCGAGCAGTGCGGTTGGCTTAAGGACAAGTACGGTGTCTCGTGGCAGATTTCTCCGACGATCATGGACGAGATGATGGCGAGCGGTGATAAGGAAAAAGTCGCCCGTGTCACGAAGGCGTTCCTTGCGATGAAGAAGTTCGATATCGCGGAGCTGCAGCGCGCGTACGACGGAGCGTGATGATGTACCGCTTACCTCCGCAGTAAGTACCGTAGCGCGATGATGGTGGCTGCCGTACCGAGCAAGAATGACGCCCAGAGTGCCGGTATTCCGTTCATGGCTGGAACGTAGTCCAAGAGCGTTCATAGGCCGCGGAAGATGAAGACGGACGAGATCACGAGCGTGATTTCCGCGAGCAGCTCTTTCGGATCGATGCGTTTTGAGAAGAGTCTCATACTGCTGTCATGGTAGCACGGAGCGG
>CAZVED010000015.1:5563-19805 GCA_964626205.1 uncultured Gammaproteobacteria bacterium
CGCGTGAATGCGAAGTGTTCGCTCCGTTTCTTGCGGAAGGACGTCAGGCGCAGATGACGCTGGAGGTGCAATGGCGCAGGGACGGACGTTTCCACGCAGCCGAAACGCGCGAGGAACGCGGTCGCGACGCGCATGCCGAGGTCGAGGAACAGGTCTGGTCGTTCGATGCTGCCGAGTTCCACGCAGACGGCAGATTTTCCGTTGCGGTACATATAGCCGTCCGTGCCGCCGGCTTCGGCGTCGCTGAATCCGCTCACCGCGATCGGTACGTCGAGCAGTGCGGCAATGCCGAGGCTCGGCGTCTCGCAGATAGCGAACGGCGTGGCATGTTCTGGGTCGTACGGAGATGGGTAGGAGTGGAGGTCCAAGAGCGCGTCGCACGTATCGAGCAGGTCCATGAGCTCGTCCGCTCGACGGTCTTCGTAGCAGTCCGTCCGTTCGCGTTCACGGACGAAAAGGCGGTTCATGTTTTTCGTGACGAGGCGTACGTTCGCGCCGATGGCTGGCGGGTTGGCATGGACGAGGTGAACGGTCCCGGCAGTAGGCGCAAGCTCGCGCATGAGGCGGTCGATAGTGAGGATACCGGCACGCTCGTTACCGTGGATGCCGCCGAAGATGGCGACGGTCGGTCCAGGTTTCAGACCTTTCTTGGTGATGACGTTTTGCATAGGTGACATGATGAATGAAACAAAACAGCCCTCTCAGAGGAGGGCTGTCGGCGACATCGTTCCTGTGGTGCGGACACGCTATCGCGAAGAGACCTCTCCCGAGAGAAGTCCGTCGCGCCAAGCGGAGTTTTTGCGGATGTCGATCATGGAGTGAACGTAGCACGAGGCCCGTACAGATGTACAGTTTCCGCCTCGTCGAGGCTTGGCTATACTGGTCCATATGACTCACGCGGAGATTGAGGTCGTCATCGAAAAAGCCATCGCGGCAGTTCCGGAGAAATTCCGGGAACGGTTGGAGAACCTCGCTATCGTGGTGGAGGACGGTGATGAGCGTGTCGCGCGCACGGGCGAGGAGACGATCGAGTTGCCGGACGGAACGGAAGAGCTCTGCGACCTGCTCGGCATCTATGAAGGCGTCCCGCTTTCCGAGTTCGCCGGCGACCGTTCCGGCATGTTGCCGGACAAAATCACGCTGTTTCGTGACGCCATTCTCGATGAGGCGGCGCATGCTGGCATTTCCGTGGACGAGGTCGTGCGTCATACGGTCTGGCATGAGATCGCGCACTACTTCGGATTCGATGAAGATGGTGCGCGGGAGTTGGAGACGAAGTGGGAAGACCGCTGGCACGCTACTACGGATACGTCGCCGCGTTGACCGGAGCGCGGTCCCGGCGTACCATGCCGTCATGACCGCTCCTTCCATCTCGATCGTCCTGTACGCCAAGGATCCCGCAGTGACCCGCCGTTTCTACGAAGCGCTCGGCCTCACGTTCTGTGCCGAACGTCACGATGAAGGTCCTGAGCACTTCGCTTGCGAACTCGGCGGACACGCGCTGGAGATCTACCCGATTCTCCAGTCCTTGCGCCGCCGCGATGCATGCAGACACATTCGCATCGTCGTCCATGTCGACAGTGTCGCCCTCCTCGACCTCGCGCTTCCGCTCCTGTGCCCGGGGGTAATCGTCGCACATGGCACGTATGCGCCGGCGAACAAACCGCTCCTGCGTGTCGTCGACCCCGATGGGGTCAACGTCCTCGTCTTGGAACGTTAAAACGACCCTTGTCGGGCCGTTTTTTTATTCCACCGCCTCGATGCGGTAGGTGATGCGCCGTCCGTTCGCGTCGATACTGACCTCGTCGCCGGCCGCATGTCCTAGGAGTGCGGCACCGAGCGGGGAGCGGTAGGAGATGCGTCCGTCGGAGGGTGCGGTTTCCTGCGAGCCGAGGACTTCGTACGTGCGGCGTTTGCCGTTGACGGTGACGGTCACCGTGCAGCCGATGCAGACCGTACCGTCGTCGGAACCCTGCTCGATGATGATGGCGTTGCGGATGCGTTCGCCGAGGGAGTGGACGCGTGCGGTGAGACGCAGCGTGCGACCTTTTGCTTCGGAATACGCGGCGTTCTCGGAAAGATCGCCCATCTCTCGTGCGACGCGAAGATCCTCCCGCGCCTGCGGGAGTTGGACCTCCTCGATGTCGCGGAGCGTCTTGCGGAGACGGTCGCGTTTCGCGGCGGTCATGTAGTTGTCTTCCTCGCGGGAGGCACGTTCAAGCTCTTCGCCGCGGCGTTTGGGGACGCGCATAGTGCTGCCATGGTAGCAGCGTTGACGTGCGCTGTCGACATGGTACGGTGGGCGCGGACCTGCAAGGGTCGGAAGGAGCGCGTGATGTCTTTTCAACCGAGTACGCCGGAAGAACTCCGTGCCTGCGAACGTCTCATCCGGGCGAAAGAGCTCCGTATCCGTCGGCTCGTTGCCGCCGGCAAGAAGGTGCACATCATCTGGGACGTCGATCACGTCCTCGTCTCCGGCCGCAGCGACGACGCGTTCGGCGTTCTCGGCTACGACGTCCGGAAGTACTTCCAGCTCGAGGAACGTCTCGTCACGCAACCGCTTGAGTGGGGTCCGTGGGCTCCTCTCGCGAACCGGTGCGGTGAGCCGGGTCTCCAGACCTCGCAGGACATCGTGACCGCACGGTCCTCGTTCCTGGCGTTGCGCGTCATGTTCTTTCTGCTCATGCAGGGGAGCGGGATCCCGATCCGGTGGCAGCTGTTCGTCGGCCACCAGCCGAAGTCCGACAGTTATCGCATCATCCTGCAGTCGTTCCTGAAGGATCCCGACACGCACATCTTCTGCGTCGACGACGCGAAGAAGCACGTGGACGCGTTCATTGCCGTCGCGGCGGAGCTCGGTATGACCGACCGTTGCCACGGAGTCCTTGCGCCGCAAATCCGTCGATACGACGAGGCAGAGGTCCGCAGGGAAATCGACGGCGTCCTTTCCGCAACAGGAGACCGCCCGACGCTCATCGAGGTTTCGCCTCGTCGTCCCGACAGGATGGAACGGTACGTGCAGGTGGTGCCGGATCCGGCGAAAGCGATGCGGACCATGCTGATGGGCGCCTCGATGGAGGCGCACATGCGTGCAACGGTCGACCGGTATCGCGAGACGTTGGAAAAGTTCTCCGACGAGGTCGCGCCGGGGCAGCCCAAGACCGATGAGCGACTGTATGCGCTCTTCGAAATGCTCCGCGAACCGCGGTAGCCGTTCACTCTACCTCTTCTGCCATTCGGCAGAGGGGGTTTTCTTTTCTTCTCGCAGCGGTGGTAAGCTATCAGGAGTACTTGTTGTACCTCATCCAATGTTATGCAACAGAAGATCGAACGCAAACACCATAAATACCTCGCCTTGAAGTTCTATATCTCCGCCCCCTTCATCTACGCGATGGTCATTCCGGCAGTGTTCGTAGATTTCTGCATGGAGGTCTATCATCGCATCTGTTTCCCGTTGTACGGCCTTCCGTATGTGAACCGTGGAGATTTCATCAGCGTCGTGGATCGCGCAAAACTCCCGTACCTCGCTTGGTACGAGAAGCTCAACTGCGCGTACTGCGGATACGTGAACGGCGTGTATCGCTACGTGTCCGCCATCGCCACGGAGACCGAGAAATTCTGGTGCGGCATCCGGCATGCTCAGCCTGTCATCATGCCGCCGGAACTCGAGAAGGCATATTTGCCGTACGGCGACGAACAGGCCTACAACGCGTTTGTCGAGAACGGACAAGACATTCATCAATAAATCTCCTAGACGAGCATTGCCATGTCGAAGCAAACAGTCACTCGTGTTCTTTTCGGGCTCATCATCGCGGCATCTGCCGTCGCGTTTCTGGCGTATCCAGATCAGTCCAAACGCGAGATTGCTCCTGCCGCTGTCGTTGATAGCCGTCCGTCCGTTGCGGTAACGGTTTTCCCGTTGTACGACATCGTCCGGAATGTCGCAGGCGACGATGTCCGCGTTGAACTCATCCTTCCCTCCGGCGCCAACCCGCATACGTACGAACTCACGCCGTCTGCCCTACGCCGCCTTTCCGGCATCGAGGCCATCTACGCCATCGGTCATGGTCTGGACGAGTGGGCGCTCGCGGTGCGTGACCAGGTGCACGCCGGCTATGTGGTCGTCGACAAGGGTATTACCCTTCGGGAATCCTCGGAGCACGGGGATGAGGAGGAAGACGACCATGAGGGTGAAGACGACCATGGTCCGATCGATCCGCATTACTGGTTGGATGCGAGGAACGCCGTCACCATAGCGCGGACCGTGCGCGACGACCTGTCAGTACGGTTTCCGAGCCATGCTATCGCGCTCAATGAGCGGTTCGAGCGATACGCGGCAGAGCTCATGGTGCTGGATGCCGAACTGCGTGAAACGTTGTCTGCAGTCTCGGATCCGCACATTGTGACACTGCATGATGCGTGGTATTACTTTGCTGACGCGTACGGCCTCGAGGTCGTCGGTACGTACGAGCCGACAGCTGCCCGTGAGCCGACACCTGCGTATCTTGCCGGATTGATTCAGGCCATTCGTGATGCAGACGTGCGTATCCTGTTCGCGGAACCCGGAGCCGGCGTGGCGTCCATCGCGAGCTTTGTCGAAGACAACGGTCTCGAAGTGCGCGTACTTGATCCCGAAGGCGGTGGCGTTCCAGGCCGGGAGAGCTATATCGAGCTTATGCGATACAATGCCGCGACAATCGCACAGTAAGAAGCTCTGCACTCATACGTCAGCTGTTTCATGCGAAAAGACCTCCTTTCATCCATCGTGAACGTACTGCTCTCCGTCGTCCTTGCGGCGGGGGCTGTCGTTCCGGTCGCGAATGCTGCGACAATCCGCGCCATTACCTTCCCGGTGGATGGTGAGGTCACGTTTCATGATGACTTCGGTGAACCTCGCAGCGGTGGGCGTACACATGAAGGTAACGACCTTATCGGCGCGAAGATGTTGCCGTTGCTTTCTGCTGTTGATGGCAGGGTCCGCTCAGTCGTAGATCCGGAGGCAAGTTGGGGGTATGCCATCACTATCGAGGACGACGAGGGGTATACGTATCACTATCTCCACGTCAACAACGATACGCCTGGAACGGACGACGGCATGGGCGGGACGCAGTACGCGTATGCACCGGGCATCCGTCGCGGCGTACGCGTCACGGCCGGGCAGCTCATCGGATGGATGGGGGATTCCGGCAACGCGGAGCACGTCGGTGCGCATCTGCATTTCGAAATGCGGTACGGAGGAACCGCGCTCAATCCGTACGAAAGCCTGCTCGCCGCGCGCAGGCAAGGCGGGTTCAACCTGAGCGCGGAGATCGAACGTGCGACGGATATCGGCACGGATAAAGGATGGACGGGCGTCGGAAGCCCGGCTTGCGCGCCAGGCTCGCTCATCAAGACCGATCTCGCGACGACGGTCTATTTCTGCGGCGCGGACGGAAAGCGGCACGGGTTTCCGAATCAGCGTGTGTACATGAGCTGGTATTCGGGATTCGCGAATGTCGCCATCGTGACGCCGGAGACGCTGGCGTCGCTCCCGCTTGGGAGAAATGTCACGTACCGTCCGGGTATCCGCATGGTGAAGATTACGACGGACCCCAAGGTGTACGCGGTCACCGCGAACGGCACGCTACGTTGGGTCACGACGCCGGAGCTCGCCGAACGGCTGTACGGTACCGGATGGGCGGCGATGGTGGATGACGTTTCCGACGCGCTCTTCTTCGACTATACTGTAGGAGAACCTATAACCGTCATCGAGACGTAACGCTTTCCCCGCATGGAGAAGATCGAGAAACGCCCCGATGAGTGGCGTGCGGAGCTGACACCTGAACGATTCCACGCGCTGCGTGAGAAGGGTACCGAGCCGCCGTTCACGGGGGAGTTATTGGACATGAAAGAGGACGGAACGTACCGCTGCGCGGGTTGCGGCGCGACGCTTTTTGCATCAGATACGAAATTCGATTCGGGCAGCGGCTGGCCGAGTTTCTTTGCCCCTGCAGAGCCGGGGGTCATTGCCACCGATACCGACGATTCTCTCGGCATGCGACGGATAGAAGCGCTCTGTGCTCGTTGTGGCGGGCATCTCGGACATGTTTTCGACGATGGTCCGACCCCGACCGGTAAGCGGTTTTGCGTCAATTCCGCCTCGCTTGTCTTCGATGCATCGAAAGACAAGAAAAAAGGTTTTTCTCTCGTTGAGATTCTCGTCGTCGTCGCCATCATCGGCACGCTTGCGACCGTCGCGACCGTCTCGCTCATGAGCGGTCGCGATAGGGGGAGGGACGCCAAGCGCAAGGCCGACCTCGCGCAGATCGGGCGGTTCATGTCCGCCGGGTGCATCATGCCGGACGACGGTGCCGGAGCATACGACCTCGCGCCGCTGTTTGACGAGCTTCGCGCGAAGAACGCGAACCTGTCCCGTCTGTATCCCACGACACCGAAGGATCCGAAGACGGGTACCGTCGAGCAGACACGGTACGTCTACGAAGTCTCTGCTGACGGTAAGCGGTGTGCGCTTTACGCGAACCTCGAACATGCCGAAGAGGAGGTCACGCTTCCGACGCTTTCCGAGCCGACTCCGGGCGGCGGGACAGGCGTCCTGCAGGCGGATGTTTTGGGCGTGAATGGGACGGACAGGTACTTCCAGTTCAGTAATTAAGCAGAGAAAGATAAGCTTGGAGAGAAATCTGAGCCTATTTTTTGTCTGCCAGCATTGACAATAAGGCTATTTCGTGCTATCGTGACAGGTTCTCATTTTGAGGACCAACAGTTCTTTGGAGGCATACATGCATCTCATCATCGGTTTGGGAATGCGGACGACCGGCGGCAACGTCCGGGCGCACAGCGTCATGGAGATGGCGGCCATCGTCGGCGGCGATGTCGGCGGAGAGGTCATGCCGTTCGAGGCCGCGGCAAAGCTCGACAAGGCACGCCACTTCGACGTCATCGGCAAAGGGCTCCTGACGCACGCCGTGTTCGAGGAGCGATGTAGGAGCGGTGCGACGGTCCGTGAGATCGTCGAACGGTTCGAGGGCTGGATCAACGACGCGGTGCGCGGCGCGCTCAAGGCGTCGACGGTCACGCTCGTGGTGAACGGTTCGAAGGACCTCGCGTTCCTGCTCGACCTGTATGGCGCTGCCCATGCGGAGCCTGGCGTCGACGGCATCGTCGATCTGGGCGCGTACTTCATGGGTGTCGTCGGTACGTCGAGCGAGTTCGCGACGACGGAGCACATCATCCGTCATCTCGAATCGCCGGATAACATCCCGCTCGACAGTGCGCTTCATCGTGCGGCGTTCGCGGCAGGCGCGTTCCACTCGCTGCAGGAGTGGCGCACGACGCGAGTCACCTACGACCCGACTGCGGATGTCGGGAAGAAGACGGCTGACGCGGTCGTTGCGGCGAAGCCTGCACCGATGTACGTCAAGCCGCGCGCAGCGACGATGTTCGGCATGCCGGCGGTCATTCTGCCGGTTCCGACCAGCACGCCGGTGATGGAGGACATCACCTCGTCGGCAACGGTTCGTACCATGCCGAAGGCGTTGCGCCCCACCACGGTGCAGCCAAAGGTGGATCCGGTCGTGATCGGTTCGGTCGTGGACAACAGCGACTGGAAGCCGACCATGCCGGCGACGGAGGCGACGCGTAAGGTCCTCCGCACGTCGGATCCGGACGCTCCGAGCATTGGTGCGTATCGGGGTGGCGGCAGTGAGGATCGTCTTGAGGCCGTTCAACCGCAGGTCGCGCGCATGGCTTCCGGAACGCGAAGTGCCGGAGTCGTCGAGGAACAGGTTTCGAGCGACCCTCGTGCCGATGGCGCCATCCGGACGTTCGCTGCGTCCGAGCGCTGACCCACATGGACCTACCGACTCGTGTCGGTAGGTCCTTTTCTTTTCTTCATCTTCAACATTGACAAGTGACTCTTTTCGCCCTATTGTCGAGCCACGTTCATTCAAGAGAAAAGGGGGTGATGTATGACCATGCCCATCGATTTCACGCTCGTGCGCCATGGTGAGTCCGAAGGGAATCGTGCAAAGAAGCTCGCGGAGAAGGGGCTCGGGCACGAGGTACCGGAAGGGTTCTACGAACGGCACAGCGTGTCGTTCCGCCTCACAGACAAGGGTATCGCTCAAGCGAA
The DNA here is from genome assembly GCA_964626205.1 of uncultured Gammaproteobacteria bacterium. Classification (GTDB taxonomy): domain Bacteria; phylum Patescibacteriota; class Patescibacteriia; order SG8-24; family SG8-24; genus CAZVED01. The sequence goes on from CAZVED010000015.1 coordinate 13,695, forward strand.
AGCCACAGGCAAATGGATCCGCGAGAACCTCGCGCCACCGTTCGACCTGCATGTCTGCTCCGGCGCCACGCGTGCCATGGAGACCGCCGCGCATCTTGGCATCATCGACGCGCAGTGGCGCATCGATCCGCGCATCCAGGAACGCGACTGGGGCGACTGGGACGTGCTGACGGACGAGATGCGTTCCGCTGCCACGTTCGCCCTGCACAGGCAGCGGATGGAAGCCGATTCGTTCAACGCGGCGCCGCCGAACGGCGAATCCATTCTCGATACCGCCGTCCGCCTGTGGCAGCCGATGTTCGGACTGCACGAGGGGTTCACGGACAAACGTGTGCTCTGGGTCTGTCACGGCGAAGTGATGTGGACCATGCGATTCCTGTTGGAGCGCATGACGCAGCGCGAGTGGCGCGAGCTCGAGGAATCCCGCGACCCGAAGGATCGCATCCACAACGGACAAGTACTACAGTACACGCGCCGGAATCCCGAGACGGGGGAGCTCTCCCCGCACCTTTCGTGGTTCCGCTCGGTCCTTCCTGAGGACATGTCGAAGTCGACCAACGATTGGAAGCCCATCATCCGCCGTACGTTCTCCAACGAGGATCTGCTCGCCGAAGCCGCGATCGTTCAGCGCATGGTGAACAACGAACCAAGTAAGTGAATTCTTTTGCCGCCGACGCGTCATGTGTCGGCGGTTTTTTGTTCCCGTCACCGCGAACGGGTATACTGGAGGCATCTATGGAAGACCTTGTGAATGGAACATGTGTCCCTTGCGAAGGTGGTATCCCTCCGATGGACCGCGCGCATATCGAGACCTATCGCGTCCGGGTTCCGGAGTGGAAGATCATTGACGATACGAAAATCGTCCGGACGTTCGTGTTTAAGGATTTCGCGGCAGCGCTCGCGTTCGTGAACCGTGCAGGCGCGGTCGCGGAGGAACAGGGGCACCATCCGGATCTCAGCCTGCATGGCTGGAACAAGGTGACCGTGACGCTGTTCACGCATGCCATCGGCGGTCTCTCGGTGAACGATTTCATCATGGCAGCGAAGATTAACGCGCTATGAACGTCCTGTTCGCGGCATCGTACCACCCGTTGGATTGGGGTCTGCTTCTGCTTCGTATCGTCGTTGCCGTGGTATTCCTCGTGCACGGTCGAAAGAAGTCATCGTTCTGGAAAGGGCGCCTTCATTCCCGGCGTTCGGCGCGGTATGTCCGTGTCATGCAGGTGCTCGCTGTCATTGAACCGATCTGTGCCACTGCGGTTCTTGCTGGAGCGTTTACGCGCATCGCGGCGTGGGGATTGGCTATCATCGCGCTTGGTGCCATCTACTACAAAATCGAGATGTTACATGCGCCATTTACCGCGTCAGACCGCACTGGATGGGAGCTGGATGCGGTCTTGCTTGCTGCTGCTGCCGCGCTCGTCTTTGCGGGAGGTGGAGCGTTCAGCTTGGACGTGATGCGTTTTGGGCAGTGACCCCTCTTTCCAAAGGTGTGGATAAATGGTATACTTCAAGAATGATAACGCATACTTTGCAGCAGGAAGGAAAAGCCATTTTCGCCGATCTCGCCGCTTCGACCAAGGCTGGTCTTATGACCGCTGCTATCGGGGCGCTTGCTGCGGCGATGGCGCCGTCGCCCGGGCCGGAGAAAGAGGTCGAGCGCGCGTTTACGTTAGAAGCCTCAGACTTCAATGGGCTCATGGAGGCGCTGGCGCAACATGCCATCGATACCGGCATTGAACGCAAGGAAATCTACGACGGCGTACGGTTCTCGCTCATTACCGCGACGAAGGCGGTCGGTGAACTGCTCGGACGACCTATCGAGACACGCGGGGCGCATATTACGACGGCGCAGGTCCGTGCCGATGTCGTGAAGGATGCCGAGGGTGTTTGGACGACGAAGATCGAGTTCTCGGTCGGCTAACATATCCGAAGAAAAACCCCGCGCAACACTGCGCGGGGTTTTCGTAGGGGGTATCAGGAATGCTTGGGTTCATCTTGCTCGATAATCTGCAGTAGCCGTTTTCGCGGACGCGTTCGGGTCGCGCAGCAGACCGTCGTGAATGTCACGAGCAGGCCGTTCTTTGCGGCAAGCTCGCGTAATTCTTTCAGCGCACGGTGCGGTCCGCACGTATCGACGTCTGGGCAGTCGGCGCAGAGATGCGTGACGCCGGCGGTCGCAAGGTCCGGCTGCATGTCGTGCACGATGTCGCCGGCATCGACGGCGGGGATGAAGCCGTTGCAGGAGCTCAGGAGGTGGACCTGCCGCACGTCCGGAAGTTCCATTTCCATGAGGAGGTCGTGCGTGAATCGTACGAGACAGATGCCGTGCCGAGCACAGCCGTTACAGGGGCGTGCAGCATGGATGTCTTCGGGCAACATATCCGTCTGATCGCGTTCTTTTGGCATCATTGCCTCCATTTCCGTCAAAGGACGATGTACCACTGTCGCACGCGGCTCGTCCGGTGTCAATGTGCGGTCAGTATGGTATCGTTCCCGTACTATGATGCTCAAGCAAGGAGACGTCGCGCCCATATTTTCCGTAGCCGACCAGGACGGCATGATTCGCAGTCTTTCCGACGAGAAGGGGAACTGGGTCCTGCTCTATTTCTATCCCAAGGATGACACTCCGGGATGTACCAAGGAAGCCTGTACGATCCGCGATAACTGGCCGAAGTTCAAGAAGCTCAAGGTGACCGTCTTCGGTGTGAGTATCGATCCGGTGAAGAAGCACCGGAAGTTCGTCGATAAGTACGACCTTCCGTTCACGTTGCTCGCCGACGAGGATAAGAAGATTGTTGAGGCGTACGGCGTTTGGGGCAAGAAGAAGTTCATGGGCCGCGAATACATGGGTATCCATCGGGTCTCGTTCCTCATCGACCCGAAGGGAAAGATCGCGAAGGTGTATCCGACCGTGAAGCCTTCCGAGCACGCAGAGGAGGTGCTCGCGGATCTGAAGGAACTGGCATGACCTATGAAGGCGACGTTCGCTGAAAAGGTGAAGAAGGTCGTTGTTGCCATTCCGCGCGGTAAGACGATGACGTACAAGGAAGTGGCTTCAAAGGCTGGATTTCCCGGAGCTGCTCGCGCCGTGGGAACCCTGATGAAAGGCAACTACGACCCCAACGTTCCCTGTCATCGCGTCATTCGTTCCGATGGGAAGATCGGGGACTATAACCGCGGGGGGAGCAAAGCGAAGCGCGCATTATTAACGAAAGAAGGAGCTCTATGATCGTCCAGATCGTCATCATTCTCATCGGATTCATGCTGCTCGTGCGCGGCGCCGATGTGCTCGTGCGTGGTGCATCGAGCCTCGCGTTACGTTTCGGCGTCTCTGCTCTGTTGGTCGGCCTTACGGTCGTGGCGCTCGGAACGTCCATGCCGGAACTTGTCGTCAATGTCCTTGCCGCATTGCGTGGAACAGGCGACATCGCCATCGGTAACGTCGTCGGCAGCAATATCGCGAACATCGCGCTCGTCCTCGGCGTCTCCGCGCTCCTCGTCCCGTTACGGGTGCAGATCAGCATTGTCTGGCGGGAGATACCGTTCGCGCTCCTCGTCATCGTACTTGCTGGCGTGATGGCGTCCGATATCATCCTGGACGGTTCTGCAGTGAACACGTTATCGCGCATCGACGGCCTCGCGCTGCTCTCGATGCTGTCTATTTTCCTGTACTACCTCGTTGCGGGCGCGCGCGCCGCACGCTCCGAGCCGGATCTTCCTGCACAACAGGTCGGAAAGTTCTCCTGGGCGCGGTCTGGATGGGACGTCGTCATCGGTATCGTCATGCTGGTTATCGGCGGCCGCTTCGTCGTGGATAACGCGGTCCTCATCGCCACGACGCTCGGACTTTCCGAGAAACTCATTGGTCTCACCATCGTCGCGGTCGGAACGTCCTTGCCGGAACTGGTTACGTCCGTCGTGGCGGTCAGGAAAGGGGAGACTGATATCGGCATCGGGAACGTCGTCGGATCCAACATCCTTAACATTATCCTGGTGCTCGCTATCGCCGCCGTCATCACGCCCCTTCCGTTCTCGGCGTCGGCATTCATCGATATCGGCGTCGCTATCGGCTTCACCGCCCTGCTGTTCGCGTTCATGTACGTCGGTAAGCGGCACGAACTGGAGCGCTGGCAAGGTGCGGGATTTCTTGCCTGTTATGCGACGTATCTTGCGTTCTTGATCATCCAAGGCTAAAGGACGCACGTCATGCCGAACCATCCTTATCATGCGCTGGCCGCCGAGGAAGCCGTCCGTGCGTTGCGTGCGGATCATGAGCGCGGCCTGACGGACGACGAGGTTTTGCGCCGTCGTGAAGAAGTCGGTCGCAACGCGCTTCCGGAAGAAAAGGAGGAATCCGTTGTCCGTGCGTTCTTCCGGCAGTTCAATAGCGCTCTCATCTACATCCTGCTTGCCGCAGCGGTGATTTCGTTCCTCGCGCACGAATCGAAGGATGCCATCGCCATTCTTATCGCAGTAATGGTCAATGTATTCTTCGGATTCTTCCAAGAACGTCGTGCCGAGACGGCTATCCGCAAGCTGAGGTCGCTCATTGTGCATGAAGCGTCAGTGATGCGTGAAGGGAAGGTCAGCCGTATTTCCGCCGAAGAGCTTGTTCCTGGCGACATCATCCTGCTCCAGGAAGGTGATCATGTTCCGGCCGACGCTCGGCTGCTTTTGGAGAACGATCTCTCGACCGCAGAAGCATCGCTTACCGGCGAATCGTCTCCGGTCCAGAAAGATGTCGCTTCCGCACGTGCTAATGCCTCAATTGGCGATCGGACGTCGATGGTGTGGATGGGTACGGCGGTCGTCTCCGGCGAAGGACGTGCTGTTGTCGTAGAAACGGGCGAGCGCACCGAGTTCGGTCAAATCGCGGTTTCTTTGCAGCGCATCACGCGTGAAAAGACACCGTTCGAGGTGCGTATCAATCGTCTTGGCCGTCAGCTTGGCATCCTCGCCATCGTCCTCGCTGGCATTTTGTTTATTGCCGGAATGGTTCGAGGGTTCGCTGCCGGGGAGATGTTCTTCTTCGCGGTAGCGATGATGGTCTCATTGATTCCTGAGGGGTTGCCTGCCGTGCTCGCGGTCGTGCTTGCCATCGGTGTGCAGCGTATGGCCAAGCGGAATGCGGTCATTCGGCACATTCCGTCCGTCGAGACGCTTGGCGTCTGCGATGTCATCTGTACGGACAAGACCGGTACGCTCACTGAGAACAAGATGACCGTGGAGCACGTGGTCACCGGAGCGTACGATATCGACGTCACGGGTGAGGGCTGGGTGCCGGAAGGGGAGTTCCTCGTCGGTGATACCGTCATCCGGCCGGCAGAGATCGAGGAGATCGATCTGCTACTCAAGGCTGCAGGTCGTTGTGCGAAGGCCTCGATTGAGTGGAAGGACGGACGTGCGGGCATCGTCGGTGATCCAACCGAAGGCGCCATGGCCGTTCTTGCGGAGAAAGCGGGTCTTGGAAAGACTGTTCTTGCCAAGGAGTACCGTACCGTCGCCGAGATTCCGTTTTCTTCGGACCGGAAGTATCGTGCGGTGTTGGACGAACAGATGGGTCTTTCCGGAAAGCGGTCGCGACACCTTTTCGTCGTTGGCGCGTACGACGTGCTTGCTTCGCGCGTCGATACGGTTCTTCTTCGCGGACGGAAGAGTGCCTTCGACGACCTTATGCAGAAGCGGTTCGCCGTCGCGAACGCCGGCATGGCGGAGCGTGTCATGCGCATTCTTTGTGTCGCGCATAAGAAAATGCCGATGGCGCAGGACGGCATCATCGATGCGGATCTCGGCGGCCTCACTCTGCTTGGTCTCGTTGGCATAATCGATCCGCCGCGAACAGGTGTCGCCAAGGCCATTGCTCGCGCGCGTGGAGCGGGTGTTCGTGTCGTCATGATTACCGGCGATCAGAAACCAACGGCTGTCGCTATCGCGAAAGGAGTCGGACTCATGGACACTGATGCGAAAGGCGGAGTTCACACCGAAGACGAAATCGCGGGTTTCAACGACACTGCCTTCGCGGGCCTCATGAAGGATGCGGTTGTTTTCGCTCGTGTTTCTCCAGCGACGAAATTGCGTATCGTGAGCACATTGCAATCGTTGGGACAT
>CAZVED010000016.1:0-3026 GCA_964626205.1 uncultured Gammaproteobacteria bacterium
GCAAGCAACGCCCGGAGCTCGTCTGGGTCCGTGTTGGCCCCGATGAAACGGATGTCCATGGCACCCTTCTTTTTACTGCCGAGCGCGGCGACGAGCGCGCGCGCACCGAGGTCGGAACCGCCGATACCGACCACGATGAGCGTGCGGAACTCTTTCTTCAGCGCGGCAGCGAGGCGTTTCGTTTCTGCCAACTCCTCCGTGCGATACGGGATGGTCGCGAAACCGTACGCGCCCTCGCGGTTGTGCGCTTTCATGGCACGATGGACGACGGCAAGGCGTTTCAAAAGGCGCGCGTGCTGAGCCGGAGTCTGACCGCCTTTGCCGACGGCTCGGGCATGCATGGAAGCGTGATCGTAGGAGATGAGGTGTTTCGGCATATGCGGCTATAGTAGCGACTTTTCTCCTCGGAGGCTACGCCACCCCCACCTTCCCCGACTCCATCGCCAACCAATCCTTCAACCATCGTGTCGCGACGACGTCATCGGTGTTGTACTCGATGACCGCGTCGAGCGCGCCACGGTCCCCTTCCTCGATCCAGCGCTCGTAGTACGAAATGGAATCTCCACCACCCGTGATCTTTCCTTGCCGCTCGAACTTGATGTACGTGCCGATGTCCTTGATGCTGTAGAAATAGAGCGGGAACACGACGTCGTCTTTCACGATCTCGTTGAGATCGATGAGGCGGTCACGGAACCGTTCGAGCGCTTTCGAGGATCCGTACCGCGCGGCGAGCGAGGAGAGGCGTGATGCCTCGTACGCTCCGTAGTGGTAGACCGCATACGGTTCCGGAAGCTCCGCGATCCAGTCCAGGAACGCACGCCACATCTTTTCCTCGTCCTCCGGGCGCTCGGCGAGAATCGGCACGTACGCTTCCGTTCCACCGCTTCGCACGAGGAATCCGAACAGGTACTCGACCTGTCGCATCGGATCGCCTTCGATATCGAAGAAAATTTCCGTCGCGACATCGGGAAACCGCGCAGGCTTGCGGATGAGATGCGTTCCGGAAAGCAGCGCCTCCGCCTGAAGCTTGATACGCACGAGCGTCTTGTGTTTCATCGCGGTCGACGAATCCGCAAGCGCGGCAACGTCCATTGCCGCAGCGTCCGCCACGGTGCGAATGCCGGCCGCACGCAACGCCTGCATGGTCTTGCGCTTCACGTTATATAAGAGGGCGATATCGTTCGTCTCTTCGGCGAGCGCCTTGCACTCCGCGAACCACGGCGACTGTTTGCAGCCGCTCGACAAATGCGGAGCCGGACAATCCCCTGCGAGCGTCTTCCGCACTGCAGCGAGCGCCTCGCGATACTGATCATCGAACTCACGCAACGAAAACCCGATGGCAACGCGATGCCGGTTCAAAACATACCCGTACTCCGGGCGCGTTCCCTGTACGGCTTTCAGCAGATCGCCGTAGAAAGCGATCTGATACTTGTGCGCGTCATTGAGCTTCTCGGCGCTCTTGATGTCGATGGCGACGTAGTGATACGCGCCGAACCCAGAGCCCTTGTCCAAGCGTTTCTCCAAAATATCCGGCTCGCCGACCATATCTCCGGCGACGAGTACGCCGTGGTAGATACGCTCGACGCCGTCGCGCATGAGTTCCAGCGTCCGCTCGGCGCGTTCCTCCCGCGTCGCGCCCTGCACCTCCACGTACTCCTGGTCCGCGATGACGTCGCGCTCGTGCGCGATACCCTGCTCCAAGAGTCGCATCTGAAAATCCGATGGCTCCTTCTTCTTCTCCGGGTCACCGAACCGGTCGAACCACAGCCAATGCGGGCACGCGTGGTACTTGAAGAACATGCTCGCGTGGATTTCTGGCGGGGTGTCGGCGTGGCGTGCTGGCATAGGTACGATCATTCTGAACGGAGCGAGGTAATCGGGTCAACTTTCGCCGCCTTGCGCGCGGGGTAGATGCCGAAGATGATGCCGATGGCCGACGAGACGAGTGCGGCCGCGCCGAACGCCGGCAACGAGATGACGAACGGCACGTCGAACCCGCTCGATCGCGCGAAGAACACCGCGGCGACGGTTGCCGCGACGGCGACGCTGCCGCCAAGCATGCCACCGACCGTCGTCAGCACGACCGACTCCGCGAGGAACTGCGCGCCGATTTCCGCATCCTTCGCACCGAGCGCTTTGCGCAGGCCGACTTCGCGGACGCGCTCGGCGACGGCGACAAGCATGATGGTCATGATGCCGATACCGCCGACAAGCAGCGAGATGGCGGCAAGGAAGCCAAGGAGCACGGTTACCGCGCCAGTGACTGACTGAATCTGTCCAATGATCTCCATCGCGGTGATGAGCTGGAAGTCATCCTTCGCCGGGTCGGTAATGCCGTGACGTCGCCGAAGAATACGCGTGATGTCGTCCGTCGCCTGCGGGATGAGCGCGACATCCGTGATCTTCACGTTGATTTCGTTCAGACGGTCCGTGCCAGCGAGACGCTTCTGCACGAGCTGCAGCGGCATCATGACGATGGAATCGAAGTCGAAGAACGCCACGGTCCCGCGCGATTCGAAGACACCGATGACGGTCGCTGAAACATCCTTGATACGGACCTTCTGGCCGATGGGATCGCGTGGACCGAACAGCCGACGCGCGGCCGTGGGTCCCAAAACCACGACCTGCGCCATCGCGCGATCCTCGGCTTCGGTAAAGAACCGCCCGGATGCGACCTTGGACTGCGGATCAAAAGCGGCGTAGTTGGCGGTCGTACCGAAAATCATCGACGTGAAGTTCCGATCGCCTGCAGAGAGGACGCCTTGTGCGGTACGCGACGCCTGCACGGCGACGGTATACGGAAGGACTGCAGGGTCCGCAAGCGCACGAACGTCGTCGAGCGTCAAGGAAGAATCCCCCGCTCCGGACGCCTGATCGAACAACGAACCGCGCGCGGCAAGACCCGGGGTCTTCGGCTGCACGGAAACGTAGTCGTTACCGAACGCGGAAATCTCGTTCGTGATGTACGCGCGGAGACCCAAGCCCATCGAGACGATGAGCGTCACCGAAAACACGCCGATGACGAT
>CAZVED010000016.1:3126-19488 GCA_964626205.1 uncultured Gammaproteobacteria bacterium
ATCCTCCCCCGTCGCGCGCCGACCGCTTTCCGCAGGCCGATCTCGCGCGTCCGTTCGCGCACCGCGACGTACATGATGTTCATGATGTTAATACCGCCGACGAGCAGCGAAATAGCGGTGACTGCGAGCAGGAACCCTTTGAACGCGCCCGTGACGTTGCCGAGAATGCTCACTGCTTGGTCGGTGCTCCGCACGGAAAAATCATCCTTCGACGGATCGTCGATACGATGCCGACGGCGAAGGAGCTCTTCGGTCGCCTGGCGAACCGACGCGATGTTCGCCGCCTCATCTACCTTGACGCGGACAAAGTGCGCGTAGTCGATACCAAAGAGCAGGCGTTGCGCGGTCGTGAACGGCACCATGACGATGCCGTCCTGGTCCTGTAGCAGCGACCCACCGCGCTTCTTCGTAATGCCGATGACCTCGAACGTGACCTCCTTCACGCGGACGCGCTGCCCGATAGGATCCGACGACCCGAAAAGATCCTCCGCCGTCTGCGGACCGATGACGGCGACGCGCGCGAAACTCCCCACATCCTCCGCGCTGAAGAACCTCCCGCGCTCGACCTCCGTCTCTTCGACGGCCGGGAGGCGTTCGTTCGTCCCCTGTACCACGAGCACGCGCGATTCGCCGCGGTACGTGACCGGCATGGTGCCACGCACGTACGGTGTCGTCGCAATGACGTTCGGCAGCGCGGCTAAGGCGCGCGCGTCAGCGGCAGTCAGCGTCTTTACGACGATGCCGAACGCGATTGCTGGCGGGCCATTCTCGTCGCTGCCGCCTGGTAGGATGCCGATGAGATTCGTCCCGAATGACGAAACCTGGTCGACAATGAGCTTCTGCGCGGATAGGCCAATCGCCGAAACGGCAAGCGTCGACATCACCCCGATGATGATGCCGAGCATGGTCAGGATCGTGCGACTCTTTGCCGCAGCGAGCGACCGGAGCGAATAGAGGTAGTCGCGAAAGATGGTCATGAGGAAGAGACGATGCGGCCGTCCTTCATGCGCACGATGCGCTTGGCATACCGACCGATGTCGTCCTCGTGCGTGACCATGATGACGGTATTTCCTTCCTTGTTGAGCTCGACGATGAGATCCATCACCTCGTCACTGGTCTTGGAGTCGAGGTTGCCGGTCGGCTCGTCCGCAAGGATGAGCGACGGCTCGTTGATGAGCGCACGAGCGATCGCAGTACGCTGCATTTCGCCGCCGGAAAGCTGGTTGGGTTTGGAGTCGATGCGATGCGACAAACGAACCTTGTCGATGAGCATGAGCGCCCGCTCACGCGCGCGGACCGGATCGACGTTCTTGGAATACGCGGTCGGGAGCAGCACGTTCTCGAGCACCGTGGTGCGCGGCAACAGATTGAACGCTTGAAAAACGAAACCGACGCTACGATTCCGGATTTCGGCGCGCGCGTCTTCGGACAAGGTCGTGGTGTCGACACCGTCGAGCAGGTACTTCCCCGACGTGGGACGGTCAAGGAACCCGAGGGTGTGCAGGAGCGTGGACTTACCGCAGCCGCTCGGACCCATGATCGCGATGAACTCGCCGCGCTCGACCGTCAGGTCGACACCGGCCAACGCGTGAACCACGGAGTCGCCTTGGACGTACTCCTTGATCACGTTCTGCAATGCGATGACGACGGACATGGCAGCGTCAGTTCGTCCCTGTCACGACAAGCTCCCCTTCGGATAACCCGGAGATGACCTCGGCGTGCTGGTTGTTCTCGATACCGAGCGTTACTTCGCGCTCGACAGGCGCACCATCCGTAAGGACTTCCACGTACGTCTTGCCGTCGCGCTCACGAAGCGCGCGAAGCGGTACGCGGACCACGTCATCGCGGCGCGCGGCTTCGATGGACAGGTTCGCGGTCATGCCGGAACGGAGACGTTCGTCCTCGACATCGAAGACAACCTTGGTCTGATAGAAGATAACACCTTCGAGGACTTTTTCCGCCGGATCGATGAACGCGATCGTACCGGTCCAAATCTCGGAGATCGGGAACGCATCCAACGTGATGCGTACCGGCTGCTGAATCGCGATCTTGGCGATATCGACCTCGGAAACGTTCGCGACGATCTCGAAACGGCCTTTGCCGTTCACCGTCACCGCGACGACGGATGGCTGTGCCGTCTCCCCCGGCTCCACGCCGACGCGCGTAATGACGCCGTCGAGCGGGGAAAGGATGCGACGTTTAGACAACTCAGTGAGCAGGCCGGAGAGCGCGGCCTCCTCTGCCGCGACGAGCGCGCGCTGCGAAGCAATGGCCTCGGGCCGCGAACCGGACGTCCTGAGCGAAAGGTCCGCCTGCGCCTGCAGGAGCGACTTCTCTGCGGTGTCGACCGCGAACGCTGCGGAGGAAAGCGCGGCCTGCGCGTTCGCGATGTCGTTAGCGCTCACCTGCGTCTGCAGATCCACGGACGCCTTGCCGGCAGCGAGTGTCTGCAGTGTCGCATCGACGGACGCGATCGCGCTCCCCACGTTCGCCTGGTACGTCGCGAGCGTGGACGAAGAGATGCCGGATGCTGACGACAAGACCGTGCGCGCAGCTTCAAGATGCGTCTTGACCGCAACAAGGTCGGAGACGATGCCAGCGTACGCATCAAGCGCCGCAGCCGACGTGCCGACGAGTTTTACCGTGGCAACGGTAGGCACGAGATGCACGAGCTTTGCCTTCGCCGCCGTGCGGGTGGCGATGGCATTCGTCTCCGCAATGGCGTTCAACGACGTGAACGTCAGGAAATTATCCGTCGTGAACAACGGTGCGGACAAACGATCGATGGCGTCCGTCGCGGCCGTCACCGCGTCACCATACGCGAGCAGGAAAGCGTCGAGCTTGCCTGCCATCTGCGCGTCGGCGCGGGAAACAGCGTTCGCGTAGGTAATCTGCGCGTCGGCTTCCGCGGAAATCGCGGCGTCGCGGCGAGAGCGTGCCGTAGCAACAGCGGCTTCAGAGGCCGCGACTTCCTGCGGCGTCGCGCCAGCGACAGCTTCGGCAAGGCGCGCGCGGGCGGAATCGACCGCTGCGCGTTGCGAAGCGATGCGCGATTGCACGTCGCGAGCATCGAGCTCGATGAGCACGTCACCAGTGACGACCTCGTCGCCTTCGGTGACATGCACGACCGTGACCCTGCCGACGACTTCCGGCTGGAGATCGATCCGCTTGAACGGTGCGATAGAGCCGGTAACGCTCACTTCTTGGACGACCGGGCCGCGATCGGCCGCGAGCGTTTCATAGGTGATTTCCGGTTCGCGAGTCATGGCAAAGGCGATGCCTCCCACAGCAACGACCGCGAGTGCGGAAAACATCACTTTCTTGGAAAAAAGGGAAGAAAACGACATGGGCTCGAGACAACCGGATTATGGAGTGACTACTAGAGGTATTTTAGCAAAAATAAGCTCAAATGGCAACCGCCGTTCCCTTCACCCTTGCCATGAACGTGATTTTTCCGTATGCTGAGCCATTATGTTGGACTGGTCCGCACAGCAACGCCCCATCATCGCGCTCTCCCCCATGGCCGACATGACGGACTCGGCGTTTTGCCGTATCGCCAAACGCTTCGACGCACCCATCGTGTTCCGCGAGATGATCAGCGCAGAAGGGCTCGTGCACGGCAGCGAGCGATCGCTCGCCATGGGCGCGTTCCATACCACGGAACGCCCCATCGTGCAGCAGCTCTTCGGAGCAGACCCTGCGAGCATGGCGGAGGCCACGCGAATGATTGATGAAGCCTACGACCCCGACGGCTTCGACATCAACATGGGCTGCCCGGTCTACAAGATCACCTCGAACTTCAACGGAGCGGCGTTAATGAAAGATGCCGCGCGCGCCACGGCCATCATTACCGCCATGCGTGCCGCGACCACGAAGCCTGTCTCGGTAAAGATCCGTCTCGGTTGGTCCAATCCGACGGAGTGTCTGGAGTTCATCAAGGTCGTCGAAGCAGCAGGAGCCGCGCTCGTCACCATCCATGGGCGCACCAAAGAGCAAGGCTACTCCGGCGTCGCGGACTGGGAGATGATCGGCCGCGCGAAACAGCAAGTGCAGATTCCCGTGCTCTGTAACGGCGACGTCCACTCCGCCGCAGTCGCACCGAAGGCGCTTGAGGTTTCTGGCTGCGACGGCATCCTCATCGCGCGCGGAGCACTCGGTGCGCCGTGGATCTTCCGCGAAATCCGCCAAGCGCTCGCCGGTGAGGCCATTACGCCGGTTACCGAAGCAGAGCGCGTCGCAACCGTCCGCGATCATGCCGTGCTCCACGAGGCAGCGGAAGGAAACCTCGTCTCGTTCCGTAAACACCTCACTTGGTATTTCAAGGGTGCGCGTGGCGCGAAGGCATTCCGCGAGCGATTCATGGCCGTCTCGACGACCACCGACCTCTTCCCGATTCTTGACGACTATCTCGCAAGTGCGGAGGTTACGATCTGACGAAGAGGACGTAAACGTCCTCTTTTTGGTATACTTCCCTCCATGGAAAAGCGACGCATCATCTTCATCGGCAGCATCCTCGCTATCGCGCTCGGCGCCGCCGTCTTCGTCATCTTTGCGATATACCGCCCGCCCGCCGCAACGCCGATTGCAGAGTCGCCGTCCGCCGCCCTTCCTCCCACGACAGTGTTGCCAGATGGTCCGGAAGCCCGCGATGGCAGCCGCTTGGACGACATTGCCGCAATCCGCGTGGCGCTGAACCGCTACTCCGGCACGACTGGTTCCTTCCCCGCTACGCTCGCCGACCTCGTACCGCTCTATCTCGATACCGTCCCTACCGACCCCGTCTCCGACGTCGCGTATGCCTACGTCGTCGAGAACGGTGCGTACACGCTCTCTTTCACACTTGAGCAAGGGACCGTCTCGCTCGCTGCAGGCGATCACTTCCTCACGCCGCGCGGCTTCGACGTCCCCGCAACAGCCATCCCGCCGCGCATCGACACGACAACGACCTCCGTCACGATTCCGCCGGACCCCAACGGCTCCCCCGCCACGAGCGGTCCGGCAGATACGGACGGCGACGGCCTTGCGGACGAGGAAGAAATCGAGCGTGGCACCGACCCGTTCAACGCCGATACCGACGGTGACGGTCTTGCGGACGGCGATGAGATCCACGTCTTCGGCACCGACCCCCGCGACCCCGACACTGACGGTGACGGGTTCAGCGATGGCCAAGAACTCGTAAACGGTTTCGACCCGACGGTCGCCGGCGCCGTGCTGAGCACGGAACGAAAAGCCGAAATCAACGTCGGTGCGGAACGGTATGGCATTCACCCGCCAACGAACGTCACCTTGCCCCTCCGATAGGTCCGTGCTACGCTCATGACCGATATGAGCAAAGACTGCTGCATCACCAACGAACTCCCGCGCGACTGCGAACGTTGCGCGACCCCCATGGTCAAAGGCCATGGCATGGTTTGCGCGCTCACGTGGGTCGCGAACGCAGCGTTTTACGCTGGCGTCATTTTGCTCGTCGTCTTCTGGGCACTACTCGTGAGGCAGCTCATCGCCTCTTTTGTACTCTTGGACAACGGCGCAGATGTCATCGTCTGGATCATCCTCACCGCAGCGAATGCCGGCTTGCTCTTGGTCCTCTCCCTCGCCTGCGGCATGCGCGCGAAGTGGCTACGTCACGCCATCGTCAGCATGGACGAATCCTACCTCGATGATGACGGCTCTTGCTGCGGAGGCTCGTGCGCCGGTTCCTGCGGCGACAGTGGCTGCAGCCCCGAAGGCTGCGATGATCCGGACTGCTGCAAGAAGGGTGACGCCTGCGGATGCGGAAGCTCCTGCGCCTGTGCCGATCTCGGCGGATGCGACGATGGCTGCGATTCCTGCGGCGACGCCTGCGGATGCGCGGAGCCATCGTCCATGGAAGACGCTCCGGAAAGCTGCTGCGGAGGCGGCTGCTGCAAATAAACCGCGCCACCTCGGCGCGGTTTTGACTGTCTCTACTCCTATGATCGAAAACGAACTGACGTGGCTCGTCGTAGAAATGCCCGACACGGCCGGAGTACGCGCGAAGGAAATCGAGCAGCACTACCTCTCTCCGTCTCCGGACCCACTCCGCATCCGCGCGACGAACGGCACAGCGTTCGAGCTCACAAAAAAAGTCACCATCGACCCCGCGGATCCGACGCGTAAGGATGAGATAAACATCCCGCTCACCGCCGCCGAGTTTGCGGAACTTGTGACGCTCTCCAAACGTTCTCTCACGAAAACACGGTACTATCTGCCGCTCGACGACGGCCTCATCGCCGAACTCGACGTCTTTCATGGCCCACTCGAAGGCTTCATGAAGGTCGAAGTGGAATTCCCGAATGACGCCTCGCGCGAAGCGTTCGTTCCGCCAGCATGGTTCGGCCGTAACGTCTCACACGAACCGTGGGCGAAGAACTCCCGCCTCGCGGAAATGAGCCTCGAGGAGCTTTCCCCGCTTCTCACGCCGGAGGCTTGACGACAAGGGTGAAATTGCGCTAGGTTCACCCGTCGCTCAGGCGACGGGTTCTTTCGATACACAACGCTCAAAGAAGAAAGAGGTCGCCATGCACAGCATTTGGCGTTTCGCTCTGTTTACAGGAATCCTGCTCCTG
This sequence comes from uncultured Gammaproteobacteria bacterium, assembly GCA_964626205.1. Lineage (GTDB taxonomy): Bacteria > Patescibacteriota > Patescibacteriia > SG8-24 > SG8-24 > CAZVED01. The sequence goes on from CAZVED010000016.1 coordinate 9,714, forward strand.
TCCGGAGGTGTCGCCTCCGCACAGCGCATGACCATCCCGCAGTGGCAGTCCGACCGGCATGTCTACACGGTACCGGAAGGGTGGCAGGCGCCATTCTTCGGACCCGACGACTACCGCCGGATCGAAGACGAGCTGCGGTCACTGCGCTTCCCGTTCTACGTCATCATCTCCTCGGAGCTTCGTGACACGGACGGCAACGTCGCCGTGGAAATGGCCGACGCCGTCGCGCAACGCTGGGCGGAAACCGCCCCGGGGTACGACGTCGCGACCTCCCAAGTCTTCGTGCTGGCATTTCCCGCGCGGAAGTACGGCTTCCTCGCTGGCAAGCGCTTCACGACAACAGGCGGCATCCATCCCGACGAGCTCATCCCGCACAACCGGCTCTTCGAAGCGGCCATGCAAGGGACGCCGAAAGACCCGCGCAGCGGCATCGTCGCGCTCGCGAAATCCTTCGACGCCTTCCTCGTCGACCGCACGGATCCGGTACGCATCGCCGCGCGTGCGGAAGCGACGCGGCTTGCGGCGGCACGACGTGCCGAAGAACAGCGTCTCGCCACGGAACGGCAGCGTCTCACCGACGCGCGCGGAAACCTCGATAGCGGCATCCTCGAGCTCTCGAAGCTTCTCGCGTCATCCCGCACCGTCCTCCCCGCCGACACATCGTCCTACCGCGACCTCCTTGCCAAGGCGAAGCAGGTCCGCGCCAAGGACGACCCCGCGGAGATGTCGACGTTCGCGGCATCCATGAAGCCGAGCGTCGCGACGCTGCGCGACCATGTCGCGGAGCAGAAGTCGCGCATTCTCGGCGAACGGATGCGCATATCGCTCATCGTCGTCGGTATCTTCACCGCGCTCATCTTCGTCATCGGGTTCATCATCACGCGACATCGCGAACTTCGCCGTCTCAGGCAGAGGTTCACGAGCACCGCGAACCACGTCGACGAGATGGTGGCGAACGCATCGGTACGCTACGTGACGTTCAACGATCGCCGCGACGCCGTCATGGCGATCGGGGAACGGCACGGCAGCACGAAGCAGCTCTTCGACGCGGTCTCGGAAGAGGTCGACGCCATCTTCGCCGCCGTCCAGGCGGTGAAGCGGCACGTCAGCCGCTGTCGCATCGAGGCCGCCAAGGCGGGCTTCTGGAATCTCGAGCCGCTGCGCAAGGGAGCCAGGAACCTCAATGGCACGATCTCGTTCGATACCGAGCTGATGGACGAAGGCATGCTCTTCGGAAGCGAGACCAAGGTCATCACCGTGGACCTGAACACGTTCACGAACGACCTCGAACGGCGCTACAAGGCATTCATCGGCGGCTGGAACCGCCTCATCGCCGCGACCGACCAGGTCGGCAAGACGGCGAAGGAGCTCTTCCCCCACGCCAAGCTCGACGAGCTCATGGCCACGGCAGACAAGGCGGGCATCCCCCGCCGCTGGCTGCACGACCATCCGCTCTACGGCGACGATGCAGCAGATGAAGCCGTGTACGCCGACCTCGACGCGCTGAACCAATCAGATCCGGTCGCTTTCTCCCACGGCATCGACGCCCTGCGGAAAAAGGAGGACGAAGTCGCCGGTCGGATTGAGGGTATCCTCGATCTCATGCGTCTCCTCGACAAAGAGCGTTCCAGCGAGCCACCGTCGACGTACGGCTCCCACGTGGATCCCGGGGATGACCCGGTCGCCACGTTCAAGGATGCCGTCCAGGAAGACATGGCGTTCAAGATGCTGCTCACGAGCAGCGACACACTCGGGGAGCTGACGCGACAGGCGCACAAGGCCGTGCACCGCTACCAGACCGCGATGGCGCAATCCCTGTTCATCAAGAACGCCGTCGCGAAGCTGGAATCGGACCTCGTGACGATGCGAGAGGAATGCGCCGCGGCGGCACGGGAACAATCCGCGTGCCAGCAGCGCATGCTCGCCGCACAACGCGTGCACAGCAACCTCGCAACCGCAAACGCGTTCGCCAAGGGGCAAGCCTCACTCAAGGAGGCACAGAACGCCGTGAGCGGCGCGACACTCGCGAACGGCGCCCATCGCCTGCTCACCGCGAGCCGGCGTGCGAAGGAAGCGACGAGCGCGGCCACGGCCGCACGCAAGCACTTCGCCGCAACCATCGCCACCTGCGATGCTGCGGACGAGAAGCGTGCGGCATACCTAGACGCCGTGAACAACATGGGTGCATTGCGCGAGAACGTCATGCACCACATCACCCGCTACGGCGGCGGAGCGAACCTCTCCACGTTCTCCCCGCCACGCATTTCCGGCCCTGCCGACTACGTCGCGCTTACCGCGTCGCTCGTCACGGTCCGGGAATCCTGGGAGCTCGCGGAAAGGAAGGCCCGGCAACGGCACGAGGCCGAGCAACGCCGCAAGCGCGAAGCGGAAGAGCGCCGACGGCGCGAAGCTGCGGCTGCCGCAGCAGCGCTCGCGGCGGCAGCACGCCGCCGTTCGTCATCCTCTTCCGGAGGGTTCGGCGGCGGAAGCTCGTTCGGACGTGGTGGCGGCTTCGGTGGCGGAGGTTCCTCCGGCCGAGGCGGAAGCTTCTGAAGAACGTCTGAAAACGACAACGGCCCCACGATGTGGGGCCGTTTTTTCTTTGCTCCGTACTCACTGCGCGGGCGTTTCGACGGCGCCGCTGAATTCTTTCTTGTAGATATCGATGAGTGCCATGGTGACCGACAGCGTGAGCGGCCCAAGGACGAACCCCGCGAATCCGTACAGTTGGAGGCCGCCGAGGATGGAGAGCAGGATGAGCAGCGGATGGATCGCCGTCCGGCTCTGCACGAGGATGGGCTGCAAGACGTTGTCGATTGCCGCGATAATAACGGACATGACCGCCATCGCGATTGCACCACCGATGTTGCCCATGAGCAGCAAGTAGAGTACCGCCGGCAGCGTGATGAGCGAGGAGCCGACAAGCGGCAAAAGGGATGCGAGCGCGGTCATGAGACCCCAGAAGATCGGCGCAGGAATACCGAGCGCCCAGAACGTGACGCCGGCGAGGATACCCTTGAGCACTCCCACGACGAACATGCCGCCCATGACCGCCTCAACCGCGGTGAAGACGCGACGGAACACGAGCTCGTCATGCTCGTCACCGAGCGGTGAGAGCGCGAGCATTTCCTTCTTGATGCGAGACCCGTCCTTCAGCAAATAGTACGTGGAGATAAGCACCACGATGAAGCCGAAGAACATGCCGAAGACGTTTGAGAAGACATTGAACAGATTGGTCGACAACGTCTCCATGAGACTCCGCGCGATGGCGATCGACTCATTCATGACGACCGGAATCTGGTCGTGGAATGCCAGCGGAAGGATGCTCTCGAGGAACTGCGCGACCGTCTGCGTGGCGAGCACTCCGCGAATGTTCGCGCTGACGGAGATGAGCTCCATGGACAGCGCGGCGAGGAAGTAGCTCACTGGCACGAGGATGAGAAACGCGATGACGAGCACCGACAGGAATGCCCCGACCATGTCCGACCCTGTCGCTTTCACGATGCGCTTATGCAGCGGATTCGTGATGACGGCGAGCACGCCGCCGAACGCGAGCAGGACGAAATACGGGCGGAACACGAAGAGCGTCAGGAGCGCACTCGCTGCCATGAAGGCGATGAAGAAATAGACCTGGAACTTCCGATAACTCATATCTGCAAGGAAGCATACCATTTTTTCACCTCCTTTTCAAGCGGTGATTGCACGATGAAAAAAATCCGCCCCGTTCCGGAGCGGATCAACACCATCATTTCTGCTTGGAAAGGACGTGCTGTGCGAGCGCGCTTCGCTCCTCAGCGGAGAGGTCCGCGAGCAGCGCCTGCGTCGCGAGCGATGCACGACGCTCCTCGCGAACATCATCGGCGAGACGAGTCTGGCACCGCACGCACCGCTCGAGATGCGCCGACTTCGCAGCGACGTAGCCGGCGCACAGACCGCTCTGCTCCCGTCCCATATCCCTGTACTGCAGCAGCTGCCGCAGCCCGGCCCAGAAGACCTGACGGTTCTCGCGGACGAGATACACGGACCATGCGTCCGCTCCCCTGTCCTCCAAGCAACCGGTCAGGCCGCAAGGACTGCAGTGTCCGCAGACGACTTCGCGGAAGAACGATTCTGCGAACAGCATCCTGCGATCTTCCCACGACGTCGCGGTCCAAAGACCGTACACGAGCTGCACTATCGCCGCCCAACGGAACCGTATCGTAGTGATCATGGCGCCTCCTTCTTGCAGGACATCCCACTCCACCACGGAATGACCGTCACGTCAAGAGCTGCATCACCCGGGAAACTCGAGTTGATCCATGACCCGCGGCACGATGACCGCGTACGCTCCGACGATGGCGATCGTCATGATGAGCACTCCAAAGAACGGCATGGAGCCGACCGTGCCTTTGGCACTATATGCCAGTACGAACGCATGCATGTACCGGGCAAGGATCCAGACATAGACAAGGCACATGGCGGTCGCGGCGAGACCGGACGGCGACGTCGCCAGCGCATCGGGGTCCGTTCCGTCGGGACGCGGATGCATGGATCCTTGTCCGAGCGTCACCGCAACGACCGTCACTGCCGTACAACATAGCGCGAAGACGAAGAAGGCCGCGACAGGAAACGGAAGCGAGAACGCAGCAACGGTAAGCAGCGATGTCAGGAGTGCGAACGCGAGCGCGACAGCGGTCCAAAAGAACGATTTCCAGGAATGGAACTCGTGATTGTGTACCGGGCTGTTCCAGAGAAGCCATGCCACCTTTCCTTCCGCCGACGGGCTCGGGAAGACGAACCGCATGCCAAGCGTGACGGCAAAATACCCGATGACAAAGAACGCGCCGGAGACGATGAGCGCCTGCGACGCCGCATCGGAGCCGACGACCGTCGCGACGGCGCGGATGACGAGCACGTACGTCACCATGATGAGCAGCATGGCTCCGCCGCGGGCAAGCTCTCCCGGATCGCGAAGCAGGACGAGAAGATCCTTCTCGAACAGGAAGCTATGCCCCCAACGCATGACATGCGGAAAAGATCGGTGCCTCGCGCGCGGTTCCACGTCATCCGGACGCGCGACAAACGTCGACTCGCGATACCGTTGCAGCAGCGATGCGTACCGCATCCGCACGAGAACGTCGAGCGCAAGCACCGCGGCGGCAAATGACACGGCAGCGGCAAGCGCCGCGATGATGACCGTCGCTTCCGACGTGGCACCCGGCAACGCGGCGGCGAGCATCTCGGCGAACGGATGGCTCGGCGCGAACGCGAACAGGTCACGCAAGGCTTCGAAGCGCGCTGTCGCTGCGGATGCATCCGGAACATCGAACATCTCGCTTCGAAAAGGAGCTGCCAATGTGCGAGCGACGGCAGCGACCGCGCCGAGCGCTACCGCGCACCAGGCGAGCAGTATCACCGGTTTCGGCACATGCCGCGATACGACTGCAACGAAGAACGAAAGCACGCCGCCACAAACGGCGATGAACGCCGGAAACACCGCGAGCACCAAAAGCCCTGCAGCGTAATACGACGGGCCGGATCGCGTCGCCATGCCCAGTGCCATGATGGCGGGCATGGCGAGGAGAAGCACTGGCCAGGACGCGACGAGGGCGGCAACCGTGAATCGGTACAAAAACACGTCGCGCGCTTCGATCGGGAACGGCGCCAGCCGGTCGGTCTCGCGCGACCGGAATAGCGTACGGACGGAGGTCGCCACAAAACTTGCGACACCGAGCGCGAAGACAAGCAGAAGCGACGATTCGACGAGATACTTCACGACAAGCGGTCCGGCGATGTCGTCGTTCAGGAGGTGCAGAAAGGCCTGCCAGAATCCCAAACATGCCATGGTGATGACCGTGGCGAGAAGCAATACGCCCACAGTCGCCACGGATTGTTGCGCCCAGCCGGATTGACGTGCGGCGGCATACGCATGCCGGACGGCGTTCGCAATGAGGATACCGCGTATGCTGCGCATGTCAGACAAGCTTCAAAAACGCGTCCTCCAGGTCTCCGCGCGCGATTCCTGCTGCCGCGCGTAATTCATCACGAGTCCCCGTTCCGACAAGCTTTCCGTCGCGAAGGATGCCGAACCGCGTGCAGATTTCCTCTGCGGTCGCCAGCGCATGCGTCGAAATGACGATTGCACCGCCATCTGCGGCATGCTCACGAAATATCTCCAAGGTGGTACGCATGCTCTCCGGATCAAGGCCGACCATCGGTTCGTCCACGAGCAGCAATGCCGGCTGGTGCAGCAACCCCGCGATAAGCGAGATTTTCTGTCGCGTCCCGCGCGAATACCGTCCGAACATGCCGTTCGCGTGTCGCTCGATACCGTACCGCTCCAAGAACATACCGATGCGCGCGTCGCGATCGCGACGATCCATGCCGTATAACTCGCCGACGAACTCCAGGAACTCGCGCCCGGTCAGTCGGTCGTATGCAGCCGGTTCATCCGGAACGTAGCCGAGGTGCCACTTCGCCTTCGTCGGATCCTTCATGATGTCGAAGCCGGCCACGCGGACCGTTCCTTTCGTCGGCCGATACAGTCCGCAAATCGTCCTGAGCGTCGTCGTTTTGCCGGAACCGTTCGGACCGATGAGTCCGAAGATCTCACCGGGCTGCACGACAAGGTCGACATGACTCACGGCGACGGTCTCGCCGAACGTTTTCGTGAGGGAGCGAAGCTCAAGGGTTGGGACGACCATAAGAAGTCATCATAGCACGTTTTTATGAGGTCGTCCTGTGGAGAAAATTCCGCTGAGTCTTGACAAAAAACGCTATCGGCGGTATGTTCGAGGTGGAGGACCAAACATATGGAGAATCGCTACAAGCTCGCCCTCGCGTTCTTGTATCTCCTGCAGCTGCTGATCGTTTTCAAGGAGTCGGTCACTGAGGCGTACAAGCATGCCGCCGAAGTGATCCACGGAAAGGCCGTCATGGCCTCAGTAGACGACGCGGCAGGAGACGGATGGCACCCGCTGTCCGTAGGACGCGAACCGTTCGCCTTGCATCATGGCGCAGCAGCGCATGCGGCTTTCGTGCTGGGTCACGAGATCCACATGGACGAGCACCACGTCCTGCACCATCATAGCAAGCAGCAACCTGAAACCGAGGATGAGGTGAAGCGCATGCGACGCCGTCGCTGGCGCGAAATCCTGCTCGCGAACCTCTTCCCTTCGTTCCGGAGATTCTCCGAACCAGCCCAGACCGCGGACACCCCGGCATTCATCCGGCTCCGTCCGACAAGCTTCCTTGCGGCGTAAGACGCAAAAACATACCCGAACACAAAAAACACCCCGCTCGACCACATGGTCGGCGGGGTGTTACGTAGGAATGGCCGCTATGCGGCCCTGCTGCGGCTCCCGACCGGAGAACCGGTACGCTGGACATCTCGTCGCCAATCGAACTTGGCGTCGGTGAACGAGCGCTGGTACTCGTCCTCGGCACTATTGCCGGGGTCAAGCACCTCCATGAGCACGGCTTCGAAGGACATCAGCATCGCCTCGGCGGACGACACCTCTTCGAGGATCCGCGCTTCTGGCTGCGAACGGTATCGCAGGAACCGCGCCGCATCATCGAGGTGCATTTTCGTCCGATGCAGGCCGGATTCAGAGACGAGACTACCTCTTTCCGTGACGACCGCGTTCCATGCCTCTTCGAGGCACTCGCCGCGCAAGACACGGAACGTGGCAATGCGACCAAGTGCCGCTCGCGCCTGGCGAACGACCTCGAGACGCAGCAATGCCGCCTCGATGCGGTAGCGAAGAAGGCCGTTCTGCCACTTCCGCGCCACACCGAGCTCCGTCACCACGACGCTGATCGTCCCCACATGGGACACCATCAGCGCGAATGTCGCAAACGGATGCTTGAGTGCACGGTCCTCCGTGAGGTTCCACGCCATGCGCCGCTGGAGACCGGAGACGAGCGACAGTTCCTCGTCCCCATCCTTCACCGAGCACGACAGACGGATGTTCTTCTCCACCTTGTCGCGGAAACACATGAGTCGCGGCCCTGTCGTACAGATACCACGAATGACATCGTCCACGACCTTGAGCAGGGCATTGTCACCCTTCCCGATAGCAGCGTCCGCAGCCGCGATGTTCTGCCGGGCCGTTGGACTCGGTAGCCGTTTTGCCGCCCGCGCTTCGTCGAGCGAACGCTGTGCTAGACGCAGGTTGTTGAAGATGCCGCGCACCAGCGCCTCTCGCGTGGACGACGCCCAGCGCGGCAACGCAGCCAGCTCGACAGCGCGACGCGCCTTGTGCAGACGGTCGACCTGCTGCTGCAGCTCGTCCGTGACGCCCACGACGTGCTTGCGCGCGTCGTAAGCTTTGTATGCCACCACGCACGCGATCACGACAGTGATTGCCGCAAGAATGCAGATGAAAATGAGCATGAAAACCTCCACGCCGCGCACAATGCACGACCGTGGAATATAGCATAAAAATGTCCGTTTGTCAATGATGGCGTGACATATTCTTTTTCTTCTTTTTTCGCTTTTTCCGGCGCAGTCGCCACAGGTTGAGAAGATAGACGATGAGCGTTCCGATACTCCCTCGCATCTCTTGCTCCTTTCGCAGCTCTTATAACAAAGCGATGTGTTCCCAGGGGAATTCATCCCGCCCGAAATGCCCATACGCCGCGGTCGCGCGGTAAATGGGACGGCGCAGCGAAAGCCGCTCGATGATGGCACGGGGGCGGAAATCGAAATGCTGCTTGAGGTACGGGGTAAGGCTCTTGCCATCGCCAGACTTCGCCGTGAGCATCACGGGTTCTTCCCTACCGATAGCATACGCAACCGTCACGAGACAGTTCTTCGCGATACCGTTCGCCACGATGTTCTTTGCCGCGAACCGTGCCATGTACGCTCCGGACCGATCCACCTTCGTCGGATCCTTGCCGGAGAACGCACCGCCACCATGCGGAATGAGTCCGCCGTAGGTATCGACCATGATCTTACGGCCTGTCAGGCCCGTATCCGCGGAAAACCCGCCGAGAACGAACGTTCCCGTCGGATTCACGTGAATCTCAACGTCTTTCACGCCACCCACGATCGGCGCGATAAGACGCTTCACGAGCCGCTTGCGGATATCCGCCTGCGGGATAGCAGCATCATGCTGCGTCGAGACGACGACGGTAACCGCGCGGTCGCCGGCCATGGTGACCTGCGTCTTGCCGTCCGGACGCAACCACGAAAACTCCGGGTCCGTCTTGCGGAGGTCCGCGAGTCCCCACGCGAGCTTGTGCGCCTGCACGACGCACTGCGGAAGATACTCCTTGGTTTCCGTCGTGGCATAGCCGTACATGATGCCTTGATCCCCCGCCCCACCGACATCGACACCCTGCGCGATGTCGCGCGACTGCTCCTCGATGTTCGTGAACACGTCGATGTCGTCCGTGTACCCAACCTCGCGATACACCTGCTGTGCGATCTGCACCGGGTCCACATCGGCCGTGGAACTCACCTCGCCGCCGATCATCACCGCTCCATGCGACCCGAAGACCTCCACGGCGACGCGGCTCGCAGGATCCTTGGCAAGATAGGCGTCCAAAATAGCGTCCGCAATCTGGTCGCAGACCTTGTCTGGATGGCCTTCAGTGACGGATTCGACGGTCTTCATAAGGCGAAAATACCGGCCTACCTTAGCGCAGGAGGGCGGTACCCGCAACCCTTTCCTTTAAGGAGCAGACCTTATCCCCACAACACGGAAAACCCCGGCTTTCCTGACCTCTCAAAAAACATTGACGGTACTTCCCCTGCTGTTACCATAGCAATGCTTCGGTGCTTCTTCCTTTG
>CAZVED010000017.1:0-19076 GCA_964626205.1 uncultured Gammaproteobacteria bacterium
CTCGTCGAGGATATAGAGCGTACGACCCGTCGCGCGGCGAGAAAGCTCGGTCGCGAGTTTCACACGCTGCGCTTCGCCACCAGAGAGCGTCGTGGCACTTTGCCCAAGATGGAGATACCCGAGACCGACGTCGTGGAGCACCGACAGCTTGTCGTAGATGAGCGGCTGATCACGGAAGAATCCAGTCGCTTCTTCAACGGTCATCTCGAGTACGTCCGCGATGGTTTTCCCCTTGTAGTGGATCTCCAACGCATCGGCGTTGTAGCGTTTGCCATGACACTCGGTGCAATCGATATAGACGTCCGGAAGGAACTGCATCTCGATGCGCACGAGACCTTCGCCCGCACACGCTTCGCAACGACCGCCACCCTTCACGTTGAAGCTGAACTTGCCCGCATCATATCCCTTCATCTTCGCTTCCGGCACTGCGGTGTAGAGGTCGCGAATGGCCGTGAAGACGCCCGTATACGTCGCCGGGTTGGAGCGCGGGGTGCGGCCGATCGGCGACTGGTCGATACTGATGACCTTGTCGAGCTCGTTCATGCCTTTGATCTCCTTGTGAGCACCCGGTTCATCCTTCGCGCGATAAAACCGCTTCGCGAGTGCCTTGGACAAGATGTCGATGACGAGCGTGGATTTTCCGGAGCCGGAGACGCCGGTGACGCACGTCAGATTTCCGAGCGGGAACGTGACGTCGACGTTCTTGAGATTGAACTCGGACGCGCCCTTCACGACGATCTTGCGACCGTTGCCTTTGCGGTAGTGCGCTGGGACGGGAATGAAGTCTTTGCCCGTCATGTAGCGTCCGGTGACAGACGCCTTGTCCTTGCGAATCTCTGCCGGCGTTCCCTGCGCGATGATCTCGCCACCAAGCGCACCTGCAGAAGGACCCATGTCGAGGACATAGTCCGCCGCAGCAATGGTCGCCTCATCGTGCTCGACGACGATGACCGTGTTGCCGAGGTCACGGAGCTTCTTGAGCGCGTCGATGAGCTTGTCATTGTCGCGCGGGTGCAGACCAATGGACGGCTCGTCGAGGATGTAGATGACGCCGGAAAGGTCCGTACCGAGTTGCGTTGCCAAACGGACGCGCTGCAGTTCACCGCCGGAAAGCGTCATGGCTGCACGGTCGAGCGTGAGGTAGCCCAAGCCGACGTCGGAGAGGTTGCGGAGGCGGAGCGTCGTTTCGCGGAGCGCTTGTCCGGCGATCTTTACTTCGCGTTCGGTGAGCACGTCGCTCGCTGCTACTGCAGGAGCTGCTTTTGCAGCCTTCCCTTTACCAGCACTCTTCGGCGCAACGGTCTGTTCCATCATGGCGGAGAAGACCGTGCACGCCTCGTCGATGGAATACCCGACGACCTCGGAAATGGACTTGCCACCGAAGCGCACACCCAAGACTTCCGGACGCAGACGCTTCCCTTTGCACGCCGGACACGTGACAACGTTCATGTACCCTTCGATTTCCTTACGGACGTAGTCCGAATCCGTCTCCTTGTACCGCTGCTCGAGATTCTTCACGACACCTTCGTAGGTCTCCTTCTTGCCGCCGACCTCGTACTGTTCGTCTCCGGTACCATACATGACGATATCGAACGCCTGCTTGGACAATTCCTCGATGGGAACATCCACGGAGAAGCCGTGCCGTTCCGCGAGCGCAGACAACAGCTTAGCGTAGTGGTTTTGGTTGCCGGCGATACGTGTCCACGGCTTGATGGCGCCCTGCGCAAGCGTGAGGCGCGGGTTCGGGACCGCGAGCTCGGGAATGACTTCGAGCTTCGTGCCGAGGCCCGTACAATCCGGGCACGCGCCGTGCGGACTGTTGAACGAGAAGATGCGCGGCTCGAGTTCGGGCAGCGAGATGTTGTCCTTCGGACAGGTGAGGCGCTGGCTCAGTGGGAGATCCTCACCGTCGTCCTCTTTGTGAATGATGAGGAATCCGTCCGCCAGGTCGAACGCCTTTTTGATTTCGTCCTCCAGCTTCGGAGATTCGTCGTACTGGCCGTAGCGCGCGATAACGAGATCGATCGTCGTCTTCTGTTCCTTGTCGCGGCGCATGTTCTTCACCTCGTCGATGGTTGCGAAGAGGCCGTTGTACCGCACCTCGGAGTATCCGCTCTTCTGCGCCCAGTCGAGCAAGTGCTTGTGCAGGCCTTTCTCGTCACGGACGATCGGCGAAAGGATAACGAGCGCGGTCTCGTCGACGAGCAGGCGTACGCGCTTCGCCACGTTCGCCGGCGTCTCGTGCGTCACGACATCGCCGCACTTCGGACAGTGCGGACGTCCTGCGCGGGCATAGAGCACGCGAAGGTAATCGTAGATTTCGGTGATGGTGCCGACCGTCGAGCGCGGGTTGGAACTCGTGGTGCGCTGCTCGATCGCGATCGTCGGAGAGAGGCCGTGGATCTCGTCCACGTCCGGCTTATCCTGGAGCTCCAAGAACTGTCGCGCATACGACGAAAGGGATTCCACGTACCGGCGCTGTCCTTCCGCGTAGATGGTATCGAACGCGAGGGAGGACTTACCGGATCCGGACAACCCCGTGATGACCGTGAGCGCGCCTTTTGGGATGCTGACGTCGATGTTCTTGAGGTTGTGGACGCGAGCGCCCTTGATGACGATGTGGTCGGCGTGCTTTGCCATGCAGGTATTCCTCGAGATGGATTAGGTGCCGCGTAGGGCCTGCCGGACAGGCAGGGCATCCGTGCGCTTAAAAAAGCGCGCGAATACGAAACGTCTGCAGTATACAAAGCACCCCTTGTTCGTGCAAGGGGTGCAGGGTCGAGGTCGTCAGAATGGTCGCTCACCGCTGTATACAAACCTCGTTCTGACAGATGAACCCGTCCGCGCATTTATTCGTGCATGGACTTTGCAAAAGCCCGCTCACGCAAATACCGAGATCGCCACCAGTATAGCAAAAGGTGTCTGGAGCACATTGCGTGTCGTTTCTGCAAAACGATCCTAACTCACCAGAGGTACAGATGCTCTGCCCGCTCAGTCCTGTCGCCAATCCGGCGAGCGCTCCCCCAGCACCTCCAAGCACCGTGCCGACGCCGGGAATAAACGAACCAGCACCAGCACCGGCACCTGCTCCGGTCGTGACTGCCCCTGAAGTAACCGCCAGCTTCACGCATTGCCCGCGACCAGTCTTCGAGTACGAAGTTGCAGCACAATCAGCTCCACCAAGAGCGATGCTGCAAGGAGCGCCTGGTCGACCATTCGTGCAGAGACCACCGAGCGAGAGATACGGGGCGTCGACCGGACAATTACCAAGGAGTGACACAGTAGGTTCTTCGCCGGATGGCATACAGACACCAGCGCCGAGAAGAACTGTTTCACGGTTGCATGTCAAACCAGAGCAGTCCGCATCTGTGGCGCAGAGGCTGTATTTCGTGCCAGGCAAACAATATCCATCGCCAACGGAATCACCGGCGCAACGATTACCATCCCTACACTCATTATCACCGTTACAAGGCATGGCAAGCTTGCCAGCCGAACACCAACCATCCCAGATAAACCCAGATGTCGCACAAAGACCCGACCGACAATCATTGCCAGAATCGCACTCCGTCCCGTCATAGCCGCTCGTGCATTTGCCATCAGAACAAAATCCACCACAGCAAGCATCTGTTGGACCACTGCCGGAGCACGTTAAACCATTCGGCGTACAGCCGGTGCAGACCCACGATGCAGTTCCTTCTTGGGGGGCAATTCCGCACTCATCCGTCTTTCCTTCCGTTGCTGCAACACAACGATGCGCATTCCCATCGCATCGTCCTGCGCCTCCGGGCGGAGAAACGCACCCCTTCCCTACGCATGTCACGTCCCCTTGCCCCTTCGGAACGACGACGGAACAATCCCCTTCTCTAGGTGCGACAGCACGGCCCGATGCATCCGTGCCCATCTTGATATCGAACTCCTCACCGCACGGAGCGCATGACGCCGCCGCCTCACACCCTACGAAAATCTTTCGTTGCACCACCGGCATGAGCGGAAGTTCCAGGTTCAGCAAGTTCGGATTGATGGTGTTCAAAATGAGGTATGCCGAGGACACTAGGAGGAGCCCGACGAGTGCGCCGGTGATGCGCTCTTTCGCCGCGCTGACACGACCGCCGTCGCCGCCGGCCGTGAGATATTGGAACCCACCAATCATCATCATCGTGGCAGCAAGTACTGCCGCAGCACCAATGGCGAAGTCGTACACCGCCTGGATATACCCCGGAAGATCGGCAATCTGCGCGCCGCCAATGGCGACCGAGAGGTTCTGTTTCGCCGGGCGTATGTAACACAGACCGGTGTTGCCCTGGCACTTAGACGAGCGCGTGAAGCAGTACTTCTCCGTGCAATTGCCTGCGCCGGGCAGCTTCGGGTCGATGCCGAGACAGTCAGATTCCGCCATGCAAGCACCCAAGTCCGCGAGCGCGTTCTGTGCGGCAGCCATGGACGGCATCACCGCCGCGCATACCATCGCCGTCAGCAACAGCGCAGATAACAGACCGAAAAACGCGGCGTTCAATGTGGAAAGGGTGCGGCGCATATGCGTCATACTCGTCTATTTGGTCATGGAAACAATGATGCGCTCAAAGACGTCCTCAGGAATAGCTCCTTCCACGCGCTGACCGTTAAAGAAGAACGTCGGCGTGCCGCGCAAACCGAACGCCTGTGCCGCAGCGATATCCTCATCCACCCTAACTGCGTACCGCTCGTCGATGAGGCATGTCTCGAACTGTGTCGTGTCGAGACCGGCCTCAGTGGCATACCGTACCAAGTCCTGAAGGCCGAGCGATGCCTGGTTCGCGTACATGCGGTCATGCATCGCCCAGAACTTCCCCTGCTCGCGTGCGCATTCGCCCGCAAGCGATGCCGTGCGCGCCGTCGGATGGAGCTCCGCGATCGGATAGTCACGATAGACAAACCGCACCGCATCGCCATGTTTCGCAAGCATCCGACGAACGCTCGCGTGCGTCGCTGCGGAGAACGGACACTCGAAGTCGCCGAACTGAACGATCGTGAGCTTCGCGTCATCCTTATCTGCGCCAAGCTCCGGATTCCCTTCCGTCTCGACCTGCTCACGCGGAACGATGGTGCTCGACAACGTCGGCTGCGTTCCGGCGACAGTGAACGCGGCACGATACTGTGGAAGCTCGACAAGCTCCCCGCGGCGAATCTGCCCGGCGTAGTGCCAGACACGGTATCCGAACAACGCGAGAATCGCGAAGAGCACGAGCGTGATGGCTGTTCCGATAATCGAAGCGCCGCGCGCGGACGGCGGAACGGTGTGGCCGGTCGTCTGGAGCATATGTAAGGAAGTATAAGGGAAAGCTGCCTCTCTTGCCACCGCATCAGCCTCGTGATAGGGTGATGGCCTATGCAGTCCTACCTCACCATCGCGCAACTCGGCGCCGCAATCCTCCTCGTAACCTCCATCCTGCTGCAATCTCGCGGCTCCGGAATGGGCGCAACCTTCGGCGGCGAAGGTAACGTCTACCGCACCAAGCGTGGCGTCGAAAAGACGCTCTTCATGGCGACTATCGCCTTCGCCGTCATCTTCTTCGGCCTCGCCATCACGAGCGTCATCCTTCCGGTAGCGTAATCAGAAGCAGGAGAGGAGCAGAGCTGGAAAGAAAACGCTTTCTGCTCACTCATTCGCTCCCGCTCTGCCTCTCTCCCGCTCTCCTGATCTTCAATGCCAAACGAGAACGGCAACCAAAATAACGGCGGAAGCAACCTCGATAAAAGGCTCGTTTTTGGCGTTTCCGGCAACCGCCTCCCGACAACGAAGCAGCTCAAGCACCTGCATCGCTTCCTGTCGCTGAAGGAGCGACATGCGCTTCGGCTCATGGGGGCGCTCGTTGCCGTTGCGCTCATCGCTGCCGGCGTGAAGTACGCCTCCGACCACATCACGACGGTCCCCGTCGTGGGTGGCGACTATATAGAGGCGTCCGTCGGCGCTCCGCGCTTCGTGAACCCCGTTCTCGCCTCCACGAACGATGCGGACCTCGACATCATCCGCCTGACGTTCTCCGGCCTCATGAAAATCGACCGTCGCGGACAGCTCGTCCCCGACCTCGCGGAATCCTACGAAATCTCCGAGGACGGAAAGACGTACACCTTCACGCTGCGCAATGACGTGCTCTGGCATGACGGCACCTCCTTTCTCGCACAAGACGTCATCTTCACATTCAATGCCATCAAAAGCGAGGGTTGGCGCAGCCCGCTCCGGACGCGCTTCAAGAACGTGCAGGTCGGCGCACCAGACACGCAAACCGTCACGTTCACGCTCGCGGAACCGTTCGCTCCATTCCTCTCCATGCTCACTGTCGGTATCATCCCCGAGCACGTCTGGAAAGACATCCGTCCGGAGAATGCCAGCCGTGCGGAGCTCAACGTGAAACCCGTCGGAACGGGTCCGTACCGCTTCAAGAGTTTCGCGATGGATAAGATGGGAGGAATCCGCTCGTACGTTCTTGAGGCGAACGCTTCCTACTACGGCGATACCCCCTACATCCACACCATCACGTTCAGGTATTTCTCAGATTTCTCAGAGGCGACCGCATCATATCTCGCGAAAAAAGCCGACGGGCTGAGTTTCCTCCCGCTCGAATTCCGTGCCCAGGCAGACGCCGTGCAAACGAACCTCATCTACACGCTCCGCCTCCCGCAGTATGCGGCGGTATTCTTCAATCAGAAGGACACGCCCGTTCTCGCGACGAAGCAAGTGCGCCAGGCGCTCGCCTACGCGGTCGATCGCGACCGCATCCTCAAGGAAACGCTCGGCGACAGCGGTGTTCCGGTCTACGGACCTATCCCGCCAGGCTTCATCGGGTTCCATCCGGAAATCCGTAAATACTCCCTTGATGTCGCGGAAGCCACGAAGCTGCTCGATGCCGCCGGGTGGCCGCTCGATGCCGCCGAAGGAGTTCGCATGCGGGAGCAGACCGATCCGAACGATGATACGCAAAAGATCCGCGTCCCGCTCGCCATCACGCTCACGACCGTCGACACGCAGGAAAACGTCCGCGTTGCAGAGCTTCTCAAGGAGGGCTGGACGCGTATCGGCGTTCGGACGGACATCGAAATCGTACCCTCCTCGCAGATCCAAAAGGACAACATCCGTCCGCGTAACTACGGATCCTTGCTCTACGGACAGATTCTTGGCGAAGACCCGGATCCGTTCCCGTTCTGGCACTCTTCCCAAAATCAAGAATCCGGCCTCAATCTTGCCGGTTTTTCAGTCCGTCGCGCCGACGAACTTCTCGAAAAGGCACGGACCACGAACGACGTCCAGCAACGCGCCGCGCTCTACATCGAATTCCAGGACATCCTCGCTGAAGAGATTCCGGCCATCTTCCTGTATAGCCCGACCTACACCTACGTCGTGGACGCGAAAGTGAAGGGTATCGACACGAAGACTATCTACTCTCCCGCTGACCGTTTCACGGACGTGACCAGCTGGTACATGAAAACCAAGCGGGTGTTCAATTGACAGGCGGGGGTGAAAGGTGTACGATGCACCCTTAGGGAAACTGTCGGAAACGACACATGCCGCGGTGGCGAAATTGGCAGACGCACTAGCTTCAGGAGCTAGCGAGGGCAACTTCATCCGGGTTCAAGTCCCGGCCGCGGCACCACTCCCTTACCCTTCACGAACGACCATCCCATTGCGCCTGAACACCTGTTCGGACGGAACGGAATGGTCTGACAACGACTGCGCGACGACCATGGCATCGACGCGCCGCGCTCAACCACGTAACTGACTCATTTATTCATGTCATTCTTTTGACATACTATGACCGATTCTAAGAAACCCTTTCAGGGACGCCGACAGGCTTCCCATCACGCTCCGATGAAGGCCCCTGTGGCTCCTCGCAAGCGCGGTATCCGTCGCGACGTCTCGAACGTCGTGAAACTCAAGACACCTCCGGCAGGCACCCCGAAGCTGCGCGTTTACGCGCTCGGTGGCCTCGAGGAGATCGGCCGCAACTGCACCGTCCTCGAGTGCGGCAACGACATCGTCATCGTCGACTGCGGCCTGCAATTCCCCGAGGAAGGCATGCCAGGTATCGACTACATCGTTCCGAACTTCTCGTCGCTTCGCGGCAAGGAGCAGAACATCCGCGGTCTCGTCGTAACGCACGGCCACATGGACCACGTCGGTGGCATTCCGCTGACGATGCACCAGCTCGGCTGGCCGACCATCTTCACCGCTCCCCTCTCCGCGGGCATCATCCGCAAACGCCAGGAGGAATTCGGTAACGCGAAGCAGCTCCGCATCCAGGAGATTCGCGACCAGTCGAAGATCCAGCTCGGCAAGCACTTCCAGTTCGAACCCTTCCACGTGAACCACAACATCTCCGACGCGTTCGGTGCGGCGTTCCACACGCCGTACGGCACGATTCTCTTCACGGGCGACTTCAAGTTCGACTTCACCCCGTACAACGACGAGCCAGCCGACCTCCAGCACATCGCCGGCTTCGGCGTGAACGGCGTCTTGGCACTCTTCGAGGACTCCACGGACGCCACGCATCCGGGCCACCAGATCTCCGAAATGAAGGTCTACGACGAGCTCGAAGGCATCTTCACGAAGCATGAGGGCCGCGTCATCGTTGCGACATTCTCCAGCTTGCTCACGCGCGTCGAGCAGATTCTCGACATCTGCGGCAAGCTCGGCAAGAAGGTCCTCATCGAAGGGCGCAGCATGAACAACAACGTCGAGCTCGCCCACTCGCTCGGCTACATGCAGTACAAGGCCGGTACCATCATCGACCAGGAGGCATTCCGCCGCCTTCCGGACGACAAGGCTGTCGTGGTCTGCACGGGCGCGCAAGGTGAGAAAAACGCCGCGCTCATGCGCATCGCCACCGGCGAGAGCCGTGCGGTGAAACTGCAGCCGGGCGACGGCGTCATCTTCTCCTCGTCCGTCATTCCGGGCAACGAACGCACGGTGCAGTCCCTCAAGGACACGCTCGTGAAGGCCGGCGCGAAGATCTACCACTACAAGAACATGGACGTGCACGCCGGCGGCCACGCCAAGCAAGAGGACCTCAAACTCATGATGCGCCTCGTGCAGCCGCAGTACCTCGTCCCGATCCACGGTAACCGCTTCATGCTCGAGGCTCACAAAGAGCTCGCCATCGAGACCGGTATCCCCAAGGAGAACGTGTTCGTTGCCGAGAACGGCCAAGTCCTCGAATGCGATGAGAAGGGAATGCGCCTCACGCGCGAGAAGGTCATCACGGACTACGTGATGGTCGACGGCCTCGGCGTCGGCGACGTCTCCGACGTCGTGCTGCGCGACCGCATCGCGCTCGCGGAAGACGGTATCTTCATCGTCATCGCGACGGTCGACAAGAAGACCGGCCAATGCAGCGACATGAACGTTATCTCGCGCGGATTCGTGCAGATGAAGGAGAACAAGGAGCTCATCGACAAGACGATCGAGAAAGCGAAAGCTATCGTCAAAGAAGCGGATCCGAACAAGGTCCCCGTCTTCGAAGAGCACCTCAAAGCCAAGCTTCGCGACGACCTCGGCGAGTTCCTCTACAAGGCGACCCAGCGCCGCCCGATGGTCATCCCGGTCCTCGTGGAGATCTAAAGGGCGTAATGGCGGACATGGCACGGCCCGGGTCCTGCCGCCGGGTTTCTCCACTTCACCGCGCTTCGCGCGTCTTGTGGAGGCCTCTCCCGGCGTCACCCGGGCTGCGCCTGCCCGACACGCCACGGCCTTCATGCAAAAACACCCTGCCTTTCTGGCGGGGTGTTTTCGTTTGCTAGCGTGAAAAGCCGCACAACCGCTATACTTCCCGCATATGGAATCACAGAAAAAGTCCACGAACGTTGTTGTCTCTGGCGCGCAGCCGACTGGCAGTCTTCACATCGGCAACTATTTCGGGTCGTTCGCGAACTGGCTGAAGCTCCAAAATGACCCGTCCCTCAAGTGCTACTTCTTCATCGCGGACTACCACTCCATCACCATCGACTACGACCCGACAGAGAAACGTCGGCAAGTTTACGATCTCGCAGTCGACATGTTGGCGATGGGCCTCGACCCGAACAAGTGCGTCCTCTTCCGCCAGTCGGACGTCATGGAGCACACGGAGCTCGCATGGATCTTCAACACCGTCACCCCAATGGCGTTCTTGGAACGCATGACGCAGTTCAAGGATAAGTCCGAGGGCTCAGAGAACGTGAACGTCGGACTCTTCGACTACCCGGTACTGCAGGCCGCAGACATCCTCCTCTATAAGGGCGACCGCGTTCCGGTCGGCCGCGACCAAGTGCAGCATGTAGAACTCACGCGCGACATCGCGCGCTTCTTCAACAATAAGTTCGGCGACTATTTCCCGGAATCCAAGCCGTTGCTCACGGAGGTTCCCAAGGTCCGCTCCCTCACCGACCCGCTCAAGAAGATGTCCAAGAGCCACGGTGAAAAGACCTACATTGCCATGACAGACGCTCCAGACATCATCCTCGCCAAGGTGAAGCGCGCGGTGACGGAAGCCACAGGCACACTCAGTATGAACGAGAAGACACTCGAGGAACGCATTGCGCTGCACGTCAGCGGTTCCTCCGAAGAAGAAGAGCTTCGCGGCAATGCCGGCGTGTGGAACCTCATGACCATCCTCCGCTCCTGCGGACGAAGTGATGTCGCCGAGAAGTTTCTCGCAGCGCAGCCCATGCGCTACAGCGAACTCAAAGAAGCCGTCGCCGAAGCCATCGCGGACCACTTCGCAGGATTCCGCACGCGCCGCGCCGAGATCGCAGCAGACAAGGAGAACGTCGAAGCCATCCTCCAACGCGGCGCCGAAGCCGCTCGCGAGGTCGCCAAGAAGACGATGGAGGAGGTGCGCGTGAAGATCGGTATTCGCTGAACACGCGGACATACCAAAAACCCGCCGGTAAAGGCGGGTTTTTGGTATCAAGGCGGGTCGGTAAGCCGAATTCTGTACGCAACGCACGTTCCCCAAAGGGCGATGCGCGGCGCGATAACCATCTCTCTGGGACCGCGATTGCTCGCGGCCTCTAGCGCCCTACCAAATTTGGGCTTGCACCGGACAGGGTTTTCCACGGCGCCGCTCTCACGGCAGTCCCGCGTGGGCTCTTACCCCACGTTTTCAAACTTACCTCGCCGGCTCGCGCCGGCACTCATTCCCCGCTTTCGCGGAGACTTGGGGCGTTGTGTTTTCTGTTGCACTCTCCCTGGGCTTGGGGAATCAAGCAGCCTCTCGTCACCTTGCGGCACCCGAGATGATGCTCGATCCCTCGCTCCCGGCCGTCGTTAACGGCTGTCCACTTCCTCGGACCTTGCGGCGTCGAGGGGTGTTCGGACTTTCCTCCAGCTCAATGAACCGGCGGTCATCTGACCCACCTTGATGCAGGGAGGATAGCCCATGTCGGGCAAAAAGTCAATATCGACGCGAACGCTTAAGGCAGGATTGACAGGAAAGACTTTTTTTGAAAAGGTCCGCCACGGAGGCCATCATGCGACTCCTCTGGTTCTTCTATCATATCGTCTTGCGAAAATACCTGAGGCTTCTTCTCATCAACCTGCTAGCCCTATCAGGCTGCGTACTGACAATCAAAGTCGCAGTGCTGCTGTGGCCGACAGAGGAAGCCGCGAGGACGCCCATTGCAATCATCATCAGCACCCTACTCATTCTAACAGTCAACCGAATCAGTGGAGTGTCGCCGACGTTCCCGCTACGGCAAATCGCCATCCATGAAGCAGCACACGCAGTCGTCGCCTGGTCGGAGCCGACAATAAAAATCCGATACGTTCACGCAAGCAAGGTCGGTGGTTTTTTTGAAGGAAAGCGAATCGATGACGGCAAGGGTCTCGACCTGTTCATACGAGCGGCCATGCGGGTCTGTGTAGCATCAATCGTTGCGGAAACACGTCTCCTCGGACATCCGACCACCGGATGCAGCAGCGACTTCTTCATGGCTACACTTCAGGCAGTAGTCGTCGCGCGCGGAAATCCTTGCAAAGCATATACCTTCTTTCTGGACCGTCTCACCGAAGCTGGTGAGCAAGTCACCAAAGAATGGGGCCGTATCGAGACTCTCGCGGATGCACTAGAACGGAATCGTCACGGAAAACTCCGATATCGTGCCCTTCGCCGTATCCTTGGTCGAAGAGCATGACCGCCCTAGACAGGCGGTCTTTTTTCTGCCAATCTGCCACCGGAGGTGCCCATGCATGCACAACAAGTCCTTTTTGGAACCGTCATCGAAGAGCATCGTGGACGGACCTGTGTTCGCTTCCCCGTGCGGCACGGGAGCTACAACGGCCTGGAAGAAAACGGCGCTGGGAGCGAAAAGATTCTCTACCTGACCGAGCCGGACTTCCTCCATGGTATCGACGTGACCTTGCCGCACTGGTCCATCGTTCACGACAACACCCTCTCCCCACAGAGCCTCGCCGGCATCATGGCGGATATCGGATTCGACAAGCGAAGGGACGACTACTCCTTCGCCGCAATCCGCTTGGACGGTCGCTCCACCGTCCGACACACCTACGATGGCGTGACCGTCTGGGTGGAGCTCGATACTTTCATCAATGCGGCTGTCCGCGAATTGCGCAATCGCCCATCCCTCGCGCTCGACTCCACTTTCCCGCGATCTGAGCCGTTCAACAAAGGGTTCCGCGAGCATTGGGGAGCCTGCATTCTGCGCCTTAAAGGCTCAAAATAAGCTAAAAGACCGGTTCTTTCCGGTCTTTTTTCTTTTCCCTTATCGGGCTATGATAGCTCCACCTATGAAAAAGACTGAGCTCGTCTTTACCGGCATTCTCGTCCCCCTGGACTACCTCCTTGTGTTGGCGGCCGCCTACACGGCCCACCGCTTACGCTTCGGCTGGATCGCAGAACTGCGCCCCGTCATCTTCGAAATGCCGCTCCCGGAATACCTCGCCTACGCTGCCGTGGCGTCCGTCGTGTTCGTCATCCTCTTCGCTTTCTCCGGCCTGTACTCCGTCTCCGGCCCGCGTCGCATCACGCAAGAAATCTCCCGTGTCTTCCTCGCCTCCTCCACGGCCATCATGGCCGCCATCGTATTGCTCTTCTTCAGCGCAGAGCTCTTCTCCTCCCGCTTCATCGTGCTGGCGGTCTGGGTACTCTCCTTCCTCTATGTCTCCTTCGGCCGCATCGCCATCCGTCTCCTGCAACGCCTCCTCCTGCGCACGGGCATCGGCACGCGCAAAGCCGTCATCATCGGAGCAGACGAAGCAACGAGCGCGCTCCTGCAACGCGAGCTCTCCGCGCATCCTACCTTCGGCTTCCGCATCCTCAAGCGCATCCGCTCGTTCAACGACGATGCTGTGGCAGAAATCGATGACCTCACGAAGGCTGACGACATCGACGAACTCATCGTGACGGACCCGGACATTCCGCGTGAAGACCTTGTGCGCATCATGGGATTCGCACGTTCACGCCACCTTGCGTTCCGCTACACAGCGGACCTCCTCGCGACGCACGCCAAGCACATCGACATCGCTATGATTGCCGGCATCCCGGTCATCGAGGTGAAGAACACCCAGCTCGGCGCGTGGGGGCGCATTCATAAACGCATCTTCGACATCGTCGGCTCCCTCGTACTCATCATCCTCACCTCGCCCATCATGCTCTTGGTCGCGCTCGCGATTATCATCGACTCGCGTGGCCCAGTGTTCTTCAGCCGCAAGGACGATGGCTCCCCGCTCACCCGCGTCGGCGAGAACGGAAAACCGTTCCGCTACTTCAAGTTCCGCTCCATGCGCCCCGGATCCGATAGCCAGCGCTATGGCGCACTCGCCCATTTGGATACGCGCAAAGACGGTCCGCTCGTGAAGATCAAAGACGACCCGCGCATCACGCGCGTCGGTGCATTCCTCCGCCGTTACTCCTTGGACGAACTGCCGGAATTCTTCCTCGTTCTCGCCGGAAAGATGAGCCTCGTCGGTCCACGTCCGCATCTTCCTGAAGAAGTCGCCAAGTACGACGACGCGCACCGCCATGTCCTCTCCATCAAACCGGGTATCACCGGCCTCGCGCAGGTCTCCGGCCGCTCCGACCTCGGCTTCGACGACGAAGTCCGCCTCGACACGTACTACATGGAGAACTGGACCCCGTGGCTCGACCTCGCCATCCTTATCCGGACCCCGCTCGCGGTACTTGGCCGCCGCATTGCATCCTGACCTCCTGCGCCATGAAGATCGCGCTCGTGCATGACTATCTCATTCAGGACGGCGGTGCCGAACGCGTCCTGCAGGCCTTCCGCGAGATCTGGCCCGATGCGCCAATCTACGCGCTTTTGCACGACCCCGAGCGCATGGGCGACCGTTTCCATGGCAGCGACATCCGTACGTCGTTCCTCCAGCGCATCCCTTTCGCGTTGGACCGCTACAAGTGGCTCATGCCGCTCATGCCCGCAGCAACGGAGCGCTACGACCTCTCCGCGTTCGACGTGGTGCTCTCTAGCACATCCGCATTTGCCAAGGGTGTCATCACGCGCGCTGACGCGCTGCACATCTGCTACTGCCACACGCCCACGCGCTACCTCTGGTCGGACATGCACTCCTACGTCCAGGAGCTTTCCATCCCCGGCCCCATCAAGCGCGTCATGCCGCTCGTCCTCTCGCGCATCCGCACCTGGGACCGTTTGGCCGCCGATCGTGTCGACCGCTTCATCGCGAATTCCGAGACGGTCCGCCAGCGTATCAGCAAGTACTACCGCCACTCGAGCGACGTCATCCATCCGCCAGTCGACACCAAGCGTTTCCGCATCACCGACCCGTCAGCAGTCGAACCGTATTTCGTCGCCGGAGGACGGCTTGTCGCCTACAAGCGCTTCGACATCGTCGTAAAAGCGTTTACGAAGCTTGGTATTCCGCTCAAAGTCTTCGGCGAAGGTCCGGAGATGGCCATGCTCCGTCGCGCAGCGGGACCGAACGTGGAATTCCTCGGTCGCATCAGCGAGCTGAAAAAGGCCGAGCTCTATTCCCACGCGCAAGCCTACCTGCATCCGCAGGAAGAAGACTTCGGTATCACCGCAGTAGAAGCCATGGCGTCCGGCACGCCAGTCATCGCTTTCCGCAAAGGTGGTGCGGAAGAAACGGTCGTCGATGGCGTCACCGGCGCGTTCATCGAGGAACAGACCTGGGAGGAGCTCGCCAACGCCATCATCCGTTTCGATCGCACAGCCTTCGATCCACACACTATTCGTGCGCACGCCCTGCGCTACGACGTCGTTACGTTCAAACGACGCATCTTCGACTACGTCCGCGCGGTCGTCGCCGAGCGCGATGCCGAACGCATGGCAGAACGTGCCGTCGCACAAGTGGAGCGCATCATGGTCCGCGGCTGAGACCCACGGTCATGCGCATTACCGTCGACATCCGTCCCCTCCTCGAAACGCGGCGCACCGGCGTCGCGCGCTACGCCGGACACCTCCTCCGCGAGCTCTTCGCGCAGGGCGGCAACGACTACACCCTCTACTCCAACGCCTATGGACACCAGCAACCGAACGACTTTCTTCCGTATCCGCCGCATGTCCGTCCGCATTTCACCGGCTACCCCAACCGGCTCCTCAACCTGAGCACCTTTCTCACCGGCGCGCCGACCATCGAAGGCATCGTCCCGGATACCGATGTCGTCTATCTCCCGAACCTCAATTTTGTCGCTACCAAGAAACCGCTCGTCGTCACCGTGCACGACCTGTCGTTCCTGCGCTACCCGTCGTTCTTCACCCCGAAACAGCGGCTCTGGCATGCCATGGTCCGTCCCGAGCGGCTCCTGCGAGATGCCGCTGCTGTCGTCGCGGTTTCGGAACACACCAAGGCGGACATCGTCGAGCTGTTCGGTGTGGATGCGGCACGGATCCACGTCGTCTCTCCTGGCGTTTCGCTAAGTGAACCGCCGGCTGATACTTCTGACACCCTCCAACGCTTCGGAGTACGAAATCCCTTCTTCCTCTACGTCGGCGCGATGGAGCCGCGCAAAAACCTCGGTGCCCTCGTTGCCGCCTTCGCCGAAATGCCCGATGGCGTCGACCTCGTCATCGCCGGCGGTGCGGGCTGGCTCGATGCACCCGTCCGCGAGGCCATCCGCACCTCTCCCGCTTCCGCGCGTATCCATGTCATCGGGTACGTGTCCGATGCCGAAAAAGCAGCGCTCTACGGCGCCGCCATCGCGTTCGTCTATCCGTCGCTGTACGAAGGATTCGGCATGCCGCCCTTGGAGGCCATGGCCTGCGGAACGCCTGTCATCACAAGCCTTTCGTCGTCTCTCGGCGAAGTCGTCGGCGATGCCGCGCTTGTCGCGGATCCGCATGACGTCGTTGGAATCGCGGATGCCATGCGCGCCGTACTCTTCGATACCGGTCTCCGCAAGGAACTCGCCGCGCGCGGAAAGGAGCGCGCGAAACTCTTCGATTGGTCGCGTTCCGCCAGTGCGTTACGCGACGTGTTCACGTCGCTGCAGTAACGCTGCCACCGGCGCATACGACATCCGATGCACGGCCGACGGACCGTGCTTTTTCAACGCCTCATGATGCATGGCCGTACCGTAGCCCTTATGGACCGCGAAACCGTACTCCGGATACTCCGTATCGAGCTGCCGCATGAATGCATCGCGCTCGGTCTTCGCGATGATACTTGCCGCCGCAATGGACTTCACTTTCGCGTCGCCACGGATAACCGCCTTCTGCGGACATGGGCACCCCGGAAGGAAGAACGCGTCGATGAGCACATGGTCCGGTGCCACGGAAAGTGCTTCGAGAGCGCGGCGCATCGCCAATGCACCAGCCTTGCGGATATTGAGCGTGTCGATTTCCTCCGCGCTTGCCGTGCCAATGGCCCAAGCCACGGCGCGCTCCTTGATGAGCAGCGCCGCCTCCTCACGCTGTTTCGGCGAAAGCATCTTGGAGTCGCGGAGTAGCGCAATACGGGAATCCAACGGGAGCAGCACTGCTCCAGCAAAAACAGGGCCGGCCCAACAGCCGCTCCCTGCCTCGTCGAGCCCCGCTATGCGTGAAAACCCGAGCTCAATGAGCGCCCGCTCTTCATTGAACGTAGGAACTGTCACCGCAGCCATATGCACGGCATCCTACTCCACCGTCACCGATTTCGCCAGATTGCGCGGACGATCCGGGTCCAAACCGCGCGTCACAGCGACGTAATACGCGAACAATTGCAACGGAATGACGTTCACGAGCGGTGAAAGCATCTCCATGGTCTTGGGAACATACATGACATCCTCGGTGTGCTGAAGGATGCGCTCGTCCCCCTCCGTGGCGATAGCAAGGACTGGCGCGTGACGCGCGCGTGACTCCTCGATGGCGAGGAGCACCTTCTCGTACACCGAGTCCTGCGTCGCGATGGCGACGATGGGGAACGTTTCGTCCAAGAGCGCAATCGGACCGTGCTTCATCTCCCCCGCCGCATAGCCTTCCGCATGCAGGTACGAGATCTCCTTCAGCTTCAATGCACCTTCGTGCGCGAGCGGCATGTTGTATTTGCGCCCGAGGTACATCGCGTTCTGATACCGAGAGTACTTCTGCGCGAGCGAACGGATGCGGTCCTGTCCCGCGAGCACGGACGCAATCTTGCGCGGAATGTCCGCGAGCTCTTCCGCGATGGCGCGACCCGTGGCCTGCGACATACCGCGTTGGCGTCCGAGGTACATCGCAAGCAGCGCGAAGACGGTCATCTGCGCGAGTACACCCTTCGTGGAAGCGACCGCAATCTCGGGGCCCGCGTGACAGAACACGCCCGCGTCCGTCTCTCGTGCCACAGACGAACCCACCGCGTTCACCACGCCGAGCGTAAGCACGCCCTTGCGCTTCGCCTCGCGCAATGCGGAGAGCGTATCCGCCGTCTCGCCACTCTGCGACACTGCAATCACCGCTTCCGTCTCCGAGTCGAGCAACGGCGTGCGGTAGCGGAACTCCGACGCGAGCATCACGTCGACCGGAATACCCGCGTACTCTTCGATCATCATCTCGCCGACGGTCCCCGCAAGGTAGGCAGAGCCGCACGCAACCACCGTCAAACGCTTGATTTTCCTGAGTTTTTCGTCGACATCGACCAGTCCGCCGAGTATCGCCGTGCCGTTGTCGACGTCCAAGCGTCCGCGCGTCGCGTTGATGACGACGTCCGGTTGTTCGTGCATTTCCTTCAACATGAAGTGCGCATGTTTGCCACGCTCGATCTCTTCCAACGACCAATCAATGGACTCCACTGTCTTCGTCATAGGGACATGATCGAGCGAAGTGGTCTTCACACCATCATCCGAAAGGCGGACCATCTCATCATCATCGAGATAGATCACTTCGCGTGTGTAGGAAAGCAATGGTGCAGGATCGGACGCGATGAGGAACTCCGTACCGGACGTGCCCAGGCCGATGACCAGCGGACTTCCGCGACGCGCGCCGTAAATGACACGCGGTTCCGCGGCATGCACCATCGCGATACCGAACGTCCCGACGACGTCCTTGAGCGCGCGAGCGAATGCTTCCTGCATCGGCAACCGCGCGGCGTAGTCCTCGATGAGATGCGCGAGGACTTCTGTGTCCGTCTGGGAACGAAAGACATGTCCGCGCGCCTCAAGCTTGGATTTCAGCGCAGAATAATTCTCGATGATGCCATTGTGCACCAAGGCGATGCCGCCGGAGCAGTCCTGATGCGGATGTGCATTCACGTCCGTCGGCTCGCCATGCGTCGCCCATCGCGTATGCGCGATACCGACGGATCCTTCATGTGGCATGCGCGTCACGAGCTCATGCAGCTGGATGACCTTGCCCTTGGACTTGGCGACACGGATCTCCGAGCCATGCAGCGTCGCAATACCAGCGGAATCATACCCGCGATACTCAAGTCGCCGGAGGCCGTCCAAGAGGACCCCCTGCGCCTGCCGCGTCCCAACGTAGCCGACGATGCCACACATATATGCTCATTAGACCACGAGAGGACGGCGCAGGAAAGCGGTACGGCAGATGGCGACGGGACGCCATGTGGGAGACTCGCGCAGTCCCTGCGAGCCGCCGGACCCTTTAGGGTCCGTAGCGGTCGCAGGGCGAGCGAAGGCGCCGCCGCAGATAAGCGG
>CAZVED010000018.1:0-14044 GCA_964626205.1 uncultured Gammaproteobacteria bacterium
TCCCTGTGTCATTGCGAGGGTCGACGTACTCGTCGGCCCGCGGCAATCCCGTTCATGTTCGGGATTGCTTCGGGGTCGAGTACGACCCACTCGCAATGACACAGCGAGTACGACCCACTCGCAATGACACAGGAGGTCCGTCAAAATCCTATAGTGAAACCCCGGTCAACGCGGAGGTCCGTAGTGAACCGGTACCGCGCATCGCCGAACTCTGAGGGGTGTTCTGCCGGGCTGGCAGTCCTGAGATTCTTACCAAAATCCAGGTCTAGGGTCAATCCGTTTCCAAGGGTGCCCGGCTGCTTCTCTACGTACAGCGAATAGGCTCCTTCCTTGATCTGCCGGGTCACTTCCGGGCTCAGGCGGAACCGGAAGGTCAGCGTGCGCTTTTCACGGGGCTCGATAGAGATAAACGCCCCAATAGACGTGCGCCCCAGCTCTGGCGCCACGTCCGCCGTGCCCGGCCTCCGTGCCGGATCCTTAAGCCTGTCGTTCTCCATGGCTCCGGCAACGCCCAAAAACTCCGTGCCTGCCGGAACATAGATGCGCGTATAGGAACGCAGACGCGTGGTCTTCCAGTCGAAGCCGCCCTTGTGGTCGTAGGTGATGGCGACCGTGCCAACATAGCCGTCCCCGTCCGGCGTGACGGCATACGCCACCGTGCGCTCCACGGCCGGGTCGGACTTGAGGCTCGCGAGGTTCGTGTCGATGACGGAAAGGTAATCGCCGGACGTGTCGTGCATCTTTCCGCCCCAGTCATGGTCGAGGATAATGCGCTGTAGCGCTGGGTCGTGCATACTCAGGAGGATGTGTCCTTCCTGCAAGTTCGCATGCACGATACCGATGACGTCCAAGATACGCGGCAACGAGAACGAGAGGACGCGGTCCGCAACGGCTTCCGTAAGCTCGCTCAGGATGCCCTTGCGCTCGTGCGACGGAATACCTTCTCGTGCGAACGCTACTTCCACCTGGTACTCGAGTTCTTCGACGACGTTCTCGGCATCGAAGGTTACGCCGCGCACGGTGATGGGGCCGGTGAGACGCAAGACGTCTTCCGCGAGCTTGGGCGTTACTGCGATGACGCCGTGGGTGTCTGGCACGTTCTCCGCACCGAAGACGATTGCCGCTTCCTCACGATAGAAGCGTTCCATGACCTCCGCGGAAACCGTGAAGTCCGGCGACCAGTTGGCGTCGCGTAGGTACCACTGCCGCACGCCCATGTATTTGGTGATGGGCGCAGGTGCGGGCAGACGCTCCACGACCTCCGACGGCCCATCGAACGCGTACACGTCGTCGGTGGAGAGCTCCGTGAGCTCGGCGTCGTGCACACGAATCATGCCGACGACTCCCAAGAACCCGCCGGTCGGACGGAGCTCCGTGTTGTTTTGAAAAAAGAGAAGATACGCCTTTTCGTCCGGATACCCGAGCGCGGAGGGAATCGTCTCGGCGATGGGAACGATGGCGTGCAAACCGTCGCGAAGCTGCACGAGCCGCGCGCGTGTGGGCTGCAAGGCGTCGCGAAGGGATGCGGGTGCATGGGCTGCATCTACGGCGTCGAAGGAAAGGAGCGCGGCGTCGATTTTTGTGGCGGCGTCACGGAGCTTGCGCGCGTCGCCCGCGAACGTCGCGAGCATGCGGCGCTTCTGATCGCGCGAAAGGTCGTGCAGCGCGGCAGCAAGATCGGTGACGTTCAGGAGCAGCGACCCTTGCATCGCGCCGAGACTCTGGTCCTGCGCGATCGAGATAAGGTCCTCCCCCACGCTCAGGATGTCGCGGGCGGCGGAAATGGTCTGGACGCCGGCGTCCAAGAGCTGGCGCGCGGTGCCAAGCTGCGGCCCGGCGCCGGGGATGCCCTCCAGGAACGACAGGCGGCGGAGGTCGCGTGCGGCGGCGGAGAAATCTCCCTCGGCCTGCGCGAGGTATCGTTCGGCGTCGCGGAGGTTGAGGCGTTCGCCCGCGGCCTGTGCGGCCTGGAGCGCGTCACGCCCTTGGAGCGCGTTCACGGCCGCGCGTGCGCCAAGGAACCACACGGGCGACGTGAGGAGGATGAGCGCGAGTACGGCAATGCCGACCGGCTTCAGCCAGCGTCGGGAATGTGTGCGCTCGTGCTTCGGTTTGAGGAAATCGGCGTGGTCGTACATGCGCAGGATGCTATGCGGGAATCATACCACGGACGAGAGCGTGTCATTGCGAGTGGGGTCGTACTCGACCCCCGAAGCAATCCCGTTCATGTTCGGGATTGCTTCGGGGCTGAGTACAGCCCACTCGCAATGACACACATTTGTGTACCAGCCCACTCACAACGACGAGACCTCGACGTCGACCTTACTTCCCCGCACCCCGTTTCCGCCACTTCCAGAAATATTTGAACGCCGAAGCGATATGCACGCGCACGGACCGGCGGAACGGGCTCGTGAACCACGACCCCTGCGCGGAAAGACGCTCGTGGTAGTGCACCATCACCGCTGTCGGGTGATACGTCACGCGATATCCGGCAGCACGGAAACGGCGGCACCAGTCCGTATCTTCGAAATAGAGGAAGAATTGCTCATCGAGCGTGCCGACCTTTGCGACGGCGTCCATGCGCACCATGAGCACGGCGCCAAGCAGCCAGTCCACGTCCATCGTGACGTTGCGGGCGACGTCGGCCATGACGTACTTTGCCACGGCTTCGCGCCCCTTCGGCAGCTTGCCGAGCGGCGTGCGGCGATAGGCCGGGATCATCGGCGTCGGGTAGCGGTAGCAGGACTCGTCGAGTGAACCGTCTGGGCGCACGAGCTTCGGCCCGGCGAGACCAACGTCGGGATTGGCATCCATGAACTGCACGAGCTCGTCGATAGCGCCGGGGCGCACAGTGATGTCCGGGTTCATGATGAGCGCGTACCGGCCCTTGGCGGCAGCAAGCCCTTGGTTGTTGCCGTGCGCGAAACCGCCGTTCTCCGCCGACGCGATGAACCGCACGTCCGGGTGGCGCTCCGCGAGCATCGCGCCGACACCGTCGCCGGATGCATTGTCGACGACGATGATCTCCACCTGCGCCGTGGTTGGGTACAGCTTCACGGTCTTGATGCACTGATGCACCAGACCCTTGCTCTTGTAGTTGAGGATGATGAGAGAGACGTCCATATGCACCCTTCCTTACCACGTTTCGTGACGCTTGTCCATGGTCAGGCGTGACCTGTCATCGTGTGTCATTGCGAGTGGGGTCGTACTCGACCCCCGAAGCAATCCCGTTCATGTTCGGGATTGCTTCGGGGCTGAGTACAGCCCACTCGCAATGACACAGTTAGGGTAGGTTGCGACCATTCGCATGACACAGCAGGGTAGGTTGCGGTCATGCTCGCCACGACACACCCTGCAGACTACCCAAGGAACCAGCTTCGCATCTCCTTGGCGGAAACGCGGGCGCGCTCCATGATGAGGCGTCGCTTGCGGAGCATGCGCGGGAGCATGCGCAGATAGGTGACGTATGCGCCAAGGTTCCGCGTCTCGAAGAGCGCCACGTGCAGGAATTTCATGAGTTCGTAGGGAACGATGCGCCACGCGTCGATGAGGCCGTTGCGCCATTGCTCGTTCTTCGCGAGCAGGAACAGGTGGTTCTTGGAGGAATGGTAGTTCACGATGGCCGGCTTGCGCTTGCGGTTGCGGAACGTGCGCCACGCGCCCGCGCGGTCGTCGATGCCTGCACCGCGGTAGTGATACGCCTTCGCTGCAGGAACGTACAACGCCTTCCACCCGCGCAGCCGCAGGCGCCAGGCGAGATCGATGTCTTCCTTATAGACGAAGAAGTCCTCGTCGAAGTACTCGTTGTGATATGCCACGTCTTCGAGCGCGGAAAGACGATAGAGCACGAGCGCGGCCGTGAGCCCGAACACTTCGCGCTTCACGTTGTACTGGTCATTCTCCGCCGACTCCCCTGCCCCGCGATCCGTAATACGTCGCGCGCGGGAAACGCGGATACCCGCGGAATCGATGACATCCGTGCGGACACCTTCCACGAGCTCGCCCTCACCCTCGCGATGGATGCGCAAGAGCATGCCGCCGACGGCGCCCGCCTGTTCGTCATGGTCGGCCGCGGCAACGAGCTTCTCCAAGAAGTCCGGTTCCAGTACCACGTCCGGATTCGTGACGAGGACGTAGTGTTCCGCATCATCCTTGCGGTGATACGCGCGCGCGTATTCGATGGCCTGGTTGTGCGCGTGCGCGAACCCGCGGTTGCGCGGATTGCGAATGACCGCGACATCCGGGTACTTCTCATGGATGAATTCCGCGACGCCGTCCGAGCTGGCGTTGTCCACGACGACGACGGAAAAATCCCGGAACGTCTGCGTCATGAGAGACGCCAGAGCATCCGGGAGGAACATCATGCTGTTCCAGGCGACGATAGTGACGGTGACGCGTGATCGTGTCATACGGCGGATCGCTTCTTTTGGGTGACGTTGAAGCCGAGATACTCCCCGAGCATCAAGCGCGTCTGCGCGTCAATCGCCGGGAACGCGCCGAACACGACGAACGTGACGGGCACGAGGATCCACTGCAGCACCATGACGAGCCACAAGTGCGGCTTGTGCGTGGATGGGCGCGGCGGCAACAACGTGAAGCTGAGGAGCGACGTGATGAGCACACCGATCATCGAGAGCGTCATGAGCAGCTCCAGCGTGTGCGGCGCGTTCTGGTAGAACGCGGAGACGCGCTCCTGGTCCGACGCGAGCCAAAGCGGCAAACGCCCGAGGAGGAAGATGAGCACTGGTGCGGTCGCCCACGTGTACATGCCCTCGGTGAGGTTCCATAGGAAATGGATCTTTTTGCCGAGCGGAAGCCGGTCGTTCTTACGGAACGCGTCGACGAGATACGGGAAGTGTTCCACGCCCCACGCCCAGCGCCGTTGCTGCTTGTACAGGTTCACGAGGCTGGCTTTGTACGTGTCGCCGACCACGCCGTCCATGGACACCGGAATGTACATTGGCGTCACGGAGTAGTCGCCATCGTAGTGGTTGAGACACTGCAGAAAGATGCGCGAATCTTCGGTGACGATGTCCGTCTGCCAGAAACCGACGTCCACCAACGCCTTGAACGGCATGCTATGCGACGCGAACGTGGAAAGGCGCTCCGGACGCGCGAGCTCGGAGAGCAGCCAATACGTGGTGCCGAACGACGCGATGCGCACCGGCGCGGAGGCCTCCCAGATGTTGTTGTTGTAGAGCGCGACCGGCTGGTACGACGTGCGTGTCGGGTTCGGATGCGTGAGGTATGTGTACGCGAGATGCGCGAAATACTGCGGGTGCGCGATGGTGTCGCAATCGAACGCAGAGACAATGACGTTCTCGTACGGGATGCCGATCTCGTCGATGAGCTCCTTGGCGCGACGCCCGGCCCAGGCGTTGTTGGCACCCTTGCCGACGATCTCGCCCGGCAAGTCCTTCGGGTGCACGGTTACCAGGAACCGGAAGAACTCATGACCGAACTCCTTTTCGATGGCTTCAGCGATAGGAAGGAAGTGGTCCTTCTTGCGCTCCTCCCCAGCGAGCACGACGATGAACTTCTCCTTGCGAGGATACGCGCAGGCGACAAGACCACGGAACGTGGTGCGCAGCACGTCCAAATCCTCCCCTGCCGTCGGGAGCATGATGAGATGAAACACGTCATCGTAGCGCGGAAGCTTCTCCGTCTTCTGCAGCCAGTCGATGCGCGTGACGCGGCGGTACCGAAACCACGACGAGACGAGGATGATGACGAAGTACAACACCCGGAACAGCCAGTACAGGTCGAACAGGATGATGAACGTGATGACGCCGATGGGATTGATGAACGACAAAACGACGGCCGGGATGAGGGTCGCCCACACCAGGCCGCCGGGAATCATTTCGGTGAAACGGTAGAAACGCGTCTTTTCCATAGGCTGGACCCGGATACCGTAGCAGGAATAAGGCGGAAACTCAAGGCGGAGGATGGCCCTGCAGACCTTGCACTCCGTGACATTTTACGGTTAGCTTGAACGGCTCCTGCAGAGAGGAATACCATGGCCTTTTATACCGATTCGACCGTCGTGGACGCGTTCGTGCACGAGGGCGTCGAGGTCCAGATCCACGTCGCCATGAAGGGGCCGGTCCACTGCGACCTCCCCCACGAGCCGGACGCGACAGCGTGCCAAGGATGCGGCGCGGAGATCGCCGCGGCAACCGTCTTCTTTCCGGTCATCAACAATGCCATCATCGACGGCATCGAATGTCCGACGGAAACGGAAGCGCGCGAGCTCGCGGTCGACCTCGTCTCGCGCCTCAACGACGGACGCGACCGTGGAGAGTTCATCATCATCGACATCGAGGATGATGACACGGATCCCGTTCCTCCCCCGCCGAAGGCCGGTGCGGAGAACGACGACGCCACGGACGGCCACCACGCGAACAAGGCGCGCATCAAGATCATGCACAAGCTCGGCTGGCCCGGGATGTTCAACGAGATCTTCGACCGGCTCGGATTGAAGTGACGACAAAGCCCCCTCTTCGGGGGCTTTTTTCTTTACCTTGCAAGATGGAAGTGAGCAGAGTAGATAGACGGAACTAACCTGTGTCATTGCGAGCGGGGCTGTACGCAGCCCCCGAAGCAATCCCGTCCATGAGTGAACATCGTTACTATGTTTACATTCTGACAAACGAACGTCGTACTGTTTTATATACAGGAGTGACAGGAGACCTGACACGACGCCTTGAGGCGCACCGGACAAAGTCAAACAAAGGGTTCACGGCAAAATATAATGCCAATAGATTGGTTTACGTTGAGATGTACGATTTCGTCCACGAGGCGATCGCTCGAGAAAAACACATCAAAGGAGGTTCTCGTACCAAGAAAATTTCGATGATTGAGGAAATGAATCCGCATTGGAATGACTTAAGCTCTATCCTCTGAACAACGGGATTGCTTCGGGCGAGCGAGTACGCTCACCCTCGCAATGACACGTAAGGAGCCAAACCAAGGATGCCGTACTGCCGACAAGCTAGTCCCGGCCAAGCCGGGGGATGACTACAAGGACGGCTGACTTTTAGGAAGAGTGATATTCGGTTCCCCGACGTATGCCGCACGGAGCCATTGCGGCTTGGCTTTTGCATTGATCTTCGGAAGCGCGCGAATCTGCTCCTCGACTTCTTTCGCAGAGGCCATGCCATCCACCTCGATGCCGACGACCGGCACCCCGAGCGCGAACGCGAGCGTGTTGCCGAACGACACTGCAGCACGGACGCCGCTCCAGGTCACCGCGCGGTTCGTGAGACCTTCCGCAACCACGACAAGCTTGATCTTCTTACGAAGCTCGGGAACCTTCTTCTCGAGCTTAGCAAGCAGACCAATGGAAACATCGCGACCTTTTCCACGTACCCAAATGGCGGATATAACGGACGACCTGGCCGACCGGCCTTTCCGGGAGGCTAAAGTCGGGGCCGCCTCCCGGAAAGGCCGGTCGGCCAAGGTCGTATCTACAACCGCCATTCGGCTTTCGTCGGTGCGGAAGTCCGCGAACAGGATCATACCGCGGCAACAAGCCCCAGCTTCTCTGCTGCCGTATCGACGACGGTGATTTTCTTCGCTTCGAGGATCTTGTACAGGAAGACGTCCGTCACGTCGCGGCGGTATTTGTATTCCTGTGGCGTCATCAGCGTGTAGTTCAGCTCGCGACCAATTTCACGTTCGAAACTCTTGATGATGGCTGCGACCTTGTCGCGGTTCACGCGCCCGACAAGGAAGAGATCGGTCGGACCTTCTTCGTCGCCGACGAAGTAACCACAGAGCATGAGCGTCTGAAGGGAACCGGACTGGCTCACCTTGCGGACAAAATCCTTCTCGAGGAGGATGCGCGCCTTGAGGAACAATGCGCGGAGTTCCGGATACACCAGCGACGCCGTGTTGAGACGATAGTACTTGCGCTTCTGGGCGTTCTGCGAGGTCACGCGCTTTCCGGCGGCCTTCGCTTCTGCCGCACCGGTTCCGTCTGTCACCGCCTCGACGATACCCATGTCGACGAGATTCTCCAATTCGTTGCGGACAGCGTTGATCTGCGCGCCAATCTTGCGGGTCAATTCACGGACAAAAAAGACGTTCGTCGACGATGCGAGGAACAGCCGGAGAAGGCGGACACGGGTTTTCGAACCAAACAATTGTTCGAGCATAGACGTAGTGCCGGGGTCATTGACAGCCTCATCCCCAGCTCAATTGTCGTTACGGTAGATGTAGAGTATACTATCTTTATTCTTGAGGTCAATATAAGACGGAGCTATGCTCAGTCACTTGGTCCGTTGGAGCTCAAAAAAGTCCCAGACGTTCGTCCAAAGCGTCGCAGTCGACCTAAGCCGCGAAACGCAGGAACGCATCGGCCAGGTCTTCGGTATCCTGAGTAGCGAAACCGACGCCCGCTCCGGCGACGCGCTCATCGCCACCATCGAAGACGCTCTTGTTCGCGGTATCAACGAAGGTCTCCTCCGCAAGGACGCCAACGCGGACAAGATCTTCGAGGGTGCGGTTGCGCGTGTGAACGCCGCGCTCGTGAAACTCATCGAGGACCGCAACCTCCCCGTCGACCCTGCAACCACGCGGAGTATTCTTGTGCTGCAAAAAGATGCTGATGTAACCATCGCGACCTGGGGCGACCCGCACGTCCTCCTCTTCCATGTTTCCGACAAGCGCCCGTCCGGCCGCGTGTACGATCTCCTTTCCGACACCCGCGCAGATGGCGATGCCGCAACGCGCTCGTCGTCGCGCTGCTACTCCAACATCATCTCCGGTGTCGTCGGCGACCGCGACCGCCTCCTGCTTTCCACGCACGACATCTCCCAATGGGTCCCGCCTGAGGCGCTCAAGCAAGTCGTCCTTTCGGGCACTCCGGACGCCGCGTCCGTCGCGCTGCAGGAAAAGCTCATGCAAGCCGCTCCAAAACTCGCGGTTGCTTTGCTCCTCGTCGATGCCGAGCATGGTGATGCTGCCACAGACCAGCACGCACAGCCGAGCGCTCCGCAGCATTCCATGGACGGCCTGCTCCACACCGCCGACCGCACGAGCGACATCATGACCCCGCCGGTCATTGGCAGCATCCTCCGGCGCATCGGCTCGACCGCATCCGAAGGGCTGCAAAAAGCGAAGAGTGCTATGAGCGCTATGACCGCGGACCGTGGCGACAGCG
Organism: uncultured Gammaproteobacteria bacterium; assembly: GCA_964626205.1. Lineage (GTDB taxonomy): Bacteria > Patescibacteriota > Patescibacteriia > SG8-24 > SG8-24 > CAZVED01. Next base: position 9,164 of record CAZVED010000018.1, read on the forward strand.
AAGAAGCGCTGTCAGGCGAACCACCGATCGACGCGCCTGCCGGTTCCATTCTGGAAGATCTCATCGTTCCGGCAGCACAGGAGCCCGAGCAAGCTTCCCCAACCGCTCCTGCCACCGAACCAGTACCGCCAGCGGCGACACCCGCACAAACAAGCCAGCGCAATCTTCTCGCCAAGCTCCGTGACATCACAGACACCACGATCACGGACACCGTTCATAACTTCAACAGCCTACCGAAGAAGCGCCGCTTGCTGCTCCTGTCGTCCTTGGCGCTCGTCCTCATCCTGAACCACGGCGTCGCCTTCGCGGAGTGGAACCGGCGTTCTGCTGCTGCCGATGCCGCGACCGGAAAAATTATCGCCTCCATCGAGCAGAAGATCGATTCCGCGGAATCAAGCATCATCTATCGCGACGAAGCGCGCGCCCGTGCCTTGCTCGAAGAAGCGTCCGTGCTCATCGGCACGCTCCCCGACCGCCCGGACACCATCGCCACGGAAAAGACGCGCCTCAACGGCATCATCGCCGAAAAGTTCGACGCGCTCCGCAACGCCATCGTTCTTCCTGCGGCACAGGTCATCGCCTCGGTGAGCGGCGAGAACGGTGAAGCGGACCTCCGCCGCCTCGTCCTCCGCCAACAGGTCGCCTGGACCACGGCGGCAGACGGCAGCATCTACAAGACCGACATTCGCAACGGCACCACCTCGAGCGTCGGTGCAGTCACCGGGGAACCTACCGTGCTGTTCCCTGCCTCGAATGGCCTCATCGCCGGAACGGTCACAGGGCTGACGCGCTTCAACTACGCCTCAAGCGGCAGCACGGTGCTCACGCTCGCGCTCGGCGACAATGAAGTCGCCATCACGGACACCGACACCTACGGCAACCGCCTCTATATCCTCGATGCCGTCCATAACCGCATCCTCCGCCATGATGCTGCGACTGGCGGCTACACTGCTCCTGTGTTCTACCTCAAGGACGGCACGGACCTCTCCAGTGGAGTCTCCATGGCCATCGATGGCGCAGTCTACGTCGCCATGCGCGACGGTTCCGTGGCGCGCTTCCTGAGCGGCGCACACGAGGACTTCGCCGTACAGAAGGTCGACCCGCCTGTCACAGCTCCGGTCAAAATCCGCACGACCGAAACCTCGGACCGTCTCTACCTGCTCGACGCCTCGTCGCCTGCCCGCATCATCACCTTCAGCAAGCGCACTGGCGCGCTCCTGGCGCAGTACGTCTCGGAAGAACTCGATGGCGCGACGGACTTCGCCATCGACGAGACCGCAAAGGTCATCTACGTCGTACGAGGTAACTCCGTCCTTTCCTTCGCCATTCCGGAGACGCGGTAACGGAAAACGCGGCAACAAAAAACACCGCCCTTCATGGGGGCGGTGTTTTTCTTGAAGACGGAAAGTTACTTGAGGGAAACCTTCGCGCCAGCCTCTTCGAGCTGCTTCTTCATGGCCTCGGCCTCTTCCTTCGCAACACCCTCCTTCATCATCTTCGGGGCTGCGTCGACGAGGTCCTTGGCGTCCTTGAGACCCATCTGGGTAAGCTCGCGGACCACCTTGATGACGGCGATCTTGTTCGCACCAGCTTCCGTGATCTCGACGTTGAACGAGGACTTCTCCTCGACAGCGGCTGCACCAGCGGCCGGAGCGCCTGCCGCCATCATGGCGACCGGGGCTGCGGCGGAAACGCCGAACTTCTCTTCGAGCACCTTCACGAGCTCAGCGAGATCGAGGACGGTCATCGTCTCGATGGACGACACGAGATCCTTGAACTTCGCCGGGACTTCAACCTTGTTCTCTTCCGACATATCGATAACGTGAGTGAGTAATTAGGACTTCGTAGCCTTGATCGCTTCGAGCGCGTACACGAGATTCCTCAAATTGCCCTGGAGGACGTTGACCATGCCGGACATCGGAGCCGCAATGGAACCGACGATCTTGGCGATGAGCACTTCCTTGGACGGAAGCGCCGCAAGGGCCTTCACGTCGGCAGGAGCCATCCACTTCTGGTCGAGCAGGCCTCCGAGCGCGCGCATCGTCTCGTGGTCCTTGAGGACGTCGGAGAGGAGCTTCGCCGGGGCGACCTGGTCGCCATCCGTAAGGAGCATGGTGACCGACGATCCCTGGAACGCGTTCCAGTCGATACCGTCGAGCCCTGCATCCTGTGCGGCAATCTTGAGAAGCGTCTTTTTTGCCAGGCGGACCTTCACCCCCTGCGCTTCAGCCTTGCGGCGGAAGGAGGACGATTCGGACACCTTGAGACCGGTGAGGTCGGCGAATGCTACGGCGCTCGCGCTCTTGAGGCGGGCGGCGTAGTCGCTGACTTCGGTCTGCTTCTTGACCTTCGTCTTTGCCATAATCGACCTTTAAAATAAAATCTGCGGACACCATGACCGCAGACAGGATGGCGAGCTTGGTCCGTACGGACAAAGCATCGCGCTACCTCGATAGGCCCCTTTCGGGATTATCTTCGCCTTTCGGCCAAGACCTATTGTCTACGGTAATGGATTGAGGAGAGCTTACGCTGTTCGCCGGAACCCGTCAAGAGGATGCTTTCCGCCTTATTCCGTGGGGGAGGTAAACTTAATGGTCGGGATAACCATGTCATTGCGGAACTTCACGACCTTAGTGAGGACGGCCTCCTGCCCGGCGGTATCCTTGATGCGAAATTCGACCGTAATCTCCCCCTTGCGGATGATGTCGCCGTTCCGCGCGAACTGCGCGAACGAGATGTCCTGCGCATACTCTTTGCCGAGCATGCCGGGAATCGGCAAGTCGAGCGTCTTACCCGCTTCGACCACCGTCATGGCGTAGGTCGTGAAATCGAGGCCGCGATCGTCCTTCATGACGACCTTTCCGCGAATGTCCGCGAGATACGGCTGCCCGATAGGCTCCCAAGTAAACTCGATCGTTGGTGGCTGATCGGTGCCACGTGGACCCCCATCAAGCGCAAGACGGTCGCTAACGTACGTCATGCCGACGACACCAAGGATGACTGTCGCGAGAACGGCGGAGATGATGCGGAGGTTGTCGCTCTTGAAGTTCAGCATATGCGGAACATGATACCGAGCCAGTCGGGTAGATGCAATACACGCAAGAAGCTGCCGGTCCGAGGCAGGGCCGGACTGACGGCATTCCGGGCGGCCGGAAATTCCGTCCAAACGACTAAAAACGTGCTCGCGACGCCACAACCTTTCGCACCAAAACCATAGTGCTTATGTACGCTTCCGTGACGTCCGGCTGCCGGCAGACTGGCCCTGCCTCGGACCGAGTACGCTTCATTCAATCACGCTCCCCTTGAAAGCCTTCCCTGAAAGAATCCGATCGACGTTCTTTAAGTCCTTGCCCTCCGCGATGATGACGCGCATGCCGAGCTTCTCCGCATGTTTGGATGCCACCGGGTCGAATGGACTGTTGAGGCCCGGATCCCACCGCGACCCGAACTGCTTCCGGAAGTCCTTCCACGACATGTTCAGGATGCGCTTGGCATCCTTATGCTTCCGCGGATCCTTGTCGTACACGTACGCGATATTCGAAAGGTTGATCATCGTGGTGGCGCCCATGCGCTCGGCAAGGAGGACCGCATCGTAGTCCGTGGAGCACCCTGGCTTCCATCCCGCGCCGATGACAATCTTCGCGTTCGACGGCAACGGATCATGGAGCGGATTCTTGATGACCTGCGGATGCGCCTCATTACGGAAGACGGTCCGCAATAGGTGCGCGTTGAGACGCGTCGAATGGATGCCGATCCAATCCAAGTCGTCACGCGTGAGCTTGGTGATACGCGATGCCGCGGCTTGGTAGTTCCGTGCGAGCCGGCCTCCGCCGCAGATGATGATGAAACGCTTCCCCGCGCGCACGTGCTTGCGAACGAGCGCCATGAACCGCTTGAGAAAGACGGTATCCACGCTGTCCGGCACGATGAGCGAACCTCCGAGCGAGAGGACGATAGTCTGGTGCTTCTTGGCAGTTGGCATACGAAAACGCCGGCGGTACGCCGGCGGATCATTCTTTATCGCGACCGAGCTGGAGCTTCCCGACGTTGTTCACGTACCGCTCCGCAATCGACACGCGCTCGGATGCGAGCGTGTCGACTTCCCACAGGAGGTCCACGGCGAGGAACGCAACGACGAGCACGGCAGCAGTGGCCAAGCGCGAGATGTCGGTGTCACCCGTCGAGAGATACGACGTCACAGTGAATCCGGCGACCATGAGCAAGATGACGACCCATGCGTATGCGGACAGACGCGAACGGCGAAGCTCCTTCACGCTCTGGCGCGCCTCGGCCACCGTCGCGGTCGCACGGAGCAGCTCGTTGAAAAGCGCTTCTTCCTTCTTGGATCCGATGTCCGGAATCTGGTAGACACCGTAGCTCACCTTGCGGAACGCTTCGTTCGATTCACTGTACGCATCCATGTCCCGTCCTTGGAACGACGAAAGGTACGACACGATGGCACCGTGCAGTTCCGTGAACCATGGGCGGTACTTCGCATCCATGAGCGAGAGGCTCTTGGAGAGATGGTAGATGCGGCGCAGCTTGTTGAGCTCCACGTAGACGGCGGACACGAATGCGCGACGACGCTCGGCAGCCTGGAACAGCAGGAACGCGAGAATGGAGCCGACCATGAGGCCAGAGGGGACGTCATAGCGCGGCAGCGTCGTGAACCCGATAACCGGAACCCAGGACATGAGCGCGAACACGGCCGTCACGATGACGATAAGGCGCGTAAGTGTCCGTAGGGTGACCGGGATGTTCATAATAGTCCTTAGAAGTATAGCAAAAAATCACCTCCTCCGCTAGTGGCCACTCACGAACGAAATGGCGTACATCTCGGGGTACAACTTTTTGTCGAGCCATAGTCTCGCCAAAAAGTGT
>CAZVED010000018.1:14054-18817 GCA_964626205.1 uncultured Gammaproteobacteria bacterium
TCACCTCCTCCGCTAGTGGCTCGTTCATGAAACGAAATGGCTGACATCTCTGGGTACAACTTTATGTCGAGCCATAGTCTCGCAAAAAAGTGTACCCGTCGTGTCCGCCTCCTCTATTCCGCCGCTTCCAAAAGCAGAAGAACGAGCATGTCTGCTCGCGCTCCGAGCAGGCCGCCTTGTCCGGCAGCCCATCCGAGCATGGCCCGAACGCTTGGACATTTGCTGCTGTGCCCGCCTGAAGGGCGGGATACGAAAACCGGATAGGGGTATTCCCCATCCGGTTTTCGTAAGGCAGAAAATGTTCAGAGCGTTCGTGGCCACGCACAGGCGGGCTGACGTGGCAGGGCGGCCTGCTCGGAGCGCAACAAATCAGAACGGCTCGTTCCCCTGCTCGAACTTCGCCTTGATCTCCGTCACCTTGTTCTCCACGTCCTTGAGGCGTTCACGGCAGGCTTGGGCGAGCGTAAGGCCGCGCTCGAACTTCTCGAGACCGGCATCAAGGTCGACATCATCGGATTCGAACCACGCGATGATCTCCTCCAGTTCCTCGTAGGCTTTACCGAACTCGAACTTGTCTTTCTTTGGGGCCATAGTGGTAGGCGTTAGGAATGGATCTCGTTCACTGTCGCGTCGAGTACACCGTGGTGCAACTGTACCGTGATTGCATCCTTGGGGCTGGCGCGGCTCGCGTCCTTGAGGATCTTGCCGCCGTGCCGGACGACCGCATAGCCCTGCGCAAGAAGCCGTTTCGGGTCGAGGCTGCGAAGCATGCGCTCATGCGCCGTGAGTTCGTCCCCTATCGAGCGGAATCGCTGTGTCGCGGAACGGAGCAGCCGATCGACGACGCCCTTGAACGCGTCCATGCGGCGATGCACCAGGGACCCGAGCTTCGTCGCTGCGGAATCCACACGATGTCGGCGTTCGCTGACTGCCGTATCCATGGCGGAGATGACGTGACGCACGCCGGAATCGAGGTCGCGAAGGATGTCCATGCGGTCCGGCACCACGCGCTCGGCGGCGTTGGATGGCGTCGAGGCGCGAACGTCCGCGGCATAATCCGCGAGCGACTCGTCGCGCTCATGGCCGACAGCGGCAATGACGGGAATCTTCGATGCGTACACTGCGCGCGCGACCGCTTCGTCGTTGAACGCCATCAGGTCTTCGAGCGAGCCACCACCGCGCGTCAGCACGACGACCTCGGCTTCGTCTGGATGCGCGTTGAACCATGCGAACGCGCGAACGATGTCGTCTACCGCGTCCTTGCCTTGCACCTGCGCGTGGTAGAGCTTCACCTCGACACCGCCCCACCGATTACCAAGAATGCGGAGAAAGTCGCCGTACGCCGCGGATTCGCGCGAGGCGATGACGCCGATACGCTTCGGAAAGCGCGGCAACGAACGCTTGCGCTCCGGCGCGAACAACCCTTCGTCCTGTAACCGTTTTTTTAAAAGCTCGAACGAACGTCGCAACGCGCCTTCACCGACAAGCTCGACGCGCTCCACGTTCACCGAGAACTTCCCGCTCTTCACATGCACCTTCGGCGACCCGACGACGCGTACCTTCATGCCGTCCTCGAGCGGCGTGCGGAGTTGCCAGACGGTCGCGAAGCACGGGACGATGCCACCTTCGTCCTTGAGGTTGAACCAAATCCACTTGCCCTGCGAAACGCGGTATTCCACGACCTCGCCTTCGATGGTCGCGCCTTCGGGAAACACGGCCGTCGATAAGGCCGTGTTGAGAAACTCGACGAATTGGGAGACGGTCAATGCTTGCATGGCTCAAGGAATGAAGACATCAACGACGTCAGAAACCGAGAAGACCGGACGAGGCGAACCGCCGATGAGGTAGACTTTGCCATCCACAATCGCAGTGGCAGCGCCGTAGCGTGGTGTCGGCATCTCGCCGAGCGTCGTCCATGTGTCCGTTGCAGTATCGAACGCATCGACAGTCCTCACGGTCACAGTCGGTGCTTTACCACCGAACGCATAGAGAACTCCCTTGATGGTCGCATAGCCGAAACCGCTCCTCGCGACCGGCATTTCCTCATGTCGCGTCCAGTGTCCGTCTGTGACCTGATACGACTCGGTGCGACGACTGTTCTCGAGCGAAGAACCCGCACGGCCGCCGTAGACGTAGAACGTCTTATCGACAACACCGGCTCCTGACGCCTCAACGGACGTCAGCATCTCCTCCCCTTCCTTCCACGCGTCCTTTTCCGTGTCATAGACGAGATAGTGCGGCGCGGATCCGAGTGCGGTACGCCCACCAAAAAGGTGAATCTCCGACCCTTGTGCGACCACCGCAGCGGCACCGACAGCACGGGGCGGCTTGGCGATAGCTTGCCACTCCGCCGTCGCAGGGCGGTACGCGTATGCGGCATCGACGGGATGACCTGTGACGCCCTGTAGACCGCCGATGAGGTAGATGACCCCTCCGACGTTCACCGCCGTAGCCGCATGCAGAGCCTCCGGCAATGGAACGGATTTTGCCCATGTGCCGGTCGTAGTATCGAGGACCTCTACAGCATCAACGTCGCGCCCGAACGAATCACGACCGCCCATGACATAGATTTTCCCGCCAACCGCGGCGGCGACGGCATCGGTACGCATGGTCGGCATGTTTGCCATGGACTCCCATCGCGGACCGGGTTCACGTGTCGAAGGGCGGTCTGCCGGCAAACGCGTGGCATAGGTGTACAAGCCGTCATCCGTCGGACGTTGCTGTTCAAAAAGGATGTTCTCTCCGCGCACATACCAGAAATAGAAGAACACTGCGGAGAACAGGACGGTCATGAGCATGAGCGCGTTCCGGAACATACTATGGCTGCAGGGCTTCGTCACTGTTCCCTTCGACCTGGATGACCACGCCACGCACTTCCGGGAACTGCAGAAGCGTCCGCTCGATCTGCGTGCGGATGGCCCCGACGCGGCACGACCCAGCAATACCACGGTCTAGCGTCGCATTGAAGTTTGCGGTGACGATGCCGTTCGCGTCTGCACCGATATCCTTCAGGATGACGTTCGCCGGCACGGATGTCGCGTATCCGGCGTTACGCTCCGCAGGCGTCGGTCCGGCAAGGAGCGCCTCCACAGTGGCGCGATAGACGTTCGTCGCGGAAGGTACCGCGCGCGCGACGCCGTACGTCGTGACGCAGACATCGGCATCCGGATCGGTGCCCGCGTTCTGGAAATGGACATCGACGGTGATGGTGTCCTGTCGCACAGACACGAGTTCCCGTACCACCTCCTCGACGACCTCTCCGCCTGCAGCGCGTCCGATGATGGTGATAGTGAACCGGTCGGACTCCGTACCGAGCGCCAACGGCTCGGAGAACCGCGCAAACCCACCGTTCGGCCGCAGCGAGGCGACCGTCTCCAAAACCGTCACCCCGTCCGTATCGCGGACCGTGACCGTGACTCCCGTGATGGACGCGGAATCCGCGCGGCCGCTCACGATGACCATGCCGTTCGTGACCGAGGCTCCGTCAGCCGGCGTCTCCACGATGAGCTTGCGCTCGGCGACGTCGTCCATCCGCTCCACGACGGTCGGTTGCGGCGGAGGTGGTGGGAGCGGATATTCCTTCTCGGCATCCTCGCCAACCGGAAGCAACCCGTTGCCAGTCATGCGTCCAAGCGAAAAGCCGAGCATGACGATCACGACGATGAGAAGGATGTTGAGAAGACGTTGTCGTTGCATAGTGTGTACCGTCAGGATAGCAGGAAATCACGGTAGGCGCACCACGCCGCCCGCAACGCGGACCATCCCTTCTTTCGCAAGCTCGCGGATGACACCCGGAATTCCGGGAAGGCCGATAACGCGCGACAACTCGCGCACAGACGCACCTTTCCGACCAACCGTAACGAGCGCTTTCAAAACAGCGCCGCGCTTCTGCCGCGGAGACCCTTCGAACGCCGCTTGCGGCTTACGCAAAGCTCGCTTCGGTACGTGCCCTGCCGCAAACGATGGAGCTGCGACGCAGGATGACCGCAACGGACATGTGGTGCAGGCCGGGGTCCTTGCGGTACAGACGAGCGAACCGAAATCCATGAGCGCTCCATACCAGTCCCGCGCGCGACCGAGCGGCAGAGCACGAGCGATGACCTTCTCTATGTCTGCCTCCGTGAACGCTGTCCGTGCGTGCTCGCCGCCGAACCGTAGGCGCGCGAAGATGCGACGGATATTCGTGTCGACCACGACCGTATCCTCGTTAAAAGCAAACGCGCGAATCGCTTCGGCAGTGTACGGGCCGATGCCGGGAAGGATCCTGAGTGCCTCACTCTCCGCAGGGACAGCGCCGCCGTGCTCGCGCACGATGGTCTGCGCCGCCAACCACAAACTCTTCGCGCGACGGTTGTAGCCGAGGCCGGACCACGCCGCAAGCACGCTCCCGAGCCGCGCGCGGGAAAACGCCTGCACGGTCGGCCATTTCCGGAAGAACGCTTCATACTTCGGAATAACGCGATCCACCTGCGTCTGCTGCAGCATGAACTCCGACACAACGACGTGCCACGGCGTCACACCGGAGCCGCGCCACGGAAGCCCGTGACGACCATGCGCGCGAAACCATGCAAAAACCGCCCTCTGAAGGGCAGTTTCGCTTGGAGATGTGATGGCAGGCTTCCTCATTCAACCATTGGATCCCGTTTCGGCTGGCGGAAGACCATCACGCCGAGGATTGCCGCAAGCAGCACAAGCGCAAGCGCGCCGATGACGTAATAGCGGTACAAGGTGGCGACCGGCGCCTCCGCAAGCGCGACAAGGTC
>CAZVED010000019.1:0-7506 GCA_964626205.1 uncultured Gammaproteobacteria bacterium
AGCATCCAGAACTCCGTGAGGTGTCGGCGCGTCTTCGACTTCTCTGAGCGGAACGTCGGGCCGAAGCAGTACGTCTTGCCGAGCGCGGCACTCGTCGCTTCCTGATACAACTGGCCGGACTGCGAAAGGTACGCCTTCTCGTCGAAGTAGGTCACCTCGAAGAGATCGGTCGTGCCTTCCACCGCGTTCGGCGTGAAGATCGGCGAATCCGCGAGCGTGAAGCCGCGCTCCTTCATGAAGCTGCGCATGGCGAACTCAATCTCGTCGCGGATGCGCAGAATTGCTTGCTGGCGCGCGACACGGAGCCAGAGGTGGCGTTCGTTGAGGAGGAAATCTGGCCCGTGTTCCTTCTTGCCGATGGGATACTCCACCGCGATCTGCATCGGCGTGACGCCCGTGACCGACATCTCGAAACCGGACGGCGAACGTGGCTCGGCCTTGATAGTGCCGCGCACGATGACGCTCGACTCGATAGTGAGCGACTTTGCGGCGTCCCAGATTTCCGGCGAGACGTCGGCGGCAACGACGACGCCCTGGATCTCTCCGGTGCCGTCGCGAAGCTGCAAGAACGCGATCTTTCCGGAGGAACGGATGTTGTAGCTCCAGCCCTTCAGCTCGACTTCCTGACCAACAAATTGTCCCGCGGTTGCGATGGTGAATTCCATATGGTGATTCCCTCATCCTGCCAAAATAAGCTCGATTATGCAATGGGTGATGGTTTTAGGCTGGTACCCGTGTCCAGCTTATTTCCGTCGCCAAACAAAACCCCCGCGCATGCCGCGCGGGGGTTACAAGGGCTATTATTTTTTTCACGGATCCACGATGACAAGGGAGTTGGCGTACATCCGGAACGTCTCTCCGTCCATGACACGTCGACCGTATCTCGGCGGAGTATCCATCAGACGCTCGGCGAGCTCCCGGATGACCTCCATGTTCGTTGCAACGATGGCCTCCGCATACGCAGTCTGCAGAGAGAGCTCTTGCTCAGTAGACCATCTGTCACGGCCGACCCTTCCGACGATTCTTTCGACAAGTCGATCGACATTGCGCATATCGATCTTGTCATACTTTCCTTGGTCGATGCCGTTCAGTGCGCGATCGGCAATGGAGCCGACGAGATACAGGATCGATCGATGCCGGAGATGCTCTACCGACGGAAGCCATCCCTCACCTTCCGATTCGGTATTCAGACTGCCGAAGTGCGACATGCTCATGAAATCGCAGCAGAGTGTCGAGACGTACATCTCCGGCGGACACCGCTCGGTGTGCACATGGACGTACGTCACCTCATCCTCTCCGAAAAGGACATGTGCAGCGACGGCGTGCGCCATCTCGTGCACCGCAACGTGACGTTGCGTCTCTTCCGGAACAGGCAACATGACGATGTCGCTCGCTCCCGGAACGCCTCCCATGGAAGCGCAGGCGCCGCATGCCGTCATCAGAAGGATGGCGGCAAGTGGCATATATCGTGAAATGGGCATGTCCGCCTCCTTCTTTCGCTGGCGGCCTCCACCATGGAGGACGTTTTGACCGTAGCCGAAAACCGCCGTCATGTCAACCGTGTACCCTCTGCATCAAAAAGCCCGCCTCTTCATGAGGCGGGAGTGGTCCTACCGAGCACAGGACGGAGTGACGATGTCCTGTTTGGTCATGAAAAGACGGAACAACTCTTTATCGACGATCTTCACGGTACCACGCGTCGGCTGGGCGACGATGAGCCTCGCGAGGCTGCGGATCAGCCCCTCATTCGCTCGTACCATCGCTTCGGCGCATCGATCCGCTGCTGCGATCTCCAGCTCCACCTTCTCGTGGACCTGTCGCGGCGCGGTCGCGCGATCATGGACGCCTTGACGACTGCGCCATGGCGCATGGGTATATAACATCCACGCCGTCGTGCGCGCGTTCTCGAGATCTCCCCCGCCTCCAGTCTCCGATCCGGTCAGCATCCGTTCGGCGATGATGCCGATACGCGAGACGATGAGGTGCTTACGGACATCGCGAGGATGCGTGGGGACGGTTCGTCCGTTGTTCACGACGCCGATATGCGGATGTCCGCTCCCGTCCGGCGTACGGACATGGATGTCGATGTCATACACGATATCGACGCCATGGAACGCGGCAATCGCGATAGCATGTCCGGCTTCGTGCACAGCCGTGGTGTACAGCGTATCCGCATCGTACACCTTGACCGTATCGCCCGGCGCGGGAACGCGCCCAGGATTCGGCGGAGGAACGTATGCTGGCGGCGGCTGCCATGAACTGGCGCACGCACAAACCACGATGAACGAAAGGAACAGGATGACCTTCGAAAGGCGCATGACGCACCTCCTAGCCCATCAACGCTACCCCGCTCCCCGAGGCAGGTCAAACAAAAACGCCCCGCAGGCAGGCGAAGCGTCAGACCATCTGTCGGAGGTAGTGCAGTGCCGCGAATCGCGACTCCAGATGATGTGTGAGCAGCAAGTCGGTGACGAACCCGACGTCGTGCCGCGTCTTCTGCGGTACGCGCAGAAGCGTCACCGTGCCGAGCGGTCCGCTCCGAAGGAATCGCATCGCCTTGATGGTCTCTGGCGAGACAGACATGGCCATGCCGTCCCGACAGGACGCGCACTCCACGCCGCCACGGATAACGTTCATGGCGTTCCCGTGTGGCACAAGGGTATTCCGGCAGGAAACACACTCCCCTAACTCCACGCCAAAGCCGAGGATGTCCAACAGGCGCGCGCAGGCAGCGTCGAACAGGAGGCTCCGCCCAGAACCGGGAAGCATCGTCTCGTCATCCGTGAGTGCCCGCTGCACGTCGTCGATGAGGTCGAAGACGCGTTCGTCTGGGAGGTCGCGCTTGGTGAGCGCATCCACCGCGACGAGGAAACCTTGCAAAAGTGCGGTCTTCTCCAGGGACTCCATAATGCGTCCGCGCGACGCAACGACGCTCGCCCCAGCAAGCCGGTCGATGACTTTCCCGCGCGCGACCATCACATCGACCATGCCGAACGTGCCGAGATGCGGCGCGAGCTTGCTTGACCCTTTGCGCGAGCCTTTTGCGAGCACGACGATCTTGCCGTGATGACGCGTAAAGATAGCGTAATGCCGATCGGCATCACGCAGGCCACGAATCTTGAGGACGAATCCTTTGTCACGGTAGGTCGGCATTGCGAAGACGCTCCAAGTATCCTTCGAGGAGGATCGATGCGGCTTCGGCATCGACGTCAAAATCCGCGCGCTTCACCTCCGTCTCCCTGCGACGCCGTTCTGCGATAACTGACGTCATACGCTCATCCTCGATATCGATGGGTAACAACGTCGCCTCCGACAACAGGGCGACGAACCGGTCGATGAGCAGCTCGGTCTCGCCTGCACGACCGACACCATCTAGGCGCATCGGCATGCCAACGACGATACGGTCAGCGCCTTCCGCGACGGTGGCGGCCACGATAGCAGCGATGGCCGCGTCGTCGTTGGGCACGGTACGCAACGGGAACGCGAACGACCCGTCCGTGTCGCCGGTCGCGAGGCCGATGCGTTTGGTGCCGTAATCGATGCCGAGCAGCTTCATGACAGGGCTGGAATGTCTGGGAACGGGGTGATGATCTCCGTCCCGTTCTCCGTGATAGCGATGGTCGCTTCGAAGTGGGCGGAATGCGAGTCGTCCGCGGTGACAATAGTCCATCCATCACGGAGCACATCTACGTCCTCATCGCCAAGGTTCACCATCGGCTCAAGCGCGAGCACCATGCCGCGGGTAATGCGGACCGGCTCGAACGCCGGCTCGAAGTAATTCGGAACGCGCGGGTCTTCGTGGACCGCATGCCCGACGCCGTGACCGACAAGATCCTTCACGGTGGAATACCCATGACGACGGACGTACTTATCGACTGCCTTGCCGATTTCGCTGATCCACGCGCCTTCTTGCGCCTTCTCGATGCCGATACGCAGCGCCTCCCGCGTCACGCGCGCAAGCGCAAGATGCTCCGCATGGGCGTTCCCTATCGGGACAGTCACCGCCATATCCGTGCACAACCCCTCGTACCAAAGGCCGATGTCCATCTTGAAAAGGTCGCCGTCTTTGAGTGCGCGCGAAGGAACTGCCGGCGCATGCACGACCTCGCGATTGATGCTCATGCAGACCGTTGACGGAAACGGCGTCTTGTCGTGTGAGCTCTTGTATCCCTTGAACGACGGTGTGCCCCCCTGCTCCCGCATGCGACGTTCAGCGTAGGCATCGAGCTCCGCTGTCGTTGCGCCAGGCACGGCCATGACGACAAGCTCGGAGAGGATATCAGAAAGAATCCGGCCACCGCGCCGAAGCTTCTCGATTTCGTCTGATGTCTTGATAAGGCTCATGGAAGCATTTTAGGCTATCTTTCGCAAAAAGAAAAGGTCGGGGGTACCCCCGACCGATGCCTACGGGGCGACCGGCAAGCGCGCGGATGTCTTCATCTGCGCCAAGACGTTTCTCGCGGCGTCCTGATAGGACTCAAGCGTTTTGTCGTTGCGGAGGATGTAGCCTTGTTCCCGCGTCATCGCGCGGTTCCCCCAAAGACCCTCGTCGATGATAGCAGGGGTCCTGTCGGCCAACGCGCGCGCCGCAGACATGCAGGCGTCGACCTGCTGTCCGCTCCATGGCTGACCGATACCGCGATCGGCATCGTCCATAGTGAGGAATGCCTCGATGTCGCGCATGTCGGCATCGCCCTCCTCGTTACGCCCGGCCGTGCGTCCGAAACGCATGAACGTCGGCGCCTCGACCCCGACGCAGGCGAACCTGCCACCGCTCCCCGTCGCTCTGACGAGCAGCGTGTGGATCTCTGTCGGATGGCGTACACCGTCCATGATGAAGCGGCTGACGCCCCGTCGCTGCGCGGCATCGAAAAGCCGTTCGGCCCAATACCCGCTGCCGCCCTTGGCGCGGCCGGAATTGCCAATGGTCTGCATCTCCTTGATAGAAATCTCCGAGCGAGGCTTGATGATGCCGTAGTCCGCCGCATCGGCAAGTATCTGGTCCCTGGTCCGGAAGACTTCGTAGCCGAACTCCGCTGCCGCGATGGACGCGAACGTACCCTTGCCAGCGAATTTCAGACCCGTGAGTGCGATGATGATCATGGCCGTGTCCCTTCGAAAAAAGAGCCTCCCCTAGGGTACGGCTCCTTCTGCATAGGGTCAAATCTTGAGCGCGGAACGGATTTCCCGTTCCACGGCATCGATATCCTGCTCGCCGTTCACGCGATAGAGGATTCCCCGCTCCTGGTAGTACCGGAGCAACGGCTCGGTATCATGATGATACAGCTGCAAGCGGTGCTCGATGACGCCCGGAGTATCGTCATCCCGATGGCGACCAGCCATGCGCTCCTTCGCGATGGCATCCGAGACCTCGAGATACACGACATGCGTGACGGCACGACCATTCTCCGAGAGGATCTTATCAAGCTCCACGGCCTGTTCCTGCTTACGCGGATAGCCATCGAGAACCATGCCCTTGGCGGTATCGTCCTCCTGCAAACGCTGGTGCATGACGGTGTTTACCGTACTGAGCGGAACCATCTCGCCCTTCTCGACATAGTCCTGAATAGCCCTCCCAAGACCAGTACCACGCGCGATTTCGGCACGAAAGAGCTCCCCGACCGAAATCATGGGGGTACCAAGATATGCAGCGAGCCTGGAGGCCTGAGTTCCCTTTCCTGACCCCTGCGGGCCGAACATGACGATATTCATACTCAGGAAGTATAGCAAAAAATAAGGCGGGGAACAAGCTCCAACCTTGACAATGAGCTTATTTTGTGCTATGCTCATAAGTCTTCAAGGCTGATTCCCGCACGGTGCGGGAACGGACCAAGGGGGCTGGAGTGCACCATGTTCATTCATTTCTTCGGCCTTCTCTTGGACCGCCGCACGGCACTGGAGCTCAACATCTCCGATGCTCTGGATACCGAGCAAGTTCGCATCGTGGCCGTGGATGGCCTAGACGACAAGACGGACAAGCAGTACTATCTCTGCCCGCGCGGCACCCTGACCAAGGGTCTCCGTGCCATTCGCCCGCTCTTGCCGTCACCGCGTGGTGAACAGCGGCTCGAGGCCATGCTCACGAACAAGTGCGTCGACCACGTGCGCACGACGCTCGGTGCCGACTACCGCGCACCCTACCTCGAAGGCGATGAGGTTCGCTCGGCGATGCTCATGTGCTCCCAACCGCAGACCGGCTGGTACTCGTTCCTCGCGAGCGACGCCCGTGATATCTCGACCTTCGAGACCTGACTCTTACGGGGCATCGACCCCGCTTCCGACCGCGCAGCCCATCCTCGCTGCGCGGTTTTCTTTTTACGACATCAGCAGGTGGTTTACCTTTCATGTTCGTACGGCAACGATTGGGACAGGCTCAAGTCTTGGCAGGGCACGGGTGACGCTGCGAGAGGCCTCCACAAGACGCGCGAAGCGCGGTGAAGTGGAGAAACGCAGCGGCAGGACCCGTGCCGTCATAGAAGCATCACGCCATCCCAGCGAAAGAACGGCATGCAAAAACCGGACGGGGTTGCCGTCCGGTTTTCATCTTTCTGGAGACCGAGAAACTTACAGCATCTCGTACTCGCGCATGGTGAGCTGAGCGTCGACTTGGTTGACCATCTCGATTGCCACGGACACCACGATGAGGAGCGACGTACCACCCACTGCAAGGGCGCTGATACCGGTGTAGTTCTGCACGACGAGCGGCAACACCGCGATGGTCGCGAGGAACATGGCGCCTGCCGGGATGATGCGGTTGAGCGTCCCCTGGATGTGCTCCGCAGTCGCTGCGCCCGGACGGACGCCCGGGATGAAGCCGCCCTGCTTCTGGAGGTTCTCCGCCACGCGATCCGGGTGGAACACCACGGACGTGTAGAAATACGTGAAGAAGAACACCAATGCGAAGTAGATGAGACCGTACCAGAACTGATTCTGGAAGGTGATGATCGTCCACTGCGCGAAGTCTGCGATCCACTGCGTCTTCGCATTCACGAAGAACTGCGCAATCATCGGCGGGAAGAGGACGAGCGAGATCGCGAAGATGATTGGGATCACGCCAGCCATGTTCACGCGTAGCGGCAGATGCGTCTCCGAACCGCCGAACTGCTTCGCTCCGCGCATTCGCTTAGCATATACGATCGGCACGTTACGCTGACCTTCCGTGATGAACACGACACCAGCGACCGTGATGACCGCGAGGACCGCCATGACAGCGAGGTTCAGGGCCTGGGACGGGTCGAATGTCACGATAATCTGCTGGATGCTGGTCGGAAGCTGGGCGACGATACCGGCGAAGATGAGCAGCGAAATACCGTTACCGATCTTGCGTTCGGAAATGAGTTCGCCGATCCACATGAGGAAGACGGTTCCTGCCGTCATGGTCGCGACGATCATGACCTTATCGAAGACCGACAAATCCATGAGGATGCCGCGGCCTGCGGACTGGAGCAACGCAATCATGCTGTACGCCTGAAGCATCGCGAGCGGGACGGATGCCCACCGCGTGAA
>CAZVED010000019.1:7606-18129 GCA_964626205.1 uncultured Gammaproteobacteria bacterium
GGGATCGGAACGTGCGCCAACAGGCGGTAGATCACGAGCATCGCAAGAACGAACGCGATGCTATTGCGCAGGTCAGTGATCTTCCAAATCTGTTTGAGCTTGTTCATGGGGAGGGTGTGAGATCGCTTAGTTCAGCGAGCCGCCCGCCTTCTCGATCGCGGCCTTGGCGCTGGCAGTAACCGCGCAACCTACGATCGTGAGCTTCTTCTTGAGGCCGCTGTTGCCGAGAATCTTAACACTCTTGCTGGCGGAGGTCACGAGACCTTTCGCCTTGAGCGTGCGCGGATTCACGGTCGTGCCGTCCTGGAACGCCGCTTCAAGCTCTGCGAGCGTCACGATGGCATCTTTCGGCTTGAGGCTCTTGAAGCCACGAAGCTTTGGGGTGGAAAGCATGAGGCGGCGGATACCGCGCAGCGCACGACGGTTACGGCCGCCCGAGCGGGCGCCTTGACCCTTCGTACCTTTACCTGCGGTCGTACCCTTGCTGGAACCGCTACCACGGCCAACGCGCCGGGACTTCGGTCGCGACCCCTTTGCCGACTTGATTGTGTGGAGTGACAACGACATACGTGTGCGGTTATTCGTTCTCCTTCGCCTCGGCGATGAGATACTTCGCCGTCGCGGCATCCATCTTGCGGAGCTTCGCGAGCGCGAGAAGCGTTGCCTTCGCGTTATTGATCTTGTTCTTTGCGCCGAGCATCTTTGCGGTGGCGTTCGGAACACCGGCCATCTCGAGGACAACACGGACTGCGCCGCCGGCCTTCACACCAGTACCTTGTGGAGCCGGGTTGAGAAGCACCTTTGCTGCACCGAACTTCACGTGGACGGAGTGCGGGATGCTACCCTTCACGATAGGGACTGTCAGCATGCGCTTCTTCGCCTGACGGACGGCCTTGTTCACCGAATCCGTGACGTCCAAGCCCTTCGCTGTTCCTTGACCGACGCGACCCTTGCGGTCGCCGATGATGACGCAGGCGCGGAAACGCATGCGCTTGCCACCTGCGGTCACGCGCGTCACGCGCGCGAGGTCGAGGATGCGCTGATCGAACTCCTTCGGCTCTTCCGGACGGCGTCCACGCGGACGGCGGTCGTCGCGACCTCCGCGCTTGCCGTCACTGCCGCGGTCGGAACCGCCGCGGCCTCCCCGTTTCTGGTCTGTCGTTTTCGTTGCGTCTGTCATAGGGATGCGGTTAGAAGGTGAGACCGTTTTCGCGCGCGGCCTCGGCAAGCGCCTTGACGCGACCGTGGTACGCGAAGCGTCCGCGATCGAAGACGACAGCGTCGACACCTGCCTTCTTTCCGGCCTCGGCGATCATCTTTCCGACTTCTGCGGCGACGGTGGTCTTACCCTTCAATGCGGCAAGCGCCTTCGCGTCGATGGCCTGACTGCTCGCGGCAGCAAGCGTCTTCCCCGTCGCGTCATCGATAATCTGCGCGGAGAGATGCTTGGCACTGCGGAATACGGAAAGACGCGGGCGGTTTGCGGTGCCACGAATCTTCGCGCGCGTCCTGCGTGCGCGGCGTGCGCGTGTGGCGTTCAATCGTTCCTGCGGTTTGTTCTTCTGCATATGCGTGGCGATTAGGCCCCTGCCTTCGCGGCCTTACCGGCCTTGCGCTGGATGACCTCGTCCATGTACTTGATACCCTTGCCCTTGTACGGCTCCGGCTTCTTGATCTTGCGAATCTGTGCGGCCGTCTCGCCGACAAGATGCTTGCTGATACCAGTAACGGTAATGACGTTCTTCTCGACCGACGCGGTGATGCCGGCCGGAATCGGGAAGATGACATCATGAGAGAAGCCGACGTCGAGCTTGACGTCCTTGCCCTGCATGGCGACCTTGTAACCGACGCCATTGACCTCAAGCTGCTTGGAGAAGCCGTTCGTCACACCGATGACCATGTTCTCGATGAGACGGCGGGTGAGGCCCCACTTGGCCTTGTCGTCCACCTTCTCCGGGTCCTCCACCGTCACGGTGAGCACGTTGCCCTCGAGCTGTGCGGCGGTGCGCGGTGGAAGCGCCATGGAGAGCTCCCCTTTCGGGCCCTTCACGAAGACGCTGCCCGCATCGATGCGGACTTCCACGCCTGCCGGAATCTCCAACGGTTTTTTTCCTACTCGCGACATATTAGTAGACGTTACAGAGAACCTCGCCTCCGAGGCGGCGCTTGCGCGCTTCCTTGTTCGTCATGATTCCCTGGGAAGTCGAGACGATGGCGATGCCCTGGTCGGACAACACCTTTGGAAGATCGGCGTAGCCTGAATAGACGCGGTGTCCCGGGGACGAGACGCGGCTTACCTTGCGAATGCCTGGTACGCCAGCCTCGTACTTCAACGTGATGCGGATCTCGCCATGCCCTTCCTCCGCCGACTTGTCGACGGACGCGACGAATCCTTCCGCGGCGAGGATCTTACCGATGGCGAACTTGACGTTCGAGTACGGCAACCTCACCTCGGTCTTCTTGACCGCGGACGCGTTCCGGATTCGTGTGAGCATGTCGGAAATTGGATCGTTGATCATAGGAAGTTTACCAGGATGATTTCCTGATGCCGGGGATCTCGCCAACGTTGGCGAGCTCGCGGAAACAGATACGGCACAGTTCGAACGCCCTCATGTATCCGCGGTTGCGCCCACAGCGCCAGCACCGGCGAACGATGCGGGTCGAGTACTTCGGCTTGCGCGCCGACTTCGCTTTTTGCCCTTCTGTTGCCATAGTTATGCGTTGTTCTGCTCCTTAAAGGGCATGTTGATGGCGCGCATCAGCGCCTCGCCCCGTTCCTTGTTCCCCGCGTCAGTGACGATGGTCACCTCGAGGCCATGTACGTAGTCGCTATCTTCCGGCCTGACTTCAGGGAACGGGATGACCTCCTTGAATCCGATGGTCATGTTCCCGTGCCGGTCGATCATCTTCGTGCTGATACCGCGGAAATCGCGGATGCGCGGGAAGGTGTTGTTGACCAGCTTCTCGAGGAAGTCCCGCATGCGGTTCCCGCGAAGGGTGACCATCATGCCGACGACCATTCCTTGCCGGATCTTGAAGCTCGCAATGGACTTCTTCGCGAGGGTCTTGACCGGCTTCTGTCCGCTGATGCGGGTGAGCGTGTGCTCCACCGCGTCCACGAACTTCGGATCCTTGAGCCCTTGCTTGAGACCGACGTTGAGCACGACCTTCTTGATCTTCGGTGCCGCCATCGGATTCGTAAGGGAGAGCTTCGCCATGAGCGCCTTCTGCGTCTCCTCGCGCTTCTTCTGTTGTGCGTTCTTTTCGCTCATATGGGCTACTCGATGACTTCACCGCACTTCTTGCACGTGCGGGCCTTGGTGACGTTGCCGGCAGCGTCCTTCATGATTTTCCGGCCGACCCGCGTCTCCTTGGAGCACTTCGGGCAGACAAGTTTCACATTGGAGGCGTTGAGCGGCGCGGAGAACGAGAGCTTCTGACCCTGCTGGTTCGCCTGCTTCTTGCGAAGGTGCTTCGCCGTGGCGTTAGCGCCCTCGACGACGATGCGTCCCATTTGCGGGAAGACCTGCACGACCTTACCGGTCTTGCCCTTGTCCTTACCCGCGATCACCTTCACGTTGTCGTTACGTTTGATCAACATATGATGGGTCGTTTACACCACTTCCGGTGCGAGGGAGATGATCTTGGCGAACCCCATGGCACGAAGCTCACGGGCGATCGGACCGAAGATGCGCGTACCCTTCGGCTCCTTGGACTTGCGGTCGACGATGACGGCCGCATTCTGATCGAAACGGATATAGGAACCGTCCTTGCGGCGCAACTCCTTGTGCATGCGGACGATGACGGCGTGGACGACCTGCGACTTCTTGATCTGGCCATGCGGGACCGCCACCTTCACGGTGCAGGTCACGATGTCCCCGATGCGCGCGTAGCGCTTGCGATAGCCCCCGAGCACGCGGATGACCTGGAGCTTCCTGGCTCCGGTGTTGTCCGCGACGGCGAGCATTGAGCGGTGTTGCAGCATAGGAGTGTAATCAGACCTTACCGATGACGCGCCAGCACTTGTCCTTGGAAATCGGACGGCACTCGACGAAGCGGACGACATCGCCGACGGCGTACTCGTTCTTCTCATCATGCACCTTGTACCGCTCGGAGCGCTTGTAACGCTTGCGGTACTTCGGATGCAGCTTCAAGCTGTCGACGCGGACGACGACGGTCTTGTCCATCTTGTCCGAGACGACGACGCCCTGCAGCGTCCGATGAGTGCTCGTTTGTGCGGTCGTTGTTGCTGCTGCCATAGTATTATGCGTTCTTGCCGTGACGTGCGCGTTTCTCGGTGAGAATTCGCGCGATTGCCGTCTTCACCTCGCTCATCTCGGAGACCTTGCGGAGCTGCTTCGCCGCGATGGAGAAGCGCATGTCCTGGAGACGGTTGCGCAAGTCCGCGAGAAGGCGGTCGAGCTCGACGTCGGTCTTTTCCTTGATTTCTGCGTACTTCATAGAGGTGTTCCGTTACTTGGTGATGAAGCGCGTCTTCATCGGGAGCTTGTGCGCGGCGAGCTTGAGCGCCTCGCGTGCAATCTCCTCGGAAACGCCACCCATCTCGAACAGCACGGTCCCCGGGCGGATGACGGCGACGTAGTAGTCGACCGAACCCTTGCCGCCACCCATCGTGGATTCGTTCCCATGATTGGTGACCGGCTTGTCGGGGAAGATGCGGATCCAGACCTTGCCACCGCGCTTGATGTAGCGGGTCATGGCACGGCGGGACGCTTCGATCTGGCGCGCGGTCATCCATGCGCCTTCCATGGCCTTAAGACCATACTGGCCGAAGCTGACCGAGAGCTTGGTCGTCGCGGTGCGCTTGTTGCGTCCGCGGCCCTTGTGCATCTTCCGGTATTTCACCTTTGCTGGTAACAGCATATGGTTACGCCTTGCGCGTTACTTTCTTGCCGAGATCCTTCGGCTTGGCCGAAGCCTCCTGCGCGGCTGCCGGCTTGGCAGCTGCCGTCGCAGCATCACCGAAAATTTCGCCGCGGTAGATCCAGCACTTCACGCCGATGGTACCGAACAGGGTGCGGGCGAAGTCGGACGTGTAGGAGATATCCGCGCGCAGGTTGTGCAGCGGGACGCTCCCCCAGAACACCTTCTCCTCGCGAGCGATTTCCGCTCCGTTGAGACGGCCGCTGAGCATGAGACGAACGCCTTTTGCACCGGCCTTCTCGACACGGCTCAAGTGCTGCTTGAGCACGCGGCGGAACGGCATGCGCTTTTCGATCTCGGCGATCATCGACTGGACGACGATGGCGGACGAGAGGGACGGGTTCGGGACCTCGACGATGTTGAGGTTGAGGTTGGTCTTAGAACCGTCAGTCGACTTGATGAGCTGCTTGCGAATCTCTTTCTTGAGATTTTCCACACCTTCACCGCCACGACCGATGATGACGCCGGGCTTTGCCGCATGTACCGTCACCGTGACCGCGCGCGGACTGCGCTCAATCTCGATGCGGTCTACGGAAGCCTCCTTGAGCTTCGTCTTGAGGAACGCGCGAATGGCGTGATCCTCCTTCAGGAGCTGCGGGAATTTCCGCTTATCGCCGGCGAACCACTTGGATTCCCAACCATAGATGATGCCGGTGCGGAAGATCTTCGGATGTACTTTGGATCCCATAGTTACTTCTTTTTGCCGGCGGCCTTCTTGGTCGCGGTCTTCACGGTCTTCTTCGCCTTCGCGGCGACCTTCTTCGGAGCAGACGCCTTCTTCGGAGAGGCCGGAGCCTTCACGACTGCGGCTGCAGCATCCTTGGCGCCGCCGAGGCCGCGCTCATCGAGAATGACGTTGATGTGCGACATGCGCTTGCGGATGGCGGCCGCGCGACCGAAAGCGCGTGCGCGCCAGCGGTGCAGCGTCGGACCACCGTCGACCGTAATCGACTTCACGAACAGGCTGGCGCGATCGAGCTTGAAATTGTTCTCGGCGTTGGCGCGTGCAGACTGCAACAGCTTCAGCACCGGACGGGCTGCGGCCTTCTTCATGAAGCGGAGCTGGGCCTCCGCTGCGACAAGATCCATGCCACGGACAAGATTCGCGACAAGGCGGACCTTGCGCGGAGCCATCCGGATGTATCGTGCTTTTGCTGTGACTTCCATACGAGTGCTGTTGCGTTATGCCTTCGGTGCGGACGCAGGCGCGGCCTTCTTCGTCTCGATCTCCTTCTGCATCTTTCCACCGTGGCGGCGGAACGTCTTTGTCGGAGCGAACTCACCGAGCTTGTGTCCGACCATGTTCTCGACGACGTGGACCGGGGTGTGCTGCTTGCCGTTGTGGACGCCGATCGTGTGACCGACCATCTCCGGCGTCACGGACGCCCAGCGGGACCAGGTCTTGATGACCTTCTTCTCGCCCGGCTTGAGCGCGATTACCCGCTTGAGCAAGCGCTCGTCGATTGCAGGGCCTTTCTTGATGCTTCGTGACATAGGTTTATCGCTGCTTCTTACGACGGCGCTGAACGATGAGATTGCTGGACGCCTTCTTCTTCTTACGGGTCTTGACGCCAAGTGCCGGTTTGCCGGTCGGGGTCTTCGGGTGCTTCATACCGATCGGGTGCCGTCCCTCACCACCGCCGTGCGGGTGATCGACCGGGTTCATGGCCTTTCCGCGGACCACCGGGCGTCGGCCGCGATGGCGGGTGCGTCCTGCCTTGCCCCAACGGATGAGGCGATGATCGGGGTTGCCGACCTGGCCGATCGTGGCCATGCACTCCTTCGGAACGAGACGGATCTCGCTGGACGGAAGCTTGAGCTGGGCGTACGCGCCTTCGATGGCCATGAGCTGAACGCCGGTTCCTGCACCACGGGCGATCTGGCCGCCGTTGCCAGGCGTCATTTCGACGCTGTGCACCGGAATGCCAGGCGGGATTTTCTCGAGCGGAAGGCGGTTGCCGGTCTTGATCTCGATCTCCTTGTCGCGGGAGGAAACGACCTCCGTTCCGACAGTGAGACCGTCCGGGATGACCATGTAGCGCTTCTCACCGTCCTTGTAGTTCAGGAGGCCGATGCGCGCGCCGCGTGCCGGATCGTACTCAATCGTCGCGACGATGGCCGGGACGTCGTACTTGTCACGCTTGAAATCAACGATGCGCACGATGTGCCGCGCGCCACCTCCACGGTGACGAACAGTGATCTTGCCGCGTACGTTGCGTCCAGCCATGCGCTTCTTGCTGAGCAAGAGGCTCTTCTCCGGAGTGTCCGTAGTGATATCCAAGAAGGCATCGACGCTGGAGATGCGGCGGCCTGCGGATGTCGGTTTATACTTCTTGATCGGCATATGTTTACGCGCCTTGCATGACGGTGATCTTCTCGCCCTTCTTCAGGGTGACGACGGCCTTCTTACGGTCCTTTCGGCGGCCAATCCGGCGACCAAAGCTGACGGTCTTGCCCTTAAGGACGGAGATGTTCACTGCGACCGGCGTCACGCCGTAAATGTCGCGAACTGCACGAGCAACCTCGGTCTTATTGGCGTCGCGGCTCACGATGAACGTGTACTTACCAGCTGCCTGCATACCATCGGTCTTCTCCGTGAAGAGCGGCTTCTCGAGAATGATGCTCGAGGTGAGAGAGCCTCCCTTGCGGAACGAGGTCGCTGTCTCGGTCTTCGGCGCTTCGTCAGCAGCCTCCTTCTTCGAGGCGACCTTCTTGGTAGGCGCCTTTGCCTTCGTGGCACCCTTCTTCGTACCCTTGCCCTTGATCGTGTCAAAAATTCCCATAGTCGTGCGGTTATGCCTTCGCGGAACAGCGCTTTGTGAGCGCGTCCGTGGCTTCCGGAGTCATGACGAGGTACTGCGAGTTCATGACATCCATGAGACCGATGTCATTGACCGTGACCGTCCGCAGATTGCGGATGTTACGGGAACCGCGGGACAGCATCGTGTCGGTCGCAGGAACGACGAAGGTGGTCTTTCCCTTCACCGGGAGCTTGGCGAGCAAGCTCGCTACTTCCTTGGTCTTTCCCTTGGTCTCGATATCCTCCACGAGAACAAGCTTCTCGTTCGCGACCTTGTCGGACAACACCATGCAGAACGCCTTACGACGAGCCTTACGGTTGATCTTGAGCGAGTAGTCACGCTCGGAGCGCGGTCCAAAAATGGTACCACCGCCCTTCCACTGCGGAGCACGAATGGAACCCTGACGTGCACGGCCTGTACCCTTCTGCTTCCACGGCTTCTTACCACCACCGGACACTTCGCCGCGAGTCTTGGTGTTTGCAACCGGATTGCGAGCGGATGCCATGATACTCACGACGACCTCGTGTACGCTTGCCGAATTAACGGCGACACCGAAGACTGCATCGTCGAGATTCTTCTCGCCGACACTCTTGCCTTGCGCGTTGTAGATCTTCACTTTGGCCATATCAGTTCCAAGAAATACGTGATTCAGAGCCGCCGGAGATGAGAATGAGGCTGCCACGGTGTCCCGGGACCGCACCGCGAACCGCGATGACGCCGTTCTTCGCGTCGATGTCTACGACCTTGAGGTTCGTGGTCGTCTGGACGACATCGCCCATGTGGCCACCCATGCGCATTCCCTTGAACACGCGCTGCGGAGCCGTCGCGCCGATGGAACCCGGCATGCGCAGGTTGTCCTTGTGACCATGCGAGGCCGGACCTCCCTTGAACTTATGCCGCTTGACGACACCCTGGAAACCGCGGCCCTTCGTGCGGCCCGTTACCTTGATGAAATCGCCTGGGACGAACTGGGAAACGTCGACGATGTCGCCGACATTCATGGACACACTGGCGTCGGTGCGGAACTCGCGTGTGGTTGCGAAGTTCTTACCCGTGGCCTTCGTGTGTCCGCCTTGCGGCTTATTACCTTTCTTGACCTCGTCCGTAGCAATCTGCACTGCGGTGTACCCGTCCTTCTCCATGGTCCGGATCTGGGTCACCGTGCACGGATCTGCCTTCAAAAGCGTAACCGGAATCACGGTCCCGTCGTCGGAGAACCGCTGCGTCATTTCCACTTTTTTAGCGATGATGAATTTCATACCTTCCTTAATGAGGTCAAAACTCCAGCTGCAGGCGAGATAAAAAGAAAAAGGGAGAAACCGTGAGGTTTCCGCCTTTTTCTCGCTCGCGCTACGAACGGAGAGCGAAACGTCGCAAGAATTGCGGCGCTTTGCCTTCCGATCGTCGCTCCTCCTGAAGCGGGATATCGGCTTGGTTGTCAGCTTTGTGAATGAGTCCCGGATCCTGACTGCGAGGGGAGGGCAGTCGCCCGCCGCTCCCCTCTCAGCTTCCTTACATCTTGATCTCCACGTCGACGCCAGCCGGAAGGTTCAGGTTGGTCAGCGACTCGATCGTCTTCGGTGTCGGCTCGTAGATGTCTACCAGACGCTTGTGCACCCGCATCTCGTACTGTTCGCGCGCATCCTTATGGACGAACGTCGAGCGGTTGACCGTGTACTTCTTCTTTTCGGTCGGAAGAGGTACTGGGCCGCGGACGGTCGCGCCAGAGCGCTGAGCAGTCTCGATAATGGTACGCGTGGACTGGTCGATCACCTTGTGGTCGTACGCCCGAATCCTGATGCGGATTCGTTGCCGTGCTTCTTCCTTTTCCTTGGTTGTCTTGGCATCCGTCATGTCCGTGGAGATTAGCCGTAAAGACCGTTTATGTCAAGGGCTCTTAGGCGATGATCTTGGTGACGACGCCTGCGCCGACCGTGCGACCACCTTCGCGGACTGCGAAGCGCATCTTCTCTTCGAGACCGACCGGAGTGATGAGCTTGACCTTGAAGGTCACCGTGTCGCCCGGCATGACCATCTCGACACCTGCTGGCAATTCGACCTCACCGGTCACATCCGTGGTGCGGATGTAGAACTGCGGCTTGTAGCCCTTGAAGAACGGCTTGTGGCGGCCACCTTCTTCCTTGGTGAGGGCGTAGACCTCTGCTTCGAACTCGGTGTGCGGGGTGACAGTACCCGGCTTGGAGAGCACCATACCGCGCTCGACATCGTCCTTCTTGGTACCGCGGAGGAGAACACCGGCGTTGTCGCCAGCCTCACCACGATCGAGCTGCTTGTTGAACATCTCGATACCCGTCACGACGGACTTCTGGGTGTCCTTGATACCGACGATTTCGATTTCATCGCCGACGTTGATGACACCACGCTCGACACGGCCGGTAACGACCGTACCGCGACCTTCGATGGAGAAGACGTCTTCGATCGGCATGAGGAACGGCTTGTCGACATCGCGCACTGGCTGCGGGATGTAGGAGTCGAGCTTGTCCATAAGCTCAAGCACTGGCTTGGCGTCCTCACCGGCCGGGTTCTCAAGCGCCTTGAGGGCGGAACCACGGATGATCGGGGTTTCATCGCCAGGGAACTGGTACTTCTTAAGCAAGTCGCGGACTTCCTCTTCGACGAGGTCGATGAGCTCCTTGTCAGGAACCATGTCGCACTTGTTAAGGAAAACGATAATCTTTGGCACACCCACCTGCTTAGCAAGGAGAATGTGTTCACGAGTCTGAGGCATCACACCGTCAGTCGCAGCGACCACGAGAA
>CAZVED010000020.1:0-17519 GCA_964626205.1 uncultured Gammaproteobacteria bacterium
GTCACGGAGAAGATCGAGGGTTCGAATCCCTTCGCGTCCGCCATGGAAAAAACGCCCTTACCGGGCGTTTTTTCGTTGCTGTGCCATGCTCAGGATTTTCCTCCACTCCCCCGCAGTCACCGGACCAACCGAGAGTCTTCCAAGCCGGAGTAACGCCATCCCTGCCAATGCCGAAACCCCCTTGATCTCCCCGAGCGTAACCGGACGTTTGAGCGCTTTCACCGATACTACGTCCACCGCGACCCATGCTGAGTCGTCCGTTGTCGGATCTTGGTAGGCCGTCCGTACCACTTTGGCAATCCCGACGATTTCCTTGCCTGTCACGGAGTGGTAGATGAAGCACAGGTCACCCTTCTTCATCGCCCTGAGGTTGTTGCGGGCCGTGTAGTTCCGGACACCGTCCCACATGCCGCGTTTCTCGCGTACGAGACGGTTCCAGGAATACGTTTCCGGTTCGGTTTTGAGCAACCAGTGCGCCATATTCCAACAGTATAGCACCTCCTTCTGCCCATATTGACAGAACCGACATTCTTTGGTACGCTGGCAAGTCCATTTCCATGGACCAAGGCATCCATTCGGGTGTCTTGAAACAATTCAAGCACCCGGAGGCCTCATGGCCCTCAGCAACGTCCTTTCCTTCCCCAATCGGGGTGCCACGCGTCTGCGCGTCAAAGCGCAGACCTGCATCGTGACCGGCATGCTGGTCCCGCGCATCACCGAGATCGCATCTCGTCACCGCGCTGCCTGCACGCGCCGCTTGGCGGAGCTGCTCGACATCTACGCCCCGCACATCATCATCGTCGACGGCGTGGCCGAACATCTCACCATCCTCTCAGAGCTTCCGCACTCCAAGCGACTCGACCACATCGCCGACCGCATCGCGGCAAACATCGACATTGCACAAGCGACAACGCTCCCCAGCGTGCCGATGTACGGTGACGACGAACGAGAAGTGAAGGACTTCACGTCGTTCGCCGTCGCGCTCCTCAACTACTCCCTCTTCCTGCAAACGCTCTGCGTCCTCAACCGACGCATCGCGTCCTAGTCTCCTCACGAAGACCGCACGATACCCTCGTGCGGATTTTTTTATGCGGGAAACACCTTGCCGAGCATTGACTTTTATGCTAAACTAGGCTATAGTCCTCTGTTAGAAACGCAGGAAATCCCTGCCTATCACAGAATCATCCTATGGAACGTCAATCCCGTCACGAAGCGATGTTCGAAGACGCAGAGCGCTCCTCTGACGCGTCGACACCCATCGAAATGCCATCTTCTGCAAAGACGCCGGATTGGGTGAACGAGAAACCATCTGCAGACCTCGCCGAACAGCTTGAGCCGTCCACGGAAACGCCGGAGGGCAAAAAAATGGCCGACATCGCGGATGACACCACGATGGAAATCCGCAAGCTCGTCATGAAGGGCGAGAAATCCATGAAGCCGCAAGACGTCATGCGCATCAAGGACGCCTACCTCGACCGCATCCACGAAGAGGCCCCTGGCATCGAAGATGCCGTTGCATTCGACCGCCTGAAATCCGCACTTCAAGAAGCCCATGATGTCCGTTATGGTCTCGGCGACTTGCCTGGTGCCGCGAGCATCGACTCCTTCAAGCGCGCGCTCGACCCGCGTATCGAGGTCACCTCGACGTTCGGCACAGGCTTCATGCAACGCCTCGAAAGCGGTGAGTTCTCTTCTCCGGACCAGGCGCAAGAAGCGCTCAATGCCGAACGTGACCCGATGAAGACACTCGCCATGGAAGCAAAGCAGGTGCTCGAAGCCGCAAAAGGCGGCAACATCGCGCTTACCGCGGAGCAACGCGCCGGCTACGAGGACAACATCCGGAAGTACGAGCAGCTCGCCAACGAGGCGATGACCATCGATGACGCTATCAACGAACGCTACAGCGGAAACGTCGGTGAAGGATCCGTAGAGATCGGCGATACAGACATCGACGCCTCGCTCGACGACTTCTTCAAGGAGACAGGGTCCTGACGGAAACGAAAAAGACGGCCTTCATGGGCCGTCTTTTTTCATCAGTCCTCACTGCCGTCCGTGGACGTTGGTTCGCCTGGTTCAGCGGGAATAGGTCTCGGTGTCGGATTTTTCGGCAAATTCTCAATGAACACCCGAACCTCTGCCGGAGCATCCGGAGATGTCATCGATGGCGGAATGACCGGTACCGGCTCTCCCGGTATTGGCATCTCTCTATCGTCCACCTCGACGGCAACGTCGTCGTCAGGCGAGACTACCGCTCCAGGAGCGGGAGCTGCCGGCGGGGCTGGCTGAACTTCGGGGGCCGGCTTGCACCCAAAACCGGCAAGCAGCAGGACTGACGCGAGAATGATGAGAGGTGTTCGCATAGCATGCATGGGATTATTCGATACTCCGCACTTCCGTCCGGTTTGTTCCACCGGTCTTGCCGATGACCGCGCCCGTCACGATGACGATGCGATCCCCTGACTGTACAAGACCACTCGTCGCGACCGTACGGACTCCCGCCTCGATAAGCTCATCGTTGGAGACGGACTCCGGAAGGACGAACGGGCGCACCCCCCAGGACAAGCACATCTGTCGCATGACGCGAGGATGGTGTGTTCCCACGAAAATAGGAAGCTCTGGGCGGAACCGACTCGTGCTGCGGCCCGCGTTCCCCGTGCTCGATGCAACAAGGATGGCCTTCGCTCCGATATCCCTCGCGAGCACGACTGCCGCCTCGGTAATGGCCTCAGCCGTTTCGGATCCATGCCCATGCGTTTCTTCGATGGCGAGGTTATCCCAGAGTGACTGCTCGGTGTCCGCGGCGATTTTCGTCATCATCTGCACGGTTTCGAGCGGATATTTTCCCGTCGCGGACTCGCCGGAGAGCATGATGGCGTCAGTGTGGTCGATGACGGCGTTCGCCACATCTGACACCTCAGCGCGCGTCGGGCGCGGGTTGCGGATCATCGAATCCATCATCTGTGTCGCTACAATGACCGGCTTCGCTGCCGCGAGACACTTTGCGATAATCGTCTTCTGGATGACCGGCACGTGCTCCGGCGGCGTTTCGATGCCGAGGTCACCACGCGCGATCATGATACCGTCCACTTCCGCGATGATCTCGTCGATGTTGCGGACCGCTTCGTGCTTCTCAATCTTCGCGATGATGCGGATTGGCGGCATGTCCTGCCACTCCGCACCGAGCTCTGCCTCACGTGCCCTGATAAGTTCGCGCAGCTCGCGGATTTCCCGCGCTTCCCGCACGAACGACAGTGCGACAAAATCCACGCGCTGCTCGACCCCAAACATGAGGTCCGCTTTGTCCTTCTCCGTGATGGCGGGAATCGACAGCGTCGCGGTCGGCAGGTTGATGCCCTTGTGCGACGTAAGCTTTCCACCATTCACGACCTCGCAGACGATATCGCGGCTGTCGACGCTTTTTACCACGACCTCCAGCAGGCCATCGTCGATGAGTAGGCGGTCGCCAACCTTCACGTCTTCGTGCATGCCGTCATGCGTCAGGCCGATCTTCGGCAATGCCGGCGATGCTTCCGTCGTGAACGTCACCTCTTGCCCTGTTTCCAACATGACACCCTCCGACGGAAGCTCGCCGCAACGAACCTTGGGGCCTTGAAGATCCTGGAGGATGGCAACCGGCTCACCAAGCTTCTCCGAGACTGCCCGAATCATGCGGATGAGCTCCGCGTGCGCTTCGTGTTTTCCGTGCGAAAAATTGAGCCGTGCGACATTTAGCCCGGCATTGACCAGGCTTTCAAACATGTCCGGTGATTGGGATGCGGGGCCGATGGTGCAGACCAGCTTCGTCCGTTTGAGCATTTTCATAGCGTCAGTATATCATTTTTTCCTTCTCCCCTTCTTCGGCTTGCCACCGGACGACATAAGCTTACGAATTTCCTCCCCAAACGTCTCCACATCTTCGAACGAACGATACACGGAGGCGAACCGTACATACGCCACGGCATCGAACTTCCGCAAATGCCGCATGACGATTTCTCCCACCTCGCGGCTCGTAAGTTCAGGGTCCTTCTTCTTCTGGATGTCCCGCTCGATTGCCGTGACCAGACGCTTGAATCCATCTGTAGTGTACGGACGCTTCTCGAGCGCCTTCCTGAGCCCGCCGATGAGCTTGTCACGAAGATACGGCTCCCGCTTCCCGTCGGACTTCACCAGCATGAGTTCAAGCAACTCAACCTCCTCGTTCGTAGAGAAACGATATTCACAACGAGCGCACTCCCTACGACGACGGATGCAATAACCGTCCCCGGTCACCCGGGAATCGACCACGCGCGTATCAGGATGCGAGCAAACAGGGCACAACATGTTCGTATAACAAGCGACCACCCGTGGGGGCGGTCGCGAGGATTAATCCATCTTGCGGCGGAGGAACGCCGGTACGTCCAAGTCCTCTTCGTCCTCTCCACCGGCCATGGCCGGTGCTGGTTGGCGAGCCGCAGCAGGAGGGGCCATGCGAGGCTCAGGAGCCGGTTGGCGAGCTCGGAGCGGTACAGAGCGCTTCACGAACGCCGTAGGACGCTCATCTTCTTCATCCTCAGCGACGAATTCCGTGGTAACGACCGGCTTCTGCTTGATGCGAGTCTGCGGAAGCGGTTCAGGGCGCGTCTGACGCTGCTCGGCGACGGCATCCGTCGCGAGGAAGCGGTTCGTAGAATAGGTCGGCGCCTCGGCACGACGCTCCTGTGGCACGGCACGTCGCTCGCCATCGAATCCGGTCGCGATGACGCAGATCTTGATGTCACCCTGCATCGCTTCGTCGATGACGGTGCCGAAAATGACACGCGCGTTCTCGTCGGCATTCGCGGTGATAACCTGCATGGCTTCCGACACCTCATGCATGGAGAGGTCGTTGCCGCCGGTGATGGTGAGTAAGATGCCGCGCGCGCCGTCGATGGTCATTTCCAGAAGCGGGCTCGCCACGGCCTTCTTGGCCGCTTCGGTGGCACGCTGTTCGCCGCTCGCGCGACCGATGCCCATGAGCAAGGAACCAGTCCCCTCCATGATGGACTTCACGTCCGCGAAGTCGACGTTGATGAGGCCGGGGGTCGTGATGAGTTCCGAAATGCCTTGCACGCCCTGACGAAGAACGTCATCGACGGTATCGAACGCCTCGGTGAGCGGGGTGTTCTTCTCGATGATACGAAGCACGCGATCATTCGGGATGACGATGATGGAATCGACCGAGCCGGCAAACTTTTCGTATGACTTCTCCGCGACAGCCATGCGCTGCGCACCCTCGAACGAGAACGGCTTCGTCACGACGCCGATGGTGAGCGCACCAAGGTCGCGCGCAATGGACGCGATGACCGGTGCCGCTCCGGATCCCGTGCCGCCACCCAAGCCGCACGTGATGAACACCATGTCCGCGCCTTTAAGCGCCTCACGAATTTCGTCCTGCGCCTCCTCTGCCGCTGCCTTGCCGAGTTCCGGATTCATACCCGCGCCGAGACCGCGCGTCACTCCCTTGCCGAGGTGAATCTTGAGCGGTGCCTGCGAGTAGTGCAGCGCCTGCACGTCGGTATTCGCGGCGATGAATTCGACGCCCTTGATCTTCGCTTTGATCATCCGGTTCACGGCGGAGCCGCCGGAGCCGCCGACACCGATGACTTTGATCTTCGCGAACGTCTCGATTGCTGGTTTCACTTCTGCCATACGGCGTGCTCGTTGGGTGGACGTTAGGAGTGTGGATAGTCTTACTGGTGATTTTACGCGCCATCGTCCGGCGGGTCAAGGATTTTGGGCTTAATGAACAATAAAAATACTCAAAAGAAAAACGCCCGATGCGAATCGGACATTTTCTCGTCTTTTACGGAGCGAGCGAACCGAACCACTTCTTCAATGTCTTGCCTACTTTCTCCATGGACTTTCCTCCCCCTTTGGCGAACAACGTCATTTTCTTCGGTGAACCTGCAGGCGTGTCGTTGATTCCCCACTGCACCAGACCAATCGCCGTCGTAAACGAGAGGTCGTTGACGCGATCCGTAATGCTCGTGACGCCGACCGGATATCCAATTTGCGCCGGAAGACGAAGCTTCGCTTTCGCCGCCTCCACGAGACCGGGAAGCTTCGCGCCACCGCCCGTGAGCACCACGCCGGCCGGCAGCATGCCGGACTTCCCGCACTTCACGAGCTCGGCATCGATCTTCTCCAGCAGCTCGTCCACGCGCGCCTCGACAATCTGCGCCACATACTTGAGCGAGACCATCTCATCCTCCGCTGCTCCGAAATCCTTGAGGTTGATTTCGTCCTTCTTGGAGAACTGCTGCGGCGCAGCGGATGCCACACCGAGCTTCACCGCTTCTGCGACCTCGGAATTCCTGATGCCGATGCCGATGTCCGACGTGATGTGCTCCGATCCGATAGGCAACGACGCGAGTCGGATGATGTCGCCCTGTTCGAATACCACGAGACTCGTGGTGGACCCGCCGATGTTCACCACAGCGACACCGAGCTCCTTCTGCTTCGGAGTGACGACGACCTCAGAAGTCGCCAGCACGCCCAAGACGAGGCGCTCGATGTTCACACCGGTCCGGTACACACACTTCGTAAGATTCTTGATGTGCGACGACAGCCCTTGGATGATCTGTGTGTCCACCTCAAGACGGATACCGTTCATGCCGACAGGATCTTTCACGCCATGCTGACCGTCGACGGTGAAGACCTTCGGGATGACGTGAATGATCTCGTGATTCACCGGGGTCGCTACAGTCTGTGCTGCCTCGACTGCGCGTTCGACATCATCCTCTCGGATTTCGCCGTCCGCACGAGCGACGGCGACGACGCCCTTGCTCTCGATCATGGAGACGTTCACTCCGGAAATGGCGACAAACGCGGAATCCACTGGCACACCCGTCATTCGCTCGACCTTCTCGATACATGACGACACGGAAGACACCGTGTCCTCGATGGAGGTAATGACGCCGCGAGTAATCCCCTCTGATGGCACCTCGATGGCGCCGATGATGTGCACCTGCTCCTTGTCGCCGACAGGCAAACGCTGGCCGACCGCGATGCGGACGCCAGTAGAACCGATATCAATGCCTGCGAATAATGCGTCTTCAGCGGCCATACATCATGGTGACAAGATAGGGCCAAAAAATGGATGCACCTATGAGGAGCGCTCCGATGGATGCGACAAGGACGGAGCCGGCCATGATGTCCTTGATGTCCTCCACATAGTGGTGGATCCTCGGCTTCATCATGTCGACCATGCGCTCGAAAATACTATTCATCAATTCTAACACGAGCACGAACACCACAGCAAGCGAAAGTAGGGCCTTTTCCGGAGTCCGAAGCCCTAACGCGAACATGGCCACGACCACGACCAGACCAATGACCACCTGAATCCGAAAACTCTGCTCCTCACGAAACACGATCCTGATGCCTTTCCAGGCATAGGATACGCTGCGGCGCAATCGACCGAGATGAAACATCGTCATAGGATACCGGTTCTGATGAGGATATCGTGTTGGAGGCCGAACATCACGCGCTCTTCCGCGAGCGTGATGTGATCGTACCCGAGCAAATGAAGCATGCCGTGAACGACCATGAGGGCGAATTCCTCGCGAACCAGCTTTCCCGTCCGCTTTGCCTGACGCTTCACTTGCGGCAAGCAGATGACGATGTCGCCGAGCGACATATCCTTTCTTCCCTTTCCATACCCGAACGACAGCACGTCCGTGACCGCATCTTTCCCTCGATACCGTCGGTTCAGTCTTCGGATTTCGGCATCCCCGACCGTAGAAATATCCACGATTGCGCTCTGAGGAGGCCCTGCAAGGCCATACGTGGCTTCTGCAAGGCCCTCAACGAGCTTCCGTGAGACTCCAGAGGGTAAGCGACCGCTGAGCTCGACATGAACCATAGGATTACTCCCCTGCAGGGAGCACACGGAGGCTGTTCGCCATCATCTCGAACGTCACCCGGAACTGGATGGCCGCGCTCCCACCAAGGTCGTAAGAGACGATAAACACCTTGTTCCCTCCACGGACGAAGAATGCCGACCGGTTCTGGCTTGCGAGGTATTCATACCCCCTCCTCGTGAGCTGTGGACGCAAGGATGCCTCCGACACCGACGGATCCAGCGCGGCATACCAATCCGCGAGCGAGTCCCCCTCTGCAAGGTCTTCCACGAGCACGTCGATGAACTCCCCGGTTGGCGCACTAAACCGCGTCTGCCCTTCCGGACCTGTGCTGAGGACCCAGCCTGTAGGGCGATAGATTTCGTAGCCGAGCGCACTATCCGCATGCACGGTAATGCCTGGGTTGTCCGATAACGGAACCGGCTGCGCATTATTCGGATCGAAGAGGTTCAGCACCTCGTTGAGATCAACGAATCCGTCGCTGTCGGTGTCGGTCCTACGTGAATCGGTCTGGTAAATGGAGCGCTCCTCGAGATCGGTCAGACCGTCAGAATCGGTGTCGATTCCAGGTACCGGCTCCGGCGGTCGGCAGTCCGCCGGACACGATGCCGGCGTTTCACCTTCTTCGCACTGCTCATTGCCACAGACCGGAGGCGGCGGGCCGCAGTCGACCGCGCAGGATTGGGCGGTCTCCCCTGCTTCACAGACCGTGTTTCCGCACACGGAAGGCGGCGCAGGACAGTCCGCGCTACACGAGGTATACGACTCACCTTCCTCGCAGACCGTATTTCCGCAAATCGGGACTGGCGGCGGACAGTCGGAAGGACACGATGCCGTGGACTCCCCGGCCTCGCACATAGCGTTGCCGCAGACCGGCGCAATGACAGGCGGCTCTTGATTACCAGATAGCAGGAAGAATGCGGCTGCTCCGGCAGCAAGCAGCACGGCGACTGCGACAATAACGATAAGAAGCGTCTTCTTCTTTTTCTTTGGCGCTCCAGGTACGGGCACTGCTGGCTTTGCGCCCGGTACAGGAATTGGTACGGCAGGTTTCTCTGGAACCGATTTCGGAAGCTTTTTCTTTAACGCAGCACCGTAAAACTTTTCCGGAATGACATGAATCACCAGCTCCTCTTTGGGCTGTTGCATGCCTGCCGGTTTCTGCAGACCGTCTGTCGTGTTCGCCTGATCGGCCATGGGAGATTGCATTATTGTCCGTTCGCGGGAATCTCGAAGAGGCGACCTGGACCTTTCGGGTCATATCCGCCGCGGACTTCTTCACCGTCCAAGAATCCGTCCCCGTCGGTATCGGGATTCAGCGGGTCGGTGCCGTAGATGTCCACCTCTTCCCTGTCCGACAAGCCATCACCATCGGTATCTGCAAGCGATGGGTTCGTACCGAGCTGCGCCTCGCGCATGTCATCGAGCCCGTCGCCATCAGTATCGAGTGGGGCGGCTGCCTGATCTCCAGGGAAGAACGGGTCGGTGGCGTCGGGTTCCGTTTCGGCAGGAACCTCATCAACCGCCGGTTCTGGTTCCGGTACCGGCTCCGGAGTGACCTCGGTCTCGGTTTGCGGTTCAGGTTCCACAACGGCTACGTCTTCTTGAGCTGGAACTACTTGTTCCGAAGCGCTCCGGAAGAACAAGAAGTACGCGCCTACGCCGATGCCTCCGAGAACGACAACCGCAATAGCTGCGAAGATGAGCTTCGATGGACCGCTTGCCGAGGCTCCTGCAGCGATTCCGCTTTCGATGCCGGACTGCGTTCCGGAGCGAGGGGGTGCCGGAGGCCGCGGCGGCATACCGGCAGGTTTTGCCGATTCGGTCTCCGCGAAGATATCTTGTGGTTCGTTACCTTTGTCGAACATATGATTCCATTAAGGACAGTATAGCACAGCAGGAGTCATTCCCTTATTGCGGCCCGCAATCACTCGCGCAGTTCTCCGAATTCTCACCGAACGACGGGTGACAGGTGCGGTCGCCACAGTACGGAGTGCCTGGTGGAGGAATGCAGACGTCGCGGAATGCACCGTCCTGGATGCGCGTCACATACTGGGAAGCAATTGGCGCATCCTCGTCTTCCGCGCACATCCAGTTCTCCGTTCCGACGATACCCCGCCAGATGTTCCTGACCCACCCGCTGTTATTATTCCCGCCAGTACACGCCCTGATGTCATCAAGACATGCCCCATTCACCCACCCGCAGCCCGACCTGTTGTTACAATCCGTAGCATTGCCAAGATTGCAATTTGCCGTAGCGCGAGGCGTCATTGCGAAGACGGTGATTCCCCCGCCCCGCAAGTGGCACCCTGGCAGCGTGCAATTCCTTGCCGCACTCGTCGCGAGCCGCTCCGCCAAGATCTCCGGCGTCACCGCAGCTTGCGCAGTTCCGACCTTGACGCAGGTATTGTTCTGCCAAGAGCAGTTCGGTATAGCCTGACAAGCGACACGTCCGCTGCAGTTCGGCTGCTCATTGCAAAGCATTTCCGTCGTACCTAACGTACAAAGATCAGGAACGACACCCAGCTCGACGATCTGATTCAGGTCGCATCGGGACAACTCACGCTCACCAGTCTCGCCAAGGAGGCCACACCATGCGGATTGCGCGAACGTATCCGTGACCATGACGATATACTTCTTCGCCACGTTCGACCGCCAGGCTATCTGTGTCCGCCCTGCCGCGAGCGAGGTAAGGACGTCCGTCGATATCTCGACACCCCTGCTATACGCCGGCGTTACCCGCGTATCCCCACTCGTCCCGCTTTCATAGGACCAAAGGAGATCAAGGCCTTCGCGCAGTTCTACCGCCGTCCCGAGATTCTGAACGATGATACCCGTCTCCAAGTTCGGTTCGAAAGCATCGACCTCAGAACTCCCGATGGTCACGAGACCGAACCGATGCGAGGTGCTGGTATACCCTGCGGCGAACGTTCCGAGAGCGTCGGAGATCGCCTTGATCATCGTATCCATCGATCCAGAGACATCCACGGCGAATACCACATCCACCGGTTCGCTGTCATCCACCTTGCTGTTGCAGTCATTGTCGATACCGTCGCAGATTTCCGGCGCCGCAGGGATGTTGATACTGCCGTACGAGTACGCCTGATGCGTCGTCCCATCGAACATGTTGCAATCAGCCTCGTCTGGCACGCCGTCACCGTCCTTGTCGTAGTCGCACTGATCGGCAAGGGCTCCGGAGAAGTTCAGCGTGCTGATACCGCCAACGAAATCCTGTGCATACCATTGGGAGAACATGTCCGTTGACCAATTACGCAGCAAGTCTTGAGGGTTGCTCGTCGTGCTTGAAGGATCACGATCGAAATTGCTTCCGACATTGTGACAGACGTTGGTGTCCGGCAAGGTGCAGACGAACCTGCAGGAGGTGGGATCGCATGACGCTTGGCCGCGAAGCCTGCCCCACGAACGGTATTGCTGGCGGGTATCGCGACAGATCCACGTGTTCCCTGGCGTCTGTGCGACGCCCGGCTCACACTGCTCGATGCCGTTCACGAGACCGTCACCGCAGAACCCACCGAGGATGGTCGCGACTTTACAGGAGCTGCTGCAGTAGTTGCAGTCTCGACCGTATTCCGGACTGCACCGGACGCCGTTCTGCCCGCCGGCGTCGCACTCCTCGCCGCCAGCGACGTTGAGGTATCCATCACCACAGACATTCGCACGGCATTCACGGCGACCAATGTCAATGACGCAGGCTCCGGCATCGCCGTAGCGCGTATCCTCGGCGCCATCATCGCACTCCTCGCCAGTCTCACGGATGCCGTTACCACACTGCCCCGGAGCGGTTACCTGCCACGATCCCCATGTGCAAGACAGCGCGCCTGCCGCCTGCGTGTTGCAAGTGCGAATATTCGTACGCTCCGGCTCTACAGGGAACCCGCCGCACGAGATGCCTGACGGACAATCCGCAGACGTTTCACACGGCGATTGCACGCCGACACGCGGGTCGACCACACAGTATCCGCGCGAGGTTTGCGTCTCTCCGTCGCACTGTTCGTTGCCGTTCACGATACCGTCGCCACAGCGCGGACCCGGACCACGACAATCCCATGCGCAGCCTGCGCGTGGCGTCCCCGACGTTGCGGAAGGAGTTCCGCAAGCGGCACCACCCGGCGTCTGCAGGAATCCGTTCCGAATGTAGGAGCCGTTAAACTGACCGCAATCACAGGACTCTCCTGGCTGGATAGTGCCGTCGCCACAGCTTGCGCCAATGCCGGTACAAGTCGGATCATCCTGGCACTCTTGAGTCAAGCCGCAGCCCCGCTCACACCGACCATAGGTGCCATTCAACGAACCGTCATCGCACCGTTCCGGCGCCTGAATGACGCCGTCGCCACAGACGCCAGCCTGACAAGCGCCAAGAACAATTGTGCACGACGTCGAACAGGTGTCCTGACGAACACCGGGTCTTCCGCCACTACCTGGGCACGACACCGGAGCAAGCGCAACGCCCGGCTCACATGCCTCGCCGTCGTTCACGATGCCGTCACCGCACTCCCCTGCTGCACCGATATCCGCTCCGCTCCTGCACTGACTCATGCCCGGCGCGACTCCACCCAACAGGGCACGGCCTTGGCGATACGTGCAGAATCCGGCACCGGTATCCCAAGCACATGCGCCTCCGAGCGCCGCAGTACAAGAGGCCGCATCACGGAATTCTGGACACGTCGCCGGTGCAGGACCTCCCCATACCGCCCTCGCGACACATGTCGTACCGCTCCATGCGCACGTCGCGTCAAAACGATCACAGACGCCACGCGTACGGTAGGCGGCACAGTCGGTCTCGAAGTCCATCGCCACGGAGAAGTCGACGCCTCCGAGGCTGCGGTAGGAATACACATGGGAACCCGCATCGCAGCGATAGACCTGCCGCGAAGCGTCCCAACAGCTATCCGTATCGAACGCACCCGTACCACCGCACCATGCATGCGCGTTGACCGGATCTGATGGCGGAGTGAATCCGACGGACTGACCGAACGTCGACACCCAAGACTCCCACGCACTCGTCGTCCTTGCACGAAGGAAGGTTCCCGATTCGAGCTGCGGATACACCCCGTCTGCAAGCAATGTGTCACGCATGGTGTGCATATCACCCCAGCGGGTCACGTCGCGGACGAGCTTGCTCTTCGGCGTGACGCAGCGCAGAACGTCACGGTAATCCGGATCCGCAGCATAGAAATCATCCGACAAAGGTTCTCCTGTCGTCGGGTTCCTCCAGCAATCCGTGTCGCTCTGGCAAGCAACCGGACTTCCTGTCGCGGTGCCGTACTGCGACGACGACGCGTCGAACAACGCCTGCTGACCGTCCATGGTACAGGTTCCAAGGTCGCGAACATTCGTGTTGAGGTCGAAGTTTCGGAGCAATTGGTTGTAGATGGCGACCGTTTCCGGCTTAGCGCCATCGCTGTACGACAGCACGTTCACGTTCGTGAAGATACCGACACCGGGAACGAGCGCGGCGGAATTGACGTATGTCGTCCTGCCCTCCTGCAATGCGGCATACCCGTCCACGACGGTCGCGCCCGGGTTGCCAAGGAAGCCCTGCTGCCGATACCAATCGCTAACCGAACGATGCTGAGGATTCGTCGCGATACGCAAACCGATGGCATCGCTGTTGCCCATGTTCGCGAACGGGAAGAGATACTCGCGCAAGATGTTTCCGCCCGGCTCCACGAAAATCATCTCCTCTTTGAGTGCAGGGAGCGGTATATGCGAATCGCCCGCACCGGCATCACGGCAGTAGTAGAACGAAACGTTCGTCGCCGGATCATAGAACGGCGACCAATACGGCCCGGCGGTATCACAGGTAGCGTTCGGGTCCCATGGCATCTCTGGACGCGGACGCAGGGTGCCGTTCACGTTCTCACAGGTACGGCGTGCAGGCCATGGATTGCGGCAGAGCAGCACGGTAACGTCGGATGTTCCGCCGACGGAGGTCTTATTGACCCTGTTCTCTGTGATATCCGCGCTAACACGAACCACCGCCTCACCGTCTGCAGGGAAACCCGTACCTGTCCGACGAACGGATACCTGTGCAGCCTGCGTCTGACCGGCCTTCTCGGCGCATGCGGGTTCAGTCGCTGCTGTCTCTCCCGGCTCGCAAACGCGGTTCCGGAGCCCCGGTGCCGGTTTCGGATCTGGAATCGCCGCAAGGTCAATGGCACAATCCGATGATGTCGTGGCCTCTCCTGCTTCGCAGAACCCGTTCACTTCGATAGGCGCAGCCGTCGGTGCCGCGACTTCGATGACCGACATACCCGGCTGAGCATCCCAGTTCCACTTGAACGAGTACTCCGGTGTCGTGCCAATCGGCGCGTCCGACACGCGCCCGAACGGATGTGCGCTAGCGACGAACGCGTGGTCGCCGTCAGTGGCATCAAGCAAGGAGTCGGGGCCACCGAAATCTTCGGCGACCGTAAAGAGGTGTTTCGACGGAGCGACAGAAACGCTCCCGATACGGCAGATTTCGTCGCCAGTGCGGAAATGCGTGCTGAAGCTGTCGCGCATAGGTGCTCCAGTTGCGGAACGAACACCTTCATCTCCCCCGTTGATGCCGACCTGAATCCATGACCCCGCTGGCAAAGATGCCGAAGGTGACCAGGTAACGACGTTCTGCGCCACCGTCACCGTTCCCTTTACCAAGCAGAAACGCTCATCGTTACCAGGGTACTC
The DNA here is from genome assembly GCA_964626205.1 of uncultured Gammaproteobacteria bacterium. Taxonomy (GTDB): domain Bacteria; phylum Patescibacteriota; class Patescibacteriia; order SG8-24; family SG8-24; genus CAZVED01. The sequence continues at coordinate 14,568 of CAZVED010000020.1, forward strand.
CGGAACCGCCTGTGCTGACGCGTCACGGACGAAGATCGATCGGAAGAACGATGCGACCGCGTCCCATGCCCGTCGCCACAGCGGCTTTGCGGCATCCTCGAGCGCTAGGCCGCTTCCGCTAAACAACATCGGCATCACGCCATCCGAACACTCCGTATCGTCCGCCACTGCAACACCGACATACAGGTGTTCTGCCATGGATGTTTGCGCCATGGCCTGATTGAACGTCAAACGGACCTGCGTGTTACGGCAGACATCACGGGAATTAGAGAACGGAACCGGTGGTGGTACCTCAAGCACTTCCGGAGCAGGAGCACAGCATCCTGCCGCGTTGCACGACAGCGAGAAGGTAGCGAGTCCGTCACAGGCAATGGAGCCAATTGCGCCGCACGTACACGACAACGTGACACGTGCAGTGCCAGCGTTCTGATCGTCGATGGTACTGAGATCGGCTGTAAGCGTCGTGACGGTTCCCGTAGAGCCTGGCGGAGGAGGAAGAACGCCTCCCTGATACGCCTGGTAGGCGTCAATGCGAAGATCAGGAGCAGCAATACCCGGTCCATCGCAAGCAAGAGCTTCACCTGTACCGAGGAAACCGTCACCGCAGAATGATGGTTCCGCGTGGAGATGGGATGAGCCAGCGAGTACGCAGCGGTCCGTGCACCCTTCCGCGACCTGACCATTCCCGAGATCGCAGCCAGGATGTTCACCGCGATCATCGTCGCCGTTACCACAACAGCCAGCTCCGCCAGTAACGGAACACTTCGGTGTACCAAGCAAGACACAGCGATTCACATCGCAGCCATTGGCACTGGGACCACCTTCACCTTCACAAATTTCCTCCTCCCCCGTCTCCCAGATGCCGTTTCCGCAGTAATTCACGCACGGCGCGCTCGATCCCAGCGAACAAGCTGGTCGCGACCCTTCGAGCAAACACTCCCTACTGCAGCCGTCACCATTTGCCGTATTACCGTCATCGCATGCTTCGCCATCACCGATGAGCCCGTCGCCACAGCGAGAATTTTCCGCGCTGCCGGACCCGAGCAGCAAGCAGCCACCCGCACCCGGGGTTGGCGCAAGGCATCCTTGCGGGAAGACACCGTCCACACTGTCGCATTCCTCCCCGTCATCGACAGAACCGTTACCACACGTACCATTATCACCGACCCCGAACGTCCCCGTCCATAAACATGTCGTCGGTGAACATCCGTCCGGGAAAGAAGTACCTCTCCGCTCGCATGCCTCGCCACGCTCAAGCTGACCGTTTCCGCATTGCGGACGCGCAGTCTGCGAACCGATGAGGCGGCAGTCTGCTGAACATCCGGCCGGCGGCGACACTTGCGTATCAAGCGTCGCTGGCGATTCCGCATATCCCCCCAAGCCAGAAGCAAGGAAACCGTTAAGCCACTCTTCGACGAAGAAGTACGGAGAAGATGAAAGTGTCGAATCGACGGCGCGCGTCCATGACCAATCCTCCGCGTCCGCATTGAGGCGCTGACCGGATGGTACGCAGGAATCCGGAGGACCAAACGGGGTCGCAAGGAAGTCCTGGCGCTGCATGATGTATGACAAACGAACAGATGATGGTTCGATGACGGAGCGGAACGGTCGGCACGCGGAACCGTCCGCTTTCGTGCGGAACGTCCACGCATATGTTTGACCCTCATTAAGACCGGTCAACGGCACGCCGCTCGCGCTCTGAATGCCACCATCCCCTCCTTGCAGAATGACCTTGTAGTATGACGACGGCTGCAGGTTCGCCATTGTCCCGAGGCGGAAGCCGGTCGCGGCGACGCCCTGCGTCACATTCACATATTCGATATCTGCGATAACGGGAGCTTGCGTGTCCGCGTACGGAGCGTTACAGCTCGCGTTCCGACAGCGGAACACATCGATGGTCGCAGTAGTCAACGTGGAGCGGTCCATGGCAACGTTGAAATTCGCGCCGATCTGCGCGTTGACGCAGGCTTCGTCGCAAGCCGGGAAATACTCGGTGACGACCGGGTCCGTGAACGCCACCGTCACATTGGATGAACCGCCGCGCCACGCGGTGCCACTCCCTGTCGCGCGCGCCTCCGCCGTCAGTGCAACCGTTCTTCCTGCAGGCGTCTCACGCTCCGCAGTAATGCCGAAGTGCTGCATGGCCGAGCATAAACCGGCTGTCGGGGACGGCAGCGTAAGAATCGTCGGATCCGCAGTTGTCCAGCGGACATCGTACTGAGGAATGCCGGCGACCGCGCACGCCAACGGGTTGCAGTTCGCGGCACGGAACATCGAACGGAAACCGGCCGGGCTACCGACAGCCGAGACAGGAAGACCGTCATGGTCGATGGTATACCTTGCTGGAAGAACGCTCACGACAGAAAGCTCGCAGGCTTCTCCGCTATTGCGAGTACGGAATGTATACGAATAGTTTCCACCCTGGACGCGATCATTGTCGCCGTCCAAGTACTGACCACCATTCAAAGACTGGATGCCGCGCGATGCCGCTGGGTCAGACACGAGCGTCACGCGATACCACGTATTTTGTGCAAATCCGGATGTCGGTGTCGCGAAGAGTACCGAACCGCCATCCTCTAACGAAGTGACCTCACGCACCGCGGTGACCACGGAGCCGCCGGAACAGTCCGCGACCTCTCCCGTACCGCAAGAGATAATAACGAACGTCTCGTCGTTCACTGTGGTCGGGTTGATGAGGCGCGAAATCTCGATATCGACTATGCCGTTCACACATGCGTCCGTCGCGCCCCGCGCAGGAGACGGACTCTGGAGTGCGGTCGCGGAACACGTCAGCCGCTCGACGACGCGTGGCAAAGACGGAAGCGTTTCCGTGCTGAACACGAATCCGTACGCACTCGTGAGTGACGGTGGCGCGCAGCTCGTGCGACAGACGCCATCAAAGCAGCACTGCGTTCCTTCTCCGCAGACGGAAGCTGTGTCGAGACAGCTCGC
>CAZVED010000021.1:0-17070 GCA_964626205.1 uncultured Gammaproteobacteria bacterium
AACTCTGTGCCAGCAGCAGCGGTAATACAGAGACCTCAAGCGTTATCCGGATTTACTGGGCGTAAAGGGTTTGTAGGCGGTTGTCTAAGTCTCACGTTAAATCTTCGGGCTCAACCCGGAGGCCGCGTGGGATACTGGATGACTCGAGGATGGGAGAGGTAAGCGGAATTGCCAGTGTAGTAGTAAAATGCGTTAATATTGGCAAGAACACCAAAGGCGAAGGCAGCTTACTGGAACATACCTGACGCTGAAAAACGAAAGCGTGGGGAGCGAAGCGGATTAGATACCCGCGTAGTCCACGCCCTAAACGATGAATGCTGGATTTTGGGAGTATCGACCCTCCCAGAGTCGTCCAAAAAAGCTAACGCGATAAGCATTCCGCCTGGGGAGTACGGTCGCAAGACTAAAACTCAAAGGAATAGACGGGGACCCGCACAAGCGGTGGAACATGTGGTTTAATTCGACGCTAAGCGTGGAACCTCACCAAGGTTTGACATATAGCTGCAAGATCCTGGAAACAGGATTTCCTTCGAGGGTGCTATACAGGTGCTGCATGGTTGTCGTCAGCTCGTGCTGTGAAGTGTACCCTTAAGTGGGGTAACGAGCGCAACCCCTATGTCGTGTTACTATGTCACGACAGACTGCCTCGGCCAACGGGGAGGAAGGTGGGGATGACGTCAAATCAGCATGGCTCTTACACCTTGGGCTACACACGTGTTACAATGGGTTGTACAATGGGCCGCCAAGTCGCAAGACGGAGCTAATCCCAGCAAAGCAATCCTCAGTTCGGATTGGAGTCTGCAATTCGACTCCATGAAGCCGGAATCGCTAGTAAACGCGTATCAGACACGACGCGTTGAATACGTTCTCGGGTCTTGTACTCACCGCCCGTCACGTCAAGAGAGTCGGTAATACCCGAAGGCATGCGAACGTATGCCGAAGGTAGGATCGATGATAGGGACGAAGTCGTAACAAGGCATCCGTAGCGGAAGCTGTGGATGGATCACCTCCTTTCTAGGGAGATACGTCATCAGGCCTTCGGGCCGCGATGCCAGAGTTCATCCTTCGGGATGGAACTCCCAGGTCGATTCGATAGTGATATCGGATTACAAAAGTCCTCGTCGCAAGACGAGGCAACCGGGTAGAACGTTGTTTTCGTCTCGATCATGCAGTCAAAGCGCATGAACCGCCGCAAGGCGGTTTTTGCGTACTTGAAAGTACGCAAAACGAGTGGCAGGATTCCCCCGGAGGCTAACAATGCGGATGTTCCCGATCTACCATGTGTCCTTTCCCAGCCAATACCTCATCACGTCTACTCTCCTGCGATTCCAGGAGCACTACGAGTCCCCGGAGTTCCGCGGCAAGGTCTTCGACTTGGAGGCCTACGTGGACTGGTATGTCGCACAGAAAGGCTCCTTCTCCTACTACACGGACTGGAACGGCTTCAACTTCCCCTCGCGTGTCCTGACCCCGTTCTGTGACGGACGGTTCGATCCCCTCTCCCGTAAGGAACGTGCGTTCTTGGATCTGATGTCCGACGTGCATGGCGACTTCTACGTCATCGGTACGCATGACCAGTCACCGGACCACACCTTCCTCGCGCACGAAACGGTGCACGGCCTCTTCTATGCCGAACAGGACTATGCGGATGACGTCCGCAACGTGTTGTCAGGATTCCCGTTGACCGACTTCCGGCAAGCCATCCGTGACCGCGGCTATCATCCGGATGTCATCGAGGATGAATGCAATGCCTACCTCACTACGGGACTCTCCTCCTTCCTGGATGGCAAAGATGCCAACGAGGCCTCCGTGGCCCGCAAGGCGCTGCTCAAGGTCTGCAAAGACCACTTCGGCGTCGACCCATCCACGCCGAACGACCGCAAGTGGCTTATCGAACGCATCAACCAGCGCACCTTCGTCCTACCTTCCCATTGACCGCCGAAACCTGCCCTATGGCAGGTTTTTGTAAAGTCCTTTTTCCGCTTATTTCAGTACCATTTCAGCCGTTTCATGACTCTTGCAAGAAAGGACGCGTCCTGCTATAGTGCCCTAGTCCAAATCCGATCATCACGGGCGTGTAGCTCAGTTGGTTAGAGCGTCACACTGATAATGTGAAGGTCGATGGTTCGAATCCATCCACGCCCACCACCCATCGTATTCTATGCCAATCATGCCGACTGAGGTCATCGTCTTCCGCCTGCTGCTCATCATGCTGCTTTCGGGCCTCATCGGTATCGAGCGCGAATATCACGGCAAGCCGGCCGGACTCCGCACGAACGTCGTCGTCGGTCTCGCCGCGACGCTCATGACCCTTTCCTCAGTCCGCGGCCTGGAGATGTTCTCCAGCGTGAACGGCTTCGACCCGACGCGTATCGTCAGCACTATCGTCACTGGTATCGGTTTCATCGGTGCGGGCGCCATCCTCCGGAAGTCCCCTTCGGGTGGCGACGGCGTCATCGGTCTCACGACCGCGGCAACGCTCTGGCTCGTCACCGGTCTCGGCATCGCCGTCGGTATGGGCTTCTACTTCGAAGCCATCTTCACGACAGCCCTGGTCTTCGTAACGTTCCTCGTCCTCTCGAGGGTCGTCGACCTCACTCGTGCCTACGCCAAAGCGCATCCGCCACAACCAATTCCCGAAGAAGACCGGCACGACGACAACTAAAAAAGAACGGATCCCTTTCGAATCGTGGTGCTCATCATGCCGAGGTAGCTCAGTGGTAGAGCAGAGGACTGAAAATCCTCGTGTCGCCAGTTCAATCCTGGCCCTCGGCACCACAATCCGGCAGGGATCCATCGGTGGACACGGCGTCGGAGCCTGTGCCGTCGCGACAACCCTGCTCCGACGCCTCGTCGGGGCGTGGCCTAATGGCTAAGGCATCTGCTTTGGGAGCAGAGGATTGTGAGTTCGAGTCTCACCGCCCCGACCAAGCGCGGGTGTAGCTCAATGGTAGAGCGCTAGCCTTCCAAGCTAGTTACGTGGGTTCGATTCCCATCACCCGCTCCAACAAGAGTACTCGCCATTGGGCGAGTACTCTTGTTTATGAAGAACGGGAATCGAAGCCGACACGAGAACGTGCCTTGAATGGCACGTTCTCGTGCGGCAGGCTCCGAGGGAGGAATCCTGCGGTTGAACCCGCAGGATTCCAGATGAGGAGGATTCCCATCACCCGCTCCAACGAAAAACCCGCCTTCAACGGCGGTTTTTTCGTTCCTCATTTTACGCGGCCAACAGGACGAGTGCCGCACACGATAACAGTATCCCCACGCCTTGCCGTGGTGTCGGCAATTCACCGAGAACGAGCGCTGCCAAAAGAATCGTCACGACCGGATAGAGCGCCGTTACTCCGATGGCAACAGTGACCGTTTCCGAACGCAGGAGGTAGAGCAAAATGAGACTTCCAAGAATGGCCGCCATACCAGCGGCGAGGGAATACCCTGCGCTCGGCCAATGCACATCCGGACGAAATCCCAACGTTCCAAGAACGAGCAGAGCGACCAAGAATCCGCCAAGCGATTGGTAGAACATGGCACTCTTCGGGCCAAGATAACTCACCGCAAGCTTTGGAAGGAACCCCCACAGACCCCACAGCAGCAGGACCGAGCCCATCAGCACATATCGACGCATCATATACGGCAAGTATATCCTTTTTCTCTAACGAAACGAAAAAACGACCCCCTCTTGTGAGGGGGTCGTACGAGTCGAGCTTACTTCTTCGATTTCGAATCCTTGATGATGACCGTCGGTGCAGCAGGAATCATGGCGAGTGCATCTTTCTTCTGCATCGGCGTGCGCTTCTTTCGGAGCAAGACCGGGGAACGGTCCTTCTCCTCTCCTTGCACCTGGAACAGCACCTCGTCGCCAGGCCAAAGCTCTTCAGAGGAGATTGCCTTCGCGAGCAGGCGCTCCGCATTGTTGCGGATGGCCGTCTCGAGCTCGCGCACGCCGTACTCCACGCTCACCCCTTCGTCCAAGAGGTATTCCTTGAACTCGTCGGTGTACGAGAGCATGAGCGGGAAGCTGTCTGCAGTTGCGCCAGAAAGACGCTGCTGCAGGAATGCCAGCTTGTTCTCAAGGATCTCCGCGCAGTGCTCTCGCGAGAGCGGAAGGAACTGCACGATATCGCTCTTGATGCGACCGATGAACTCTGGCTTGAAGATGCGCTTCATCTCCTCGAGCGTCTCATGGTACATCCGCTGGTTGCGGGACTGGGGTTCTTGCGCACCAAGGATGTCCTGTGCGGCGCCGGCGAATCCGATGCCCTTGCCCGTGAGCATGCGTTGGATGTTCCTGCCATTCACGTTGGTCGTGAGGATGATGACGGTGTTCTCGAACGAGGTCACGTCGCCATTCTTGAGCACGACGCGGGCCTTATCGAGAATGCCGAGCAGGAGGTTCCACAGGTTCGAGTGTGCCTTCTCCACCTCATCGAAGATGAGGAACGAGAGGCATTTCGACTGCAGCTGCGCATACAAGCGATCCATGATCGCGTCCAGCTCGTCGCCTTTCGGACGCTTGTCACCGTCCTTGAAGCGCTTTGCGAGCTCTTGTTCGGCCAGCACCATGAAATGCGGTTCGTCGAGCTTGTACTGCAGGAGGCGCGGCGGGTCGTTGTAGCCGACGTAGCCCGGCGGAGAGCCGAGCAGAACGGACGACACCGCATGTGGCTCCTGGAGATCGCCGCAGTCGATGCGCGTGACCGGTGCCGGAGCACCAGGTGCGACGGGAATGTAGTGGCGAGCGATCTGCTCCGCCATTTCCGTCTTGCCGACGCCAGTCGGACCGACGAACACCTTGACCGCGATCGGCTTTCCCGTGCGGGTGAGCTTCGCGTTCTTGATGGTGAACGCGTCGGCGAGGTGTCGCGCGGCGCGCGACTGTCCGATGACGTTACCGTTCAGGAACGCGTACAGCCGCTCCTCCTCCGCTCCGTACTTGTCGGTATCGACGGGTACGGAATATGCGGAGAGGTCGAGCTTTGGTGTGTCGCCCATGTCGTACCTCCTTCTACAAACACTTCAGTCTATATAAAGAACATCTAAAGTCAGTATAGCGAAGCATGAAATCAGGTCAATAGGGCTAATGTCAGCGAAAAAAACAGGTCAGGGACGCTCTGTCATCTGGGCAAAACGGGCGGTCGAGGCCATGGCGAGAGCCAAGGCCAGAGCATCGGCAGCATCGTCAGGCTTCGGAGCCTCTGGAAGATTGAGTAGGGAGCAGACCATACGCTGGACCTGACCCTTGTCTGCCCCTCCATGACCACATACCGCGAGCTTGGTGTCCTGCGGACTGAACTCCCGGCACGGAATTCCCGCCTCCTCCACACAAAGCCGTAGGACGCCACGGGCTTCGGCGACGTTCATCGCGGTACGGACATTCTTCTGGAAGAACAGCTTTTCGATAGCGACGTGGTCCGGCGCATATCGCGCAAGCACTTCCGCGAACTCCTCCCGAAGACGAAGGAGGCGGCGCTCCATTGGATCTGCCTTGTCCGTGCGTATGCTTCCGTACGCAAGACAACGCTCCTTGCCGCCAACAACCGCGATGACGCCATAGCCCGCATCGGCGATACCGGGGTCGATGCCGAGAAAAATACTCATAGCACGCTCAGACGTCGACGTTCGTAAAGACGGCGTCGACATCCTCATCGTCGTCGAGCGACTGGAGCAGGGAGATGAGCGCTTCGGTATCGGATGGTGCCGCGACGCGTTCCTTCGGAATCCATTCGATGGCAACCGATGATGCCGCAATGCCTGCCGCGGAGGCCGCCTGCGCCACGGACTGCAAAGCCTCCTTCGAGGCGACAATGACAAGCACGCCGTCTTCGATGGCGATATCCTCGGCGCCAGCGTCGATGAGTGCCAGCTGCAGGGCGTCGTCCGGCATGCCTGCCCCTTCCGCGCGGATGACACCTTTCTCGGAGAACATCCACTGCACAGCACCTGTCGCACCGAGGTTTCCGCCATGTTTGGAGAAAACATGCTTCAGGCTGGACGAGGTACGATTCCTGTTATCCGTGAGCGCGACGACCATGACCGCAGCTCCGTCCGGTCCATACCCTTCATAAACGACCTCTTCGATGCGCGCGCCATCCAGCTCCCCTGTTCCGCGCTTCACCGCCCGCTCGATGTTGTCCTTAGGAACATTACCGGTCTTAGCTGCATCAATCGCCGTACGAAGCTTGAAATTGAAGGTGGGGTCTCCCCCGCCTTCGCGAGCTGCGACCGTGATGTTCTTCGCAAGCTTCGTGAAAAGCGCCGAACGTTTGGCGTCAGCAGCACCTTTCGTATGTTTGATGTTCGCCCACTTGGAATGTCCTGCCATAGTGCCTATAGGGTACCATCCGCCCGAGCCATGCTCAACCCTAAGGAAAAACAGGCCTTTCGGCCTGTTTCCCTGGTTCGTTACTCCTCTTTGGACTCCGTTGCTTCCGGGGCAGAACCGACCTCCGGAGCGCCCTCCATCGGCTCAGCGACCGCGGCAACTGCCGAAGGGTGTACCGGCGCTGGCGTCTCGTCGTAGTCGATGTAGCCACCAGTGCCGTATCCGGTACCTGCCGGAATGAGGCGGCCGATGATGACATTCTCCTTGAGACCTTCCAACCGATCCAACTTTCCGGAGACGGCCGCGTTGATGAGCACGCGTGCGGTCTCTTGGAAGGAGGCGGCGGAAAGGAAGCTCTGGGTGGAGAGGGCGACCTTCGTGATTCCGAGGAACAACTCTTCTGCGGTTGCCAGCTGCTTACCTTCGGTCTTCGCGACCGCATTGGCATCGAGCCACTCTGCCTTCTCGATGATCTCGCCCGGCAGCAAGTCCGTCTCGCCCGGGTTCAATACCAGGACGCGGGAGAACATCTGGCGGATGATGACCTCGATATGCTTGTCGTTGAGACGCGTGGCCTGCGAGGCATACACGTTCTGTACGTCCTTGAGGATGTACTTCTGTACCGCTTCCTTGCCACGGAGACGGAAGAGCTGCTGCAGATCGAGATTACCTTCCGTAAGCGGCTCACCGGCCTCGATCGTGTCGCCATCCTTCACAAACAGGACGGTACCCGGCGGGATGATGTACTCCTTCACTTTCGCCATATCGCGTACGACGCGGACCTTGCGGTGTACCAAACGCGCGATGCCGGCGACTTCGGAGAGCACCTTCGTGCCGTCGGCCTTCTCGATGACGACCTGGCCTTCTTTGACCTTGTCGCCAGCTTCGACCTTCACAGTATCCTTCAGGCCGAACTTGTAGACGGAGCCGTCCTCTTCGGTGTACGCGACGCGGACGATCTTGTGACCGACGTACGGAGCGAGCATCTGCTTGCCATCCGGTCCTTCGATCATGCGACGCTCGACCTCCTCGACGGAAACCTTACCGGATACGTCGGACATGAAGGCCTTCAGCTTCGGCGGGCGGGCTTCGAAAAGCTCTTCCACGCGCGGAAGACCCTGTGTGATGTCCTTCCCTGCGACACCACCGGTGTGGAACGTACGCATCGTGAGCTGGGTTCCCGGTTCACCAATGGACTGTGCGGCGATAATGCCGACCGCGACACCGGTCTCGACCACCGCGTTCTGCGAAAGATCGAGGCCGTAGCACTTCTTGCAAGCACCCTTCGAGAGCTTGCAGAGGAGCACGGAGCGGACGCCGATTCCGTCGATATCCAATTCCGCGACCTTGTCGGCGATATCCTGCGTGACGAGCCCGCCGGCCGGAAGGATGACCTTGCCGTTCTTCGGGTGCTTGATGTCGGACGTGGTGTAGCGACCGAGCACGCGGACGTCGACCGTCGCATGCGTCGCCTCGGATTCCTTCTTGGTGATGAGTGTACCCTCCTTCTCGCCGCAATCATCCTCGCGGATGACGAGGTCCTGCGCGACGTCGACGAGACGACGCGTGAGGTAACCGGCGTTAGCCGTACGAAGCGCGGTATCGGAGAGACCCTTACGCGCACCGTGCGTCGAAATGAAGTAGTCCAGCACATCGAAGCCGTCCTTGAAGTTCGCTTTCACCGGAAGCTCGATGATGCGGCCGGCCGGGTTGGCAACCGGTCCCTTCATACCGATGATCTGGGTCATCTGCGTCCAGGTACCACGTGCCTTGGATTCGATCATGGACGCGACGGAGCCGCCCTGTGGCAGGCGCTTCTTCGCATACTTGGTGACCTCGTCCTTCACGTTGGTCCAAACCTCGACGATCTTGGAGTGGCGCTCGCTCTGGGTCAGGAGACCTTCGGCATACTGCTCTTCGATCTCCTCAATCTTCTTGTCGCCCTCCTTGATGAGTTCGTCCTTCTCCTCCACGCGCGGAAGGTCGGCCATGCCCCACGAGTATCCGGACTTGGTGATGTAGTGGAAACCGATGCTCTTCATGTAGTCGAGCATGTCAACCACGACCTCCTTGCCGTAGGAATCGTACGCACGGCGAACGAGCTCACCGAGCTTTCCACCGTCCAGCTTGTCATTAACGTACGGGTGCCCTTCCGGCATGCCCTGGTTGAAGATGATGCGGCCGACGTTCGTCTCAATCGGCTTCTCCTTCGGGTTGACGCGGCAAAGGATGAGCTCACGCATTTCGATCTTACGCAGACCGTACGCGAGAAGCGCTTCCTGCTCGCTACCGAACGCGCGAGGCGTCTCGCGACCCTGCGGCGGAATGGTGGAGGTCATGTAGTAGATACCCCATGCGACGTCCTTGTCCGGACGCATGACCGGAGCTCCCGTTGCCGGCTTCAGAATGTTCTGGGTCGACAACATGCGCTCGCGAGCCTCCTGCTTTGCCTCGTCGGTAAGCGGAACGTGCACGGCCATCTGGTCGCCGTCGAAGTCCGCGTTGAATGCCGGACACACCATCGGGTGAATCTGGATGGCCTTGCCCTCGATGAGCTTCGGCTGGAACGCCTGGATACCGAGGCGGTGCAACGTCGGAGCGCGGTTCAAGAGCACCAACGCGTCACGCGTAACATCTTCGAGGATGTCCCATACTTCGTTGTGATCCGCCTCGATGAAACGATTGGCAGAGCGGATGTTGTGCACGAAGCCGTCCTGGATGAGACGGGAGATGACGAACGGCTTGAAGAGCTCAAGCGCCATCATCTTCGGAATGCCGCACTCGTTGAGCTTGAGCGTCGGACCGACCACGATGACGGAGCGACCGGAGTAGTCGATACGCTTACCGAGCAAGTTCTGGCGGAAACGACCCTGCTTACCCTTGAGAAGGTCGGCAAGAGACTTGAGCTGGCGCTTCTTGCCGGTCGCTGCGACGACGGTCTTGGACTGGCGCGCGGAGTTGTCGAACAGGGCGTCCACGGCCTCCTGAAGCATGCGCTTCTCGTTGCGCGTGATGACTTCCGGGGCGTTCAAGTCGACGAGCTTCTTGAGACGGTTGTTGCGGTTGATGACGCGGCGGTAGAGGTCGTTGAGATCGGATGCCGCAAAACGGCCGCCGTCCAACGGCACCATCGGACGAAGGTCCGGCGGAATGACTGGAACGGACGTGAGGATCATCCACTCGGGACGAATGGCGTTTGCCTGGAGGGAGTGGAGCAACTTCATGCGGCGAACGAGCTTCTCATACTTCGCGCCTGCGCCGGCTTCGATAATCTCCGCCTCGACCTGCTCGGCAAGTTTCGGCATGTCGATCTCGAGGAGGAGCTGTCGGATAGCCTCCGCACCGATGGATGCTTCGAAGATGTGGCCGTACTTGAGCGACCACTCCTGGAAGGTGTTCTCGGAGATGATCTTCATCTCCTTGAGCTCCTTGAGCTCCTTGTCGACCGTGCGATAGTCCTCATCGAGCTCCTTGAGACGGTTCGTCTTGGCATCGAACGCCTTGGCGAGCTCCTTCTCCAGCTCCTTGCCGGTGAACTTCTTCTCGATGTTCCCTACCTGCTGCTTGTACTCGCCTTCGATCTGCTTCTTCTTGGACTTGTACTCACCCTTGAGCTGCTCGATGGTGTCGGTCTTCGCATCCTCGTGGACCTTCGTCACGATGAAGTTCGCGAAGTAGATGACCTTCTCGAGGCTCTGTACGGACATGTCCAACAGCAAACCGATCTTCGACGGCACGCCGCGCAGGAACCAGATGTGCGAGGTCGGCGAAGCGAGCTCGATATGACCCATGCGCTCGCGGCGAACCAACGAGTGCGTCACTTCGACGCCACACTTGTCACAAATGATGCCCTTGTAGCGGACCTTCTTGTATTTGCCGCAGTAGCACTCCCAATCCTTGGATGGTCCGAAGATCTCCTCGGCGAAGAGGCCGCCCTTCTCAGGCTTCTGCGTGCGGTAGTTGATGGTCTCAGGGTTGGTGACCTCTCCATACGACCAGGTCTTGATCACCTCAGGAGACGCCAGGCGAAGACGAAGTGCGTCGAAGTCCTCTACCTTGAACTGTTCTGCGATGGGATTCATAGGCGTTGTGTCTCGTTAGAGGATGATCATTCGGCCGGCTCTTCCGTTGGCTCCTCTTCGGCCGAACCTCCCAGTGCCGGGCGGACGGTCTTCCCGCTGAACGGGGTGTCGCGACGCTCAGTGTCGATGACGCGACCGCCATCCTTTTCCTTCACGAGTTCCACGTCGAGACAGAGACCCTTGAGTTCGCGGACGAGGACGTTGAACGATTCCGGAATGTTGATGCTCCTGATGCGCTCGCCCTTGATGATCGCCTCGTACGCCTTGGAGCGTCCCGGGACGTCGTCAGACTTGATGGTAAGAATCTCCTGGAGCGTGTGCGCTGCGCCGTACGCTTCGAGCGCCCAGACTTCCATTTCACCGAAGCGCTGACCACCGAACTGCGCCTTACCTCCGAGCGGCTGCTGGGTGATGAGCGAGTACGGACCAATGGAACGCTGGTGAATCTTGTCCTCGACCATGTGGTGGAGCTTCAGCATGTACACGTAGCCGACAGTCACCTTGTTGTCGAACGGCTCGCCGGAGCGACCGTCGAAAAGGCGCACCTGTCCGGACTCGTCGAAGCCTGCCGTCTTGAGCTCGCTGCGGATCTGCTCTTCGGTAATGCCGTTGAGCGCCGGGGTGACCGCGGTGTACTGCAACGCGTTCGCCGCGAGGCCGAGGTGCGTCTCAAGAATCTGCCCAAGGTTCATACGGGAGACGACACCGAGCGGGGAAAGGATGATGTCGACCGGGGTTCCGTCTTCGAGGAACGGCATGTCGGCAACCGGGACGATCTTGGAGACGACACCCTTGTTGCCGTGGCGACCTGCCATCTTGTCACCGACCTGGATCTTACGAAGCGCTGCGATGGAAACCTGGATGGACTTGATGACGCCCGGCGGGAGCTTGTCACCCGCGTCGCGCGAGAAGATCTTCACGTCGACCACCTTGCCGTGGCCACCGTGTTCCATATAGAGGGAAGAGTCGCGGACGTCGCGTGCCTTCTCGCCGAAGATGGCGCGGAGGAGTTTCTCTTCCGCGGAAAGTTCGGTCTCACCCTTCGGTGTGATCTTACCGACGAGAATGTCGCCGGATGCAACCTCGGCACCGATGCGGACAATGCCTTCTGCGTCGAGATTCTTGAGCTTCTCTTCGGAGATGTTCGGGATGTCGGACGTCACGAGTTCCGGACCGAGCTTGGTTTCACGGACGTCGATCTGCTTGTTCTCGATGTAGATGGACGAGAAACGATCCTTCTGCACGACGCGCTCGTTCAAAATGACGGCGTCCTCGTAGTTGTAGCCTTCCCAAGAGAGGAACGCGACAAGCAGGTTCTGGCCGAGTGCGAGCTCGCCGTTCTCGGTAGACGCACCGTCCGCAAGGACATCGCCCTTTTTCACCTTCTGTCCAACCTCGACGCGGACGCGCTGGTTGACGCAGGAGCTGGCGTTGGAGCGCACGAACTTGCTGAGCTTGTAAGTGATGACATCCCCCTTCTTGGTAGTCAGCTCGATGCGGTCACCCTGCGCGAGCGTGATTTCACCGTCCTCTGCGGCAACAGAAACGTGGCCGGAGTCCTTCGCGGCACGCGCCTCGAAACCAGTACCGACGATCGGCGCTTGCGGGTTGATGCATGGCACGGCCTGGCGTTGCATGTTGGTGGCCATGAGCGCGCGGTTGGCATCATCGTGCTCGAGGAACGGCACGAGCGAGGTCGCGACGGAAACGATCTGCTTGGAAGAGACGTCCATGTACTGGATGTCTGCGGTGTTTGCGACGGACGGCTCACCCTTCACGCGCGACGGAGCGCGCAGCGTGACAAAGTGTCCGCTCTCATCGACCTCGGTCGTTGCAGACGTGGTGACGGACTTCTCTTCCGTGAATGCGTTGAGGTAGACGATCTCGTCCGTGACGCGCGTCTTACCCTTCTTGTCCTTTTCGACCACGCGATACGGGGCTTCGAGGAAACCATACTCGTTCACGCGGGCATAGCTCGCCAAGTGACCGACGAGACCGATGTTCGGACCTTCCGGCGTGGCAATCGGGCAGATGCGACCGTAGTGCGTCGGGTGCACATCGCGGACTTCGAAGCCTGCGCGCTCGCGCGAGAGACCGCCCGGACCCATCGCGGAAAGGCGGCGCTTGTGCTCGAGCTCGGAGAGCGGGTTCGTCTGGTCCATGAACTGCGAGAGCTGCGAGGACATGAAGAACTCGCGGATGACACCGATGATCGGGCGTGCGTTCATGAGACGCGACGGGGAGATCGTGTTGATGTCCATCGTCGACATGCGGTCCTTGATGATGCGCTCCATGCGCGACAGACCGACACGAAGACGGTTCTGAACGAGCTCGCCGACCGAACGGACGCGGCGGTTGCCGAGGTGATCGACGTCGTCCGGTTCTTCCTGGTGGATGTTGAGGCGGATGAGTTCGCGAATGATGACGACGAGGTCGTCGCGCTTGAGAATGCGGTTCTCCGGCTTGTCGGCGTCCTGATCAAAATTGATGCCGAAACGCTGCGCAAACTTGTACCGTCCGACCTTACCGAGGTCGTAGCGGTCGAAGTTGAAGAACATCGAGTAGATGAGCGAGCGGGCGTTGTCTGCCGTAGCGAGGTCGCCGGGGCGGATGCGCTTGTACACCTCCTTGAGACCCTCCTCTTCGTTCGTCGCGACATCCTTAGCAAGCGTCGACTCGATGAACTTGATGGACGGGTGAACATCCACATCCTTAAAGAGGTCGATAATCTGCTCATTCGTGGAGTAGCCGAAAGCACGCAGAAGCGACGTTACTGCCACCTTGCGCTTACGGTCGATCTTGATCCAGAGCACGTTGGAGGAGTCCGTCTCCATCTCGAGCCATGCACCACGGTTCGGAATGATCTTCGCGCCGAAATGTTTGCGTCCGCGATTGAGTTCCGTGGTAAAGAAGACACCAGCCGATCGGACGAGCTGCGAAACGACGACACGCTCGATGCCGTTGATGATGAACGTGCCGCGATCGGTCATCAGCGGGAAGTCACCGAGGTAAATTTCCTGTTCCTTCGTCTCCGCGCTGCGCTTGTTGATGAGACGCACCTTCACGCGCAACGGAGCCTCGTAAGTGAGGTTCTTCGCCTTGGACGTCGCCTCGTCGAACTTCGGCTCGTCGAGATAGTAGTCGAGGAAATATAGTTCGAGGTCGCGACCGATGAAGTCCTTCACCGGAGAAATTTCCTCGAACAGTTCGCGCAGCCCTTGTTTGAACAACCAGTCATAGGAATTCTTTTGGATCTCGATGAGATCCGGCAGTTCCATCGCGTCGCGGAGGTCGGAAAAGGATTTCCGTTCGAGCGACTTCACTGGGAGGCGTTTGAAAATCATAGGCAGCGCGGCGATAAGCGTCATCCCGACAACCACGTGGACCGAGGAAGTCAGGTCTTATATAAGAAGGTGTCGCGAACCGAAGGCGGGGACCTGGAAGAGTAACAAAAATATCCCCCTGCGATATCAACTCGTTCTACTCTCGTTGATGACAGGGCGACATTGGTGCACCCGACCTTATGAGGACTTGTGTGAATCCATGTTCGCGGAAGTGCCAGGAGCCGGGAGGGTATTTTACGCGGAGACGCAAACGCCCTTTATATCCCAGACTGGTTCTGCTGGATAATAGCAACTGTGGAAAAGCCCGTCAAGGGCAAAGAAACCGTCTTGTCAAGAGTCGTCATTTTCTCTTACCTTAGCAAAAAGATGCAACACTGCATGCCAGCTCAACCATTCATTCATCCACTTGTTATCCACATTTTTAAACTGGCAAATCACCTGACCCTTGCCTCTTGACGAAAAGCCCCATGGCTGCCTAGATGAATAAGGAAGGAGGTACCTATGGAAGAAGCGGAACGCCTTCTGTACACCTGTGGCGAACCAAGCTGTCTAGCCTCTGGCACTGCGGAGGAGATGTTCAACACTCCCTGCAATCCTGCCTACGTGACCTTGCAGGAGCTTAAAGAGAGGGTCCGCTGCCCAATGTGCGCAAGGGACTACACCCAAAAAATGCGCTCAAGCGGGACGCATCGAAGGACGTCGGTATTCAGCCTCGCGGCGACGCTGGCCGCCATGGAACGGCTCGCAAGCGCCCGTGAAGCCTTCCGATCGTGGGGTGACGACTACCTCCGCTGGTATAAGGAGGTCTCGGAACCCATGGCCCCACAGCCTCCTCGGGCGGAAATCGAGCAGGAGTACCTTGCGTGGTACCTCCGTCGCCATCCAAATAAGCGGAACTATCGCTATTCCCGCTTCTGACCGACCCCCGATTCCTTAATCGGGGGTTTTTCTATACTCATATTCTCCGCTTTTGCCTTATCCACTCCGCATCTTTCCCTTAAAGCTGGTACACTTGGATACGTGGACTTTCTAGGTTCTCCTCTATCCCCATGATGGCGGATCAGCAAGGCTGCGGGCCTTGCCGGATAGCAGGGTCCCGGGTTTCACCGACGTTCGTTCTTTGATGCTGCGCTTGCAGCGTCGTTGCCGTCGGTATCGACCACGCTTGTGGTCACCTTTTGCCCGGTTCAACCCCCATATCCCGTCGATGCCTGCAGCCTTTCGGTTCCGTCATCCTCTTGACCGCTCCCCCACATCAGCCATATGTCGAAAAAGAAAAAGAAAAACGGTTCACCGCGGCGCGAACGCACTACCGCTCCCCGACTCGATCCGCAAGCACAGCGTGAACTCATCGCCATCGGCGGTGCGCTTCTCGCCTTGTTGTCGATGCTTGCGCTCTTCGGCATCCTCGGACCGGCAGGAACATTCGTCGATGGCGTGCTCTCCGTACTCTTCGGATGGAACAAATATTTCGCGCCAATCGGACTCCTCGCAGCATCGGCGGTTATCGCTTTCCCTGAGCGTTTCGACCTGCGCGGTCCGCTTGCGCTCGGCATCTTTCTCTTCTTCGTAAGCTGGAGCGGTCTGCTGAACGTCATCAATCACCCAACGACGGACGAACTGCTGGTCATCGAAAACATCAGCCGCACAGGCGGTTACCTCGGCCTCGTACTCGGATATCCGCTGCTGTCCTTGATGGGCATCTGGGGGGCAGGCATCACGCTTTCCTGCATCTTGGCCGTTTCCCTTCTCCTCACGTTCAACGTCTCGTTCCGCGACGTCGCGCACCGCGCCGCAGAGGCACGTGCGGCGCTGCAAGCAAGTCGTTCCGTAGCCACCACCGACAACGAACGCTTAGACGACATCGATGACAGTGGGCCGACGGAAACTGATCACAACGATGCTGCAGATGATGCCCCTGTGGAAGCCGTCATGCACGCCGGACACGTCGACACCGAGACGCCGGAAGAGCACGCGATGTCCGTCGCGCTCAAGAAAAAACGTTCACGCAAAGTCAGCATCCCCATCGACCTCCTCGGCACCAACAACGCCAAGCCGACTGCCGGCGACATCGTCGGACGATCCGCCGTCATCCAGAAGACACTCGAGAATTTCGGCATCCCTGTTGAGATGGGGCAAGTCGCCGTCGGCCCCACGGTCACGCAATTCACGCTGAAGCCGCACGACGGCGTGAAGCTTTCCAAGATTCTCGCATTGCAGAACGATCTTGCGCTTTCGCTTGCCGCGCATCCCATCCGTATCGAAGCACCCATCCCAGGAAGGTCGCTCGTCGGTATCGAGGTGCCGAACCAAACTGTCGCCATCGTCGGTCTGCGCGAAATCCTTGAGTCCTCGGCCTTCACTGGGCGCTCCTCCAACCTCTCGCTCTGCCTTGGTAAGGACGTTGCTGGTGCCTCGTGGGTCGTGAACCTCGCGAAGATGCCGCATATGCTCGTCGCCGGCGCTACCGGATCCGGAAAGACCGTCTGTCTCAACACCATCATCGTCTCGCTCCTATTCCAGAACTCCCCGGATGACCTCCGGCTCATCCTCATCGATCCGAAGCGCGTCGAACTTCCGGTCTATAACGGCATTCCCCACCTCCTGACTCCGGCCATCACCGAAACGCCGAAAATCATCAACGCACTCAAGTGGGCCATCACGGAGATGGACCGCCGTTACACCACCCTCTCCCAGGCGAAGAAGCGTGACATCGAATCCTACAACGAGGGTCGCAAGGAGGATCGGATGCCGTACATCGTCATCGTCATCGACGAGCTCGCCGACCTCATGGTGAGCTCCGCCGCGGAAGTCGAGACGTGCATCATCCGCCTTGCCCAGATGGCACGTGCGGTCGGAATCCATCTCATCGTCGCAACGCAGCGCCCGTCGGTCGATGTCATTACCGGCCTCATCAAGGCCAACATCACGGCGCGCGTGGCGTTCTCAGTCGCCTCCTCCACGGACTCCCGAACCATTCTCGACACTCCGGGTGCCGAACGTCTCGTCGGACGCGGTGACTCTCTCTTCGTCTCGTCCGACCTTTCCAAGCCAAAGCGCATCCAGGGTTGTTACATCAGCGACGGCGACATCCGCAAGATCGTCGACTTCCTCATTTCTCAACTCGATGAGCCGGTCGCTTATGAGGACGGCATCACGGAAAAGGCAAAGCGCGGTGGCGTTGATGGAGTCGATGGCAGCGATGAAGACGACCTCTACGATGAAGCCCGTCAGATTGTCGTCCAGGCCGGCAAGGCGTCGGCGTCGTACCTCCAGCGCCGCCTGAAGGTCGGCTACGCCCGCGCCGCTCGCCTCTTGG
>CAZVED010000022.1:0-15354 GCA_964626205.1 uncultured Gammaproteobacteria bacterium
TGCGCCTTCTTCTCTTCCTTCGCCTTGCACTCGATGAACTCCTCGATGTCCGGATGCTCGACGTTCAGAATGACCATCTTCGCGGCACGGCGCGTCTTGCCGCCGGACTTGATGACGCCAGCAAACGCGTCGTAGCCTTTCATGAACGACACCGGCCCCGACGACTTGCCGCTGGAACGCGCCAGCAATTCCTTGGACGAGCGGAGGTTCGACAGGTTAGAGCCCGTGCCCGAGCCGTACTTGAAAAGCATACCCTCCGTCACCGCGAGATTGAGGATGGAGCGCATGTCGTCGCTCACGGAATTGATGAAGCAGGCGGAGCACTGCGGATGCTCGGAAACACCGACGTTGAACCACACCGGGCTGTTGAACGCTGCGCGCTGCGTGACGAGGATGTGCGTGAGCTCGGCTTCGAACGCGTCCGCGTCCGTTTCCGTACGGAAGTATCCGCCGAAGCGACCCCAATCCGCGATGGTGCGCGCGACGCGGTCCACCATTTGGCGGACGGATGTTTCGCGATCCGACTTGCCGATCTCGCCGCGGAAATACTTGGAGACAACGATATTGGTGGCCGTCTGGCTCCACGATGCAGGAACCTCCACATTGCGCTGCTCGAACACTACCTTGCCCTTCTCGTTCTTGATGACCGCGTCGCGCGTCTCCCAACGGATGACGTCGTAGGGATGCATACCGACGGACGTATGTCGCCGCCGCACGGAAACGCCACCGCCCGTGAACCCATGCCGCTTCGGCTGCACGGCGTCGCGCGACAAGTACCGCTTGGCGGCATGTGAAAGATTGTTGTCGATAAAGACACCTGCGACGATGCGTGCAATATCGTCCGTTCCGGGCACCATGTCGCCAGTGAATTCGCGACTCAGTCGCATGAGTGCCTGGTGCGTACACCGAGCGAGTACGAGGTCGTCGTGAATGCCAGCCGCCGCAAGAGCGACAGACAAGGACGTGCCGAGCTTGTCGGCCTTGAACGCCTCCAGCGTCCCGTCGCGCCGCCGCACCTGCGCGACAGTCAGAAGCTCCGGAATCTGCTCGAGAATGGCGGACATGGCGGAGGATGACGCGGCATTCGTGCTCATAAACAGGCGGTCAACGATGAATGAAGTGGGGCTGGCGACTTATACACAACATCTTGTGGCTGATACGTACATCATACCACAAGATGTTGTGTTTACTCTGGCGAACAGGCCTCAGAGCGGAAGTGTCAAGGAGATGGGGTTTTTGGGTGCTTTTTCGAGAGAAAAGTCGACATCGACGTTGACCGGCTCCCCCATCCGATCCTTGAACCGAACGAGTTTGTTGGCGAGGCCGTACTCATAGACCTCCTTCGTGACCTTCACGTCCTGGAGGCAGTACTCGCGCAGTTTGTCGATTTCGCCACGGCGGAAGAATTCGATAGCCTGGAGGCCGTTGCCGGATTTGCCAGTACCAAGACACGCATGCGCGACATCATCAAGCTTCACGCGGTAGCCGATGATCTTCTCGATTTCCTTCATGATATCGAGCGTCGGAAACGACGCGAAATCGCCGGGGTAGTAGGTGTTCAGCACTGGATAGTCGAACCCGAAAAGGTTGTAGCCGATAATGCGGTCCGCGGACTCAAGAAGCTGCCAGAGCTTCGGCAGGTCCGGTTCGAGGTATGACGTGTAGGAATCGGTCGCATAGGAGTACGCGCCGACCAGGGAGACTTTGAGAAGCGTCGGATCGTATTTTCCGACGTCGGCGAAACTGTTCGCTGTTTCGATATCAAGGACGACTTCATTGCCCATAGGCGGGTGTGATGATGGTGATGATCAGCCTTCGCAACCGCAGGAGCACGGACGTTCGCCGTGATCTTGATGGCCGCAGCTCCAGCAGAGCGCTCCGATGTCCTGTTCGGCGGTGCAAGCGCAGCCACAGGAACCATCGGCCTCATGCTCATGTTCGCAGACGGTACATTCCAATGCCATAGATGACGTTACGGGTGCTTCTCCGCTGTCGCGCGCAATGCCGCGACGCGACGTGCGACGATGTCTGCGGCAGCTTCCTTGGAAGCTACCTCGGACAGCTGGCGTGCCAACAGCGGGTCGCCAATGACTTCATGGACCCACTTCGCGAGATCGTTCTTGTCTCCGCTCACGTGATATGCGAATACCTCGTCGGTAATATCACGAAGGCCCTCCGAGAACTCCTCGAGGTTCTTCGCGACGAGATGCATATGAAACCAGAACGCCTTCCACATAGGTTCGACGTCCCGGAGGTACATGCGAGCGATATCGGCAGTGAGCAGGTCATCATGCATAGCGGCAGGTCCAAGTATACCAGACAGCGGAACGCGGAAAAGTCCCCTGTCACGCTTGCCTCATGGAACATGACGTGAAATGCTTCAAGTGAAGGGAGGCGCCATGACTCGCCATCACCGCGACCTCCGCGTCGCCCCTCGTTCCTACCAACGCTACCTCCTCCGTCGCATCTATCGCCTGCTCTCCTCGAAGAACGTCTTCGTGAGGTTCGCTGCGATGCACGATGACCCGGCGACACCTGACCGGTACAACGTCCCGCGGAACTCCGTCGGCACGGTCGACGATCAGTATCTGGACGACGATGCGGTGATGATCACCATCGACCATCGGCACGACATCATCGCCACGCTCGTACACGAATGCCTCCACGTCCTTTTTCCCGAAACGCACGAACTGCGTATCCAAAAACTGGAGCGCTTCATCATGAAGCGGATGCATCCGATGCAGGCACGCCGCCTCATCGTGCTCATGACGCTCTGCGTACTAAAAACCCCGGCCACGTAGGCCGGGGTGTTTTTATTCCTGTGAGATGTCGATGATGCGAGACAGAGCGTCGAGATCCGCATCGATGACGGTTGGCGCATTCTTGAGGCGCGTCGGACCGTCCGGATGCCGCATGCTCTCCACGATGTGGTCCGCGGCCTTGAGCACGTGGCCGGTGAGAACGACTGCGACGGACTCCTTCGCTCCGACGACACCGCTCTTCCGCAGCGCTCGCAAGCCGGCAAGCGCCGTCGCCGAGCTCGGCTCCGCGCCGATACCGTCGCTGTCGAGGACGAGCTTCGCTTCGAGGATTGCCTCGTCGGGAACGCTCACGCATTCGCCATCCGTATCGAACAACGCGCGGACGGCCTTTGGGAAGTTCACCGGAGCGCCGATGCGGATGGCGGTCGCGACCGTCTCCGGCGCATCGACCGCGCGAAATCCGCACTGACCACGTCGCAGCTCTGCCGCGATCCTCTCGCCATCCTCGGTCTCGAACACTTGCATGACGTCGTAGACGCCCGCCAGCATTTTCCGAAGCTCCGGCCAGGCCCGCGCGAGCGGAGCAGCGCCGTCCGCCTGGATGATGGCGAGGCGCGGCATTTTACGAATCCAGCCGCACCGCACCGCTTCCGCGAGCGCCTTGTGGAACGCCGCGGCGTTCCCGAGGTTTCCCCCGGGAACGACGATCCAGTCTGGAGGATTCCACCCGCGCTGCTCGAGCATCTCCCAGATGATGGTCTTCTGACCTTCGAGTCGCAGCGGATTCAGCGAGTTCATGACCGAGAAGCCGAACCGCTCGCGCGCGGACTGAAGCAGCCTGAGCGCCGTGTCGAAAGAACCACGCACCATGACGACCTTCGCGCCGTATGCGAGCGACTGGCTGATCTTCCCCATGCTGACGGCGCCGTCCGGCAACAGGATGAGCGCCGGCAACCCGGCAAGCGCGGCATAGGATGCCATGGACGCCGCAGTGTTCCCTGTCGACGCGCAGGCGAGCATCTTCGCTCCTTGCTGCACGGCCGCGGAAACGCCAGCCGTCATGCCGCGGTCCTTGAACGACCCCGTGGCATTGCAGCCTTCGTGCTTGAACTGCACGTCTTCGCATCCAGCAAACGCCGCCGACCGCACGAACCGCAGGAGCGGCGTGTTGCCTTCCGCGCTTCCGCGCGTGACGAGCCGTGACGGGTCGAGATGCGGAAGCACGTACTCGCGGAACCGCCAGATGCCGGACGCATCCGCCGGAGCATCCGACAGGCGTCGCCTGCGGAAATCCTTCTTCCTGTCCTCCGCAACGGCACGTTCCAACGTATCAAAATGGTTGAACGCGACCTCGAGCAGACCGCTACATCCTTCCCGTCCGCAGCGCATGGCGCCACTGTCGATCGGATGTTCCTGCGCGCAGAATAGACACCGTAAAAAGGTCTTGCTGTGCATTGCTTTCTCCTCACGTCTCCAGCACACCGACCTTGGCAAAACGGACGCCGTCTGTCAACGCGGGTGCTGCGACCTCCGTGCATGCCACGTATCGCGACGTTTCATCCGCAGCATGCTATACTTTTGATGATAATTCCTCATTCAAGATCGATACTATGGGAGCGAAGAAAAGCTTCGTGAAGGGTCTCGCAGCTGGCGCCGTTCTTGCTGCAGCAGCATCCCTCATCATGGACATGCGTGAAGGACAAGGAGAGAAAAAGGCGAAGGAATTGAAGAAAGCTGCTTCGGACATCGGCACGCGCGTCGCGCATCACGCCATGCGTCTGAGCACGCTCTCGAAGTCGGCCTACAACAAAGTCGTGGACTCGGCCATCGCGGAATACCGCGGCGTAAAAGCGCTCTCTGAGGACGATCTGCACGACCTCAAGACCGAACTTAAGGACGGCTGGTCGGACCTGAAAGCGATTGCCAAGAAAAAGGAGACGTCAAAGAAAAAGAAGCGCTAGAAAACGGCCGGGATCATTCCCGGCTTTTTCTTTGAAAGGAGTGATGTCCTGACGAAATGGCAGGCGTCTCGGGGTACGACTTTTTGTCGAGCCATAGTCTCGCAAAAAAGTGTACCCGTCGTGCCTGCCCATCGGACCGCGAGCGCTCACCAAAAACTACCGGACTGTTTCTAGGCTTCTTTTTCTTGAGCGAGCAAGAACGCTTTCGCTTCTTCCGCGGTCGTCACTTCGCCGTTGAGTTGTGCTTCCTGCAACGCGGTGAGCATCTTGCCGACTTCCGGACCTGGTTCAAGATGCAGCTGCGCCATGACCTCCTCACCAGAAAGCGCTGTTTTCACCCTTCCGTCCTCCACGACGCCACGCGCTTCCATGAGTGCCAATTCGTCGATGAGCGCGCGCAACGCGGAAAGATCGGAGGTCCCGTCCGGCTTGCAAGCCGCCGTCGCATCGGCAAACGCGAGATGCAGACGGCGACGGCCGTGCGCGCGGTCATGCAGGAAACGACGCGCGAGTACGGTCTTCTGTACCGTCGCGACGTTTACCTCGTTCGGAAAAAGATGGAATTCCACGAGATCCGCCAGCTCTTCTTCGTCAATATAATGTTCGGGAACGCTCGACAGCCGTAAACGGCGCGCGATAGTTCGTACGATGCCGGCACCGAGATGCGCATGTCCGGGAAAATCGATGCGACCGCCCACCATTGTCGCCGCATCAGGCTTGCCGATGTCATGGAGCAACGTGGCAACGACCGTCTGCGCATCCGCGACTTCGCCAGGGAACTGCTCGGCGAACTCCGGCGACCAGAGAACGCCGACCGCATGCTTGATATGCGTCCAGACGTCCCGATACAGATGCCGTTCGGGGTCATGAGCGGTACGCGCGCATCGTTCCAGTTCTGGAATAAGTCGGAACAGGATACCCGACGTCTCGAGCAGCTCGATGGCGCGTACCGGATCTGCCGCCAGCGCACGGACGAGATTGCGCGCGACAGTTTCACGTGGAACCACATGCTCCTCCTCGCGCATGTCGTCGATGCGTGGCGCTAGCGCAACGACAGCATCCCACGTCGTCGTGTCGATGGTGAAACCGAGCTCGCAGGCGAGCCGGACGCCGCGCAGTATACGAGAAAGGTCTTCGGTGAACCGGTGACGCGCATCACCGACGGCACAGACGGTCTTTGCCGCGATATCGGCAAGACCATCATACGGGTCAATGAAGACGTGCTTGCGCAGGTCGAACGCCACCGCATTCATGGTGAAATCGCGACGCGCGAGGTCGCGTTCCAATGGGAGATCTGGGTCAGCCTGCACCGTGAAGTCGCGGTAGCCGCCGGAACCACCTGCCTTCTCCGTACGTGGCCAGGCGATATCGACCGGTTCTTCGCCCTCGTGCCCTTCTGGCACGAACCGCAGCACTCCGAAATCGCGGCCGACAAGGTCTACGCGGCCGCGTGTCTCGAGCTCCGACCGCAGCCGTTCCAAAGAGACCTTCCGTACGACGAGGTCGTAGTCCTTGCGCGCCGTCCGTCCAAGGACATGGTCACGGACGGCACCACCGACGAGATACCACTCGGCATCCGGAATCGCAGCCATGACTGACGGGAGGAATGCCAAGACCGGCTCCTGAGCGACAGTACGCGCAAGAGCCGTAGCAAGGGGGTCGGTTATGCCGACAGAGCCATTCATGAGATTCAGGATACCATATCGCCACTTCCGCGCGGACGTATGCTATGCTTCTTTCCATCCACACTATGCCACAGCAGACACCCGACAAGGCGGTCCCCGCCATCTCTCTCAGCCACGTCTCGATTGCCTATGGATCGCACGTTGTGCTTGATGACATCTCCTTCGAGGTTCCCCAGGGCGATGTCGCTGCCGTCATCGGCCCGAACGGATCCGGAAAATCCACGCTCCTGAAGGCTATTCTCGGCCTCGTACCGTCGCGCTTCGGTGAGATACGCATTTTCGGCAAACACCTCCACGCCATGCGTGGCGTCGTGAGTTATGTCCCGCAGAACTTCGACTTCGCACGCGACTTCCCGCTCACCGTCGGCGAATTCATGGACCTTGCCCGACACCCTCACTCCCCCGCTTCCCGCATCGAGGAGAAGGTCCGCCTTGTCGGCCTGTCGCCGACCATTCTCGACCAGAACGTCGGCACGCTTTCCGGCGGACAGCTCCAACGCATCTTGATTGCACAAGCAATCCTCAACAACCCGAGCATCCTCTTCCTCGACGAACCGTCGACGGGGATCGACATCGTCGGCGAGGCGGCGTTCTACGACATCATCCGGAAACTCAACGAAGAAACCGACGCGACCATCCTCATCGTCTCGCACGATATCGCCGTCGTCTCGAACGTCGTCGACATGGTCATCTGCGTCAACAAGAAGCTCATGTGCTCAGGTCCGCCTTCAACCGCCCTCTCAGACAAGACGCTCGCGGAGCTCTTCGGGCACAAGATGAGCCTCTACCGCCACGACGCGCACGCGAACCACGAAGGTCCGCACAGCCACTCCTGACGCCTATGCCGCTCATGGATCTCCTCACCTTCCCGTTCCTCCAACGCGCCGTTGCTGCCGGCGCCATTCTTGGCGTGCTCCTCGCCTCGCTCGGCATTTTCGTGACGCTCCGGAAGATGACTTTCTTCGGCGACGGTATCGCGCATTCGTCGCTTGCCGGTATCGCCATCGCGGTCCTCGCAGGCGTCGCGCCGCTGCCGGTCGCGCTCGCGTGGGGGCTCATGGTGTCGCTCCTCATCTTCTGGCTGGAACGCTCCACGAAGCTCCCATCGGACACGCTCATCGGCATCTTCTTCACCGCAAGCATGGCGCTCGGCGTCGTGCTCATGAGCTTCACCTCCGGCTACCGTCCGGAACTCCTCTCCTTCCTCTTCGGTAACATCCTCGCCGTGCAGATGTCGGACCTCGTCCTCATTGCCACGGTCGCCTCGGCAATCATGGTCTGGTACGTCCTTTCGTTCCGCCACCTCACCTACATGTCACTGTCGGAAGAATCCGCGACGGTTGCCGGCATCCCGGTGACAGTGCAGACCGCGGTACTCTACGTCGCGCTCGCCCTCGCGACCGTGCTTGGCGTGAAGATCCTCGGCATCGTTCTCGTCTCCGCGCTCCTCGTGCTCCCGCCCGCGACGAGCCGCATGCTCACAACCTCCTTCCGCGGGCACGTCATGATGTCCATCATCCTCGCTGAGGTCGCGATTTTCCTCGGCCTCCTCCTCTCCTTCCGGTACGACCTCCCGTCCGGCGCGACGATCATTCTCGTCGGTACCGCCATGTTCTTCGTCGCCGCAATGCTGCATGTGGCACGACGCTGAGTAAACACGCACCATCACTATGCTCATCACCAAAAGCAACGGCGAACGCGTCCCTTTCAATGAACGGAAACTCCGTTCCAGCCTCGCGCGGACCGGCGCAAAACAACCGATGATCGACCACATCCTCGCGAACGTGAAGCAACGGCTGCACAAAGGCTCCACGACGAAGGAGCTGTATCGCATCGTGACGCAGGAGCTCCGCAAGGAGGCGCGGCATATCGGGCATCGCTACCATCTTCGCACAGGTCTCCTGAAACTCGGTCCGGCCGGATTCAAGTTCGAAAAATACGTCGCGTCCATCCTTGCCGCGTACGGATACGTCACGACCATCCCCGAAAAGGAGATCCGCGGGTACTGCGTCAAGCACGAACTCGATGTCATCGCGGAAAAAAGCGGCAAGCGCGTCGTCATCGAGGCGAAATTCCGCAACGACTTCAACGATGACGTGGACCTCAAGGACACCATGGCCACCTATGCGCGCTATCTTGACCTTCTCGACGGCGGCAAGGCCGGAACATGCGACGTGTTTCACCAACTCTGGATTGTGACGAACGGGCGCTTCTCGGACCGCGCGCATCAGTTCGGAGTTTGTAAGGGCATCCGTATGGTGAGCTGGAATGGGCCGAAAGAGCACTCCCTCGCCGCCATGGTGGACCACGCCGCGCTCTACCCCATCACCGTGCTGGAGAACCTCCGCTCGTGGGAACTCGACAACCTCGCCACGAACGACCTCATGCTCTGTCGCGAAGTCGCGCATGCAAAACCGGCCAGTCTCGCGAAGAAGGTCGGCATGGACATCGGCCGCGCGGAAAAAATGATCCGCGACTGCAAGATGATCATCGGCGAATCCGTCATTCCTTCACGATAGCGGACGGTCGTTCGCGGAGAATGGCGAACGTGAGAATGATTGCCACGAACATGACGGCTGCGGTGCCGAACAGATAGCGGGCGAACGAACGCTCCTCCACGGACCGCGCGAGAGCGAACGGCTCGATGCTGTCATCAAGAAACTCCTCAACGGTCACGGCTCGCGCCTCGTTCACGAAAAAGCTGAATGGCGAGCTGCGGCGAAGCACTGCCCCGTCGCCATCCGTGACCGCGACATACGCGACGTGGTGGCCATCGGCCATAACGTCCGTCAAACGGTACTCCCAGGCACCTGACGCATCCGCGACGG
Source organism: uncultured Gammaproteobacteria bacterium (assembly GCA_964626205.1). GTDB lineage: Bacteria > Patescibacteriota > Patescibacteriia > SG8-24 > SG8-24 > CAZVED01. Next base: position 9,237 of record CAZVED010000022.1, read on the forward strand.
TCGTGAGGATCATCGGAACGTAGCTGTAAAGGTACAGGATGCATATCGCGCCCGGCTCACATGTTCCAACGAGCCCGTCACCGGCACCACTCCTTCCAAGCATGAATCCTGCATCAGCCTCGAGCTTCGCCGACGGCTGCTGGAGCGGACGCGAGAAGACGATGGTGCGCTCCGCGTCCGTCAGGTCACGACCAAGCTCACCTTCGCCAAGCGGGTTCGTTCCTGCGCGCAACTCATCGATATCGCTCACGCCGTCGCCGTCCGTATCGGCAGCGGAGGGGTCGGTGCCGATGATTGCTTCGTAGTCATCCGGCAACCCGTCCATGTCCGCATCCACGACGACCATGCCGACGGACGTCTGCTGTCCGATTGCGCGCGGCGATCCCCACCAACGAGCGGTCGCGACGCGGTCCGCCGTGATGGATGCCAGACCCGACAAGGTGACGAGTACCTGTTCCTCGCCGCCGCGCGAAATGATCGCCTCGGCAAGATGAAGGACGTCGTCGCGCATGGCACCTATCGTGAGCAAAGCCTTGGATCGTTCGCAATCCGTAAGGTCGCCTTCCGCGCATCCCGGGAAGACCCCGTCATTGCGTTCCGTGAGCAAACGTTCGCATGCACCTTTGCCGAACGCACCAGCTTCCTGACAGGATGCGTCTGCGAACTCGGCGATGAGCCAATCCGTGCATGCGGACGGACGGATGAAATTCTTCTGGCATAACTCCTCCCCATATGCACGGACATCCGTTGTGCCGAACATTCCACCAAGGAAAATACTGTCCGTGTCATCGCCGACGAGCTGCACGAACGCGGCGATGTCCGCAAGAAGCGCGAGGGACGGAACAACCTCTTCCGTTGCCGTACCGAAGACGTTGATGCCGACCTCGGATGCTTCGCGCTCTTCCGAAGCAGGCATCATACTGACCTCATCCTGTACGACTGCGTCGTCGGCGACAGCCTCTTGCGCAGACACGCGCTGACCGAGCGCTGCTAACGCCATCCCGCATACCAAAACCACGCCCGTGACTGTCAGCAGTCCGAGTTCGCGCGCCGTCGTTGCCCGTGCCGCATGTACTTTCATCGAAAAAGAATAGCATATTGACCGTATCCCGCCGAACCGCGACACTGGGTACGGAGGTGCTCCTTATGCACATCGGCACGACGGTCGCGGCCACTCCTCACGTCTGGGTCATCATCCGCGACGACGCGGGAAACGAGATGGCGCGCGGCAGCATCGTCATCATCAGGAACAAGCTTCACGTCCGTCCGTACGCCTACGTGGAGGACGTCTTCACTCAACCGGCCTATCGCGGACAAGGGCTGTTCCACGACGTCATGCGCGCGCTCCTTCAGGAAGCCAAGGACCGCGATTGCTACAAGGTCGTCGCGACGAGCCGATACTCCCGTCCGGATGTCCATGCCCGCTACATGAAGCTCGGCTTCACGGACCACGGCAAGGAATTCCGCATGGATCTCCCCTGACGACGCCGCCCCAGTACGGGGCGGCTTTTTCATTACCGGACGGATTGACGGAACCGAGAAAAACGGCTATGGTCGCGGTCTCCGGGGCTGCCCGGGCCTGTCCTTTTCCATCTGCACGCATGACGGAGGCAACCATGACGCGACGCATCGCGGACGAAGAGATACACGAACGTCGGTTCATCATCGAAGAGTGCGATCCATCGGGATATGCCGGATGGGAAAGCTCCATCGTGACGACGGGTTTCCTGGACACCGACGAGGCAAAAAGCGTCCGCGTCCAGGTGGTCCAGCATGACGACGGCACGCTGCCGGACATCTACCTGACCGTGACCCGCGGACGTGGCGCTCGCCGCCCGAAGAAGAGCCGTGACCTGCCCGCAGCCGCGGCACAGCTCCTGCTCGACACGTGCGCTCCCCGCATCACGGTCGCGCGACGGTACCGCAAGGACAACCTCCGCATCTCCGTCTTCGAGAAGGCGCTGTTCGGCACCAAGGTCATCGAATTCAAGGGTGTCGGCCTCGATGCGACCATCGAGAAACCTGCGTGGGTGCATCGCTGGCACGAAGTGACCGGGAAGCTCACGAGCTACGCGCTCGCCGAGCTCGCAGCCATCAAGTCGCGCAACTGGAACGAAGAGGAATACCATCGACCAACGCCATTCGAGAACGTTCCGCGCATCGTGCTCACCGGCGGTCCGTGCTCCGGAAAATCCACGGTCCTCGATGACCTGAAGAAGCGCTTCAAGGCCGAGGCAGGGTTCGTTCCGGAGATGGCGACGCTCGTGATGGAGAACCTCGATATCCGCCCGCCCGCCGACGGTGACCCAGTCGCGAACCTCGAATTCCAGACCACCATCGCAAAGGCGCAACGCGTCTTCGAGGATGGTGCCGCGCGGTTCGCGTTCAGAAACAGCAAGCGTGCGCTCATCTGCGATCGCGGCGAAGTCGACGGCGGCGCGTACATGGAGGGCGGTAACCAGACGCTGGAGATCGTCTCCGGCCTCGATATCGCGCACCTGTACGAACGATACACGAAGGTCATCTACCTCTCGGTCCCGCCGCGCGACGTGTTCGAAGCGAACCGAGGGAACAATTCCGAACGCCGCGAGAACCATCAGCAAGCCTGCGCACTCGGCAAGGCAACGCTGCACGTCTGGAAAGGCCACCCGGACATGGTCGTCATCGGCAACTACCCGACCATGGAAGAAAAGCTCAACGAGGTCGCGAAGCACGTTCGCGCGTCGCTCTCCGCGATCCGTTCCGCCTCCGCATGACACCGTACAACCGCCCCATCGAGGGGCGGTTTTTTGTTCCGCTCTCCGCGAAAAAAAATCACCTCGTCCGTCGGACGAGGTGATTGACGTGAGGAGCGGTCACTCGGAGTCGGGGTCCGGGTCGGGATCCGGGAAGACCGCGCGGACACGAAGGCCGAAGTGCCCCGAACGGTGCCCGACGATCTCCTTGCCGAAGTACCCTTGGAGTCGGACTTCGTCGGAGAACACCGCGTCGGCGCAGACCGGACCGAACCGCGACATGTCCGCGACGCGGAACATGACATGGTCCGTGAGGAACCCGTACTCTTTCGCCTTGGTGACGGTGTTGCCACGGCAGATCGTGCACATGCTCGGTTCGACGTGCATCGCCGGGCTCCAATAGCCGTTTGCAGAGAACGTACGCCAGGTGTCCTGCTCCAGGACCGCCGTCGCGGCAGACCCGATGCTGAACCCCATGTCCCCCATGATGACGGTCGGGAGCGTTCCCGCGCTCTCCTTGAGCGCAGCGAACACGAGCGATGCCTGCGCCTGTTGCTCGTCCGTCCAGTCGTCATAATTCGGATGCGACGGACCTGATGCCACCGGTGCGGAGAGCTGCGTACATGCGACACGGACGGACTTCCCATCTGGGAAATCCACGGTCGCAATAAGCGCCGCGCGGTTGACGCCGGATGACGGCAGTCGCACCGCTTTCAGATCCCGCAAGGGGTGCTTCGAGAGCAGAATCATGCCGTTGCGACCGCCGTACAGGCGGGACGCGCCGGAGCCCTGCACGCACGTCCCGACGATGTCATCGAGGGACTTCCCTGCCGAGGCGATGAGGCAATTGAGGCACGATCGGTGGAACAGAAACAGGCTGACGAGCGACGGCATGCATCTGTCCGCAGCGCACTTCGTCGTCTCCTCCGGATGCACATCGGCGCACGCGCGCTCGACGCATTGCCGGATGCCGGAGACGGCGTCCGCCGCGCACCGATCCCGACCCGTTTCGAGCCATCCGGCCGTATCGGTCGTGAACACGCGGTCATGCGGAAGGCCTGACGCCTCAATGACTGCGCGTTCCGCATGTTCGGTGTAGGCCTCCTGCACGCACATGACGTCGTACGAGGTGTCGCGGACCGCTTCTGCCACAGCAGGCACGCGTGGCGTCGCCTGTCGGGACATGCCCGGCGCGATGGTCGCGTTGTACGTGACGAACGTTGCGTCCGCGTCGATATTCTCGCACGAAGCGGAAAGCGTCGCCGGCGTCGGCTTGGCGACCCGGATAGGCGCTGCCGCACAAGCGACAAGCATCGGAATCGACACGAGTACGAGGGCGTGGATGGTGCGCATCACTCCTCCTTCCAAAGGACTGTCATGACCTTAAACGGTCGCTCGACGGCGGTCAAGCTGCTGCATGTGCTATACTTTTCTTCACTATGGCCGTCCTCTCCGTCATCATCGCTCAGTTTCTCTACACCGTCTCCGACACTTGGAAGAAGGTCGTTTTCAACGACGCCGGATTCAGCGTGAAAACGCTCACCTCCCCGGTCTTCCTCGCGACGCTCGCCATCGCAGCGGTCGGTTTCCTGTTCCAGATGTACGCGCTTTCACGCATCGAACTCTCCCGTACCATCGTCCTCCTCGGCATGTTCGCGGTCGTCTTCTCCGCGCTCGCCGGAACGCTCTACCTCAAGGAACACCTCAACGCTTGGAACTGGGCCGGCGTCGCGCTCGCACTCGGCGCGATCGCGCTCATCAGCGTGAAATGAAAAAACCGCATCCATCACCGGATGCGGTTTCAGTTTGCGCGACTCAGCGCGGTATTTTCGCGCGAGCAGCGGAGATTTCCTGCAGATAGGCGCTTGACGGACGGAATCCGCGCGTGCGGTGCACCTCGCGACAGCTCCGGTCGAGGAAAACGGTCGTGGGGTAACCTTTGACGGCGAACGCTTCGACTCCGTCAGGATCATCCTCTTCGTAGATGCGCGCAAAGCCGTCATCCTTGATGGCCTCACGGACCGACGGATGCGCGAGCGTCTCCGCGTCCAGCTTGCGACAGTAGCCGCACCAGTGCGCACCGACGACGACCATGGTCATGGCGTGCGCGGCACAGACTTCGCTGAGCGGCGCGTCTGCGGCAGATGACGTGCCCGACCGAATGGATGCCGCAGAGCCGTGATAGGCACCGACGAAAAGGAATGCCGCGACGACCATGCCGACGACGCCGAGCAGCACTTTCCCGTTGGCAGGCGGCTTCTGGAACAAACCGAGAATGAACAGCCATGCACTAGCGATGAAAAGCAGAATGGATGCAGTCGACACGTGAACCTCCTCTTGCAGAGACGTGCAGACCGTAGCACCCGGCACGGACGCGGTCAACGCCAGACAGACAAAAAAGCTCCGCCTGTACGAGGCGGAGCGGTGCTTTTCTATTCCTCTTGCGCGTGACGCGTGGCACCCCATGGGTCATCCGCTTCAAGCGGGTGGTCATGGAACGCGCGCGCAGAGAGCACGTCGCAGCAATGCACGAACGCGGCGAGGCGTCCCATGTATCGGTGCCGGTTGGAGTAGTTCGTAAGCTCCCCTTCCGCATACTCAATGCCATTGCGATGCTCGTCCGTGAGGACGAATCCGTACCGACGGATGAGACTCTCACGGAACGCGTGGCGCTTCTCCTTGGTGGAGAGGTCTGCGTCCTGGAGCTCGTCCTGCCCGAGCACGTACTTCCACGGCTTCTCGAAGTCGTGAAGAAAGATGCAGAGCAACAGGTCGCTCAGCGAGAACGGTAGTGGTCGCACCGCGGACATCGTCTCGTAGAGGCGGATACCCATGTTACAGGCTTCCACGACGTGGTCGAGGTACCCACCCCTCCACGCTTGGTGGTTATGTGAGGACCCCGGCGCCTGACGGAAGCGAACTTCCTCCGTATCGAGCGCACGCAGGCAAGCCGCGCGGTTTGGCTCGTCGATGAGCGCGATGATTTCGCGGATTGAACGGTATCTTTTCTGCGCTTCGCGGCGCGACGCCTCACTATTCTGGACGGACACAACGATGGCGGCCCAGACAAATATCGCCACGACAATGTTGATGATGGCGACGATCACCAGGAAGCCGATCGGTAGCTCGAACATACGTACTCCTTCTGCAGGAACGGAAAAAGACCGCGGTCGCAGTGTACCAGCGGTCATCGGAAAGTCAACGATCGGTGTGGCTCACAGCGCGATGTCAATCCCCACCGGACAATGATCGGATCCCATCACGTCCTTCAAGATAGTCGCTTGCTTCACGCGCGGCGCGAAATCCTTATTCACGAAAAAATAATCGATGCGCCAGCCGACGTTGCGGTCACGGGCATGGGATTGCATGTCCCACCACGAATA
>CAZVED010000023.1:0-14915 GCA_964626205.1 uncultured Gammaproteobacteria bacterium
AGGAGAAGAAGGATCGCATCGAGGACGCCGTCTCGTCCACGAAGGCGGCGCTCGAAGAAGGCATTGTTCCTGGTGGCGGCGTAGCGCTCATTCGCGCGGCCAAGGCGCTCGAGGCCTTCAAGCAGACGGAGATGTCCGCGGACGAGTACGTCGGTATCAGTATCCTCAAGCGTGCGTTGGAAGAACCGCTGCGCCAGATTGCGAGAAATGCAGGCCAAGACGGATCCGTCGTCGCGGCCGAAGTCGCGAAGGGCGAAGGCGCATTCGGGTACAACGCCATGACTGGTGTCTACGAGGACATGGTGAAGGCCGGCATCATCGACCCGACCAAGGTGACGCGCTCGGCGCTGCAGCACGCGGCATCTATCTCCTCGCTCCTTCTCACGACCGAAGCGGTCGTCACGGAGATTCCCAAGAAGGAAGAGCCGGCCATGGGCGGTCATGGGCACGGCGGGGGAATGATGGGAATGTGACGTAAGCAATTCCAGTAAAACGGTTTGAGCTTAAAAGGGGCCTCACAAAGGCCTCTTTAAGCTTATTTGGGTTGACAAACCGCCTGCGCCGTGCTATCGTAGGGCGTCCATGTCGCAGCTTATCTCGACAGGATGAACCATCACCAAGGAGAAGGTCCTTGCAAAAAAAGAACAAAAACAGGCGGATCATCGGTATCCGTCATCGGTACAACGCCTCCCATTTCGGCCCAGCGCTTCCGCCGCAGGTTTGCCTCAGCGAGAACACACGGAGCGGGATGCACGAGATCTCTTTCCAGCTCAAGAGCGAGGAAGAGGAACGACGGTTCCTCGCGCAGATCATCCGCAAAGGCGACCGCATCGCCATGTCCGGCTCGCGCCGAGCGGATGCACTCGCGTACGCCGTTGCGCATCGGGCGCACGAGGTCGGTGCCACCGTGCACCGCATTCCCACGGACGACCTGCGCGATCACATGCTGCTCTCGCGTGACGACGCATCTAAGGTGCTTGCGAACACGCTGCGTTTCCAGTCAATAGCGTTCACGGAAGTGACGCCGCGGCAGGTGCGCATCTGGCGTGCGAAGCACAAGCTCGATCAGAGGTCGCTCGATCTCTGACGCCGCGGACCCCTTCCTCAGGGGTCCGCTTTTCTTTTTCCGCCGCCCTGCTACCGTTAGCGGGCGATCTTTTTCGCATCGGAGGCGTCATGGCGAAGGGACGGATCAAAGGACCATCTGATGCCGATCTCGGCGTCTTTCTCGCAAAGCTTGCGGCATGGGACGGGTCAGACCCGTCTTTCCAGGATATCCTCGTCGACGCCGCGGTCCATGCGGCAGCGCTACGAGAACGTCACAAGGACGACATCGCGCTCCTGCCGGACCTCGAACGTCAGACGAACCTCCCGCAGTCGCTACTCAAGAAGTGGCTGGCAGGGCAGCAGCTTCCAAACAAGAAGCTCGCAATGACTGTCGTCGATGAGATTCGTGTCTTCCTTTCCCGTCGGCGCATCCCGCCCAGCAAACGCTCGAATTAAAGCGCGGCCCATGTGGCCGCCTTTTCTTTAGGGGAAGACGCGCCTCTTTTAATTTCGCCTCAAATAGGCTATACTGAAAGGGTTATGTCAGAATCCGCACCGCAGAATCGCGTCATGGCAGGACTCTCGTACTTGAGCGTCCTCGTTTTCATTCCGCTCCTCATGGGCGGCTCCAGCGAATACGACCGTCACCACCTCCGCCAGGGGTTACTGCTGTTCATCGTCGGTGTCGTCGCGAGCCTCGGAGCATGGCTATGGTTCCCAATCTGGGCGATTCTGAATCTTGGCATCATCGCGGTATCGCTCTACGGATGCGTGCAGGCGCTGCAGGGACAGAAATGGACGATGCCGATTCTCGGACGCTACGCTCTCAAGATAAAACTTTAGGTATGAACATCCAGGAGCAGCACCTCCACGATATCCAGTCGCTTGCGAAGCGCATCGACGATACGTGGAGGTTACTTTGACCTCGATACGACCCACGCCGAGATTTCGGCATTGCAGGCAGAAACGCAGCTGCCTGATTTTTGGCAGGACAACGAGAACGCGCAGAAGGTGAGCAAGCGCCTCGCGGAGCTGGAAGAGTTCTATGGCGAATGGAAAGGAATCCGCGATGACGTTGCCGAAACGATCGGATTCGGCGAGCTCGCCATGGAGGAAGGCGATGTCGCAGCGCAGGAGGAGTTCGTGAAGGCCGCGGAGGCGCTCACGAAGCGTTTCGAGAAGCTGGAGTTCACGACGATGATGGACGGGGAGCACGACACCTCCGATGCCATCGTCGCCGTGCATGCGGGCGCGGGTGGTACGGAAGCGCAGGACTGGGCGGAGATGCTTCTCCGCATGTTCCTCCGCTACGGCGAACGGAAGAACTGGGCTGTGAAGTTACTCGACGAGTCGCGCGGTGGTGAGGCTGGCATCAAGAGCGCCACGTTTTCGGTGGAGGGTCGTTACGCGTACGGCTACATGAAAGCCGAAGCCGGCGTGCATCGTCTCGTCCGCATTTCGCCGTACGATTCCGAGAAGCGCAGGCACACGTCGTTCGCGCTCGTCGAAGTACTGCCGGAACTTGGCGACATCAAGGAGATCGACATCAACCCGCAGGACATTCGCATCGACACGTTCCTCTCTTCCGGTAACGGCGGGCAGAGCGTGCAAACGACATACTCCGCGGTGCGTATCACGCACATCCCGACGAACATCGTCGTCTCGTGCCAGAACGAGCGGTCGCAATCGCAGAACAAGGAGGTCGCCATGCGCATCTTGCGCGCGAAGCTGCACGCTCGCGTCCTCGCCGAGCGCGACGCGCAGAAGAAGCAGTTGCGTGGAGAGTTCACGAGCGCGGAGTGGGGGAGTCAGATCCGTTCCTACGTGCTCCATCCGTACAAGATGGTGAAGGATCATCGTACGGACCATGAATCATCCGACCCCGATGCCGTGCTGGAGGGCGACCTCGATGGATTCGTCGAGGCGTATCTCCGTCACAGCAAGGGTGAGGAGAAGTAAGCGGCATGGGCACGCGACGCATCACTGTGGCGACCATCGCTGAAGCTGTCGCCGTCCTTCGCGCCGGTGGCGTCGTCGCGTTTCCGACCGAGACCGCCTACGGTCTCGCAGCGGACCCAACGAACGCTCGTGCCGTCCGGAAGATCTACGCCATCAAAGGTCGCGCGCGGAGTAAAGGGCTGCCGCTCATCGCGGCATCCGCTGCGCAAGCAAGGCGTATCGTGAAACTCCCGCGTCCGCTCGTCGACCTCGTCGCAAAGCACTGGCCCGGACCGCTCACCGTCGTCGCGTCGTTGAATCCATCCACGCGCGTCGCGTACCGCGCAGCCGCGCAAAAGGGCACGGTCGCCATTCGTGTCTCTGCATCCTCGCTCGCTCGCTCGCTCGCCGAAGGACTCGGTCGCCCCATCACCGCGACCTCAGCGAACATCTCCGGAGCAGGGGAGTGCTATAGTTCGTCTGCTGTCCGGAGGTCTTTCGCTGGTCGCAGCAAAGCAAGAAAGCCGGACTTTATCCTCGATGGAGGCCGCATCCCAAAACGTCCGCCATCGACTATCGTCACGATGAAGCGTGGTACGATGACAGTGATCCGACAAGGAGCGGTCCGCATCACGGAAAGATGAGCGGGCACGGAAGGAGTTCATGAAAGGTGCCCGCCATTCCGATTATCGGCATTTCCCGTAAATCAAGCACATGCCCCACAGCACGCTCCGCACCTACATCGCGCACTATCTCGCTCCGCACCCATCCCGACAGGTGCGCGAGTTGTTCGTGTCGACCGCCATCCTCGATGCTGCTGTCGCAATGATCGCTTTGTTCGAGCCGATCTTCCTTTGGCAGCTCGGATTCTCCGTGCCGCAGATCGCGGGGTTCTACGTCGCCATGTACGTCGTGTATTTCTTCTTGCTTCCGTTCGGTGCGCGCATTTCGCGCAAACGCGGCAACGAGCACGCGATGCTGTTCAGCTCGCCGTTCCTCATCGCGTACTACCTCGCTTTCTTTGCCATTTCTTATCACCCAGCGTTCATGGCCGTTGCGGCCGTCGCGCTCGCGTTGCAGAAGGTGCTGTACTGGCCCGGATATCACGCCGATTTCGCCACGTGGGGCGCCGCGGACGAGAGTGGACGAGAAATCTCCAACCGCCAAGTCATCGCGGCGATGGCGACCATCTTCGCGCCGGTCGCAGGCGGCTTCCTCATCACGGCGTTCGGATTCGCCCCGTTGTTCGTCGTCGTCTCCCTGCTCATCCTGCTCTCGAACATTCCGCTTCTTGCAACGCCGGAGCAGTTCGAGGCGAAGGGGTTCGAGTACGCTCCGGCCATGCGACGCCTTGCTGAGCCGCGTAACCGCAGAAAACTTTTCGCGTTCTTCGGCTTCGGTGAGGAATTTGTCGCGCATGTCATTTGGCCTATTGCTATCGTCCTCATGATTCCGAATCCGTTCTCGCTCGGCATCGTCGTTTCGTTCGCCATGCTCGCCAACGCCGCGATGACATTGTATGTCGGCCGCGCGACGGACGAGGGGAGCAAGCAGGCAGTGCTTCGGACGGGCGTCACGTACCTCACGCTGTCGTGGCTCGTCCGTCCGCTTATCTCCGGCGGGTTCGGTATTTTCCTCGTCGATGCCTACTATCGCGTCTCGAGGAACGCGGTGAATGTCCCGCTTGTCGCGCTCATTTACGACGGTGCACGTCGCGGCGATATCATGGAATCCGTCGTATTCTTCGAGCAGGCGCTTGCACTTGGAAAGATTCTTGCAGGCACGCTCTGCATCGCCGTGTTCTTGCTCGTTCCGGAGCCGTGGGTCGCGGCGTTCATTGTTGCGGCCGCGTTCACGGCTTTCTACGCGATCATGCCTGCGGAGGAGTGGAGTGACATCCGTCATTAGTATGCGAGCCTCCGACCTACAGGATCTTCTCGCGAAGGTTGGTGCGCGCCCGATCAAGGCGCGTGGCCAGCATTTCTTGTTGGATGATGCTGTCGTGGCGAAGGTTGTCGCCGCAGCAGGCATTGCTCCGGGCGATACCGTACTCGAGATCGGCCCCGGCCCCGGTATTCTCACCGCCGCACTGCTCGATGCTGGAGCGTCAGTCATCGCCGTCGAGCTCGATGTGAAGATGGTCCACTTACTCGAAGAACGGTTTGCAGGTCGCGACCTCCGTGTCATCCATGGTGACATCCTGCGTACGGATCTTTCCGCGCTCGGCCTCGCTCACGATGCAACGTACGCTGTCGTCGCGAACATCCCGTACAACATCACGACGCCGATCATCGAGATGTTCCTGGGCGCGACACCATCACCGCGCTCGATGACGCTCATGGTGCAGAAGGAAGTCGCGGACCGCATCCTCGCGAAGCGCGGCGACATGAACGCGCTCGCCGTGTTCGTGCGCACGTCCGCGCATGTCACGCGGGTGACGAATGTCGCACGCGGCGCCTTTCTTCCGCCACCGAAGGTCGAGTCGTCCGTTATCCACATTGTGCATAAGTCGGCGAAAGAAATGTCGGATTTTTTCGATGGCGCCGATCCGTCGATGTATGCCAAAATCGTTCGCGCGGCATTTCAGGGGAAGCGGAAGCAGCTACGGAACTCCCTTCGCGCGGTTGTTGCAGAAGACAAGGAACTCGAAAAATACTTCAATGCAGCAAAAATATCGCCATCCGAACGTCCCGAACAACTCGATCTCGATGACTGGCAGCGCCTTGCTCGCGCAGTAGCAAAAACCCCCTAGGACATGGGGGTTTTTGCTATCGACTGAGCTTATTTTTCTTGCTATACTGATGAAGCTAGTAAGAGGGTCGAAAGGCGCGTAGCGATATGGAACTCAACGCACACCAGAAGCTCGGACTTGTTGTATTCATCGTCATCGGCATGGCGACGCTGACCTTCGGCACGATGCGCATGGGGCAATCCATCACCGCACCGTTCGAACGCGATTCGTCCTTGCAGTACCGCACGCTCGCGCAGCGTGAAGACGACAATGAGCGCCGTATGAAGACGCAGGATTCCGATGGTGACACGCTTTCGGACTACGACGAGACGTACGTGTTCCGCACGAGTCCGTTCCTTGCGGACTCCGACTCCGACGGCATCCCGGATAACGTCGAAATCGCGCAAGGTACCGACCCGAACTGCCCGACCGGGCGCACGTGCCGCGAAGCAAGTCGTGAGGCTGCCACAGCTGCGTCAGCCCCAGGTTCCCTGACGGGCGGCGGCTCCGCATCGCAGCAGGAGGTTGCTGTATCCGCACCGACAGCAGAATCCATCGCGCTCGCCATCACGGAAACGTTCGGCGACCCGCAGACCATCACACCGGAGAGCATCGCCGGAGAGCTCGCCCGCATGTCGACGGATGACCTACGTGCGTTCCTCGCACGGCTCGGCATTCCGGCCCCCGCACTGGAGCAGGCGGATGACACGACACTCCGCGCGCTTCTGCAGGAGACCATGGTAGAGATCGCCACCAAGGCACAATGACGTAACATGTCGCACAACGCTCACAACCGGCACGTACGCAAGGGAGGGGCTTCCTTCCTTTTGTTCGTTCTTGGGTTGTCGATGGCGACTGGCATGCTGTTTGGTGCACCCTCGACGGCGAACGCGATTCCGGTCGAGGGAGGGCCAGTCATTGTCAACGACACTATTGCATCCGTTCAAGACAACATCGGTCTTGCCTTGGCGGAATCCGCTGCGGTCGCGGTTGTCGGTGCGGCGAACTACTTCTTGTCGCAGATTGCGTACAGCGCGGCGGTTGCACTCACGTCTGACTGTCCGGGTCAAGGTCCGTGCTGGGACACCAAGGCATTCGCGGACGGGTTCGAGCAGGCATGGCAGGGTGCCATCGGCGAAGCCGTCGGTCAGCTCTCCGAAGGGCTCGGCCTCGGCAACCTGCTCTGCGCCCCGAAAGGCATCACGTTCGCGTTGCAGATCGACTTGTTCGGCGAGCTGAGGCCAGAGCCACCGCTTTGTAATTTCAATGACATCAAGAACAACTGGGAGTCGGCCATCAACACGCTCTCCAGTCTCGAGCTTTCCGATGTCGTTGCCGTGCAGTTCCGCCCAGGCCAATCCGAGCTTTCCGCTGGACTCATCATGTATGACAAGATCAATAACGAGGTCCGCCGTGACGCAGAGATTAATGCCATCGTGAAGAAGATCGGCGAGGATGCGTCGGGCGGCTTCAGCGCCATCAACGATCTCGTATCTGGTCGTGTTACCGCGCCACAGGCCGTCGTTGCCGACCAGTTCAAGGCGTCCCGCTCTGAAGATAAGAAGCTTGATAACTCCAACGCGGTCACTGCGGGCCAGATTGCCAAGGGTGCAGTCGTCGGTGTAGCGCTCAATGCCACACAGGTGTTCGTGCAGACCCTCGCCTCCCGTCTCCTTAACAAGCTCGCACAAGGCCTCATTTCCGGTGATGAAGCGCGCGAAGCACAACCCGACCTCGTCCTTACATTAGAAGGCATCCTGCAACCGCCGGGCCGCTCCGGTGCTCAGCGTGCCGCCGCACGCAGGAACGCGGTCACGCTCCTCCCGCGCGAAATCAACGATGTCGATCCATTGCTTGATTTCACCACGTGTCCGGCACAGAACGCTTCCCAGTTCAATTGCGTCATGGACGCGCAGTTCGCCAACGCCGTCCGCGCTGCTGCGTTCGAACCGATGACCATCGACGAGGCTATCGAGGACGGGTTCCTTCATGGTGATTGGCCGCTTATCTCCGCGACGCACAACCGTGCGGCAGCGAACGATCGCAACTGCTACGCGCGCGGTTACTGCGAACCGAACCTCCGCATCCTCCGTGCCTTCCGTGTCATTCCGGCGGGATGGGAGATTGCCGCGCAGGACATTTGGGGCGACGCAGCGAACCCGCCAACGCTCCGGCAGGTCGTCGATGGCTTCCGTGACTGTAACAGTGCAGGCCAGCGCGACGAACAGCACCGGTTCTGCCACCTCGTCAATCCGGATTGGGTCCTTAAGATTCCTGCGACACAGTGTCTCCAGGAGGGGTATTCCGACACCTTAATCGATTCCGGCCTTCCGAATCGGTCTTCGCAATGCACAGACTTCGTGCAGTGTCTTGGCGAGGACGGTAATGGCCGCTGCGACGAAGGGTACGGCTACTGCATCGCGGAAAAGAACGTCTGGCGATTCAAGGGCGATGAGTGCCCGGCGCCGTTCAACACCTGCACCACGGTCACACCGACGGGCGGCGCTGCGCGCAGCTACCTCACGAACACCATTGCGGCCGGCATCTGTAATGCCGACAACGCGGGCTGCAAGCAGTACTCCGTCCAGCGCAATGCGCTCGAAACGTCTGCGAGCAAGGCTGATGACTGGGCACAAGGGTTCGGGTGGCTCTCCGACCGTTATTTCACGCGCAAGGTCGAGACCTGCTCGCCGAACGATGACGGCTGCAAGGCCGTTCGCAAGCTCGTTCCCGGGGAGTCCTTGAACCTCGTGCGAAACGGCGGCTTCGACGATCTCGTGGACAACGACCGCGACGGCACGCCGGAATCCGCGCGTCACTGGAACCTCCCGGCAGGATTCGTCCCTGAGAACATGACGGGACATCTTTCCACGGACGGGACGCGGAGCGCATCCGGTAGCGCTGCGGTGAAGTTGGTGAACGCTGCGCCGCAATTGGGCACGTGTTCGTTGCCGAGCGCCTGTACCGAACCTGGTGGATGTGGCTGTCCCGCGATCGCAACACGTCCTGAAGGCGCGGCGACGTGCAAGGTCGCGATGAATGAAACGACATGTACCGCGGGAACTGCAGTGACGCAGGCCGGCATCCCGTTCTATCCGAATCGTACCTACACGGTATCCGCGCGGTTCTTGCCGGACACCACGTCGAACACGTATACGACGCGTATCCGCCTCCGTCTCTACGGCGTGTACGGCGAACACCTTTCCATCGCCCCGTCCACCTTCGCCACCTCCGCGTCGTCGGATAATCCTGCGGCGACGGTTTCCGTGACATGCGGTGCGGCGTCCGCGACGACATATCTTGGTAACACGTATCAACCGGCAGGCGCGCGCCAGCATCTCGAGCTCGTCCTGAACGGCGATGCTGCGGGCGGTGCTGTGACGCCGCGCTGCACCTTCTCCGCGCCGTTTCCTGAGGATTCCCTCATTCCCGATCTGCCGTACCATCTCGCCATTGAACTGGTGAATACGGCCGGAGTTTCCGTCTGGGCGGACAATGTCATGGTGGAGGAGGGCTTCGGTTCCGCATTCCATGAAGGATATAACGCGGCAGCACCTGTCGAGTACGTGAAAGTGCCGCCCGCGTACTTGCGCTGTACCGGCAATGCGACGGACCCTGCGGCTTGCGCGAACTACGCGCAAGTGTGCAGCGAGATCGAGGTCGGGTGTTCTTCCTATACTCCGGTGAACGGCGACCCGATGGTCCCTGGCATTATCGCGACAGAGGATCGTTGTCCGGCGGAGTGCGTCGGCTACGACACCTTCAAGCAGGAGCAGACGGCGTTCGACCAAGACCGCTTCCCGGTGCACTTCATCCCATCCACTGCGCGTCAGTGTACCGCCTCCGAAGTCGGTTGCACCGAGTTCACCAACCTTGCGGATGAATCTCGTTCCTATTTCACGCGGGTCCGTGTCTGCCAGCTTCCGGGTGCCACCGACACCGATACCTACTACACATGGGAAGGTTCCGAGACCGCCGGCTACCAGCTGCGCGTCTGGAACCTCAAGCGCAGCGTCACGACCGCTCCGGACGTCACCGACGGACCGGACCTCCGCGCGGACCCCGAAGCAGCGAACGCCGGCTTCGCCCCCTGCACCCGCCTCTCGACCGATTCTCAGAACACCTGCATCAGCAATGCTGCCGTAGACGGTGCAACTGCCGAGCTTCGTGCCGAGCGGGGACTCTGCACGCTCGCGGACATTGAGGGTGGCAGCTTCGATTGCCGCGAGTTCTATGATAGCGACGGTAACCGCCACTTCCGCCTGCTCTCCAAGACCATCCAGGAATCCGCGTCTTGCGAGCAGTACCGCATCACCGCGGTGTCCGCGGCCGATTGTGAGCTGTCGAACGGCCGCTGGAACGCCGCGACCCGCGAGTGTATCTATGCCATCGACCCGGGCGCGAGCCTGAGCTGTGCCGCTGCCGCGAACGGCTGTCGTGCGTATTCCGGCAATGCCGCCGGTAACGTCCAGGTCATGTTCTCTGACGATTTCGAGACAGGTATCGGCTCAGGTGCTTTCGAGGACGGTGAGCGGTGGGCGAACCGCAGCCTCGGCAGCGAGAATCTCGTGTATTCGTCCGAAGCCCTTACGGTGGGCGGACACTCCCTCCGCGTGGATCGGAACGGGTCCGGATCGAACCTCCGCCGCGTCGCGGTGCGTGATGTCTCCAAGCACATGGAGCCGGGGCGTTCCTATATGGTGAAGTTCTGGGCGCGTGGCTCGGGCAACATTGAGGTCCGCTTCGATGCGCCATCCGGCGGCGTCGTGCCTCCGGTGCGCCAGTTCGCGTACGCCTCGGACAACGTCTCGACAGATGAGCGCGAGCCGGTTCTGACGCTCTCGACGACATGGCGGGAATACACGCTCGGTCCGGTCGTCTTCGACCTGCCGGCGACGCACCAGTGGCCGCAGCGCGTTCTGCTCCGCATTGGCGATGCCGCGAACGTTGAAGGCACCGTTCCGGAGTTCTATCTCGACAATGTCCGCTTCGAGATGGTTCAGGACGCCGTGACGGTCATCCGCGACTCGTGGGTCACGCCGGCATCTTGCGATGCGACTGCGTCCGGCATTCCGTCCCCGCGCGAGATGCTCGGCTGCCGTGAGTACACCACAGCGGACCGCTCCACGGTCACACTCCGCTCGTTCTCGCAGTTGTGCCGCGAGACGGCCATCGGCTGCCAGGCATACGCGGATCTCCAGAACACACCGAACGAGCCGTACGAGCAATCATTCAACAACGTCTGTACGATTGATAACCCGACCACACCGGCAATCGAGCGGTGCAGCCCTGCGTCGGGTGCGCTCGGCTGCCCGTGTTCGTTGTCGTACTCGGTCTCACAAACGGGTTTCACGGATCGAGCGAACATTGATGGCCGTGTCGGCACGTCGGGAACCGTCTGTACTGTTCCACGTGGAGGGACGTCATGTCGGTACGATACCGACACCCGTGTTCCGCTGTCGATCTTTGCGACCCGGGCGAGAGAGGGTTTGAGCTTTGCTGTAGGATATGCCAGCGGTCTCGAAGCCACGTGCCGTCTTGCGGCCTCCTGCACGAACCCCGCAGGCTGTCTGTGCGCAGAACCGGAGCACGGCACCTGCATCGTCCCGCTGGATCAGAATTGGTGCTCTGCGAAGAACGATACGGTCGTCGTCAATACCGACGCCCGCCGTTTCCTTGTTGTGAAAGAATCGAATCGCTGTAACGCCACCTCCGCAAGCTGTACTGCGACCGGCCTCGCTAAGGTGTCCGTGGAAGGCACGTGTCGCCTTGCGGCTGCCGACTACACCTATTCCTGCGGCACGAACATCTGTACCAGTGGCTCCAACCGGGGCTCCGTCTGTTCCGTCAACGCCGATTGTGGCGGCGGCACATGTTCGCCGTCTCCTCGCTCTCCGGTCAACGGGCAGTGTCTTTGCACGGATACGGATCCCGACATTGGCGTGCTCGGCAGTTGCCATATCAAGGAGGGGAGCGACTCCTGCGTGTATCAGTACGTGAACGGTCCGCAGGTGACTGAGTGGACCGCAGGCGCGGTCAAGGACGACCCGTCCAAGTATTCGAGCACGCTCTGTACGAGCGATGCGCTCATGTGCGAGGAGTGGAAGACGCAGGACCGCACGCTCTACTTCAAGGATCCGGGTGACCGCACGTGTGAATATAAGGAGAACGTGGACTATCTCATCCCGGGATCGGCGAACACCGTGAAGCGCAGCGGTTGGTTCCGCAAGACCTCGGACGGCAGCCTGTCGCCGTGCGCGCCGGACCTCCTCAAGGACGGCACGGAGTTCGGTATCTATCGCAACAGCGACGTTTCCTGCACGCTCGATACGGTCTGCACCGTGTCGGCAGGGTGTCCGTGCACGGATTCGGCGACCGCACGGACCTGTCGTGTCGCCCAGAACCAGCGTTCATGCGGCTTCCAGGACTGGATCGGCGCCTGCTTGCCGCGCTACAGCTCATGCACCGAGTTCGTCGATCCGTACGACACCTCGAACGACAACCCCGACGGTACGCCGTACTACTTCTTGGACAACGCCAAGCTGGACCGTTCCGCGTGCAGCTCGGGCGCAAGCCTGACCGAAGGATGCGTCGTCTTCGATCAGACGAACAATGTCACGAAGACGATGAATGCCCGCGCTACGTATGCGCTGAGCCAGCACAAGTTCGAAGGGACGAACGTCGCGCCGGTCAACTGCGCGCTCAACCCAGGCCACGAATTCTGCCAGAACATCTGCACGTGGATCGACAACGGCATCTGTTCCGGCTCCGGCCAGGAGCGGTGTAGCGCGGACTCCCAGTGTCCGTCCGGGCAGAGGTGCAACGGCACGCGTGCCGTCGGCGGAACGTGCCGCACCAACGCGGACTGTGGTGGCCATCAGTGTCTCCCGCCGACGGGAGCGCTCGCGGCGTACGCTCCGTCCGTCCGTGGCAACGACGGCAACGTCATCCTGAAGGTGACACGTGACCGCGCGTGCGCGATGTGGGTCGAGAAGACGCAGTGCAGCTCGGTGTGGAACGCGACAGAAGGGAAGTACGTCGTCCAATGCAACGGGCTCATGACGTGCACCGAGCACACGCCGACCGCTTCCGGTTTCCAGTGCACGGGCATCGTCCAGAACGTCCCTGCGCCGTTTACCCCGGAGTTCTATACGTGGTTGCCGCGCGACTGGAACAGCCTCGACATGACCGGTTACGGCGTCATTGGCCGCCCGCTCGCATCCGCCCTGACGGCGTTGAACGTGGCGCCCGGGTACTGCATGGACGCCACGGGTTTCCGTGCGCAGCCGTTGCATGCCTGCATCAACAACCAGGGATGCATCGATGCCGGCATTGGCGTTCGCTGCGGTCAGCCATCCGCCGGAATCTGCTCTAACGAATATATCGGCTGCGATACCGACTCCGATTGCGATGCAGGCGCGTTCTGCGACCTGAACGACCACAAGCGTCTCGCCATGAGCGTCAAGCTCAGCAACAATGATTGTGACAACGATACACAGTGTCCGGCGTCCAGTTCCTGCATCCACGGACGCTGCTGGGCGTGGGCGTTCGGCGTCCAGCCGCTCATGTGCCGTGAGTATCCAGAGGCGACCGCACCATTCCCGAACTCGGTCGTGGAAGAGAGCGGTTGGCAGGGGGCGGACCGGAGCCGTACGCGTATCGACTTGGCTGATCCGACACTTCCTCCTATCGGCCTGAAGAGTGACTTCACGGCTGCGAATACCTGCGCCATCGGCGGGAACTGCTACTGTACGTACGATCGTCGTGACTACGGTTCCACCGCGGTCTCGCGCTTCTTCCCGTATCGGAAGGAATCGGGCCTGGATGCCACACGCAATGGCGTTTGCTCCGGTGGTTCGCATGCCGGACGGTTCTGTGACCCTGACGTTGCAGGATCGTGTGGTGAGGGTGGTTCTTGCACCCGCTTCACGAGCGTCACGAACGCCGCCGGCCGCATCGGCTTCTGCTTCGATTACGACTACTCCACCATCGTGAACGGCGACCCGAACTCCTTCGCTTGCAACCTCTGGTTGCCGGTGGACCACATCAACGGCGCGCTCGACATCCTCAATCAGCATCCTGAGGCAGGCTTCCAGTTGGAGAGCGGCCAGACAGACCTCCTCTACTGCACCGAGGCGGAGGGGAACGCGGCTTTTGGAAGCTATGAACCAGTCATCTTCAATGATGCGACGGTTTCGGACCGAGGGGATCGTCTTTGGGGATGGTCGGATAGTATTGGTAATGATTATCGTACAAGGGATACGGATGTCTCAGCATGGAATATCAATAGCACAGATGTTGTGGCCATTGCAGTTGAATTCCAGGGAGATGACAACAAAAACGAGGATGGCGTTCCTGCCCGGTTATGGCTTGATGCCTTCAATAATCATGTCGGACCATTTTGGCAGGGTCTGAAATTACATGATGATACCGCGAAAGGTGCGTATCTTGGAGATGGGCGGGCTGGGCAGCAGTACTATAATTTCCAACAGGGTAGTTCAAATAATTGGTATGGATGCGATGGGGTGAGTGATGGCGAGTCTAATTGCGAGGATGATGCTACGGAGTCATGTGTTTCCGCACGTGCGATATTCGACACATCTGGAAGATTGACAACGATTCGTACGTACCTTTGTGATGATAATCTTACAAGTAGTGGAATCGGTGGCGGACACTCCAATCCCCAAGCGTCCGTCAAGGTCTACATCAAAGAACAATGCACCGAATTCCTCCACGCCTACAGCCCCACCGGCGGTCCGTGGAGCTTGGGTGATGTGGTTCGAACCGACGTCATGGCGCAGATGCGTGCCCAGAACAGCGGCCTGGAGATCGGTGCGAACGGCTACGCCTTCAACCCGCAATTCGCCGCATGGCTCCCGCAGAACGCCACCTTGGCGCCCTTAGGGCACGCCGCCTACGCATCTAGCCCAGTAGCGCTGTTTAGTGGGCTTCCTTGGAAGATGACGATTACGCCAGAGAACTTCGGTTCCCCATACCTTATTCCGACCGGTGCAGGGGCGCCGCCGAGTAACCCGTCGTTCCACTTTGGCACGAACCCGCTCGCGGCAGGATATCCGTACGGCTGCGCAGGTCCGTGTCTCTCGAACGTCGTGAACAACAATCGTGGTGCCGAAACTGCGGCGGCTGCCGGTCGCGCGACGCTTAGCAACGTCTTCGTGACGTCGACAGCTTCGTATCG
>CAZVED010000024.1:0-14058 GCA_964626205.1 uncultured Gammaproteobacteria bacterium
CGAGGTTTGGCGCGGGGGATGTTGATTTTCATAATCTTCTGCAAATGCTGAGATAATTTTATACGCGCCGTCCTCTGCGTTATCTATCACTATATCAGCTAGACCGGCAAAGCCGCTGTACATTCGGAGTGGGCCTGTACCGCCGAATACATCTACTACAATTTCAGGTTCGCCCATGACTTGTTTGTACTCGTCATCAAAGGTGTCGTATATAGCCTGAAGTTTCTCTATTAATTTTTTTATTTGCATGTGTGGTGCTCCCGGATTGAATCGAACAATCGCTCCCCTACATACCAAGTAGGAGCTTTGCCACTAAGCTACAGGAGCTAATATATGGTGGAGAATATCGGATTCGAACCGATCTGATTAGCCTGCTTGCAAAGCAGGTGTCCACTCCAAGCAGACCCATCCCCCAAATTACATATAGATGCCTATATGTAGTAATTCTTTAAATATTATTACAATATGAAACATATTACCGTAGATAGCTATCTGCAGAAAATGTTCTTTAATTCCTGATACTAAATAAGTATACAGTTCGGTTAACATGGTGTAGTCCTCTAATTTAACAGGCAAAATTGCCTCATTAAATTATATTATACACCTAGCAATACCGCTTGGCAAGTGCTAAATTAATTATGAGCGTTAGGGAACATAAGGATTAACCAATACTTAGTACCTACACGTATTTAGGTACTAAGTATTGGCTCCGCGCTAGAGAATCGAACTCTACTAACCATTGATTAACAGTCAAGCCCATGCACCTTGCTCGGGTTCCGCGGAATAGATATGGTTCTCAATTATATTTAGCCTGGCTAACTGACAACCAAAAAGCGTCCAGGCCTAGTAACGTGGTTTATAGTGCTCGATAACTAGGATGCTATGCACTTACTCTTTGGTCCAAAAACAGACACTCTTATCTAAGTTATCACGATCACAAATGCAACCGCCTGTACGATAACACTGATATTCAACAGAAATTTCACCAACGTCTGAGATTGGGGGTGGGGGTGTAACGATAGGAGCCTCAATAGGTTCCACGTCTGACTCTTTTACTTTTTTCATAGGCAAAATCCTTATGGAGCGGGCTACGAGATTCGAACTCGTACTATCAGCTTGGAAGGCTGTCGTGCTAGCCGTTAACACCAAGCCCGCTTTAGGCTACTGGATGCGGGTCTGGAATTGAACCAAGTCCTGAAGATTATGAGCCTTCCGTGCTACCATCACACTCACCCGCGAATTTCATTCTAGGACGATTGTTACACCGTCGTTATCGGAAGCAGTAATCGCGATGTGGGGCTCATAAAGTCCCAACTCGCGACATTCGACCATGCAGGTATCTGCGCCGTCCTCTTCCATGTCAATCAGAAGCTTAGATAGAGCACGCTCAGCTGGGTTGTTATCGCCCATCTTAACGTGTCGTAGAAGTGTATTTAGTGCCATAAACTCTTGACGAGTAAGGCGAAGGGTAATAGGTCGATGAATCATTTTAGTTTAGGTTGGTATGTCTGCTTGGATTCGAACCAAGGACTTACGGGGTAAGAGCCCGATGCGTTTCCGCTACGCCACAGACATATAGGGCAAAGAATACATTAAGGAGTGGCCTATGATAATCTAAATCACACTTACCAGATGCACAGTCTGCTTTAGATAAGGACACGCCTTAGCATACACTAAGGGCAGTAGATTTTTTATAGAGGATTTCCTGCGGTGTCCTCTTCCCCTAGTCAGAGTAGATAACCGAACGAAAGTTTAGATGCTCGGATATCTCGTAAGTTATAATAACCCTAGGCCCTTGAGATCACCACCATTCGCGCCACCTCTAGCACACACGTATACCTAGTAGGAGGTTGTCTACAGCGCCAGTATACGTGCTCGGTAAATATCACCAGCGAGATTAAAGACTCACATTACCTCTTTTCAGAGGGTTCTAGTATTGAATTATGGTGATGTATTTTGGTAGGGCTACTGAGGATCGAACTCAGGACTGACGGATTAAAAGCCCGCTGCGTTACCGCTACGCCATAGCCCCATTGATTAATAATCATTATATAGCATTAAGGCCCTAGGGTCAAGACTAAATTTTTAGACGTGATCGCCACTAGGATCGAACGGATCAAGAATAGGCTCAAAAATTTTTTGAGTTATCTTGCCTCTCCAACCCCCGTCTCTATTGTGTCTTTTTAGTCTAGCCGTAATAGTTGTTTCTTTCGGCAACTCTAGCAGTAGAATCGTCATAACGAATACGTTTAGTATGAAGTCTAGAATTAGACCTACCACTAAAACAGGGTAACCAAGAACATAAGATGCTGTAGACAGCTGTCCTAGATCTCGTACCCTGGCTAAATTCATAACTGCTAGATAGAGTATCCACAGTATATAGAACGCAAAAAATACCCAAACTGGGTATAATAAAAACTCCATAAGCTATCCTTATGGTAAATATGGTCCGGGATGAGGGATTCGAACTCTCGGTCTCTTGCTCCCAAAGCAAGCGCTTTAAGCCAGACTAAGCTAAACCCGGGTATTAATAGTAGTAAATGTGAGGCTTCTTCTTAGTGTTGATGCAGTCCTCATCTTCGAGGTCTTCAATATTCACAAGCTTAACAACCTCGGTTTCCCACTTACGACACTTCCTTCTAGCAGGACGCTCCATGTAGAGCTTAACCCACCAGCGGGGAGTTGCGCGCCACCAGTACCAACTGGTCTCTTCTCGACGCTTCTTTTTTCTTTTAACACCTGGTTGTTGAATCCAGGAGTAATAAACATAGTTATCAATGCTACTAGTATAAGTTAACTTAACTCGACTAGCTTTGTTTTCTTTCGCTTCCTCACTAAGCCTCCAGGGCTTAGTCTTGTATGTTCTAGACATATCATGCTCCAATAGTTAATCTACTATAGCATAACCATCTCCTTTCACTTATTAGGTAGGGCCCTACTCACCTACATACCGTCCTGAGTAGTTTTGTGTTCAAATTAGACGCGCGTGAACGTAGGCTTGAAACAGTTTTGTGTAATCGGGTAATTCGAATTCCCCGGGATACCTGTAACGACCCTACCTAATAAGTGCCGACTCGACGGGTGGAGATCTGCCGGCTTTATACATTCAACTCATCCACCATAGCTCTTTGTCATAGTCTAGAGCGCACTATCATCTGGTACGACTGACCGGAATCGAACCGGTATGACCTAAGTCGAGGGATTTTAAGTCCCTTGCGTCTACCAATTCCGCCACAGTCGCATTAGTACAGTAAATAGGTCATAAACCTATTTACTGTACTATCCGGTCCTATCCGGATATCCAGTGTCTTAGGACTATTGGGCGACGGCCCGCAGAACGTCTTATTTAGGGGGTACTAAGCAACCGTTCTTAGGCTTAGTATTTTCGCTAGAAATAATTATCTTACAATTAGGATACGTAAGTAACTAATCTAGCCTCCATCGCGATTTTGGTAGGCAAGGAGAGACTCGAACTCTCAATCCTTTCGGCATTGGCTTCTAAGACCAACGTGTATACCATTCCACCACTTGCCCAAATATTAGATAAGGACTTTGACACCCATAGAAACTTCTATACGTTGTAATTCTAGTTCCTCTGCTGGAACGTTTAGTGCTTTTATAAGATACTTCATATCTATGCGCTGATACGAAGCTTCTTGTATAGATTCAACAAAGTATGCAAGAACAACACATACGTCAGCATCACAATGTATATGGTACTTAACGTATTTACCGCTAGGTACGTGTCTGACTATACAATGCCTGGATCTTTTCATCTTTGGTAGCCTGAAGTGGAATCGAACCACTCGCCGCTCGGTTATCAGCCGAGTGCTCTACCGATGAGCTGTCAGGCTGTAAATAGACTCTTTATTTTTCGGTACAAACGAGCAACTAAATCAATAGTCACATCTGCTCGTTGTTGCTCCGCCAGCTGGCGGGCTTTAATGTAATCCACAATCAATGCTTAACGCTGACGAAGGTGTCGTACATCTTCTTAGCGTTATCTTGAATCTCGGTAATGCTAGGTATCTTAGGCATAGCTGCTGACAACTTGTCGTACATTTCTTTGTACGTCAGTTCGATGCTGTCTAGAGTTTTAGCTGCACCAGTAGGGATAGCATAAGATTCCTCAAGCAGCTTAGACATTACTTGGGCAGCAAAATCACTATTAGCTTTGAACTGCGCCATCGCGTGTTCAGTAGCTAGCTCTAGCAATTCAGTACGAATTTCAAACGGGGTTTTGGACATATAGTCTCCTGTGTGTGTTGAACCTGTCTGGTTACTACGCGTCCAGATGTACTTAACGATGGATAGTACAAGGTTGCCCATTTCACAGTATGAGTACTGACACGTCATCTTTGTCCTAGGATGTGGTACGTGCATCCACAATATGGTACCGGCGGTGGGAATCGAACCCACGTTACTCCGCCTTATCTAGACGGTGCTCTACGAGTTTATAAGTCTCGCCCTTAGGCCAACATTAGCAACACCGGCAAATCTTATAGTGAACTGTTTAGATTATAGGATGCCTTTGAAGAGTCAGAGGCAGAGCCACCTGCTGACACAGGGGTTTCGCAGTTTGTCAGAACCACCGAGCAATTAACGCCCGTCTAAACAGTTCACTATAAGATCAATCAATGAAACATTATTATAAAGCAAATCACCGATTAAATCAAGATCATAATTCCAACCTATATAGGAAACCTAGTGCGTATCCAACTGCGACCAATATTAGGTGACGCAACACCATATCTCGCAACCATCGGCTAGGTCTCTTATATAGGTCCAGCTTACTCGGTACTGGACTGGCTCAATGTTTAATCACGCGCCAGTAGCTAAGCGTGAGGGTCTGTAGACGCCCGTCTGTTCCGGGCTGCCATCCTCATATTTTATAGTCTGCGGACGCACGACTGACAGGATAGCGGGAACAAGCTGACTAGGCTAAATCCGCAAATCTTTTCGAGGTATCAGCTATAACCGTAGTACGTATACAGCTTGTGCCGGGGGTCAGCCCTAAAAGCACACAATATAGGTATTTCCAATACAAGTGATACGTCTAGTCGGTTCCGTCGTACTATTTCAGGTGGAACCACTACCCTGAAAAGTCCCTCACCAGTCGCAGCACGCTGGGTATTTACTGATCTACTGCTAACCTAGTCGCAATTTCTAGAATTTGCCTCGGCTCAGGGCATTTCTCAACTATTGAATATATATTATATAGCCGTTAAGCAGTCAAATCAAGTTCAGAATTTGACTTCTACACCGCCCGTAATACCGTGGTACTTCTCATTAGAGAAACGCGTTTGAGTCAGACCCAACTTAACGTCCATGTTCTGAGCAGCCGCTGCTTTTAGACCAACCACATAGCGATTAGTAGCAGCACCACGATCACTACCAACATTATTGGTAAAGCGGTATCCACCGTAAGCATCTAGGCTGGGCACTAGTTTAACGAACCCTTCTGCTCCTAGACGGTAGTACTTTTGCGAGTCCATAGCTCCAAAAGCCACGGTACCTATTACAGTAACGTCACCCATATGAATGGGTTTGTTGAACGCTACCTCAGCACCGCCAGTGTGTACACGATCACCAGTAACCGTTTGTTTTAGGTTACCGAGAACGTCGAAAGAGCCAAGCTCGGTATTGAAACGAATACCTGCCTGGCCGAAGTGAGTACTATTAATTGCAGCACGCCCGTCTGCATTTTCATAGTCATAATTAGCAATAGCACTATACTGTGCTGATGCTGTCAAGGCCGATAGACCCAGAACAATACTTGTAATTAGCTTTTTCAAATTTAAATCCTCCTATTAACAATAATGTGTATGTAAACACACATAAGGTAAGTCACTAGTGTCGACAATCTATTTTCCGTAACACCTATCTACTTGATTTTTCAGTGCTTACCTGCCGGCAATCAAATGTTGGCATCGCGTACAACAAACTTCTAATGACTTACCTTATGTATGATAGATCCGTTGTGGGAGGGACTTCGAAACCCTCATTTCGCCGCGCTCTCCCACTTAAGCTACCCGGAGTACTAACCCCGAGACAGGAATCGAACCTGTACCTCTCTGCGTTCTACCTTAAACTACCACTGGATCGCCAGGTCATGACTCCCGACAGCAGCTACAGGTTAATTACTCCTTAGCTACTATTTATTATGGCTCCGGCTCCACTCGCCCGGAAAGGCTTTTAACGAGAATACCATAAATTAGCACAAAAACTTACATTTACTGAGGTATTAACCTGACAAACCAGCTAGGCTGGGACTTTTGTGCTAATTTATGGTGGCCGAGGTCCATACGGCCATAGGGGACGGGTCACAGCAATCCACACTGGTTTGTTCTCGCCGAAGCTAGGCAGTTTACTCTGCGGATAGTTTAAAAATATACGTACAAAAAGTGCCAGCCAGACACCCAATTTAGATAAAGCGCAGCTACCATATATTACTCCTTAAATGGCGGTGATAGAAGGATTCGAACCTTCGGCCCCCATTTCTGGGAACTCTTTCTTAGCAGGAAAGTGCAATAAGCCAAGCTCTGCCATATCACCAAATAATTTATGCCGGTTGCCATGCCCGGCGTGTGTATCAACAAAAGAACTTCAAATTCTAAGACACACGGCTTTCGTAAGGAATGACCTTACCGCTTAATTCCTAGTTGAGTCAGATCGAAGTAGCTACTGCCAGCTTTCGAACTAAGATAGCCGGTATACAGCACCCCATTACTTAGCACGTACCCAATATCGTCTGCGACGAAAGTATCAAAAACTGGAGGGCACTCAACCCTAGTACCTACTTTCAAACATCCAGGTACTTGACCTACTGTAGCAGATCCAGTAATCACCGGAGTCTGTCCGATTACAGTTAGAGTGCCTGCAACTACATCGGCTGTGGACCATTCCGCAGGACCAACAAGCCCGAAAACCGTATATGCAGAATACTTCGTTTTATATGTAAACTGGCTAGGGGCTTTGAAATCTACCCAACCTGTCTTAGTACCAGAACAATCTGCATTCGCATAGACAACTTGCAGTTCTTTTACGGTAAAACTATTGCCGTCACTTGGACGAATTGAAACAAAAGTCTCTACGAACTTACCGTTGCACAGGCTATAATCACCAATAAAGCGTTCTGTGGGACTTACGTCTTTAGAGCCGCTACTACCGCCGCCGCAGGCGGCTAGCACTAGGGTCGCTAGACCCGCGATCAGAAGTTTTTTCATTTTTACCTTTAATTTGGTGTACCCCCAAGGATTCGAACCTCACGCCAACCAACCTGACTTATATAGGCAATAGTTTTACAGACTACCGTCAGGAAAGGGATACAATTTAGAACCCATAAGAATATACTGTTTACTATCCGTTGAACGTGTCGGCCAACTACGCCTTACTAGGACAAGGTTCTCAATTGCAGTAGAGAGCGAGCAGTATATTATTATGAATGCACGGGGTCCACCGGCGTCCCACTTACCAAATCTTTCGTATAGTTAAAAGTGCCTGCCACCACAAGCTTCGGTACGTACTCATAGGTACGCTCACTAGAACGCCTTTACGTCCCTGGAAAATTATCCCGCTTACTAGGTACGGGGAGCATATGTCGTTTGCTCAGTTGACGATCACTTCTCGGTTACTGACCTTTTCACGAGTGAATCAGCTAGGGTCAGAGTCGGTTTACCGACTAATTACAGCATCTGTCGAAACAGATGCTGAATCTTTTCGTACGCCACTTCTTGAGCAGCTAGTACGTTTTTGAAATTGAAGTCGTCCGTTTCAAGCCGCTCTTTTTCAGCTTGAGCCCGCAATTCTTCAACCTTATTCCGAATCTGCCACAGTTCCATTTTAGACAACCTTGGTTTCTACAGTTTGTTGGGTAATTTCCCATCAATAAGTATATATTATGTCACACTTTGACCGGCCTGTCAAGACTATTTTTGATATGCCTTGTATTCTCTTACAGCTTCAGGTGTGACACAAGCGTACACCCTAAACTTATCGCGCCCGGCAGTATCGTAGAAACGCTCGGCCAAGTCGCGAAGGTCACAAACTTTTTCATCACCAAGGCTGCGATAGCGGTGAAGGAAAACATCTATCAAGAACTCCTTAGTATACGCTTTAGCCATTTTTTCCACCAAGATAATGGTCACAAAACATACTATAGTTAGTAGGATCCTCGAATCTATAACTAACAATATACTCCCGACTACTAGTCATGTGTACGACGTTTAGTGGCGTATTTAAATATACGCCACTAAACGAACTAGAGTAGCATGAAATTCAGGCATAATAGATTCGGGAATCTTTTTGCCTGATATAGTAATGTGTGTCATTTATAGTTCCGACTAATCAAAGATTATTATAGCAATAAAACAGCAATCAGTTCAAGTTAATAATCTTCGTCGTTAGGACGCTTGTTGCGGCGAGCGTTGCGACGCTCTTTTTCCCGCTGTTTGCGCTCTTCGCGCTCTTCTGGCGTTTCTTTCATTGCTTCAACTCAACTTCGTTAATATCATCCGTAACCTTCCAGAACTTTCCAGTCTTAGGTTCGGCTACAGTTAGTCCGGCCCAAGTAGAGATTCCTACTCGTACAGCCGCGGTATCTAGGTTAATAAAATTGCCTAGTTTAGTAGGATGTTGGAGTATAGTATGTCCACAGAAAATAGGCAGGTCACCACATTTATGTGTGTTTTTACTAATACGCTTAATCTTCTCATCGTTAACCTGAATCCCGGCTAGTCCCCTAAAGGTATCACGACCCCAAGTAACTACTGGACCTTCTCTGAGTTGGCAGAATGCTAACTCAGGGAATACTTCGTGAAAGTCTTCTTCTGAGCAGGCTTCTTGTAGCTCTGCGTGCAAAATCCGAAATTGTCCAGGTACTTCAACACACACTGGAAGTGGAAAGTTTTTCGAAGTCAAAATATCAATAACTTCTTTACGTCCGTCTTCAGAAATGAGCTCCCACCAGATACCTCCGTTGTACATCCACCAGGCACCATCACGCAGACCACCGGCTAGAACATAGTCCAGCATCATTGATTCGTGATTGCCCATGACCGCGTGGAACCACGGCTCATTAACCAAGCGCAGACATTCTAGGTTTTTAGGGCCTCGATCAACTAAATCTCCAACGGAGAACATCCGGTCAGACTTAGGGTCGAAGTTACTAAACTTCAAGAACCTGTCTAGAAGATCAAATGCACCGTGCAGGTCGCCTATTACAAAATCTCGACCTGCGTCATTTACAGGCAGTACTTTAATCATCTCCAGTTTCCGTTTCTGCAATCTTTTTCAGCTTGTAGTATGAATTTAGCTTGTTCTAGCTTGTCTATCTTATGTCCAAGACTAACTACTAACTCCCAGACGTCTTGTAAAGCGTCCTGTGTGTCAGGGTAGGTATCCTGGATTCTTTTAAAGGTTTCTCTGATATCGTAAATTTCTGATGGGTAGGACACTCGTCACTCCAAACTATCGGATAGATAACAGAAGTATCTTCTTCCTCTACCCAATCGTAATAAAACTCTATCCACAGCGGATGAGCTTCTGTAAATTTTTCTACTGAAACAACTATATAACTTATTTCGTCTGAATCATACTGGTCACTAATTGTAGTATACCTATTACGCATAGTTACTTGCATGTGCATATGTGCTAATCGCATAGCATCTGACAAGTCTAGTGCGTGTACTACAACTACTTCCGGTACACTGGTGATCCAGTGAGAAGATTCGTACTCTATTAAAAATAGTTTTCTTAGTGCAAAGTCTTCATCGGTCATTGTAGGGTTGGTCCGGCGTGAGGGAATCGAACCCCCATTCTTACTTTAGAAGAGTAGTGTCCTATCCGTTGAACGAACGCCAGAATTTTAATAAGCAAAGTTGTTAGTTAGACCAACTGTAATGCCGTCTTTTAGAAAGACGCTAATGGCTAGAGAATATCCCGTGCCTTTAATTACAGGCGTTACGGAGAACCATTCCAAGTCTGCCCTGAATAACATTACAGGACCAAACCTAAAAATACACTCCCGAACCTCCGGAGTACCCCCTACTTTAGGTAATACGTTGAAAAGAAGCCTGTAGTGCCTTTTACCTCTCAATTTATCTCTGTACTTACTCACATAACTATGTTGGGGATATTTGTACAAGGATACCTCGGCTACCTTACCTATCAAGGCTAGTTCCTTGTATAGATACATACCTGGATAAATTTTAATCCACTTCATCTGGCTCACCAATTTCAGGATAGAAGATTGACTGAGACGGGTCGTTGTAGTACGTCCAATACTCGTTAGCCTCGTCCAGAACCTCAACACTAGTTACAATGTGTTGGCACTCATCGTCATCCATTTCCTCTTCGGCAATTACTTCTGAGAACAGCTCTTGCATATTCTCTTCCATGAAGTACTCCGCACGGAATACCGCGTCTTTGGCATTTTCAGCCCAAACAACTACGTGCGACTCTCCACCGCACCAGTGCATGCTTTCGTAAGTAATAATAAATCGTTGTTTCATTTGTTGTACCACGCAACGTGAGTAGCCCAGAATGGCGGGTTATCAACTAGCCAAGTAGAGATATCAGATTCTGTGTTCTCATTTGGCATGTAATAACCTTCTCCGTCGTCTTCAATTAGAAGGCCTGATTCTATTGCGCGTTTAAAAACATTAATCGAATAGATCTCTACTCCGAATTCCGGTAC
Source organism: uncultured Gammaproteobacteria bacterium (assembly GCA_964626205.1). Classification (GTDB taxonomy): domain Bacteria; phylum Patescibacteriota; class Patescibacteriia; order SG8-24; family SG8-24; genus CAZVED01. The sequence goes on from CAZVED010000024.1 coordinate 10,697, forward strand.
TTTAGAGAGCCCCACACTCCACAGGTTTTCAGTATTTTGTGTCATTTTGTTTGGCCGGTCCTGAGAGAATCGAACTCCCACCTAAGGATTCGTAATCCTGTATACTATCCGTTGTACTAAGGACCGTAATATGTTAAGCAATCGTTACAGATATCCAAACCATCCAGGTCTGGTAAAAGTTGTTGAGATTTTAGCCAGATACCACAGCTATTACACTGCTTTAAAGATATCTCGCCACTATCTATATATTCTATACCGAAATCACTACAAACGTCAAGTAAAGATTTTCGAGTCTTATATAAAGCTTTCTCAATCTCTAACATAGTTAACGATCACGAACCCTAAGATACGTGGCAGCGACCATATAGGAAATAAATCCAATAACGACAGCTCGCCAAAAGCCCGCTTCCTGTAGTTCAGTACCTATAGCCCACGACAGATATACTGCCACGGGTATCGCAAATACTAAATTCTCTAAAATATCTAGAAGGTATATCAGCCAGTCACTTTTTCTCATCACGAAGTTCCAGCTCTAGCGAAGCTAGTAAGTTCCAAATCATTTGAGCCTTGTGTCTACAACCTGTTCCCTCGGGACCGTCATCAAATATTTCGCCCTTAGCCAGTGCCAGCTTATGTCGGCCAAAGGCCTCCATGTACCGCTCCACGCCGTTATCAACTGAGGCCCACCCATTGGGGGTATATTTTTCAGCGCCTTTTGTAGTAACTTCGGAAACAGCCTCTAGTGCTCTGGCAAAACCAGATGTAAATAACCATACACGGTTTTTACCCGCGTCTAGCTTAGCACCAGGCTCGTTAGGACTTTTGCCGCTGGGATCCTTTTCGCCCGTATTTTCTTTTATGGGGAATAGACGCTCGCGGTAATCCGGTTCCCAAAACATCTCTTGAGGCATTTCTTCACTTTCTACAAATCCAACAAAGGTTCTATTATTCATTTTCTAAAGAATCAATTTAGTAGACACCATTGTCTACTAAAGTGATTCCTCGGGCGAGGAATCGGATGAGCGTTGCACTCATCTGTTACTACCCGCTGTGACACAATAGCGGTCACTAGCTAGGGTTTCCAAGTTTAGAGCACAGGTGGCCGGTATTGCGAAATAGAGGCTCTCCCGAGCTAACATATTCGCGACGCAGGTCGCCAGCCCTAGGGTTACTGACGGGAATCAGCATTACACCCTATACAACAAGAAAAGGTCGCAGCTTCCCGGCTTTGACCTTACATCTTGCTTAGTACATTTGAGTTGGTTCTTGGGTTACGTCCCCGGTAAGCGGTCAAAGTCAACACCGCTTTTACTCATTACGTATCCTAGCTACACCATCCATTACGGTTTCTACTATGGCTACTAAAACTTTCTCTAATGCGCTACCTATTACACTAATTAATATAATTACGGCCATAAAGACCATTATATTACTAGTGGCGTACTTTATAAACTCGACCATACGCCACCCAACCCTGTAGGACACATTGGCTGCGGACATACGTAACCCATCAATGTAGATAACACCAGACCACACTTAGGACAAGTTGGTGGTTGTAGTAAGGGGTTTGCAGGTATGGTTTTTTCCACTGCCGGAGGCCAAGGAAAAGGCTCATAGAATGGCGAGTTTTTCAATTTACCCTCTGTTGACAAAGCATTATTCGACATGTTAATATTATAGATCAAAGGGCTCGAAAGTGCAAGTGCAATTTTACAGAGGCCAAAATTCACACTTGATTTACTTTCAAATTCCCTTTATAATATATCATTAAACTTAGTGGGATTATGCCATGCAAAATTTAGATACATTACTTAGCCAATTAAAGAATCCCGGCATTCGTTTCGATGGAGCTGTGTTAGCTGTCTCCAATTTACATCGCAGGGCGGCACAAGCAATTGAGGAGCTGACTAAACAGGCTATTATTGATCGGGCTGCTAGAATGAAGCTGGAAGCTAGAGAGTTCTCGTACGGACCTAGTCTAGAGGACGCTAAAGCCGAAATTAACAAAGTAGTCTCGGAAGAGAATCTGAAAGCATTATGCTAGTAATTCACGCACTGATCGGAGAAATGGCGAAACACCTTCCACAAGAGCACCAGCATCTTGCGAGGTTGGCGCAGGCTAGAGTGGCTCAGGTGGCAAAAACTTTCGCTAAATTGAATCCACCACAGCCTATCAAATTTATTGGATTTAAAGAGGAGCAAGGCCGATGGCTATCAAGAGAAATCGATCGTTTTCCATCATCGGCAAACTCTCTATAGTAGTAATTGCCGCTATTGGCGTGGTTTATGTAGCTAAGGCTCCAGGGAGGGTATTTTGCCCCGCACCAGAGACTCGGTTTATCACAGCAGCAACGACTAAATCGCTATTTGATACTAAAGACTTTCAGTGTCTAGTGCGAAACGTGTACCATGAGGCTAGAGGTGAATCTATGGAGGGCCAGGTTCTAGTAGCTAGAACCGTACTAAACAGGGTGATAGACCCTCGCTGGCCAAACAACATCTGCTCTGTAGTGTACCAGCCCAAACAATTTTCGTGGACACATATGAAAAAAGACCACAGAATGTACGATGCTGCTGCGATTAAACGAGCCAAGGAAGCAGCCTATGCTGCTTTTTACACTAATGTGCCAGTGCTGTTTTTTCATGCTAACTACGTCGCCCCGAAGTGGGCAGGCAGTAGGGAAAAGATAATGGTAGTAGGCAAACACATATTCTACCAATGACATACTATAACTGGGATCAGGACAGCCCTAGGGTCACGGACCTTAGTAAGCCTGTGGAATGGGTACATGTACCCATTACCCCACTACCTGAAGTAATATATCTAGACAATCCAAGATGGATTGAAATTTTTGAGAAAGTATTAAAAAATGAAAGAACCTGAAACATATTGGGAAGACAGAGCTAAAATTACTGAAGAAACTTTAGTCAATTTGATTAAATTTATTGAGGTATATTGTGCCTCTGACAATGCAAAACGGTCACTAAGAGATCTCAAGTATAGTTGGGACAACCGCTTAGTTAACCTAAGTATTAAGTACAACACATGAAACTAGAAACCTGGCACATTATTGTGATTATACAGTTTGTCATTCTAGTAGGATTTATTGGGTCTTATATTATAAGTTCTGCTGGATTTATTACCGGCCCTGATATCTTGCTTATTATGTTTCTATACCTGGTTTGGGCGGTACCAGTAATGCTAGCAGGGATTAAGGATTAATATGGATAGATTTGCGTTGGAGGAAGCGGCGGAGTGCCGCGCACTGCTCGATGAGGTACGTCAGTGTTTCATGCGCGACGATGCCCTACCAGACAACCTACTCGTGCGCATCGACGCAGCCATGGAGGCCGGCAATGAG
>CAZVED010000025.1:0-13131 GCA_964626205.1 uncultured Gammaproteobacteria bacterium
AAAAACACCCCGCTCTCGATGAGAGCGGGGTTTCTGTTTGACTAGACTGGGAACGTCTCCGGAACGTTCGTCTCGACCTCTTCGACCCAGGCGTTCGGGAGCATGTCCGACGGCATGCGCCAGTCGCCGCGCGGCGAGAACGCCACGAGACCGACCTTCGGGCCGTCCGGCGCCACCGAACGCTTGAACTGGTTGGCGAAGAAACGCTTCACGAACACGAGCAGCCATTTCCGGATCGTGCCGATGTCGTACTTGCCGTCGAAAGCCTGGTACGCGCAGCGCGCGATGGCCGACGGGGCATACCCGAACCGGACGAACCAGTAAATGAAGAAGTCATGTAACTCATACGGACCGTTCTTGTCCTCGGTCTTCTGCACGATATTCCCCTGCTCGTCCGGCGGCAGGAGCTCTGGCGAGATCGGCGTCGCAAGGATGTCCGTGAGGACCGCCTGCACTGCCGCATCGTCCTTGTAGATGACGTCCGCCGTCCACCGGATGAGGAAGGAGATGAGCGTCTTGGGGACGCCTCCGTTCACGCCATAGTGGCTCAGATGGTCGCCGCCATACGTGCACCAGCCGAGCGCGAGCTCGGAGAGGTCGCCCGTGCCGAGCACAATGCCACCGCCGGTCGCCGAGACCGAGAAGAGCACATGCTTGCGCATCCATGCCTGGATGTTCTCGTAGGCGATACCGCGCTGCTTCGGGTCATACCCGACGGCGTCGAACGTCGCGCTCGAGAGGTCCCGGATGGGGATTTCCCGGAACGTGGCACCGACAGCCTTCACGAGCGCGACCGCGTTGTTATACGTGCGGTCCGTCGTGCCGAAGCCCGGCATGGTGACGCCGACGATGTTCGTGCGCGGGAGTCCCATGAGGTCCATGGCATGCGCAGCAAGCAGCAGCGCATGCGTGGAATCCTGGCCTCCGGAGACGCCGACGGTGATCTTCGGGTCCTTCGTGGGCAGCGACCGAAGCCGCTGCACCAACGCCGTCGCCTGAATCATGAACGTCTCGCGGCAGCGCTCGTCGCGCGCTGCGGGGTCGGACGGTACGAACGGGTGCGGATCGAGCTTGCGCTCGAAACGTTCCCAGACCTTCGGCTCCCGTCGGTCCGTCAGTCCTACGGCTCCGACCTCTACGGTCCTGAGCGGCCGACGACCAGCGAGCACGAACGTCGCGTTCTTGTGGAACGTGCCCTGGCGCATGCGGTCGTGGTCGATCGAGCGCAGGCTCACGTCCGAGACGATCATGGTGCCGCCTTGCGCGAAGCGTTCGCTTCGTGCGAGCAATCCTCCGCGCTCGCCGATGAACGCGTCGCCGTCCCAGGAGACGTCCGTGGTGGACTCCCCTTCGCCGGCGGCCGTGTAGATCTGCACCGCGATGTTGTCACCGCTGGAGCCGAGCACGAGCTGTTCACGGTAGATCGACTTACCGATGGTGATGTTCGACGCAGACAGGTTCGCGAGCACGGTCGCGCCCGAGAGGGCGGCGAACATGCTCGGCGGTCCCGGCATCCAGATGTCCTCGCAGACCTCCGTATGGATGACACACCCTTCGTGCGCGTCCCAACGGATGAGAAGGTCGTTGCCGAACGGGACGACATTGCCGAACGAGAGTCGGAACGTGTCGCACTGCGCCTCCATCGCGGAGGTGAACCAGCGCTCCTCGTAAAACTCGCCGTAGTTCGGCAAGTGCGTCTTCGGCGCGATGGCGAGCACCTTGCCGCCGAGCATCGTCACAGCGCAGTTGAAGAGCTTGCCGTCCTGCGCGAGCGGAACGCCCACGGAGACCATCATGCCTTTCCATGCGCGTGACGCGTGAACGACCGCCATGAGCGCGTCCTTCGCGCCCGAGAGCAGCGTGTGATCGAAGAAAAGATCACCGCAGGAATAGCCGGTCAGCCCGAGTTCGGTGCAGACCGCGTACTGGACGCCCTTGGCATACGCTTCCTCCAAACGCGCGACATGCTCGTTCGCGTTCGCGAGCGGATATCCGAGATGCACCTTCGGGATTACCGCTGCGACGCGGAGAAATCCATGAGTGCGGATGTCGAGAAAACGTTGGTTTGCCATAGGACGCCTCATTGAGGTTGTTATCCTGCATCCGGAAGCCGACATGACGTCAGCGCCCGGAAAAAGGACCCCTCCGGAGAGGGGTGGTGGAGGTCAGGAGTGCAAAGGAACAGCGATGCCTTCGATGTAGTCGAAGACGATCTTGTAGCGAGCAATGAGCTCAGGGAGACCGGTTGCCTTCTCGGGATTGTCCGAGAGCTTCACGGTCCCCCATCCGTCCACCTCGACCGCCTTCATGACGAGCGAGAGCGCGCGGAAGCCGAGGTCGTTGCTGAGGTTCGTGCCGATGCCGAAGGTGCACTTGATGCGCCCGCGGCAGTGGTCGGCGAGCCGAAGAACCGTCTGCGGGTCGAGGCCGTCGCTGAACGCGATGGTCTTTTTCATCGGATCGACACCCTTCGCGCGGTAGAACGCGATAGCACAGTCCGTGAACACGAACGGATCACCGGAATCGTGGCGAAGCGCCTTCCATGCGGCCGCCTGCTCGGCAGTAAAGTCGCGGAAGAAGAACTCCGAGCCGAACGTGTCCGTGAGCGCCACGGAGACACGGTCGCCGTGCACCGCGTGCCAGTCCTGGAGCATCCGGTTGTGCGACGCGAGCAGCGCGGTGTCGTCGCCCTTAGCAAGTGCGGCGTACACCATATACATCTCGTGCGCCATGGTACCAATCGGCGCAAGGCCGAACTTCTGCGCCATGAGCGCGTTTGACGTTCCCAGGAATTGCCCGCTCCCTCGTAGCGACGACGTAGCGAAGCGCTTGATGACGGCTTCCTGCCACTCGCGCGACCAACGTCGCCGGCGACCCTGCTCCGAGAGTGAGATCTCCGAATCCCATGCGAAAAGCGCGATCTTCGCGTCCAGCCTCCGCATACCCTCGTCGATGGCACGTGCATACACGGTAAGAAGGTGAGTTCCTTCCTTTGCGGCTTGGCGACGCAACACCTCCTGATAGTACAGCTCGTTCACGATACCGAGTACGATGACCTCCCAGAAGGAGACCTGCCACCACAGTCCCGTCGACCGGATGTCGTACGTATGACCGAGATCCGTCACGGTGATCGGTGGAAGCTCCAGCGTGAGCAATGCCGCGAGATAGCTCTCGTCGGTCACCCCGCGCGAGCGCAGGTAGGCAATGTCCGCTTGAGTGAAACGGAGCTTGCGCGCCTCCGCGAGCGCGCGCTCGAGATCTTCCTTGCGGATGAACTCCGGTAGGCGAACGTCGCGTGTACGGTTCGTGAACGCAAACGTGACGACAGCATCGCGATGGAAGCGCCAGATGACCTGACCCATCGTGAACTTGTACCAATCGTTATCCATCAAGGACAAGATCAGTGCTGGAAAAAAGGACATGATATCCATGCGCACCTCCTCTGAACATCCTGCATTCCCGCGACGACCTTGCGGTCATCGAGGGAAAAAGGACGGCGAACCACGGCTCGCCATCGACCTCAGCGGGAAAAATCCGGAAACTGCACCGCGGAGAGTTTCGCCATCATGTCGCGCTGCGGGGTGAACGCGAGCTCGACGCCCGCGATGCGGGAGACACGAACGGTCATCCGACGAACGAACCCCTGCGGGACACCGTCCACGAACGCGCGGATAGGTCGCTTCTCCCCGCCGACGGACCGTACGTCGACTGCGCTCTGCATCGGGAGGTGCGCCTGCTTCCACCAGAACGGATCGTTCACGTTATCGCCGACGAGCGTGAGAACGTTCGCAGTAAGCGGCAACGGCGGCGCACCCATGCTCCGTGCATACGCGGTGGTACCAGCGACGGACGCGACGAGTACGCCATCGGCCATCATGCGCGGGATGCGCACCGTACCGTCGATAGACAGCTCGAGCCACGGCGTCTGCCCTTCCGGCATCTTCACGTTCGCCTCGTTGAAGGCGAGCGCGCCGCGCGTCGTGCCGTCCTCCAGCTCGTACTCGGCGTACAGGAGCGGGTGCTGCTGTACACGCCATTCACGCGCGCACGTGCCGTCGCGGAACACGTCACCTTCTTCGTTCAGAAGGTATCCGACCGTTCCCGCGTTCACGCCGATGAACGGCAAGCGTTTGCGCCAATGCTCGCGGATCGCGTGCAGCATGGTGCCATCGCCTCCGATGACGAGGATGCAATCCGGATTCGGTTCGTCCTCGCGGAACCCGCACCGCGTCGCGATCTCCCGCGTATGCGGACGCGAGGCGTCGGCGAATACGAGCGGCCGCATCGCATCGAACGTGCGGCGCGTTGCCGTAGCAGCCGGACGCCCGCGATACAGGCCGTACCGCTCGATGTGCGCGCGAACCGTATCTGTCAGGAGCTCGTCCGCGGACTTCCGAAGAACGAGCCGTTCGCGGATTTCCGTGCTTGCGCCATCGATATCACTGTTCATGAACGTCGCCTTCGGCGGCAGGTCTCCTTCCGCAAGTACATGTCCTGCACGACCGAATACGACGAACGACGAATCACTCCAGAGTCGGGCGCCATCATGCCACTCGCGTTGGATTGCCGAGGCACCCGCGCCTCCGCCTTGCACGAGGTCGGAGCCGACGCAGTGCGACACATGCGCATCGTCGGAACCATACCGACGCTCGAGGTCTGCCGTGCGAGTGAACTCGCCACGCTCAAGGTCGAACAAGTCGACGGTCACGCGCGGAATCCCACCGAACGCGAGGTCGCACATGACTGCACGATGATACGGCTCGACGTCCATGGTCGATTCCTTGTCCGGACGCGGGCCGCACGGCACGACGATGACTTCGTCGAACCGCTCGGCGAGCTGCCGCACGATTTCCACATGATGTTTGCCCGGCGGATTGAACGATCCGCCGAAGATGACGGTGGTGCGCGACATACGATTGCAGTGCCATGCCCCGGTCCGACCGGGAAATCAAGAATGAGAGTATCCTCTTTTCCGATACCGCTCCGATGAGCGGTGCCTGAGAGAAGACCCGTCCGGCAAGATGCCGGACGGGAACAAGACGGAAAGGGTTAGATGACGCTGGCGATCAGCGAGGGTTGATCACGAGGCGGAGCTGATCGGAATGCACGAACGTGATGCCGGCAGCGACCATTTCGTACATCGCCTTGGTCATGGAGCCCGCGACCGACTCGTTGCCGGGGATGTCCACGGGGCGTGTCGCGTCGAGGATGACGAACACCTCGGCGAAACCGTACTCGCGAACCGCATTCACCGCCGTCCACTTCACGCAGAAGTCGGAAGCGAGGCCGGTGATGAACACGCGTTCCACGCCGTCCGCTTGCAGGCGCTCACCGAGACCGACAGGACGCCCGAGGTTATCGAGCAAGCCAGAGTACGAATCGCAGCACGGGTCTTCGCCCTTGTACTGGACGTACGCGTAGTGACCGTCGTGCAAGTCGGGGTGCAACGCGCCCTCAGGCGTACCAGCGAGGCCATGATCGCTCCAGGTAATCTGGATGCCGCCGCCACTCTTGCCGTCACGGACCCGCGTCTGCTCCTCGAGCGCCTCGAGATACGCGCGCAGATCGGTGAGTGAAAACAACGCGTGCGACGCGATGCGGTGACTGCCGTCGGTCCACAGACGCACTTCCTCGAGCGTCAGCGCGGTGTTCGGCGTCTGTCCCACGAACGACGACGCGAACGAGACACTTCCCTTCTTGTGCCGGTCGCACGTAGCGTACCGACGCTCCTTCGGGAAGACCTTGTGCACCCGATTCTTGATGACCGGCACGATCTGGTGCCCATCACGTACGGCGAGACCGCCCGCAGGCAGTCGGGCGCCGCACATCGCGAAGTGCTCGGGTGTGAACGTGGGCTGCACGTCCACATCGATGAGAGCGTCAGTCTCCGGGTTCACATACATGAGTCCTGAAGTACGCATGGCAGAGTTCCTTTCCGTCGATTGTCCAAAGAGCGAAGAACGGCTGAGTGTAGCCGTCACGGACCCTTCCCGTCAAGTGTCGAACCTGACCGGACCGAACCGCGACGGCTACCTCCTACAGGACGTCCACGTGCTCCAACGTGCGACGCCGGAACCGGTAGAGCTCCGCAGGGCGATGCGCCCCTCCCCGCGCAAGCTTCCCGGTCGGCTCAACAATGTCGAGCGCAAGGAGTTTCTTGCGGAAGTTTCGTTTATCCATGACGCGACCGAGGATTGTCTCGTAGACCGATTGTAGGTCACTCAGCGGAAACTCCTTCGGTAAGAGGCTCCATGCCACGTTCGTATACGCGAGCTTTGCGCGAATGCGGGTCAACGCGACACCGATGACATCCTTGTGGTCGTACGCAAGCTTCGGCAGGCGTGCGACCGGCCACCAACGAACGTCCGCGTACTTCTCCGTCGTCGTAAGCTCCACATCATCACTCGGCATGAGCGCGACGTATGCCACGCTCACGACGCGACCGAGCGCGTCGCGATTCGGCGCATCGAAAGCTGCGAGCTGTTCCAAGTATGCGTCCGCGACACCCGTCTGTTCACGGAGAATGCGGCGCGCGCAGGCCTCTGCGGTCTCCTCCTCCCCGATGAGGCCGCCCGGAACCGCCCATGCACCGACGTAAGGAACCTTCTTCATGCCAATGAGCAACACCTGCAGCTTGCCTTCACGCACCGTGAAGATGACGGCGTCCGCCGCAACCTTGATGTCCTGAGAATCCGGGTGTTTCGGCATACCGTTTCCGCCGAGGCGTGAGTAAGTGTTATTACTACAAAAACTATCACTCACGAGGTGAGGCGTCAAGCACAGTACGGCATATAAAAAACCGCTCCCCCAGAGGAGAAGCGGTCGATGTCAGAACAGGATGAACGCGGCCCTCGGCTCGTTCGGAGCAGTCTCCATCACGTCGACGAGCGTGTAGTGCGGCATCGCGGCGACGACCGGCTTCAGGATGGCGATCGCACGGATGTCCGCGGCAAGGACCGCGAGGATGTACGCATGCGTCGCAGCCTTCATCACCGTGACGATGGCGCGGCGCTCGACCGCGGTCGCACCGTGCAGTGCCGTCGGTACGCTGGCGTCGACACGGCCTGGGAGATGCTTCCACAGGACGGCATCGATGCACCACGGGATCGCGTCCATCACGTCGTCGTCAACGCCAGGATGCGTGGTCGGAACGTCTCGCAAGCGGTCGGCGACCATGTCCGTATGGTGCACGGAAAAATCCGGTCCGCCAGGGTCATCGCGATCGATCTTCCTGCACAGGAAGAAATCTTCGCGCGTCCCGAGCACGGAACGAAGCGACGCCAGCAGCGCGAACATGTCGACGCGCGGATCGAGCGCCGTTCCGCCATGGTCGACCCAACGGCAGAGGTCGGACATGGCCGCCAGCGCACTCGTCGCGAGCTCGTGGCGATCCGGTGGGACATGCGCGAGAACGCGCTCGGTAACTTCTTGCAGGCTGCCCATGGCAAGCTCTCCTTGGTTTGAGAAAAGGAACGGATGTGCCCCCATTGAAGCGTGATGATGACGTTTTGTCAATAAGAATACCCCGGCATGAAGCCGAGGTGTTCTTGGTCCTCCCGGATGGATTCGAACCATCGACCGCCGAGATATAAGCTCGGTGCACTAACCGTTGTGCTACGGGAGGAGATCGTTCGATTGCCTTGTTCGTGGCGATTACTCCGCCAACGACAGCACTCGTTCATGACGGCACGGGTCCTGCCGCCGGGTTTCTCCACTTCACCGCGCTTTGCGCGTCTTGTGGAGGCCTCTCCCGGCGTCACCCGCGCCCTGCCAAGACATGCATCTTTTCTGAAATGATGTCGAATGCGCCACGGACGTGCATCTTCACTTTGCCTTGAAATGCCGTTCTTTGGTGGGTTTCTGGCCATCGGAGCTTAGCAGGAACGCGTTGCTGTTTCAACGAGCCTTCTGGGTCTCGACAAGCTGGAGGATATGTGGTAGCGTTGGCCAACTATGCAGCAAACGTTCGTCATCGAAGCACCTGACGTCGATAAGCGCCTCGACGTGTTCCTCACGGAGCATCTCGCGGGCGTTTCGCGTACCCGTATTCAAAAGGCCGTGAAAGCGGGCGAGGTGACAATGAACGGCAAGAAGGTCACACCACACTTTGCGCTCCGCCTGAACGATAAGGTCGAAGTGCTCGTGGATGTCTCCCCCGCCGACCCGAACGCACCGCTCGCACCGCGCGCGGACATCGCGCTCACCGTTGTCCATGAAGATGCCGACGTGGTCGTCATCGACAAGCCGTCGGGGCTTCTCGTGCATCCCGATGTCGCCGGAGAAACGCAGTCCGTCGCAAACGCGTTCATCGCGAAGTATCCTGAAACTGTGGATGTCGGCGAAAGCCGCCAGCGCCCTGGCATTATGCACCGCCTCGATAAAGAGGCGTCTGGCTTGCTTGTGCTCGCGCGCAACACCAATGCGCACGCCGTGCTCAAGGAACAGTTCAAAACCCACACCGTGGAGAAGGTCTATCACGTACTCGTCGCTGGCAAGCCGCTCAAAGACGAAGGGACCATCACCTTCCCGATTGGCCGCATGAAAGGATCCGGCCGCATGGCCGCACGCTCCGAAGCACAAGAGGGCGACCGCGATGCCGTCACCCACTACGTGACGCTTGAAGCGTTCCCGAATGCGACGCTCTTGGAAGTCCGCACCGAAACCGGCCGCACCCACCAAATTCGCGTCCACCTCAAAGCCATCGGCTACCCTGTCGCCGGCGACCAGCTCTACGGCAACGAGGCTGCGAAATCCCTTCCGACCAAGCGCCTCTTCCTTCATGCTGCCGCCCTCGGCTTCGACCACCCGACGACCGGAGAACGCATGCGCTTCACGCGCCCCCTCCCAGCGGAGCTTGAACGGACCCTGGATAAGCTCAGGAAGCAGGAGTAAACTGGCCTTGACGGGTTCCGGCAGAGCAGGTACCATGCTTTCGTTCCAGCAGACAACTGCTTTCAGGCGGTTGTCTCTGTCTTAATCAGCATCAGACCACGCGTATGGCAGAAGACAACAAGCAGCCGGAGGCCGAGGAGGTGGAGCCGGCAGACGACGCGACCGCGGAAGCTCCGGCGAACGACCCGGCAGCCGACGCGTCCGTCGCCGATGAATCCGCTCCCGCAGAAACCGTCGTCGCAGAGAAGATCGTTCCGGGCATGGTCCTCCGCGTCCACCAGAAGGTGAAGGAAGGCGAGCGTGAGCGCATCCAGATCTTCCAAGGTCTCGTCATCGCCCGAAAGGGTCAGGGCGCGCACACCGCGACCGTTACGGTCCGCAAGGTGACCGATGGCATCGGCGTCGAGCGCATCTTCCCGATCAACTCTCCGAGCATCGCCAAAATGGAAGTAGTGAAGCGCCACCGCGTGCGCCGCTCCAAGCTCTACTTCGTCCGCGACTACAAGAAGCGCCTCAAGGACGCATAAGCGCTCCCGACGGAAACGAAAACACCGGGTCACCCCGGTGTTTTTTCATACCTTCCAATCCGTCCTGAATATCTTATCGTGTCATTGCGAGCGGGTCTGTACTCAGACCCCGAAGCAATCCCGAGCATGGACGGGATTGCTTCGGGCCGAATACGGCCACTCGCAATGACACACCTCGTCCCCATGAGACGCGACAACGACGGCCGGCCGCAAAAAGCCCGCTCCCGTCAAAAACGAAGCGAAATACAAACACCAGGCGAAGCCTGGTGTTTGTATTGTGCTCTTACCGAGCTGATGTCTGGATGACGCGGTAGTCGCCGTAGTGTCCGACCGAAGAGCCTTGCCGGTAGTCCGCGAGGACCGTTTCCGGCACGACACTGAGCTTCTGCATCCAATTCGTACCGTAGTACGACTCAAGGACAGGAACGCTCTGGATCCAATGCAGCTCACCCTTCGCACCGACCGCGTAAACGCGCGATGACGACGGGGATTTTACGAGCCGCGACCCTGCCGCGTAGAGGACGTTGCCACTGAGCGGCATCGAGGACAGGGTTCCCGAGGAAACCGTACGTACGCCGGAGAAGTCGCGGAACCAGCTGTAGAACTGCCCTTCGCTCGGGAACACGTAGCGCTTACCGTCGTTGGCAGCAAGGTACACCGTCGGGTTGCCCTGCAGCTTTACAAGGCTGCCAGTAACGACCTGCGGGCCATTCGCTGAGGAAACCGTCACGCCATGCGTGGCGAACTTCAGGACGCCGCTGCCGACCGGACCTTCGACCCATGCGAGATCGCCGTTCGCGACATCGATGGAGCGGGCTTCGCGCGTGGATGCGATGAGTGTCCGAGTGCCATCCACCTCGTAGATGGCGACTCCGCCCTTCACGAGCGCACCAGCAACCGTCGGGCCGTCCGCATCGAAACGATCATGGATGATCGGCGCAAGCGTAAGGAATTCCTTGCCGCCTGCATCCGGAAGAATCTGGACCATGGACGCGTTTTCCGGCGTCTCGTGATGCACGACGCCGCCGTCCATGAAGCGCATCTTGGTGTGCGCGTACTGGTGGCTCAATGTGCGCATCTCGCTCGCATCACCAGCCATGACGGAGTAGTCGCGCATGAGGCTCGTCAGGTGGTCATGGACGTTCAAGGCGATCTTGCCGCCATCAGTATCCTGAAGGTACGTCACATGGGGAGGGACATCGCGCTGAATGACTTCTACGGCGCGAGTGCCGTCCATGGAGACGTAGATGCGGCGCTTGTCGTAGCTCCACTGCTTGGTGGAGTACTCCCACGAGACATTCCCTTTGCCGTCGACAAGGAAGTACGCGTGCAACGAGCGGTCGTCGCCCTGTCCGATGGCGCTCGAGAGGTTGCCATCATTCACGAAGACACGGAACCAATCCTCGCCATTCAAACGGTTCAGCCAGAAGAGGTTCTTGCCGGAGAACGCGTAGTTCGGCACATGGTAGGCATCCAACTGATACGACCCATGAGCATCGTTCACCATGAGCACGTAGGACGTGCCCGGGTGAGAGGTCCATGCGGTGCGGCCGGCATCCGTAATGGGGTGGCGGTCATCGAACGAGTTGTCGCTGACCTTGGTCGTGACACCGTTCGCGTAGGCGTAGATCTCGCGGTCGTTGACGGAGGTGCCGTCGGTCATCGTCCAAACGACCGTACCGTCGGCAACGTCGTAGTTACCGAAAACGTGATCGAAGAATCCGTTGTCGCGATCGCGGTCCCATACCTCAAGCGGCATTTCGGCAAGACGGAGCGTGTCCGAGCCGTCATTGACGTAGAGACGGCGCTTAGCGGAAGCGTCGTCGCGCACCGACCAGGCAATGATGCCGTGGTCGAGCTTGTACGATTCGATAGTCCAGCCGCTCTCAACGAAGAGCGACGTGACGACCCACGGGCCGTGCATGGTGCCGCTCGGCATGAAGGCGAACGTGCTCTCCATGGCCGCACGAACGGAGGCCGCGCCAAGCGCGAACACCATCGAAAAACCGACGAGGAGACTAATAAGGTTGCGAAGTTTATGCATAGCGTTTGGGCAAAGACAAGCTTAATTGACCAATCTTTATATCACATATTGAGGCTTTTGTCAATGGTGTCGGACTCTCCGCTGGGTTTCCTGAGCTTATCGAGCTTAAAAGAAAAACCGGCGAAATGCCGGTTTAAGCTCAGGCTCACTCGTGAATACAGCTCATGTTCTCCTTGGGCTCACCTTCGCAGGTCGGGCAATACGGGATGACCTTCTGCTCCACCTCACCGCCTCCAGCACAGGCGTCGAACAAAAGCGTGTGCACGGACACGTAGCAGGTCGAAGAATGGATCTTCGCCTTGCACTCCTTGCAGTGCCAGGTGCCATCGATCTGCATGCACTTGGCCTCCAAGTGCGCCTGGATCTCTTTTTCGAACTCCGCACGACTCTTCCGCTTCGCGGGTGGTTCCATGGTGCCTCCTTCTCAAGGTGCGAGCATAGTAGCAGACTGCCATGTGCCAGCAAGCTTGCTCGGGCGACGCCAACGAAAAACGGGCGCGTTCGCCCGTTTTTCGTTACCCAACCTTTTTCGCGCCAGCCGCCCCACCCTTTGGAGAAAGCCGTCGCCGCTTCTGAAGGACCTTTCGAATCTCCATGCGGCTTTCAGGAGATAATGCCATGAACGCCCGCGTCACAAGGAGCGAAACATCCCTATGCTTCTCTCCACCCGGCGGTACACCGTCCTTGCCGAGCCGCATGAGGAGGCGCATCGCGTTCGGCATCTTCGCGGCCTTCGCCGGATCGATGCGCGGACCAGCAGAGCGCTGCTCCGTCTGTTTGTCGGCCTGCTGCAACGCGCGAGCGAACTCACCGAGCGAGCCGGGAGAAGCCGGTTGCTGCAAAAGATCCATGACGAACCCTTCCAACGCGGACGCGTCGATGCCTTCAACGATCCTGCCGACAGGCTCTTCCGACTGGTCCTCTTTCGGCGCGGGAGCGGACTCGCGTTTCACGGGAGCTTCCGGCCTACGTCCGGCGGCACCTTCAAGACGTGCCTTGATGCTTGCGATGACCGGATTGTTCGTCTCGATGGGGCCAAGACTTCCTTTCCGAGGTGCTACGTCCGGCTTCTGCGTATACTGACGCAACAGCCTCGTCTCTTCCTCATCCTTCTTCTTGTCCTGCCCTGTCTTCAGCTGACGCTCCGCCTTGCACAGCTCGCATCCCGAAGGGTCATCAGAACCGTGAACGCACTGCCATTTGTCCGACTCGCGTCCTCGCGGGGAATCACTGCCCATGGTCGTAAAAATTACGATTATCTATCGATAAGTATAGCGAAAAAATGCCTCTCCGTCAATCGTGACGACAAACGAAAAACGGGCTGTGCGCCCGTTTTTCTTCGTTATGCCGTCGCTTTCACGCGCGTAGCGGACTTTGCCGTCGCCTTGCCGGACGGTGCCGTCACCGCGTTCTTGAGCGTCTCCTTGAGATACACGCCCGTGCGTGATTCCTTCACCTTCGCGACATCACGCGGCGTTCCTTGTGCTACCACCTTGCCGCCGCCGTTGCCGCCTTCTGGTCCCATGTCGATGACCCAGTCGGCGACCTTGATGACATCGAGGTTGTGCTCGATGATGAGCACCGAGTTCCCTTTCTCCACGAGCTGATCGAGAACGAGCAGCAGGCGCTTGATGTCGTCGAAGTGGAGACCGGTCGTCGGCTCGTCGA
>CAZVED010000026.1:0-10753 GCA_964626205.1 uncultured Gammaproteobacteria bacterium
CGCTCGCCCTGTGACCGCTACGGACCCTAAAGGGTCCGGCGGCTCACAGGGACTGCGCGAGTCTCTGCCAGGGCACCCCACCCGTCATCGCGTCCCGTCGTTTTCGTGAGCGGGCCGATGTGGTAGATTGATGGGGATATGACTGCAGCGACCAAAGTGAAGATCCGTCACCCGCATTCCTATACGTTGGAGCTTTTGCAGCTGACTATCGACACGCTGCCTCCGTTGTTTCCCAAGACGGAAGCCGGCGAAGTGCAGCGTCGCAAGGACGCGTTCGCACGCGACCTGTCTGCCTCGTACGACGATATTCATGACCTCATCGTCGAGATCGGCAAGCGAAGCTGGGCGCAGCGCAAGGCGTACGACGACATGTACGCGCGGTATGGACGCGCGTCAGAGGAAGCGCATCTTCTCGAACACCTCGATGCCGGTCTTCGTGAGAAGTACGAGCAGTTCATCCATGAAGGCGGCAAGATCAACCACATCGAAAACGCCAAGTCCGGAAAAGACTTGTGGCATGTGGCGCCGTTCGAGCGGTTCTTCGGTCCGGAAGAGAAGTTCGCTATCGAGAGGGCTTTACTGGCAGCGCGCGAGAAAGCTCGCGCGGAAATCCGCGAGCTCGTCACTGGCGCGAAGCGCAAGGAGTATGACCGTGTCGTGTCCGAGTACCATGAGCGCGAGGTACGCATGGATCACATGATCGCAGAACTGCGCGGGCTCGCCGACGTCTCGCAGCGATGGCGGGAGACCATCCTCGGACGCGTCCGTACGCTACAGGAGGCATGGTCCGTCGTGGAGCAAGGTGTCACGGAAAAGGACCTGGAACAGGAGCTGGAGTATTGGCAGGGGACGCTGGAATCGTTCTTGCATGCGTAGATGCCGCCTCTATCGGGCGGCGTTTTCGTATTGACGGGGGCGTGTGTTCTTGCTACGGTCGGCGCGACACGGAGTTCATTCGAGAGAGGTGAGCCATGATTGATACGCGGAGTCTCGTCGTTGCCCCGATGGATGGCATTTCGGATGTATGGGATGCCGAAGAGCGGCGCGCCAAGCGCATCCGACGGTACGTTTTCGCTGGCCTTGCATCGGTGTCCCTCATTGCCTATGTCGGCCGCAGCACGGCATTGTCGGTGGGGGATTTGATGCTTTGCATCACTGTGATTTTCGGTGCTTTTGTCGTCGCTAACGCAATCGCCTGCTGTTACTGGGTTCGTTATGCGACGAGTTATCGTGAAGCGAGGAGCCGCGGATACGAGGTCGAGATCCTCAGGAAAGAGGATTTCATGGACGGCTGGCTGGATGTGCGAACGGAGCAGTATCGCATCGATGGCGATACGCACCGCGCCCAACGCGGCTACCCGACGCCATCTAGGGCGTTCCGCGAGGGTCTCTTGGATGCGCTGGTCAACGCACCGCTCGCCATCGGTACCTTCACCGCGATGTTCATCGCCCCGCTGTTTTTGCTCTTCACACACAACGTGTTCGGAGCGCTTCTCTTGTTCGCATTCGGGGCGTTGCCGTTCGTGTTTTGGGGTGGTCTGCTCATCGGAGTTGAGGTATTGAATTACGTCCTCAACCAGTTCCACCGCTAGCAAAAACCCCTCACCATGGTGAGGGGTTTTTATGTCGTCACTTCGCCATCGGTGAAAGAGTAAGATGCAAACACCTCATCAAAGCCCCTGTGCCACTTCCCATTCAAAAACCTCCATGCTACGCTAGGGCGGTGAAATAAGGTCGAAATACACGTTGTATGCACATCACCTGGCATGGATATTCCTGTTTCAAGATTCAAGAATCGCTCGGCGGCCAGGACGTGACGATTGTCACGGACCCGTTCGCAACGGAAGGCGATGTGAAGGCTCCGAAGTTTTCTGCGGACGTCGTGACGGTGAGTCACGATCACCCGCGACACAACAATGTCGATGCGGTCGGCGGCGAACCGTTCGTCATCTCCGGTCCTGGCGAGTACGAAATCAAGGACGTGCTCGTGACTGGCGTCTCGACCTACCACGACGAAGTCGATGGTAAGAAGATGGGTCGCAACACGCTGTACTTCTTTACTATCGGCGGCATTCACCTTGCACATCTCGGCGATCTCAAGCATCCGCTCGAGGGTAAGCACTTGGAAGACCCGCACCCGATCGACATCCTTTTCCTTCCGGTCGGCGGCGGCGATGTGCTCAACGCAAAGCAGGCAGCGAACATCGTCGGGCAGTTGGAGCCGCGCGTCGTCATTCCGATGCATTACAAGTCGGGGAAGATCGGCAAGGATTTCGACGGCGTCGATGCATTCCTGAAGGCGATGGGCGTCACGTCGGAGTCGATGGCGAAGTTCAAGGTGACAGACAAGACGTTGCCACAAGAGGAGACTATTTTCGTAACGCTCGAACCGCAATGACCGGACATCGCCACGAACCGTTCGACGGCGAGCGTACCGACATGCCGCCGGAGGAGAAAAAGGATCCCGCCCACAAGCATCTGTGGATCGCGGTGGGGGTGACTATGACGGTCATTACTGGATTCTGGCTCGTCCTGTTTCCGTCGCAGTTTCGCGACAAGCTATCGCCCGCAGACGACGGTCGTTTGCAGAGTCCTCGTATCGACGAGTATCGGGAAATGATGCGTACGTCGTTGGAGGGTATCCGCGGTCAACTCGACGACGCATCACTGATTGTGGAAGAAGAGCAGGAGGCGCCAGCACCGCAGGAGGATACGCCGTCCTACGACGAGGAGATACAGCACCTGCAGGAGCGGCTCGAAACGGAAACGCAGCGTTAACACCATGACTATGGCGAAGAAGAACATGTCACCGAAACCGAAGAAACAGGAAGAAGCGCCGGTCGAACCGGCCGTGCTTGCTGCTTATGAGCCCGCGTCCATCAGTCAGGAGGTGCAGGACTCGTACCTTGACTATGCGATGTCCGTCATCGTCAGTCGTGCGCTTCCGGACGTCCGTGACGGCATGAAGCCGGTGCATCGCCGTATCATGTACGCGATGTGGAATACCGGCCTCCGTTCCACCGCGAAGTTCCGAAAGTCCGCGACCGTCGTCGGTGAAGTGATGGGTAAGTACCACCCGCATGGTGACTCTGCCATCTACGAGACGCTCGTCCGTATGGCGCAGGACTTCTCCATGCGGCATCCGCTCGTTTGGGGACAGGGTAACTTCGGTTCCATGGATGGCGACGGTGCCGCAGCCATGCGTTACACGGAATGTCGCCTTGCCGGCATCGCCGATGCGTTGCTCGTGGACATCGAGAAAGACACTGTCGATTTCGCTCCCAACTACGACGGCAGCCAGAGGGAGCCGGTCGTGCTTCCGGCCAAGGCCCCGAACCTGCTCGTCAACGGCACGATCGGCATCGCGGTCGGCATGGCCACGAACATCCCGCCGCACAACCTCGGCGAGCTTTGCGAGGCTGTCGAAATGCTGCTCGAAGAACCAGACTCCACTGTCGGCGATTTGTTGAAGATCGTGAAAGGCCCGGATTTCCCGACTGGCGGCATCATTTATGACAAGAAGGACATCGCGCAGGCGTACTCCACCGGTCGCGGCGGTATCGTCATGCGCGCCAAGACGGAGATCGTCGAAGAGAAGAGCGGCCAATTCCGCATTATCGTCTCCGAGATTCCGTACCAGGTGAACAAGGCGACGCTTCTCGAGAAAATTGCCGAGCTCGTCCAGGAGAAGAAGCTCGAAGGCATCAAGGACCTCCGCGACGAATCCAACAAGGAAGGTGTCCGCATCGTCATTGAATTGAAGAAGGACGCATATCCGAAGAAGGTCCTCAATAAGCTCTTCCACGCGACGCCGTTGCAAGAGACGTTCCACGTCAACATGCTGGCGCTGGTCGACGGTGTGCAGCCGCGCACGCTCACGCTCAAGAGCGCGCTGGAATATTTTATTGAGCACCGCCTTGTCGTCATTCGCCGCCGCACTGAGTTCGATCTCAAGAAGGCGGAGGAGCGCGCACACATTTTGAAGGGACTGAAGATCGCGCTCGACAACCTCAACGAGGTCATCAAGACCATCCGTGCATCGTACGACCGCGACGAGGCGCGCATCAACCTCGTTTCCAAGTTCAAGTTGTCGGAGATCCAGGCGAACGCCATCCTCGACATGCGCCTGCATCAGCTCGCCAACCTTGAGCGTACGAAAGTCGAGAACGAACTCGCCGAAAAGCTCGCGCTCATCAAGGAGCTGGAGTCCATCCTCGCGTCGCCAAAGAAGATGCGTGGCATCCTCAAGACCGAGACGGTGGAGCTTCGCGAGAAGTACGCGACCCCGCGTATGACGGAAGTCGTCCCGCATGGCGTGAAGGAATTCAACGCCGAGGACTTCATCCCGAACGAGCAGACGGTGATCATGATCACCGAAGACGGCTACGTGAAGCGTCTTCCGCCGGACACGTTCCGCACGCAGGAGCGCGGCGGCAAGGGTGTTGCTGGTCTCAAGACCAAGGAAGAAGACGTCGTGCAGCACGTGTTCTCCGCAACGACGCACGCGGACCTGCTCTTCTTCACCACGCGCGGACGCCTCTTCAAGCTGAAGGCGTACGACGTGCCGGCCGCATCGCGCACCTCCAAAGGTCAGGCGCTCGTGAACTTCCTCCAGCTCGCGCCGAACGAACGCGTCTCTGCGGTGCTCTCGGGCGAAGATATGACCGACGTGAAGTTCCTCCTCATGGCGACGACCACCGGAACCATCAAGAAGACGCCGATCGAGGAGTTCGACAACGTCCGTAGCAACGGCCTCATCGCCATCAAGCTGCGCCCCGAGGATGTGCTCGAATGGGTGAAGCCGACGACTGGCAAGGAAGACATCATCATGGTGACCATGCAGGGCCAGTCCATCCGTTTCAACGAGAAGGACGTGCGTCCGATGGGTCGTTCCGCCGCCGGCGTGCGAGGTATCAAGCTCAAGAGCTCCGATCGCGTCGTCGGCATGGACGTCATCGCCGCGGAAGGCGCGAAGGAGCAAAAGGACTTCGACCTCCTCGTCGTTATGAAGAACGGTTACGGCAAGCGCACCAACCTCACCAACTACAAGACGCAGGGTCGCGGCGGTTCCGGCATCAAGACCGCGAACATCACCGCGAAGACCGGCAAGATCGAGATGGCGCAAGTCATCAACGCCAAGGAGGAGCGCGACCTGCTCGTGATGTCCGCCAAGGGGCAGACCATCCGCGTGCCGCTCAAGTCCGTCTCGCAGCTTGGCCGCGACACACAAGGTGTCCGCATCATGGCCTTCAAGGAATCCGGCGACTCCATCGCCACGGGAACATTGGTCGGATAAGATCTGTTTCGGAAACGCGCTCCTTATGGGGCGCGTTTTCCGTTTCCCTACGCCAGCATGGTACGCTTGCGGCATATGCAACCTACGACGACACCATCTCCGCGTACATCGTTCCGTGAACGGTTCGCCACGCTCGTGACCGACATCGGCAAGAGCTGTTACGACGTGGAGCGATACCGCGCGTTCCGGCAGCGTCCATGGAAGGACGCGTTGCGGTATCTCGCGGCGTTTCTCGGTCTCGTCGTCGTTGCCACGTTCGTCACGTTCGCAGTCGTCGCAGTTCCGGTGCCGGGTCGTATTGTGGAACATCTCCAGACGACGTTGCCGGACAGCATCACGTTTACCCTCGCCGAAGGAAAGCTCTCCGTCACGGGTGCGGATGTGCCGCTGAATGTCGGGACCGCAGAGATGCCGTTCCGTATTGATACGTCCGTAGAAGGAACGGTGTCCGCTGGTGATGTCGGGGAGATTGATGGCATCGTCATCGGTCATGAGGCGGTATTCCTTGTTGAAGACGGGGCGACTATTTCCGCACAGCCGCTCACGACACTCACAGATGGTTCCATGACGAAGAGTGACGTCCTCACGTTCCTTGCCGAGAACGGCACCGGAGCCGCCATTGTCGCTGCGCTCTTGTTCGCGTTTTTTCATGCGCTGCTGCTTGCGGTCAATGCGGCCCTGCTCGTTGTCATCGGCGCGTGGCTTTCGTATGCCATCGGGCGGATGTGGCGCGTCGGGTTATCGTACCGGCATTGGGTGGCCGTCGGTCTCCATGCGGTGACGCTTCCGATTCTTGCTGAGCATCTATTTTGGGCGATGTCGTGGGAGGTGCCGTTCTCGTTCCCGTTCCTGTACTTCATGGTGATGATCGCGGTACTCGTGGATGAACGGCAGTCACCGACAGCGAATCCTTGACGGCAGCAGCTTTTCCTGCAACGGTGCGAGGGTCCGCTCATTGCATTGCCGCTCGACGGCAGGAGGAATGCATGCACCGAAGAATCATCGTTTTGCTGCTCGGGGTCCTTGTCCCAGTGGGCGGCCTGTGCCTTTTGGACCCGGCGAGCACGGGGTCGATCATCACGACGTTCGTCTTCGGTGGTACCGTCGGCGGGGTCGTGGGACTGGCGATCTACCTGGTCATGAAGCGGAGGGATACGAAACCATCAGACTCGTCGTCTTGACCGGAATATTCCGATCCTGCAAGGGTCGGTTTTTTTGTTACTGACGCCACAGGCTATTCCGTTGACACGCCCCCTTATTCATCCTAGAGTCCTCCTGCACTCGCAGACGATGGAGGTGCCGATTGGAAACGAAGATTGCTCCTTTACGCATCGAGTACTTCTGGAACAAGAACGCTGGCAAAGGCACGGAGCGCGAAGGTGTAGGCGAAGATATCGCCCGGCAACTCGCCTCGTCGCCGTTCGAAACGCTCGTTCACGGCACCAAGACGTTCGAAGAGCTGGATGCCGCCGTGCAGGGCATCGTTCGACGCCGACCGCATATCGTCGCGCTCTCGGGCGGCGACGGTACGTTGAACGTCGTCCTCACGCGCATCCTGAATGCGTACGCGGATGCGCTCGTTCCAGACTTGCCGATGTTTCTGTACGCGCCGACCGGCACCATGCGTCTCGTCGGCGCAAGCCTCGGACTCAACGATGTCGCTCCGGAACGTCTTGTCGCGAACACACTTGCCATGCTCGTGGCAGGTGGCCGTCGGCCATTCGGTGACGGTACGCTGCTGCGTGCAGAGGCGTCCGCGTTGCAGGTTCCCATCGCGCGCTCGCACATCTTGCGGGTGAACGACGAGTACGGATTCATTTGGGGTGCGGGCATCCCCGTGAACTTCCTGAACCTGTACTACGAAGGCGATCGCCTCGGTCACTTCGGCGCTGGGCGTGTTCTCTTCGAGACGTTTACCGACGAGATCGTGAGCGTGATGACGTTAAGCGAGTCACGGAAGCTGCTTACTCGACCGGTGCGTGGACGCATCACCCTTCCGGATGACGGGTTCACTGATCCGATTACCACGACGTCGCACACCGCAATCCTTGCGTCGACCGTGGAGCAACTCGGCTTCGGCTTCCGTGGCATGCCGCACGCGCGGTCTCAGCCCGGAAAGTTCATGCTCCGCGCAACGGACTTGTCG
Source organism: uncultured Gammaproteobacteria bacterium (assembly GCA_964626205.1). Classification (GTDB taxonomy): domain Bacteria; phylum Patescibacteriota; class Patescibacteriia; order SG8-24; family SG8-24; genus CAZVED01. Next base: position 7,443 of record CAZVED010000026.1, read on the forward strand.
TTCTTCGAGCTTGGAGCCATGGCCCCCATGCTCGCACTCGGCACTGCGCTCCCTGGCGTTTCCGATGCCGTGATTGATCAGATGGTCGTGCAGTGGGAAGATCCCACGAGGACGACCGTCGATGGCGAGATGCGGGAACCGCACAATCAGGATATCGTCGCCTGCGGTCCGGAGCTCATGTTCCTTCGTCCGTGACCATCTTGAACCCGCCTTCAAAGGAAGGCGGGTTTTTCTTGATTTAAGCTGGACACTGGTACCAAAATAAGGCGGAATTGCTTTTTAAGCTGACGGAAATAGGCTGGATGCGGGTACCAGCTTATTTCTTGAAACGGTAGGCGGCAGGTGTGTTGACAGACCCTCGTTTCTTCGCTACAATGCAGGCAATTGCCACCATCCAGAATTAACATCATCTATGGGACTTCCATCAAATCGGAACAGCAGGACCCGCGTACGGATGCGCCGCGCGCATCTCGCCATGAAGAAAGTGACTCTCGTCGACTGCAAGAAGTGCGGAGAAAAGAACCTTCCGCACACCGCCTGCGTCGGCTGCGGCTCGTATGCCGGCCGTAAGGTCATCACCAAGAAGGATCCGCTCGCCAAGAAGAAGGCTGCCAAGTAACTTCCGCCTCAAACGTTCTTTGTTCCTAACCGCCACGTTATGTCCAATCGGCATCTTGCACGGACCATCGCGATGCAGACCATCTACCAGTGGGATTTCCATGCAAAGCAGGATGGGAAGCTTCAAGAGATGGTCACTGCGAATCTCGCGGAGTTCGCTCCGGAATTCGACGACAAGGGCTTCATTCTTGACCTCGTGACAAACGTCGCGGCAGGCATCAAGAGCATCGACGAAGTCATCACGACCTTCGCTCCAGAATGGCCGATCGATCAGATTACCGCGGTGGATCGCGCGATTCTTCGCGTCGGTGTCTACGAGTTGAAGATGTCGGAAACCATCCCATCCAAGGTCGCCATCAACGAAGCGATCGAGCTGGCGAAGACGTTCGGCGGCGACTCGTCCGGACGGTTCGTGAACGGTGTTCTTGGAGCCATCTTCAAGGACATGGTCGCGAAAGGCGAGATGAAGGAAGTCGACAAGGTGGAGCCGAAGAAGAAAGTCGAAGAGCCTTCAGGCGACGACGAGACTCCCCGCGAAGAACGATAACTCACGAGAGATCCCAGATATCCTCTCCATCTCTGGCGCAAGCCGAAGGGGAAAGGAGATGTGAGATGTCTCCGCACGCAAATCGCATGCAGGACATTACGAAACTGGAAAGCCATATCGGCGTGGTTTTCGAAAACAAGGACCTCATCACGCAGGCCCTCGTTCATCGTTCGTACCTGAACGAACACCCCAGCTTCAAGCTCGGCCACAACGAGCGCCTTGAGTTCCTCGGTGATGCGGTGCTCGAATTGGTCGTTACCGAGCATCTCTATCTCAACTACCCCAATCCGGAAGGCGAGCTAACGAACTGGCGCGCCGCGCTCGTGAATGCGACGATGCTCGCCGGCATCGCGGCAGATCTTGGCTTGGAGGAGCACTTGCTGCTCTCGCACGGCGAGGCGAAGGATCGGGATAGCAAAGCGCGACACTACATTCTTGCGAACGCCATCGAGGCTGTCATCGGCGCGGTGTATCTCGATCAGGGGTACGATGCGGTAAAAGTGTTCATCGAGCGCACGGTTCTTGTAAAGCTCGAAGGTGTGCTCAAGGACAAGCTCTATCTCGATCCGAAGAGCGCGTTCCAGGAAGCCGCACAGGAGTTCGTCGGCGTTACGCCGTCGTACAAGGTGCTGGAAGAAAAGGGTCCGGACCACGCCAAGGAATTCGTCGTCGGTGTCTATCTTGGTGCTGAGCTCGTCGCGAAAGGGAAGGGGACATCCAAGCAGGAGGCGCAGGTGCAGGCAGCGAAAGAGGCGCTTTCCGCGAAGAGCTGGTAAACTGACAGGACTATGCCAAGCACCTCCCAAGAGATCGTGAACCGGATGCTCGACTCCGCCATCGCGAAAGGCGCGTCCGACATCCATGTCGTCGTCGGAAAACCACCGATGATTCGTGTGGACGGAATCATTTTACCGCTCGAAGGGTGGAAGGAAATTTCCGATGACGCCGCAAAAGAGGTCATCTATTCTGTCCTGACCGATGCCGAGAAGGCACGATTCGAAGCGGATCGGGAACTCGACGTCGGCTATCAGTCGCCATCCAACCAGCGGTTCCGTATCAACCTCCTTTTCGAGAAGGGGAGCCCATCCATGGTCGCGCGTACCATTCCGGAAACCGTTCCGGACATGGATGCGCTCGGCCTTCCGCCAATTGTGCAGGGTCTTACGGAGCTTCCTCATGGTCTCGTCCTCGTGACGGGTCCGACGGGGTCCGGAAAATCCACGACGCTCGCCGCGATGATCGACCGCATCAATCGGACCGAGCCGGTGAACATCATCACGCTCGAGGACCCGATCGAGTTCCGTTTCAAGGCGGAAAAGGCCATTGTGCGTCAGCGCCAGCTTGGACGCGACTTTCTCACGTTTGCTGAGGGTCTCAAGCACATTCTTCGCCAGGACCCGGATGTCGTTATGGTCGGTGAAATGCGCGACCCGGAAACTATCGCTGCTGCGCTCACCATCGCAGAAACGGGCCACTTGGTTTTCGCTACGCTGCACACGTATTCTGCCGGTCAGACCGTTGAGCGCATCGTCGATGCGTTCCCGCCGCATCAGCAGAATCAGATTCGCACACAGCTCGCGCTGACGTTACGCGCCGTGCTCATGCAGCACCTCCTTCCGAAGGCCGGAGGAGGACGTGTCGCCGCACGGGAGCTGCTCATCAACAACTCGGCAGTCGCCAACCTCATTCGCGAGAACAAGGTCGCGCAGATCAAGAACGTATTGCAGACGTCCGCAGGCGAAGGGATGTTCACGCTCACGCAGGACCTCAAGCGTCTCATCAAGGAGAAGCTTATCGACAAATCCGAGGCGCAGCAGTACCTTATCGGTTACGAGAAGCTCGGCGACGAAGAATAGTTTTCCCGCCGCGATAACGGCAAGTGGAGCGGACATTTCGGGTGAGCGGGTACTCGGTCGGGTGGCTGGCACGACGGGTACACTTTTTGGCGAGACTATGACTCGACAAAAAGTAGTACCCCGAGATGTCAGCCATTCCGTCCGAGAAAGCCGATACCTCGAGATGTCTGCTCCACCTCAAAATGCGCCCTGAGCTCAACGGATAGAGCGCTGGTCTTCGAAACCAGTGATGGGGGTTCGATTCCCTCAGGGCGCACCACCCTGTCCCGTCTTTACAACTTTTCCCGCGT
>CAZVED010000027.1:0-10680 GCA_964626205.1 uncultured Gammaproteobacteria bacterium
CAAGACGCGCGCCTCTGGCGCGCGGTGAAGTGGAGAAACCCAGCGGCAGGACCCGTGCCGTCATGAAGATGTGGATCCCCCGCAGCTTCCTTGCACCCGCCTCTTATACTGGTACAATTCCCCTATTGTCTTCCGGCCCCACCCACCCCATGTACCTCCAACGCCTTGAAGCCGTCGGGTTCAAGTCCTTCGCCGAAAAAACGGCGTTGGACTTTTTGGCGCCATCAGGAGAATCCAAGGGTGTTACGGCCATCGTGGGCCCCAACGGCTCCGGCAAATCCAACGTTGCGGACGCCGTCCGCTGGGTGCTCGGCGAGCAGTCAGTAAAGCTCCTCCGCGGAAAAAAGGCCGAAGACGTCATCTTCTCCGGCTCCGAAAAGCGCGCGAAGGGTAACTTCGCAGAGGTCACGCTCTTCCTCAACAACGAGGATGGCGCGCTCCCCTTGGACTACTCCGAAGTCGCCATCTCCCGTCGCGTCTACCGCTCCGGCGAATCCGAGTACCTCATCAACAAGAGCAAGGTCCGCCTGTCGGACATCCAGCTCCTCCTCGCGCAGGCCAACTTCGGTGCCCGCACGTACTCCGTCATCGGCCAGGGCATGATCGGCGACATTCTCGTCGCCTCCCCGCAGGAGCGCAAGGAATTTTTCGATGAGGCCGCCGGCGTGAAACAGTTTCAGATCAAACGCCACCAGTCCGTGAACAAAATGATCGCTGCGCGCGAGAATCTCGGTCAGGCACAGATGCTCATTGATGAGATCGAGCCACGCCTCCGCTCCCTCTCTCGCCAAGTGAAGCGCCTCAACGAACGAGGCTCGCTCGAGGAAGAGCTCCACGGCTTCCTCCACCAGTACTACGGCTTCCAGTGGACGGATCTCAAGTCCCGCATGGATTCCGTTCAGACCAAGGTCGCCGACCTTGAGAAACAGTGGAAAGAAAAGGAGTCGACGCTCGAGGAAGCCCGCGAAGGCCTCGCGAAGCTCGAAAAGCAAGAGACCGGCGACAATAAGTACACCGCTCTTCAAGTTTCCTACGAGAAGCTGTTGGAAAAGAAGAATGCGCTGCACTCCCGCGAGATGCAGACGCGTTCCAAGATGGAGATCGCACGCGAGGTGAAGAAGCGTACTGCCACCGCGATGCCCCTCTCGAAGATCATCGAGACAGTCGGCGCGCTGGGCGACACGCAATCCGACGCCATCGCCGCGCTCAAGAAGGCCGCGACCATCGATGCTGCCAAGGCGACCGTGCCGTCGTTCGAGGGCATCCATGCGTCCATGTCCTCGCTCAAGGACAATCTCGAGCGCCCGGCTAAGACGGAAGAGGACGCGCAGCCGCAGGAAGATCCGGCCATGAAGAAGGAGCTCGAAGCGATTGCAGCCGAACGCGCCACACTCGAGGTCGAAGTGAAAAAAGCGCAGGAAGCGCTCCGCACCTACTCCGAGGGCGAGAATCGCATCAAGGAACAGTTCTTCGGTCTCCAGCGCACGCTGCAGGAAAAGATCAACGCTGCACACGCCCTGGAACGCCAGCTCTCCGAACAACGCATCGAGGTCGCCCGTCTCGAGACGCGCCGCGATACGCTCGAGCAGGAAATGGTCAACGAGCTTGGCGAGCGCATCGAACGCGTGAAGCAGGGCTTCCAACCGGCGGAAGGCGTCCGTCAGGAGACACTCCTTCAGGAAATCGACCGCCTCAAGTACCAGCTCCAGCTCATCGGCGGTATCGACCCGGAGGTCGTGCGTGAACACCAAGAAACGCAAGAGCGCTTCGACTACCTCCAGGGCCAAATCACGGACCTCACCAAGGCTATCGACGACCTCGATCTCGTCATCGCCGAGCTCGACATCACTATCAAGGCGCGCTCCGAAGCCGCGTTCAAAAAGCTCAACGCGGACTTCGACCGCTACTTCAAGACCCTGTTCGGTGGCGGCTCAGCCGGCCTCATCCAGCTCAAGGAGATCGTCGAGGAGCCGGTGGAAGGCGCCGTCGCGGAAGAAGCGGTGAACGAAGAAGGCGGTGCGCTTGCCAAGGCGAAGACCGTCCGCAAGCCGGTAGTCGCGGGCATCGAGATCCACGCCACTCCCCCAGGGAAAAAGATCAACAACGTCACGATGCTTTCCGGCGGCGAACGCGCTATGACGTCCATCGCGCTCATCTGCGCCATCCTCATCAACAACCCGTCACCGTTCGTAGTACTCGACGAAGTCGACGCCGCGCTTGATGAGTCCAATGCCGCGCGCTTTGCGGACATTCTCGCGGAGCTCGCCACGCGCACGCAGTTCATCGTCATCACCCACAACCGTTACACGATGCGCAACTCCAACGTCCTCTACGGCGTGACGATGCGCGACGACGGCACCTCCGCCCTTCTCTCCATCAATTTAGAGGAAGTGGATACGCTCAAGAACAGCAAGCGCCAGGCACAAAAGGCGTAACGAAAACGACCTCCTTCCCGGAGGCCGTTTTCGTATCCGTTGACTCCGGCTCCTGAGCTGCTACCGTCTTCATGCGCTCTTTTCACGGGAGATACCGTCATGACCGACCCGAACAGCCGCTACGAACGATTCCTCCGCATGAGCCGGGAGATCGCGCACGTGCAAACCGCAACCGCGCTCCTCGACTGCGACCGCGCGACCGCCATGCCCACAGGCGGCGCCGAAGCGCGTGCCGAGACCATCGGCTACCTCACAGGACTCGCGCACGAGATGTCCGTCGCCGAGCGCTATGCGGACCTGCTCCGCGAGCTCGTCGCCGACGCGAACGCGGGGGCGCTCCCCCCGGACCACGCAACCATCGTGCGCGATACCTACGAGGACGTCTTGGATGCGGCAAAGCTGCCGACGGAATTCGTCGAACGCAAGACCGTCGCGCAATCCGTCTCGGAACAGGCATGGGATGCCGCGAAGAATGGTGGCGACTGGAATGCCTTCTTGCCGCACTTCGAACACGTCGTCCGCTTCGCTCGCCAAGAAGCCGCGCTCCGCGCCACCTGCCTCTTCCAGACGCCGTACGCCGTCCATCTCGGGGACTACGAACCCGGCATGACGACCGCACGTCTCGATGCGTTGTTTGGTCCGCTCAAGAATCGGCTCATCAGCCTCGTGCAACGTATCGACGGCACGACGCGCCAACCGGACCCCGCTTGGCAGCAGAGTCTGCGCATGCCGGTACCAGAACAGCAACGCATCTGCAAAATCGTCGCAACCGCGGCCGGGTTCGATTTCGCCTCCGGTCGCCTCGCCACGAGCACGCATCCGTTCTCGAGCCGTACGCATCCAGGCGACGCTTGGATCACCACACGCTATCTCGAAGACGACTACACCGACGCGCTCGGCTCCGTGCTGCATGAGGCCGGCCACGCCATGTACGAACAGGCGTTGCCGCTGAAGCACTACGGGACGACCGGCGGCGAAGCGCCGTCCTACGGCATCCACGAATCGCAATCGCGCATCTGGGAACGTCTCGTCGGCAAGTCGCGGCCGTTCTGCGACTGGTTCTGCCGGACGTTCACGATGCACGACCATGCCGGAAGAATGTACCCGGGTATCAACGTCGTGCGTCCGTCGCTCATCCGCATCGAAGCGGACGAGGTGACGTACGCGCTCCACATCATCCTGCGCTACGAGATCGAACGCGCCCTCATCGACAACACACTCGACCCCGCGGACGCGCCGGATGCATGGAACGCGAAGATGCAGGAATCGTTTGGTATCGTACCGACCGGGTATGCCGATGGCATCTTCCAGGACGGGCACTGGCCATCCGGCGCGTTCGGCTACTTCCCGAGCTACACCGTGGGCGACATCTACGCGGAAGCGCTCTTCGCTGCGGCCGCGCGCGACCTCCCCGGTCTCGAACACGGATTCGCTCTCGGGATGTTCTCCGACCTTCGTGAATGGCTCCGCGAAAAGGTTCACCGCATCGGCGGCACCAAGGATGCGGAGACCATTGTCACGGAAGCTTGCGGTAGCCCCGCCGATCCAGAGACGATGCTCGCGCGGTTCGAGCGGAAATACGCCGACCTGTATGGCATCTAAGACACATCGGTTTCTTGCATACGACCCCTCTCCGGAGGGGTCGTTTTTCATCCGTGGACGATTGACAGACCGCCTCAGCCGTGGTACCCTCATTCGTTCCGGTTTCCGGGACTGTACCTTCCACATGATGAGGCAACCATGGGAAAGACGCTCACCGTCCTCGACGTCCGTCGTGGCGACAAGATCGAACATCTCGGCTTCGACAGCTACGAATCGATGACCCGGTTCTACGGGCTCTGCAGGCTCTACGCGGAAGAGGCAGGTAAGCCATTCGGCAGCGCCGACGCCTACTGGCCGCTCCAAGACGGGTACTCCTGTGCCCGCTACGTGAACACGGACGACTTCGCACCCAATGTCACAACCAAGGTCGATGAGGACATTCTCGCCGGCATGATCGAGCTCCTCTGGACCTATCGCACCGGCAAGCCATGTCCGGTTGTCGGCGTGCGCTGCCATGGCGGCCCGAACGGCATCGCCTTCGCAGGCATCACGCTCCCCAACATGCGGTCCGTGCAGCCCGGCGACCCGATCGTCGTCATCCGCAGCGACAAGGGCTCGAAGGCGCACGATGGTCGCGCGGGAATCGTCCTCGCGGTCGACGAAAACAACGTGCGCTACGTCAGCCTGTCGCGCATCAACGAGAGGAGCGGCAACATTCCCAAGGATGCACCGATCCTCGAAGAGAAGATCGCGAACGTGCGCTTCGGCTCCAGGTCGGGCATCGTCGGGGACAAGCTGCTATCCGTCCGGGACGTGTGCAGCCCTGGTGACCTCCTGCTCCGCCCGCTCGCGTACGGCACGCCCGTCATGCTGAAGGCGTGGGTCAAGCAACGGCACTACTTCCCACGTGCCGCTTGGACGGACGAAGCCCCGGACACGCAGCGTGTCATCTACCGCGGCCGCATGCGTGACTGCACCGGCGCGGAGACGGACGAGGGAATCATGTTCGAGCACGAGGGGGTCATCGTCGACATCCCCTGGACGCACATCGCTTGCATCACCCCCATCGATTGATCGCTCTCGCACGGACGGACCCCTCGGTCCGTCCTTTTTTATGCCAAAACCATGCCTATTGACGCCGAACGGTCCTTGTGGCACTCTCCCCCTACGACTTGCCGCCAAAAAGGCGGCTTTCCCGACGCTGCTGCAGGCATGGCCGATTTGCTCTCGACCTTCGCCATAGGGAGTCCGATTTACCACTCATCATTACTTATGACCACTCTCCGACTCACGCGCGTCGGCAAGCGCAAGCAGCCGTCGTACCGCCTGGTCGTGCAGGACAAGCGCCGCGATCCATGGAGCCCCGCGCTCGACATCGTCGGTTCGTACAATCCGCGCACCAAGGCGCTCACCGTCAAGGAAGACCGCATCAAGGAATGGATCGCGAAGGGCTGTCAGATGACCGCAGCGGTCAACAACCTCCTCATCACGAACGGCATCCTCAAGGGCGACAAGATGAAGGCCACGGTCGGTGACCACGCCGCGTTTGCAGCGAAGCTCGAGGAAGCGAAAAAGAAGAAGGACGAACCGAAAGAAGAAGCTGCTCCGGAAGCCCCGGCAGCGACGGAAACACCGGCAGCCTAACGGCGCCGGTGTTTTCTTTCCCGGACGTTGACGACCGTCGATGATTCAGGCACGCTGGAGGTACTCCCGCTTGCGGGAATAACACCTAAGTTTCGCGGCGTTCCGAAAGGAGCGCGCGGCAACGTATCGATATGGCAGAGAAGTTCGAGGACCAGGAGTTCGTAGAAACCGTCGTCAGGGCCATTGTCGGCCATCCGGAAGACGTCCGTACCGACCGCACCATCGATGAACGCGGCGTCCTCATCACCTTGCACATCAACCAGGAGGACATGGGCTACGTCATCGGTCGCCAGGGTCAAACCGCTCGCTCCATCCGCACGCTCCTCAAGATCGTCGGCGCCAAGAGCAACGCCCGCGTGAACCTCAAGATCTACGAACCGGAAGGCAGCCGCCGTCCGCCACGCCAGGACCGCCCAGAAGGTGGCCACCGCGACGAGCGCGGCCCACGCCCGGTCCGCGACGAGAGCCCGGACATCGACACGTCCGCCGTCGACCTCGAAATCTAAGCGACCTGCTTCCGAAAACCCCGCTTCCCTGCGGGGTTTTTCGTACCCGTACCTCTTGACGCCATGATGAAAACATGCGATGCTCCCCTGTCGCATCCGCGACGGTTACCTCGAAAGAAAGAGGTCTTTCCATGGCAACGACGATCACGCAACGAGAGATTCTCCGACGACGCACGCTCGAAGAGAAGACGTCGGACCCCCTCACGCGTCTCTGCCGTCACCCCATTCTCTCCAACGAGGAGACCTATCGGCTGATACGGCAGTCCCGGCGCGACACGTGCACGGCATGCGCGAAGGGCAAGCGTCGGGCAGAGTGCGCGAAGTGCGACACCATCCGTTCCCAAGGACGCCACGCCTTCGAGCATCTTGGACGCCACAACGCCAAGCTGGTCGTAAAGATCGCGCGGAGGCACCAATGGAGCGGCCTGCCCATCGAAGATCTCGTGAACGAGGGCTTCTGCGGGCTTACCATTGGCCTCCGCAAATTCGATCCGGACCGCGGCTTAGCGCTCTCCACCTACGTCTCATGGTGGATTCGCCACGCCATCTTGCGCTACATCTCCGACAACGCCCGCCTCGTACGAGTGCCCGTCCACGCGCTGGAGCTCATCTCGAAGATGCGTCGCGTCATGCGTCGCATCTATGCGCTCGAAGGCAAGGAGCACCCGTCGCCGGAAGAAATCCGCGACGCGCTCGGCATGAAACGTGACGCGGGTAGCACCAAGAACGTACGCATGCTCCTGCAGCAAATGAGCTCGAGACATTCATCGCTGGACGCCACCCTCGCGACGAACAGCGACGGCAGCGACGGCCTGACGAAGTACCTCGACCTCGTGCCGGCGCGCGAACCGACACCGGAGGAAGCGCTCCTGAGCGCACGGCGGGAGCAGCTCATCCCCCGCCTGCTCGATGAAAGCGGCCTGAAGCCCATCGAACGCATCGTGCTCATGCGACGCTTCGGCATCGGCAATGACGAGGACGAGACGCTCAAGGAAATCGGCGATGGGTACAACCTGAGCCGCGAGCGCATCCGCCAGCTCCAAGAAAGCGCGCTCGACAAGCTCCGCCACCGCCTGCGAGGCGTCACGAGCCTCGACGACGTCTGACCACTGCCCGGTACGCCTCTGCGTACCGGGTTTTTCTTTTCCGCCACCGGTCGTACTGCATTGACAGGGACTCCTTTTCATGGTAGCGTCGACTGTCGCGCGCCCGATAGGCACGACACCAGAAAGGGACCTCACGATGCCACGTGGACAACGCACACGTCGTCAACCCTACCGCCGACCCTACGCACATTTAGAGACGTGCCTGGGCCTCCCGCTCCTCTCCAAAGACGAGGCTCGCACGCTCGTCTTTCACGCCCAATCCGGAGATGCCAACGCTCGAGAACAGCTCGTACGACACAACGTACGCCTCGCAATCTGGTATGCGAAGAAATACTCGCATGCCTGCATGATTTCCGCGACGCGCAGTGACATCGTCTCCGAATCCCTTTCGGGGGTCGACGATGCGATCTCGCATATGCGCCTGAATGACAAGGCGAATGCGGCACTCGCCACGGTCGCGGGGTTCCGGATGAAATATCACGTGTTCCGTAATACGCTGCATAAGCAACACCCCGTCCGCTTTCCCGACCACACCGTCGTGCTTGCCGGAAAAATACGGCGTTTGCGGCGTACTCACAGCGAACGCCTCGACGTCGAGGATATCATGGCGAAGACTGGGGAAAGTCGAGGTGTCGTCGAGGATGCGCTTGCCTTCTTGCGCCCCTTAGTCTGGCTCGACCACAAGATCATCCGAGGTGCCAATGACCCGGTCACGCTCCAGGAAAAAAGCATCCCGTTGTACGAAACGCTCGCCGTCCGCGATCCGGGCACGGAGGCCGCAGTCATCACGATGGAAGAAACCGTGCATGGTCCGGAAATCATGCGAATGCTCCTGGACCGGCTCGCCTATCACAAACAAATCGTGCTCACCCGACGGTTTGGCTTGGATGGTATGGGGCCGAAAACCCTTCGTGAGATCGGCGAGGAGCTCGGCTGTTCGGGAGAAAGCGTCCGCCTCTTCGAAAAGGCGGCCCTGGCGGATCTCCGCCACTACATCACGGATCTCCCCGAACATCTCCGCGACCTGATCACTCTGCCCGTCTGAACACCCTATGAACGACCCTTGCTGACGGGTCGTTTTTCTTTTCCCGGCACACCCGTGCTAAAGTACGCACATATGCGCTTCGACATCCTCACGCTCTTCCCGTCGATGTTCGACGGGTACTTCTCGGAATCCATCATCAAACGCGCCCGCGAACGCAATCTTTTAGACATCCGCGTTCACGACCTCCGCACATGGAGCGCGGACGAAAAACACCGCAAGGTGGACGACAAACCCTTCGGCGGCGGTCCAGGCATGGTCATGATGGTCGCGCCGTTCTTCAATGCCTTGAAGGCATTGAAAGCAGGAGAGCGAAAGAGTAGAAGAACGGGGAAAACACGCGTCGTGCTGATGTCGGCAAAGGGGAAGGTCTTCACCCATAAGGACGCCGTGCGTCTTTCAAAATACAAGCGCCTCGTGCTCCTCTGCGGACGCTACGAAGGCGTCGATGAACGTGTTGCGAAGCACCTCGCGGACGAAGAACTCTCCATCGGCGGCTACGTGCTCACTGGTGGCGAGCTTCCGGCCATGGTCGTCGTGGACGCCGTAAGCCGCCACGTTCCTGGCGTTCTCGGTAAGAAAGAGTCCCTTGCGACCGAGTCTCATACCGAGGAAGGCGTTACTGAACATCCTCAGTATTCCCGCCCGGAAGTCTTCTCCCCCGCCAAGGGAACGGCCTGGCGCGTCCCAAGCATTCTCCTCTCTGGCGACCACAAGAAAGTCGCTGAATGGCGCTCGAAGATGTCTCGACGAAAGGCGAAAAAATGACCCTCCGACACCTCATTCCAGTCCTTCTCATCCTTACTGCCGTGCTCCCCACGGCCGTTTCGGCGAGCGTCGCTGACCGCGAGCATCTTGCCGGACGCATCCTTTTACAGGTGCAATCAAAAGGTGAAGCGTGGTACGTGGATCCGATCGGTCTTCGACGATATTCCTTAGGGCGCCCCGCGGACGCTCTTCGTGTCATGCGTGAGCTCGGCCTTGGTATTAGTAACGCCGACCTCGCAGGAATTCCCGTTGCCGGAAGCGGCGCGTACGGAAACGTGGCACTTCGAGCCCGACTTGCCGGACGGATCCTTTTGCAGGTGCAATCAAAAGGTGAAGCGTGGTACGTGGACCCCGTCACGCGCGAACGCTATTCGCTCGGCAGGCCAACAGAAGCGTTCCGCCTCTTACAGACCAAAGGACTCGGCATCACCGATGCGGATCTGCGGGCCATTCCAGAAGCGACACTTCGTCTCACAAGCGTCTTCCACACTGTCCCGTTCACCCCGCAAGCACCGTACGCCGAATGGTCCGACGTGCGACAACAGGAAGGATGCGAGGAGGCATCCGTCATCATGGCTGTGAAATGGGCGATGCGGGAATCACTGAGCCTCATGGAGGCACGTACGAAGATTCTCGCGATGTCCGACTGGCAACGCGAACGCTACGGCTACTATCATGACACCTCCGTGCAAGACACTGCCGACCGCCTGTTCCGGGACTGGTACGCGTTCACGAACATCGAGGTCCGTCACGACATCGATGCGCACGACATCATCGAAGCGCTGCACGATGGGAAGATCGTCATCACTGCCATCGATGGACGCACGGTCGGTAATCCGTACTTCTCCGTTCCTCCACTGCGTCACATGATCGTCGTTACGGGCTACGACGCGACGACGGACGAACTCATCACGCACGATCCGGGAACGAAAAAAGGCGAAGGGTTCCGTTACCCCCGCTCCGCCATGACACGCTCCCTTCGCGACTATCCATCTGGTCGTTACGCGCCCATTCCCGCCGATGCCGGCACCGCAATGATCATCGTGCATCCGAAAAACTAGACCAACGACGCCATCTTTCAAGGATGGCGTTTTTTGTCTCAAAAATAAGGCGGAAATAGGCCCTTGACGGAATCTTAGGAACCCTTTATCATCTCTACAGCTTCTGAAAAAGTGCCCTTAAATAAGGCAGTGTCGGAAGCGTTTTCTTTCCTCCGTCGAGGCACTTGACACGTTCCGGGGATTCCCCTAAACTGCTCAAGTCTCTCAAAAGAGGCGAAAGGAGTGTCAGCCGAAACGGTTGATCTGGAAGAACTTTGACAACATGATCGAGACGAAATACAACGTCTATCCTTAGCTGAGTACCTTGCCTTCGGGCAAGGAACTGATGGAAGATGCGCTACGGTGCAACTTCTTCTGAGAGTTTGATCCTGGCTCAGGATGAATGCTGGCGGTGTGTCTAAGGCATGCAAGTCGAACGGATCATACGGGTGCTTGCATTCGTATGATTAGTGGCAAACGGGAGAGTAACACATTGGTAACCTACCTCGAAGACCGGGATAACCAACCGAAAGGTTGGCTAATACCTGATGTGCTCGTATCTCTATGAGATGCGCGTAAAGGCCAAAAGCCGCTTCG
>CAZVED010000028.1:0-8894 GCA_964626205.1 uncultured Gammaproteobacteria bacterium
CCACCTTGTTCAGGAAAACGACGATGGCCGGCACACCGACCTGACGGGCGAGCAGGATGTGCTCGCGGGTCTGCGGCATCGGACCGTCTGTTGCGGACACGACCAGGATTGCACCGTCCATCTGGGCGGCACCCGTGATCATGTTCTTAACGTAGTCGGCGTGGCCAGGGCAGTCGACGTGCGCGTAGTGACGAGCGTCGGTCTCATACTCACAGTGCGCGGTCGCAATGGTGATACCACGAGCCTTGGACTCCGGAGCCTTGTCGAGATCGTCGATAGACTTATTCTGCGCGGTCTTGCCGGCAGCCGTAAGTACCGCGAGGATCGCGGCGGTCAACGTGGTCTTTCCGTGGTCGACGTGACCAATGGTACCCACGTTAAGATGAGGTTTTTTACGCTCAAATTTCTCGGCCATAGTGATGATGTTTCGTTTATCGGTCTCGCGGACGTTCCAAGGAACGGGGAGCCTTTAAACGTAAGAATAAGTTAACTTTCACCGAAGAGTACACGAAACAAAAAATGTTGGCAAGCCCCGCCGGCAAAGCCGACGACATCTGCAACATCACTCGATCGGTTCAAGGTAGAACCGCTCCTCTTCTTCGAGCGATTGCTCCGTTTCGACCTGCTTCGGCGACCGTTCGATAGGACGTGAGTCCGGTCGTTCGGCTGCAGACTGCAGAACTTCGGTGCGTTTTCGCTCTTGAGCGGTCTTCCAATCCCCGATGTCGCGGTTTATCTTATCCAGCAGCTCCTCCTGTGTCAAGTCCGACTGCCCCATCTTCCGTGGGGTGGATGGAGTAGCTACATTTTGGCTCTGTTGAGGAACAAAACGGCTTTCTTGCAGGGGTACTGCTGGGGGTGCAGGTGCCGGTTGAACCGGTGCCGAAAACGGCATCGAGTATTCTGTCGGCATCTGCTGCGGCGGAAGCGGCTGCGGGGCCTGCTGTTCGGTTGCTGCGGGGGCAGAAACCGGGGTCGAACCGGCCAACAGTCGCTCGTAAGATTCCATGTCCATGACGACATAGGACTTCCCTGTCGACGGGTCGGGGACGATCATCGTGTTGCCGGTCTTCGCGACGAGACCGATGAGTTTTTGGAGGAATTCGGACTGCATAGTGGGCCTAGTATACCGCCGAACGACGCGGCGTCAAGATAAAAAACGACCCCCAATATGGGGGTCGTGCGGAGTTCATTCGCGCTCACGGCGAGGCGGCGGTTCTTGCGCGGTCATCTCATGGACCTCGGATTCGATCTGATCGATGGCTTGAAGGGTCGCGACATGCCCCGCGACATCCTGCGTGAGTCCCCCGTTGCTGGAATCGGCAGGAAGAACCTTCTCAATGTCGGCAGCAAGTGCCTTGAGATTTTTCCGCTCCTCAAGCAAGCCTTTCACTTGAGCTTCCCGGCTCTGCGCCTCACGAGTCCACTCGATCTGATCATCGAGATCCCGCAAAAATGCATCCCTGCGAGCGATGAGCTCCTGTCGCTTCTTGTACGATTGCGCGACAAGCTCCTCGTACAGCTCCGAACGTCCGGCGACGAGATGGATCCTCGCTCTCGCTTCCTGAAACGCCGCGATGTCGTGACGCAAGGCCGCGAGGACCGTTGAGCGCTTTCGCAAGAAGCGCGCGATGTCCGAGTGTGTCGCTTTCCTCAACAACACCTCACAAACAAGCGGAGCAGGCGACACGAGAAAGGCGAAAGTGCCTGCGACAATGCCAGTACCGACCCAGGGCGACAGGAAACTAAGCGAACTTACTAGGGCGTTGAGGAGACCGGCGCATAAGGACCATAAAAGGAGTTTTCCGATGGCGTCGAACGACGTAAGAAAGCGCATCACCGCGACGATGCGCGGATGGAACCGCTGTTCCGGCGGCACGAGCATTGTCGCTTCCCGCTCAGCGATCGCCACATCGAGCGTGGCGAGCAGGTTCTCGCCAGCGCAGGTACGTAGCAGCTCATCGGCCCGACAAAGGCCGTTTCGCGCGTCAGTCATGAGGTGGCTCCTTGAAAAGGACGACCTCGCAGTCCTACATCACCCCAGTCCGTCCGTCAACCCGACGGTTGACGCCCTATGGCTGCTCCCCTACACTCTTCGGGTATCCGTTCTTTCCTATGGAGGTTCCCATGCTCACCGAAACCGCGCTCCGTCGTGGCGCACTCATCTCGCTTACCATCAGCCTGCTCATCATCCTCGTCGGCGGTGCCGTCCTCCTCCGCGACGCAGACGACCTCATGCTTCGCTCGAAAGCGAACGCGCAAGCACCGGCGCCGGAAACCAAGGTCGTGCACCTTCCTCCGGGACAGAAGCTCGAGGGCGTTTCCTGGGCCTGCCATGCCGCGGGACACTGCTCCCCGGCCTGGCTCACGCGCCCCATGCGTCCAGACGAGACGCCGGAGACGCACACGCTCAGGAACGACGCCGGATTCCCCACGGTCGTGCTGACCGAGCATCTCGAACCGTCCTGAACGATGTCATCACCTACAAAAAAACCGCGAAGTCGCGGTTTTCTTTTTTAACGGAGCCGTACCTGCGCGGCGACGACATCGAAGTCGCGGGCGGAGAATCCCGATGTGCCGGTATTCCACGCACCCATGACCATGAGGATCCTGTCTGGGCGGCCTGGAGCGACATCTGCCGTAACCTTGATGTCCATGGCATCCATGACGATGCCCGATTCCATCGAGAAGACGAACGACGCACGCGTACCGACGACGTCGACGCGAGGGCGGTCCGCCGGATCTACACCGAACTTCCGGAACAGGGTGTCGACAGCGTTCGATGGCGATACGGCCTTTCGGACATCCAGCACCTTCACGCAGAGCGTCGCTTTGAGGTCGGCGTTCTGGATGCACTCATCCGCGTCGACACCGAGACGCCGAAGCATCGCATGATCGTACGTCTTCCACCCCGTACCAGGCACCCTCCAGGTGACTGCCGTGCCTCTGAGCACCTGCGTAGCAGATGCCTGCTGAGCCACGCCAGAGCGGACGACGAGGCTCGCGACACAGACTGCAGCGAACAGGACGAGGGAGAAGAGAAACGAGAGTGGACCGTAGCGTTTCGGCATGACCTGCCTCCGAGCGGAAAGGAGCTTCCTTGAGCCTAGCAGCAACGGCGGGAGTCGTAAACGAAAAACGACCCCGCCCCTGAAGGGTGGAGTCGTTTTCGAAGCGGCTTTACGCTCCCTTCGCCTTTCCTGCCTTGATGGTCTCGGCGACGTTGTTCGGCACCGGGACGTAGGCTTCGAAGGTCATGGTGTAGGAGGCGCGGCCCTGCGTCATGGAGCGGAGCTCCGTGGCGTAGCCGAACATCTCGGCAAGCGGAACGGCGGCCTCGATGACCTTCACGTTACCGCGGTCGCGCATCTCGCGGATGGTACCGCGCTTCGACGAAAGGTCGCCGATGACATCACCCATGAAGTTCTCCGGGGTGAGCACCTCGACCTGCATCATCGGTTCAAGAATGACCGGCGCGGCGCGCTTCACTGCATCCTGGAACGCCATGGATGCCGCGATCTTGAACGCCATTTCATTGGAGTCGACGTCGTGATACGAACCGTCCGTCACCGTCACGCCGATGTCCACCATCTGGTACCCAGCGACGACACCACGGTCCATGGCTTCGCGAGCACCCTTCTCGATAGCCGGGATGAACTCGCGCGGAATCGCGCCACCTTTGATAGCCTCGAAGAATTCGAAACCTTCGCCAGGCTGGCGTGGGGCGATGGTGAGGTAACAGTGACCGTACTGACCGCGGCCACCGGACTGCTTGATGTACTTACCTTCTGCTGACGCTTCCTTGGTGATCGTCTCGCGGTATGCGACCTGCGGTTTGCCGACATTGCACTCGACATTGAACTCGCGCTTCATGCGATCGACGATGACATCGAGGTGCAATTCGCCCATGCCGGAAATGACGGTCTGCGCAGTCTCCTCGTCGGAGCGCACACGGAACGTCGGATCTTCTTCGGCGAGCTTCTGCAGTGCGACACCCATCTTTTCCTGGTCCGCCTTGGTCTTCGGTTCGACAGCAAGGGAAATGACCGGTTCAGGGAACGTGATCTGCTCCAGCATGACCGGGTGGTCCTCATCGCAAAGCGTGTCGCCAGTAAAGGTCTCCTTCAAGCCGACCGCGGCGGCGATGTCGCCAGCACTGATTTCTTCGACGTCCTCACGGGAGTTGGCGTGCATGCGCACGATGCGTCCGATGCGTTCGCGCTTGCCAGAGGTGGTGTTGAGAACGTACGTACCGGCCTTGACCGTACCGGAATACACGCGGAAGAAGCAGAGTTTTCCGACGAACGGATCCGTCGCGACCTTGAATGCAAGAGAAGCCATCGGAGCGTCGTCCTTCGGCGGGCAATCAATCGTCTCTTCGAGGTTGTCCGGGTTCATCGCCTTGACCGGCGGGACGTCCAACGGGGACGGAAGGTAGTCGACGACGGCATCGAGCATGAACTGCACGCCCTTGTTCTTGAGTGCGGAGCCACAGAGCACCGGAACGATAGCAAGGGAAATGGTCGCCTTGCGCAGGACACGCTTGAGGTCGGTAATGGACGGCTCGGTGCCGTTGAGGTACTGCTCCATGAGCGCCTCGTCGTTTTCGCAGATCTTCTCGATGAGCTTGGCGCGCCACTCTTCTACCATGTCCTTCATCTCTGCCGGAGGTTCCGTCTCTTCGACATCCTTACCCATGTCATCCTTGTAGATGTAAGCCTTGCGGGTAAAGAGATCGACGAGACCCTTGAACTCGTCTTCAGCACCAATCGGGAGCTGGAGCGGGGTGGCGTTCTTCGTAAGACGGTCGTGGATGGTCTTGAGGTCGTAGAAGAAGTCCGCACCGGTGCGGTCGAGCTTGTTGATGAAGCAGAGGCGCGGCACTTTGTAGTCGTCTGCGTAGTGCCAGTTCGTCTCGGATTGCGGTTCCACGCCGGCGACGCCATCGAAGATGACGCAAGCGCCGTCGAGCACGCGCAATGAGCGCTTCACTTCGACCGTGAAGTCGATGTGTCCCGGGGTGTCGATGAGGTTAATCTGGTGGTCCTTCCAGTAACAGGTCGTGGCAGCGGCCGTGATGGTGATGCCGCGCTCCTGCTCCTGCTCCATCCAGTCCATGGTCGCGGCGCCTTCATGCACCTCGCCGATCTTGTGCTTCTTGCCGGTGTAATACAGAACGCGCTCGGAGACCGTGGTCTTTCCGGCGTCGATGTGCGCGATGATACCGATATTGCGGAATTTCTCCAAAGGATGGATGCGGGCCATAAGGTTAGGTCGATGAACGTTTCAAAGATGGTGTAGGTAGCGAAAATCGGGCGGTTTGCCCGATTCATCGCTTTAGCGGGCGAAATGCGCGAAGGCGCGGTTAGCCTCAGCCATGCGGTGCACGTCCATCTTCTTGCGGACCGCGTCACCTTCGTTGTTTGCAGCAGACATGAATTCCACCGCGAGCTTCTCTGCCATCGGGCGACCCTTGCGGGCGCGTGTGGCAGCAAGAATCCAGCGGAACGTGAGCGATTGACGGCGCTCGCCACGGACCGGAATCGGCACCTGATAGTTGGCGCCACCGACACGTTTGGATTTGACCTCGACTGCCGGGGCGACGTTCTTCAACGCTGCCTCGAAAACAGCCTTCGGGTCCTGGCCGGTCTTCTCTTTGACGATATCGAACGCTTCGTACATGACTTTCTGCGCGGTCATCTTCTTGCCGCCGTACATCAGGTAGTTGATGAACTTCGCGACGGTTTCGTCTTTGTACTTCGGGTCCGGGGTAATGGCACGATGGGGGGCTTTTTTTCCACGCATACTGTTGTTCTGCTATGGGGGACGTTACTTCTGGAGTATTAATGGGGACGGGATCTTATTTCTTGCCTGCCTTCGGGCGCTTGGCGCCGTACTTGGAGCGACCACGACGGCGAGCTTCGACGCCTTGCGCGTCGTAGACGCCACGAACGATGTGGTAGCGCACACCCGGAAGGTCCTTCACGCGGCCTCCGCGGATCATGACGATGGAGTGCTCCTGAAGGTTGTGGCCGACACCCGGGATGTAGGCGGTAACTTCCATGCCGTTCGAAAGGCGCACGCGCGCGATCTTACGAAGGGCGGAGTTCGGCTTCTTCGGGGTGGTCGTGGTGACCTTCACGCACACGCCACGCTTAAACGCGGCTCCCTTAGGGAGGCCGGTGCGCTTGCGGTGCAGGGTATCCTGCGTGAACTGGAGCGCCGGGGTCTTCGACTTGACCTTTGAGATCTTGCGGCCCTTGCGCACCAACTGGTTCATTGTCGGCATAAAAGAAAAAAGCGTGTTCTGGGCATTGATTAAAGCTGACGGAAGAGTACCCGCGCCTCGTTAGCCTGTCAAGAGAAGACTCCTTACCCTATTAAGGCAAGCAACCCCTCCATTCCGGCGACCCGGAAGACGATACCAAGCATGGTGCTGAACAAAGGTCCGAGGAATCCGACCGGTGAGGCGAAATCCAGCAAAATGACCGCCATGAGGACCATCGGACCGCGCGTCTCGATAAGCATGAGGGTCTGCGCGTGCTTCGGGTGGTCCAGCAGGGAGTGCAGGAGCTTTGACCCGTCGAGTGGCGGAATTGGGATGAAATTGAAGACGCCGAGCACGACGTTGATGATGGAGAGCACGAAAAGGAATACCACGAGAAGATTCGTGAAACCGAGATTGAGGACGGTAAGCGAAAAACGAAGCAAGAACAGGTAGACGAACGCGAGGAGGAAGTTGGAGAGCGGTCCCGCGAGCGCGACGATCGTCGGGCCCCATTTACGATACTTCAGGTTGTACGGATTGAACGGGACAGGCTTGGCCCAACCGATGAGCGGAAAACCGGAAAGTGCGCCGAGGAGCGGAACGAGCACGGTGCCGATAGGGTCGATGTGCGCGATGGGGTTCAGCGTCAACCGACCCATGCGCTTCGCTGTATGATCGCCCAACAGGTACCCCGCAAGCGCATGAGAAAACTCATGCGTCGAAAGGGAGATGAACATCGCGAGGATGGCGACTGCGGAAAAAAGAAGTTGGTTCATGTGAAAACAGTTGGTCGGACCAGACGGAATCGGACCGTCGACTCGCCCACCCCAAGGGCGTGTATTACCACTATACTATGGCCCGAAGACCTTCGGAATATATAAAGGACCCCACGTCGACGGTCAAGTTTTGGCGAATGGATAGGTGGGCCTCGTCGCCTCATCCTTCAAAGAAGGGCGAGGCGGCACATCGCCTGGCGCGTCCGGCCGGAAGTCGGAACCTCCGGAAGATCGCGCAATGCGATGAAAGGCCGCGGGAACCCTTTCGTCCGTCTCGCAAGGCGGAACGGATGCAGGCTCCATTGCCAAAGGTTGTCCCAAAACTTAACACGTCTCGATAGGGTCCGCCATCATCATAGCATGGTGGATATGGAGCTGCTAGGAAATGCTACGTACCCTGTGGAGAGCAATGCGGTCGATGAACGTACGAATGAGTCCGTATGCGCGGGGCGTCTCTTCGATGTCGTAGGGATCGACCTCTGCATACGTGGTGCCTGGAGCGGAAGGGTCAACATGCTGCCGATCACGCTCGATGGATGCGAGCACGTCGGCTTTCGTCCGCTCGGGATGGAACTGTACGGCATAGACGTCGCGCCCCGGAATGACGAAAGCCTGTACCGGACACCGCTCGCTCTTCGCGAGGATGATGGCGCCAGGAGGAATCTCCATGATGCGGTCCTGATGCGCGCACTGCGCCGGGAAGCGGTCTGGCATGTCCGCGAAGAGCGCGTCCATGGATCCATCCTCCGTACGGCGCATGACGAACGTACCGACCTCCTTGTTCTCCGTATCGCGCTCCACTTTTCCGCCGAACGTCTCTGCGACGAGCTGTGCACCGAAACACACACCAAGTATCGGGATGCCGCGCCGATCCGCCTCGCGGACGAGCGCGCGGACATCTTCCTTTCGGGGCGTCTCATCGAAAACGGAATACCCGCTGCCGCTGATAAGCAGCATGTCGACGCCATCGAGGAGCGCGGTGGTTATGTCGTCACGATGCGCATCGATTGTACGAAAACGTTCCTCCGCGATGCCGCAAGCCGCGCGGAACGATACGCGCTCTGACTCCCGCATGCGCTCGTCACGGCGGTGCTGGAGCAAAAGGATGGTGATGCTGTCCATGTCAGGCATAGGCGTTTGAAGAAAACGACGCCGCGGGTGAGTACCGCGGCGTCAGGTGTCATTGTTGAGCCTCGTCAGCACCGACGGCTTCGCTCGCCGTGCCGACTTCCTCTTCCGGAAGATCCTCGATAGCCCCTTCCGGAACGACGGCATCGCCCCAAGGGCATCCGGCACGCTCGGCGAGCATGGAAAGCGTCTGCTCCCCTGACAAGCGGGAACCGTCCGGGAAGACCCACGTCGGATAGCTCGCGATCTGCGCGTCTTGGCACGCCTGCGTCTGCATCTGCGTGTTACCCGGAACGGCGCACTCGACGTAGGTGACATCCTTGAATGCCTTGCCGAAGACCTTTTTCTGGCTCGCGCAATGCGGGCACCAATACGCGCCGTACATCTTCACACCCTTCTCGGTGAGACACTGCGCGAGCGGGGCGGAAACGTCCGCGACCTGGTTCTTCTCCATCCAGCTGACGACGGCGAACCCGCCGACGACGAGAATGATGACTGCCATGATTGCCGTGCGGAACGCGGTCATTCGTTTATCTTTGTGCAAAGCCATACATGATGAATGATTCAGGATAAGGAAAAGGCGCCGGAGCGTCCTATGAAGAGTACCATGGGTCGCTGCCGACGCCTGCTGAGAAAGATGCGCCCACGACAAGCAAAAGAAGTGTAGCACCGCGTTACGTACGCACAACTGCGCCTATGTGGATAAGAAAAAGCGCCGGGGA
>CAZVED010000029.1:0-8710 GCA_964626205.1 uncultured Gammaproteobacteria bacterium
GATATCTCCGGATCAAAGGTTGTTTGCCACCTCCCCGAAGCTTTTCGCAGGCTACTACGTCCTTCATCGGCTTTTTGTGTCGAGGCATCCTCCATACACCCTTACGAGCATTCTCTTACCACTTCAGCACGAAAACGTCCTTCTCGACGTAGCAATCGTCGTTCAGAACCGTCTTAGTGCACGTTTCTTTCTGCTTTACATTCACCGTTCCACTTCCGTGGAACGAACTTGATTGGATTCAATTGTGAACGTGCTTGGAGCTCAGCTCCAGAAGTGGGAAACGTGTGGTAGTGTATCGGGTGCAATAGCTACCTGATGCAAACCATACGTCTCCCACTTATGGATCCGAACGTGGAGATGTTTCTCGAGAGAACAGCTTCAGCGAGACTGAGACACCTTACGGGATTCCGGAAAACGTGTCAAGGCCGGTTTCTCGCGCAAGACCTTCCTTTATTTGAGCAGACAAAGTGCGCACGTAACGAAGTCCATTATAGGGATTGGCAGAACGGTGTCAAGGGCCGGAAATACCGCTGCATTAAGCCGTAATAAAAAACCGCCCCAGAACCGAAGTTCCGGGGCGGACGTAGATCAGGCGACGAAGGCGTGCACCTGGTTTCGGCCGCGGCATTTTGCCTCCAGCATCGCGAGGTTTGCCTGCTCGATGAACGTTTCTACCGAACCGCACCCATCGTAATGGGTCGCGATACCGATTGAAGCCGTCACCGAGAGCTCGCCGTGCGTAGCGGTCGGCACTTTCGTCTGCGCGATGGCCTTACGCAGACGCTCCGCGAAGACCGCGGCACCCATGCGATCGACCGACGGCAGGATGATGACGAATTCCTCGCCACCGTACCGTGCGACCGTGTCGATGACGCGAACCTCACGACGAAGCGTCTCCGCTACCGTCTTGAGTACCTCGTCACCGATCTGGTGTCCGAACTTCTTGTTGAACTCACCGAAGTGGTCAACGTCCAGGAACACCACGCTCGCGCTTCCGGACTCGTAGTGCCCGCGCTGGATGAGCCCGTGCACCTCACAGATCTTCACGTCGAAGTATCGACGATTGTAGAGACCGGTGAGCGGGTCGACCTGGGTCAGCTTCTCAACCTCGGAATTGTCTTTGATCGTGGCGATGAGGCCCGTGGCCTTGCCGCCAAGATCGCGGATGTAGTCGAGGCTGAACAGCGTGTGTGTGATGCGACCGCGACTGCCCTTGAAGACGATGCGGTGATTGCGCACTGTACCGTTCTCTTTCAAACGGTCCAACAAGCCGATATCCGGAGATGACCCGGTGTCGCCCCGGTACAGAAACTCGCCGACGAGTCGGAAGAGGTTGTCTCCCAACGCGTTGCTCGTTTCCGGATCGTAGCCGTACTCGCTCTCCTCGAGCTGGAAGATGGCTTCGGCTCCAGGGTTGAACATCGTCACGCGGCCCATGAGGTCGCATGCGATGATACCGTCGCTCGTCGACCGCAGGGCCGACATGAGCGTCGCAATGAGCCGGTTCTGGCGATGGATGACCTCCGCTAGTTCCTTGTTCACGCTTTCGGTCGACTCGACATCGGTGCGCATGGCCTCGATGACGCTCGCCTCGATCGGTTCCCCGACGGAGATTCGCTCAACCGCTGCCTTGAAGCGCAATGTTTCCTTCCGCTGACGCTTGAGGGCATCGACGGGGAGCTCCGGCTGGCTGAGCCGAACCGGAGGTGAAGAGGGTGGACGTTCGGATCCACCCTGTGTGCCGTCAATGGGAACGGCGGGGACAGACTGGACCTTACCATCCATGAGCAACCTCCTTGTTAATGTTCATTACCTAGAGACCGCTTAAAAAGACGGTTTACAGGTAACGCGGTAGAATAGCAGAAAAGGACACCGTTGTCAATATGAAGCAGGATTGGAGAATTCAAAAAATGGCTCAACTATGCTGAAAATAACCGTTTTAGTCGTCGGGAAGCTCAAAGAATCCTATTGGAAAGAGGCGGAAAGCGAGTTTTTGAAGCGCCTTTCGCCTTATGCAAAAGTCACCATCACCGAACTGGAAGGCGCTCCAATGACCTCCACGGCGGATGCGGCGAAATCCATGCGTATGGAGGCGGAGCGGATTCTGAACCGTATTCCGGAGTCTTCATATATAGTAGCGCTGGAGCGAACCGGAAAACACCTCTCCTCTGAAGCCTTTGCTAAGGTCCTTGCAGATGCTGGAGAAGGCGGGGGACACGTCACGCTCATCATCGGCGGTGCAGCAGGACTCGATGGTTCGGTTCTCGAGCGTGCGGCACTCAAGCTCTCGATCTCGGATATGACGTTCACCCACGAAATGGCGCGCGTCTTTCTGATGGAGCAACTCTACCGAGCATCGACGATACTCGCAGGAAAGAAGTATCATTATTGAGAGTCGGAATATAAGGGGCTTGTTGGGCGGGATGGGATTTGGAGCGCTGGTTACGTCCGCAGCCGTGAGGCCTACTCTCTGTAGGCCGGAACGGGGCGGACGGAATCAGCGCCCAAAGCCCGCCCGATCCAACAAGCCCACCATGCGGGCGTGGCGAAATTGGCAGACGCACCAGCCTTAGGAGCTGGCAGGAGAAATCCTATAGAGGTTCAAGTCCTCTCGCCCGCACCACCATCCATGAAAAAGATCGATCACATCATCATCCTGCACGGCATCGGCGCGAACCCTTTTATTATGTGGTTCCCCTGGTTACGGCTGAAACTAGAACTCCTCGGCATTCGCGTCGAAGCACCGATACTCCCCCACTCTTTCAAACCCGACCTCACGGAATGGAAACGGGCGGCCAAAAAAGTACTGCAACGCGCAGGACCATCCACGATGATCATCGGGCATAGTCTCGGCGGTACGCTCGCCATGCATCTGCTCGACGAAGCCGCCGTGCGGCGAGTCGGCTGTGTCACGCTCGTCTCCACGCCGATTGCGCGGACGCTCAACGTCGCACGCTTCCTTCCATTCTTCGAGACGCCGCTCAATTGGTCCGGCATCCGAAAACGCGCGGATCGATTCCTCATCCTCCACGCAAAGAACGACCCTGTCGTGCCGTGCGACCACGCAGTTCGTTACGGCGAACTCCTCGGCGTCACGCCTATGCTCATCGAGAAAGGACGACACTTCGACGGCATCAGAAATCTCGCGCTGTTCGACCTCATCTCCCCATTGCTGAAAAAACCCTGAACCATGCGAAATGACGCCGTCCAAAAAGGCGTCATTTTTGTGTTTGACAGCACCACATCCCTCCGCTAAGTCAGGCGTGCTTATTCACCTGACCACCATCTTCATGCGGATACGCGCACGCTTCCTTATTCCCCTTGCGGCACTCCTGCTCTTTTCCGCGACAACGGCTTTCTTTGTACCTGCATCGC
Organism: uncultured Gammaproteobacteria bacterium; assembly: GCA_964626205.1. GTDB lineage: Bacteria > Patescibacteriota > Patescibacteriia > SG8-24 > SG8-24 > CAZVED01. The sequence goes on from CAZVED010000029.1 coordinate 3,376, forward strand.
GCGCGCAAACAGCCGACCCTTGTCCGGCCCCAGATCCCACGCCAGCGCCAACACCACCGCCAGAACCGGCAGCCCCGACGCCGACGTTCTTTGGCGACCTGCATATCAATGAACTCCTCGTGAATCCCATTGGCGTAGACACCGAAGGAGAGTTCATCGAGCTCTGGAACCCGAACGATGTTGCAGCAGAACTCACTGGCTGGATGCTCGTCGATGGAAAGGCGAAGACTTTCGCGCTCGGCGGCATCACGATTCCTGCTGACGGCTACATCGCGCTGCCGTACGCGCAGACACGCCTGACACTCACGAACACCGGCGGCACCATGACGCTCGTGGATTCCGCTGGCACGACACGATCTTCCGTAACCTACGGCGGCACAGGAAAAGAGGGGCAGTCGTATGCGCGCATGGCGAACGACACCTGGTCCTGGGTCGATGTGCCGACACCAGGAAGTACGAACGAAGCGCTCGAAGAGGAGCCTGAGGAAGAGGTACTGACGGCTGAGAATGATGCGGTAACTGATTCACCCACGGAGTCGGAAATACATGCTGATGATGAGCCTTGTGACTGCGCGGATGAGCCCGCAGAAGCCTCCGAAGAAGACGTCGCCGGAGGCGCTGATGACGAGGTCGTACATATGAGCGAGCTCGCCATGCTCGCCGACGGTACGGACGTGGTGTTACGCGGTGTCGTCTCGCTCGCTCCGGACCGCGTCGGTAAGACGATCTTCGCGATACAGGAACGCGACGGTTCCGCAGGCACGTACATCCGTATGTACGGAACTGATCGTCCGTTTCTGCGCATCGGCGACGGCATCACTGTACGCGGAAAAGTCTCGCGCGTAAGCGGACACGTCCGTATCACGACCGGAAAAGACGGTGTGCAGCCCGACGGAACGGCTCCAGGCGCACAAGCGCTTCGCATCGCGTTCGGCGACCTGGATGCGACATGGGACGGTGTCACCGTGCATATGGAAGGTATCTCCGAAAAAACAGGAAAAGGGTGGCTCGCGATCGGTGATGGTAACGGACTCGAGCTTCGTGCAGAGTTCACGGAAGCACGAACGTTCGGCGATATCCCGAAAGCATCTGCGATCACCGTCGCCGGCGTCCTCCGTTATGCTGACGGTGTCCCGACGCTCTTAGCGGACGACGCGACGTTCCGCGTTCTTACGGACGATACCTCGACAGTAACGGCAGAGGGAACCGCGACTACAACGGAATCGACCATCATCGACACAGAACCTGTTGCGGCGGCGTCGCCAGCCGTAGGCGGTGCGCTCGCACTTGCTCCCGTTATCGCGAGCGCCGGGGTGCTCGGATGGAAGAAGTGGCGCGGCATTCCGCTCAGCTAAGGGAAAAAAGGCATGGTCGGAGGCATGTTGACAGCCTCCGACCATCTGCCTATACTGTTGTGGTACTGAAATGATTCGCTGGCTCGCGGGTATCGTATAGTGGCTATTATGCCACCTTGCCATGGTGGAGATGGGGGTTCGACTCCCCCTACCCGCTCCAACAAAACATCCCCTCGCAAGAGGGGGTTTTTTGTTGCGTCGAAGCGGAGGCGTTCCCGTGGTGGCAGAGTTACTTACTCACTCAATAAAAAAGACGGCACCCATAAGGGGGGGGTGCCGTCAAAGAAAGAACTAGCGGATGCCTTCGAGCTCCAACCTGCGGATCTCCGCGGCCCACTCGAGGCGCTTGGCCTTGAGTTTACCTTCGAATGGTGGGAGCAACGACTTGCGCGTGCAGTTCATGAGCGCTTGCAGCGTCTGGTACCGCCGCGTCAGCTCGATGTCCGGAGGAATAATCTCCTCCACGACCGCAATAATCTCTTGCGGCGTCAGGGCTCGTTTCAGCCGAACCTTCCGAGCCTTGAGCTCGGAACGGAGCAACTTGAACGAGTCCGCCGAGTAGGTCTCCAGGTGTTCCTGGACGCGCTCCGAGCTGGAGAGCTGCTCCAGCAAGAGCGCCTTATCGACACCCTCTTCCGCGACGGGCAGGAACACCCATTCGAGGAACGCGTGCTTGTCCTCCTCCAACGACGGGTCGAGAATCGGGATGACGAGGTTGCCGCCGCGCCCTTCGCGCCTCATGTCCGGCGGCAGCAGATGCGGCCGTGCGGTCATGAGGAGCCACAGAATGCGGCCCTTGAAACGCGGGTCGGACATCATCCGGAGGATGGCACCGCTCACGCGTTTCTCGGTGGCGTGCTGCTCGGTCGAGATGTCGCCGAATTGCGCATCCGCCTCGTCGATGAAGATGCAGACACGCGACAGCGACGCAAGGACGCGGCGCAGACGCTCAATGATGACGTCCGTCTGGCCGAACCACTGCGACCGGATGCTCTTGAGCTCCATCACCGGCATGTCGAGCGTCGCGGCAACCGCCTCCATAATGAAGGTCTTGCCACCGCCGATCGGACCGGAGACGAGAATGCTCGAGATGACGTCGTTGTCGCGGGATGACGCGCGTGGGATGACCTCGTCGACGAGATACGCCTTGAGGCGCAAATTGCCTTTCACGGCATCGAGCCGGTGCGACGGGCGCTTGAACTCCACGACGTCGTCGCCGAGTTGCGACTTGATGTATGTCTCGATCATCGGGATGACGTCGGATGCGTCCACCGTTCCGCTGCCGCCATTCCCGTACGCCGCACCACGCAAGAGCTGCATGAGCGCGTGCAAGGAAAGGCCGGCTGTCCACGCCGCAAGGTCCGCACCGCCGTCCATGCCAACCTTTGCGACGCCGCCGGCGTGATGCGTATTGAACCAGTCGATGCAGTGCCGCCGCCGCGCCTCGTCGGGAGCGGGAAGCTCCACATCGATGAGCTGCGGCAGACGCGCCACGCGCGCGTTGATGCTGCCGCGCGATTCCGCGAGCAGGACGACCGCGTCGGCACCGCGCTGGAAGCCCGGGTCCGAGAGCCAATCCTGGCAAATCGCGACGCGCATGCGATCCGCGTCCGAGAGCCTGCCGACCTCGCCTTCCGGGATGATGAGCTCCGTCCCTTCGACGATGATGACGAGACTCTTGTCCATGACCTTCTCTCCGCACCGAGGGTTCCCCTTGGGGAATCTCGCCTCGCGGCACTTCAGGCAGATCTGGCTAAGCAGCTCGAGCGCGAGCGCCGGCTTGCCCTGCGAATCCCGGAGCGCCGCGGCGAACTGGTCGCGAAGGCGCTTGTTCGTCTCCGAATCCGATTCGCCGCCAGTCGCCGAGATGCCGTACATCTGCCAGACGCGCGCAAGGAGCGCGAAGTCGTCGTCGCTCCGGAAGCGGACCGGTCCGTTGAGCTGGTAGGTGAGGACCACGCGGCTCGGCGAACTCCACATGCGCACGAGCAGGTCAGGCAGTGGGACATAGTCACCACGACCGTCGTCGGCCTTTGGGTCGAACCACAGATCGCCGATCGAGCCCGTAAGCATCAGGGAGCGTGTCTGTCCGGAATTCACGATGCGTCCCGCGCGCAACAACGCCGCGGGATAGCGCACGTCCGCGACGCTGGTTTCCATGCTGGTATCCATGCTGACCTCCGTTTTCAAAAGACCGAAGGGGACCTTTCCCCTTGCCTGGATCGTCGAGCGCGCTCGACCTGCCGGGTAAGAAGAAAAGGTCGGGGAACGAGGCGTCCCCCGACCTTGTCGGTATGTACGAATGAGGAGTGCCGTTCACTCCGGCAGGCGGTCATCGCCGGAACGCGCGTCCGTGTCGGCCTCCTTCTTGGGGGCCTCTAGGTCGCTCAGGTCCATGTCGCCGAAGAGCGCGTCCTTGGCCGCGGCTTGTTCCGCCGCATGGCTGAACTGGAGCTTGGACCGGCGCACGTCCATGCCGTGCATCGTCTCCGCAGTCTCGGCTTCCGCCTCGGCCTGCGACACGATGTTCCGCACGTCCGCGAGCAACGAGTCGACGTTGCTCGTGCCGACGCCGGCCATCTGCTCGGTCGCCGTCCTGCGGGATTCCGCGACCTGCAGACGCACCATTGCCTCCGCCTTCTCGCGACTAAGCCGCTCCTGGTCGCGCTGCATGGCCTCGCCGTCGAGCTTGTACTGCTCGATCTGCGCCTTGAACTCCTCGAAGTTCTTCTGCGCGGAGACGAGACGCTCCTTGTCGCGAGTGACGGACGACGAGAGATCGGTGTAGGCGGCGACCGCCTTACGCACGAGCTCGTTCGACGAGCCGGCACAGGACGCCTTCGCTTCCTCCACCGTCATGCCGCCATTCACGAGCCGCCGCACCTCCTGCTCCACGATCAGGCGCGCGCCCTTGAGCTCCTTTTCTTCCGCGGTGATGCGCCCCGTGAGCATGGCGATCTCCTTGGAAGCGTCGTTGCGCAGCTTCACGACGCCGGCGACGCCTTTCTTGAACCCGACGAACCGCTGCTTCAACTGCGCTTCCGCGGCCTCGAAGGTCGCTTCGACCGCTTCCGGGCTGCGCAGCATCGCTGTGCCGCCGCGACCGAAGATGCCACCGAGCTTCGTCACGAAGCCGTTCCACCACTTGCTGATGCCATTGGTAAATGCGCCCATCACGATTCTCCTTCTTTCTCACCGTCCATGACGGTTTGATCCATGTGACTCATCATGTTGGTGGAGAATCGGGCGAATTCCCGGTCCACCTCCTGCATGACACGCAAACTCTGTTCGAGATCGTCGAGGTGCGCACGGACATCGTTGTCGGTATCGTTACCGACATGACGGAGGTCCTGCGCGGAAACGAGGACGCCGGCGAGCGCGGCTGAAGCCGTCTCGACGTTCCTCACGAGCACGTCGCTCTTCTGCACGAAACGCTCACGGACCTTTCCGTCCGGCAACCGACGCGCCTGCGTACGCAGCTCCAGCGACTCCTCGAGCGCACGTGTGCAGGCCCTGAAGACCTTCTGTACGTGCCTTGCGACCTCGGACGACACATCGTTGGATCCGCGTCGGAACGCGTCCCGTAAGGCTTCGAGCTCATCGAGCAGATTCGGAATGCGGGGGTCGATGCATTTTTCCTTGCATCGTCGACGAAGATTGTAGACATTACGCCTCTCTTCGTCCTCCTCCGCTTCCGCGACGAGTGCCTGTACCCGTGCCACAAGCTTCGCGTCCGGGTTGCGGAGCCTTCGGAACAGCATGAGCGTCCATACCGCGTAGCCGATCGTGAGAACGACTGAGAAAGGCCAAAACTGCGTAAACGACAGAATGAAGCCGATCAGGCCCGCTAAGAATCCCAAGCCGCCATAATCCGCATTGAACAGCCCCTGCTTGAGGTGCTGCTGAAACAACTTGTCTTTCTCGACCTTCGTCATAACGACGCTCCTCGCACGATATTCCTCATTCGATTGGAAAGACCG
>CAZVED010000030.1:0-5641 GCA_964626205.1 uncultured Gammaproteobacteria bacterium
AGCTCCACCATCACCACATCCTTACCCTCCGCGATATTCCAGATCTCGTACTTCCGCCCTTTGATGGGGTAGACCTCGGCCATCTCATTGCTGGGGTCGGCCTTGGTCCGATGGAACAGACGCTTGCCTTTGTGCCCCATATCCACCCAGGTCATCATGTAATCCTTGGTAATCTTCTTCAGTGCCGCTCCGACATCTCCCCGCACCTCATCATGAAGGACTGTGATGACCGTCCGAATGTTTTTGCTGTACTTCGGCATGTGCCAGTGGAGGTTAAGGGATACTGAGAATCTTCCTGCAGTATAGCAAAAAGAGGCCATGCGGCCTCTTTTTTCTCTCCCTTACTTCGCGATCGTGTGCTTGGTGTACTGCGGGGCGTACTCCACGAGCTCCTCCGGCTTGAACCAGACAGCGAGCTCGGTCTCTGCATCCTTCTCGTCGCTCGAGGCATGGATAAGGTTGAAGACACCGATCTTCTTCTCGTCGGCATGCGCGAACGAAACATGCGCGTAGTCACCACGGATCGTGCCTGGCGCAGCCGTTGCCGGCTCCGTAGCGCCGACCATCTTGCGGACGACCGCGATGGCGCCGACACCTTCGAGGGCGATCGCGACAATAGGGCCCATCGTGATCATGTCGAGCATCATCTTGCGAACCTCCTCGCCGCGGCGCTTTGCGAGGTCTTCGGTGTAGTGCATGCGCGCGGTATCCTGCTCGGAAACGAGCAGCTTCATGCCGACAATCGTCAGACCGACACGCTCGAAACGAGAGAGAATGTCGCCGACGATACCACGGTCGAGGGCATCGGGCTTGAGAAGCACCAAGGTGCGTTGGATCATAGATGAAACGTTAACTCTTAGAATGGAGGCATACTATAGGAAAACGTTCCGAATATCAAGTCTACGGAGCGCTGTAGTACCACGACAAGCACAGAATACGGCACGACTGCACATGCATGGTATCGTCGCGAAAGACCGCGCGGACCGTCCCGTGAAGGTCTGTGCGCCACACACGATACCCGGCTGCCAAAGTGCTCAACACCACCGCCGGAGCAGGATGCCCATGGCGATTGTCTTCTCCTGCGCTCATCACCGCGTCCGTCCCGCCAACCGCGGTAAGAAACGCTTCGGACGACGACGTCGTGCTGCCGTGGTGGCCGTTCTTCAAGAGATGCGCACGGAGTCCTCCCCGACGCACGAGTTCCGCCTCCTCCGCGACACCAGCGTCACCCGTGAGGATGGCGAGCGCCGGCTTATCGGTTGGTACGGTGACGTCACGGACGCGGAGCATGACGGAATCCGCATTGCGTTCCTTGCGTGGCGTAGCAGCATCCGGCCAGAGCACGTCGGCAACAAGGCGGTCAGAAATGCGAATGATGTCGCCTGTCGCGACCGTGACCACGCGCGCACCATGCTCCTTTGCGAGCGCGAGGAGTTCGCGGTAATACGCCGGCTCGTCCGCGTGCGTCGCAACGACGAGCGTCCCGATGCGGTACCGCCCGAGGATCCATGCGAGGCCGCGATAGTGATCCGCGTCCGGATGCGTGATGACGACCGTCTCGATGACGCGATCGCGGAATGGCATGGACGCACCGAGCCGCGCAACGACACTGCCGTCCGGTCCTGCATCAACAAGAAGCTGCTGCAACCCGTCGGTGATGAGCACGGCGTCGCCCTGTCCGATGTCCAGCACGTCGATGCGGACTCCCCCGCTCCCCACGGCATGGAGCGCGAGAAACGATGCGAGCATGCTTCCCACGACGATACGAGCAGCATTCATACAGACGGCGTCGCGCGCAGATGCGCAGGTTTCGGGCGATGCACCGCCACCCATAGTGCAATGACGCAGGCGTATCCGGCCGCGAGCCCCCACGCGGGAAGTGGCACAGCATGCGCTGGGAATCGTTCCGCTGCGACGCGAATAACGAGGAGGATGAACCGCACGATGCCTGAGACGACGAGCGCAAGAAGGAGTCCGAGTGCATCCGCAGGTATCGCGATGAGCAATGAGACCGCGCCCACGACCATGATGACCGGAATCAGCGGGAGTACTGCGAGGTTCACCAGAATTGCCGTGGGCGGCAGCATACCGAACGCATAGAGCGTGAGCGGCAACGTGGCGAGCGTCGCGGCCGACGTCTCTGCGGCCATGCGACGAAACCCGACGGCGCTCGGCATCCATGCAAAGAACGTCTCGAACGGTTTCCCGAACGCCTGCAGCCCCATGACTGCGACGAAGGAAAGCTGGAACCCGGCGTCATGCGCGAGGACGAGCGGATTCACGGCGACCATGACCGCTGCTGCGGCAAGCAGCGCGATGACGCCACCGTACCTTCGCCGGTACAACCGCGCAGCGAGCCCAGCGCAACCCATGCATGCCGCGCGCACCACCGACGCTTCCGCGCCGGCAAGAATAGTGAACGCCGCAACGACCCCGGCTGTTGCCACTGCAGCCTGACGCCGCGCAAGACCGCCGACCGCGAGAAGAAACGTCATGAGCGTCACAAGCTGTGTGACGTTGTATCCCGACACCGCAAGAATGTGCGATGTTCCGGTCTGCCGGAATGCGTCCTTGAGATCACGCGTGAGACCGTCCGTCTGGCCGACGAGCAACCCCATGAGCATTGATGCATCCGGCTCTGTGTACAGCGCGTCGGCTTTCCGACGCATTGCGGTACGAAGCGCGTCGATGCCGGCAATCGGTGCGGGCGGAGCATGGCGACCGATCACTGTCGGCGAAGACCAGATGGAGCAGCGATGCGTGATGCCGCGTACGCGGAGGTAGTCGTCATAGCCAGGACCAGGTTCCGCACGCACAACATCCGCCGCACACGACCACCGCACAATGTCGCCCGCGGCGAGACGTGTACGCTCCGGCGTCGTGACGAGCATAGAACCGATGTCGACCTCTGCAACAAACTGCATGCCGTACGGAGTATCTTTTGGTGGCGATGCGATACGCCCGACGTATGCCGATGATGGCAAGCGTGACGGTCCGTCCAGCTCCGGTGTAAGAATCGCGTCGTATCGAAGGAAGCCGGCTGTGGCAAAAAGAATCAGCGCGGAACATGTCGCCATACGGCCTCGCGAGGCAACCATGAACATAATCGCACTGAACGCACATGCTGCAGCGGCACTATCGCGCGCGGTGACAAGCTCGGCGAGCGGTACTTCGCGTACAGTATGCGAAGCTGCACCAGCAAGAAACGCCAAGCACGCGGCGGCAAAGCGGAGGGACGGTGAAGTACAGAGGCGGTCGAGCATGCGCGGTATCTAGCGGAGATGTGAAAAATCCGCAACTGCGCGCGACGACCAGGCTGATGCAGTGTCATTGCGAGGGCCTTTAGGCCCGAAGCAATCCCGTCCATGCTCGGGATTGCTTCGGGTAGGCGAGTACGCCCACCCTCGCAATGACACATTTTCACATGAGGCGCGACAACGATGACAGGGCGCAAAAAGACCGCTCCCGTCGGAAATACTCCAAAAACTAAAAACGCCCCCGATAATCGGGGGCGCTCACTTAACGAGAGAGCGGTTTGCAGTTCTTTGCTTTGAGATCGAGGTAGCGCAGGCGGATGCTGCGGTACCGTGCGGGAACCGACGCCACACCAGAGGTTGGCGAGCCGGACTCGCAGCACAGTGCCTCGATCTCTTCGTCCGTGACGACGCCGGGTAGCGGACGGTGCTGCACGCGGTCGGCGAGACGGCCCGCGAGCTCGATGAGCTTCCGCGTGATACCGAACTTTCCAAGAACGAACGCGACGACAAGCACAAGAATTGGAACCACGACGACCAGAGCGATCATGATCGCATACCCCATCAGGATACCGCTCGTGACGAACCCGAGAAACGTTTCCGACGATGGGAACCATGAGGGCAAGCGCCCTGGGTTCGCCATTGCGAGCAGCCCCGTGAGCAGTACCATGAACGGAGCGAGCGGCAATAGCGCGAGACGCCATGGCGCGCCGTCGTGCCGTGGAAGCCAGAACATGCGTCCCGAGAACCCCTGCTCGTCGTTCATGAAGTCTCTCCACGAATACCGCAGCGGGTTCAGGATCTTGAACTTCGGCCATCCGCCGGCGAACGCGCCGAGCAGGAGGAAGAAGCTTCGTGCGACCACAGACAGGAGCAAGATGAGGCCGAGGAACGGGTACAGTAGCCGGAGCCGCTGCACACCACATTCGTCCTCCGGACGCGCTCGGAAGAACGCGCCGACGAGCTCCCTCTCCCACTTCGCCGGTGGCTTACCGAATGCTTCGGCGGGAACATCGACGTCGAGATGTGCACGGTACCGTGCAGCATGAGCCTCTGCGACCACGAGCCTGTCCTGAAGCTCCTGAAGATGCTCCGTGGAACACATCTCCTTGGCTTCGCGCATCTCCTCACGGAGACGTTCCGGAAAGCCACGCATGCACGAACCGTCGTACGACAAGACGTTCTTGTCGTATCGTCCGTACGACATGCCGAGGAACTCGTTCTTTACCGACACGTCAGACCTGCCGCACACCACCTCCGCGAAGATGCGGCACGGGCCGGGCGCCACGAACGAGATGAACGCCATGCGCTGACCGAGCGGTTCCACGAAGCGACGCTCGCGGAATACGGAATAGTCCTCCTGCGGCGCAACGATGATGACGACGTAGCTCTCCCCGACGGTCGCCCGTGCGGAATCCCGATCCAAGCACCACGACAGCGCCACCGCACCTTGGGAAAGGTCGCGGCCTTCGAGTGACAATTTCAGCATGGGGCCTCCTCGCGATACAAAGATCGCACGGTCCTTGTAGCAAGAACGGGTGCTTGCGTCAAGCCTGGGCGCGATCGATAAAAACAAAAAACCCGGCATGCCGCCGGGCCATCTCAATCGCTGTCAGGCTCCACCAAAGGAGCGACGACGTAACGCTCGTACCGACCCATGAGCAGGTCGTAACGTTCGGGAATTTGCAGCCGCTTCGCGATGTAGCCCTTGAGCATGTCTTGGCGGGTCACGACGTACCCCGGCGGAATGATCGTACCTTCCGGATACTGCATATCCGTGAGATCCACCTCGGTGCCGTGGGGCGAGTCACCAGCACCATCGTCCTTGTCTCCATCTTCGGCAGAAGCTTTCACCGGAAGACGGTTGAAGTAGTGCGCACCGTAGCCCCGCACGAACGTGCGGACAATCTCGCCGCCACAGAGCTGCTGCACGAGCAGTGCCGTGACGTCGCTCTGCCCCAGCGCCGGGTTGAGATCGCTCCAATGTCCTTGGGTGGACAAACTCGCAGTATCGCGGCACCAGACGAGCGGAAGCGTCGCTTTCAGGAACGGGATCAGGTCGTCCATGGACAGACCTCCTTCCGCGAATGACCGTAACGCGCGCGCCCTAGAGTGTCAACGGTGGCGAGCGGATGGCGAAACATCCAACCAGAGCACGAGCGAGGATTTTTGCGGACTGCCTAGAAGGAGGGGTGAAATCGGTGCAGCGCACCGATGAGGCCCCGACGACAACGGCAGGCCGCAAAAAGACCGCTCCTGTCGGAAAAGCGAGAGTACTAAAGACCGGCCCTTAGTACTAGGCCGGTCCTTTTAGTACATCCCATGATCGTGTTCGTGTTCGTGTTCTTCGTACGCGTGCATGACATGAGGGTTGGAAGCGATACGGA
>CAZVED010000031.1:0-3417 GCA_964626205.1 uncultured Gammaproteobacteria bacterium
GAGTCGTACTGCCGGTTCACGTTGCCGACGAAGTTCAGCTTCTGGTGCAGGATTTGCAGCGCCTTGCGGGTCACTGCGGTGGGGGTAAGGATCGTATTGGGCATGACTCTCTTTCAGGAAGTGGTTTACCGGGCCTTGAGCCGTTGCTGTTCTTTCCTCATCCACGTATCGATGTCGTCATCGTCTGACGGCAAAGCACTGGTCGAGGACCGCCCCCGGTTTCCAAGGGGCGAGATAGGCTCGGGCGGTGGGGTCCGGCGAGGCTTGTCAACAAAAGTGGCTTCGAGCTTCTGAAGCTCCAAAGCGGCACGCACCGGAGACATCCGCGCGATCTCTGCTGCCTTGGTGGGGTTCTTGCCCAGGTGATAGGCAATCTCCGCACCCTGAGCCGACAGGGCCATGAACTCGGCCATCGACTCATTGATCGGCAGGCGAGGGTTACCGACAACGGACTCAAAATCCGGGTACTTCTCCTGGGCCTGTTCGGCTTTGGAGAGGAACCCCTCGGTCCGCTCTTGGATCTCGCGCTCGCGCTCGCGCTGCTCGATCATCTGGCGAGCCCTTGCGGTCGCCATGTGGTCGATCTGCGCTCGGATGTATTCGTCGTCGTCCTTGAATTCGTCGCGCTCGGGCTGTTTCTGCGCCTTGGCGGCTTCCGCTTGTTCGCGGAGTTGTGCCTCCAGGCGCCGATGAATCCGGCGCTCTTCCTTCAATAGCCGCTTCTGAATCGCCGCGTCCAACTCGGCTTGAGTGAACCGGCGTTCTTCCTGCTGTTGTTGCTCTTCCTGAGCCTCTACACCTTCGGCAGCAGTACCTTGGGTGATGTCTTGCTCGGCTTGGGTTTCGTCGGCCGATGCGGCGGCTTCCACCACGGAAGCGGTGTTCTCTTGGTTCATTGATTCCTCGACCCCGTGGACGCACGGGTACGGCTGCTGGGCAGCGTTTAGGCCAACCCTTCCGAGTCGGCGGCTTCGGCTTGCAGCGCTGGATCTGGCTGCATGCCGGCAATCTGCATCTTGACCAAGCCGTTAAGAGCGGCGACATCCCGCTCTGCGTCGGCGTCCATGTCGGCTTCGATGATCCCGCCCTCGATCTTGGCGGACTCGATCTCGCCGGCCTGCATAAGCTTCATCCGCTCTGTCTCGGCGCGGAATCGGTCGATGTCCAATCGGGCGGCTTCGATAGCCTTGCTGGCCTTGATCGACTCAAGCTCGGACGATGCTTGTTGAGCCATCCCCTGAGCCTCTTGGAGAGCCTGGCCTAGCTGCTGCATCTGCTGCTGCATCTGCTGCATCGCCTGCATGGCTTGGGGCGGCATCTCCTGCCCGCCCTCTTCCTGCTCGATGACCTGTTGAACTTGAGGCACCAGAGTCGCCCGCAGACGCTTCGCCATCTCTTCAGCGCCGGGCCAATCCATGCTCTGGACCAGAACGTCACCGATGACACCCCACAACGTCGGGTTCGCCTGCGTCATGGCGGTCATGGCTTCGACCTGTTCGGCCCTGCGCGTGGCGTAGCCGGGGCCTGAGCCCTCATATACGTCATACGTCCCAACGAAGGGCGAGAAGGACCGCTGTAGAGCCCCATCCGTTCCCTTGGACTCGACCACCGCCTGATCCAGATCCGGGTCCATGGTGGCGATAGAAGAGCCGCCGTCCTCTCCGACGATGGTCATGACCCTGCGCTCTGTGTAGACACGCGGGTACATGTCGAGAATGATCCGCCCGACATGCCGGATCGCACGACCCAGGTTATCGACGTAGTGATACGTCGCGTTGTCGCCCTCCCGTTGGCGGGCCAGGATGGCTTTACCGGAAGTCTCGTTGCTTCTCTGTCCGAGGGAGGCGTCGTACTGCCCCGTCTCTGCCTTGATGTCGTCAGCAGATGAGCGGGCGACCTCAGTCAGGCCAGGCTCGACCGTCGCCGGAGCGGTGCGGGCCGGCGCCGGGATGACGTTGCCCTCGGGGTCTACGTGGTTGTAAGGAAGGTAAGCATGGTTCGCGGTGTTCGCGGTCTGCCATGACTTCTCGTGCCCTTGGATCGCTTCAGCAGCCGCCACCCACGGGGTTTTGGGCGCCATGAGGACGCGCTCAACGATGGCCGACTGCGCCACGTTGTACATGCGCTGCGAGTCCTTCGCGTTCCGAACGATGCCGGAATACACGGGCTTGCCGTCGATGATCCACTCGTTCCCAAGGACGCGGATGATCGGGATGTAGCGAGAGGGAAACTCCTTCTCGTCCAGCACCTTCTGCCCGTTCATCTTGCGCCACATGACGCGGCGGCGCATGGTCTGCCGCTCCCGAACGGGGAGTTCGCCAGGCATCACACCCTTGGGCAGATCGTCGCCTTTGAAAGATGTCGCCCCGCTCGTCCACTGGTACAGTGTTTCGCGCTTCTCTGTGACCTCAAAATACTCGCAGATCCGCACGCCCTCGTCGGTACACCAGTCGTCCCCGCCGTCCCAATCGATCTCGTCTTCCTTGCCGAACTGCGCTTTGTATTCCTCTTTCGTGAGGATGTCCTCTACAAAGGCAAAGCGCGCATCGGCCCCGGTCGGGTCTTCCGAAGCGGGATCGAGGAACACCCGGAACGGGTTCTTGACCGGACGGATGAAGATGTCCTGATCGAACGAATCATCGCGGATGTAGTCCGTCACGATGCGGATGTAGCCCTCTCCGCTCGTCACTTGGTACTCAGCCGCTGTGTCGTAGGCGATATCCGCGTCCGAGTTGGCCTCGATGTGCCGGACGACCCCCATCAGGATTTCAGCGACCTTCGGGTCCGCCTCGTTGTCTGCCGCCCGGAAGCGGATGGACGGGCGATTGAGCCGGATGTCGTTCGTGATCTGCCGGATATGCTGTGGAAGACGGTTGATCGTCAGGCACGGCCGCTGCTGTAGCGTGCGCTGCTTCCGCTGAAGCTCTTCCCACTGCCACGGATCGTCCGGCGATGCAGCAGCGAACCTAAGATCAGCCTTGGCCTTCTCGCGGTTCTCTGAGTAATGCTCGACGCACCGCTTGAAACGCTCTTTGGCGGTCGCCAGCACATCGACGGGTTCGTCTGTCATGCAGCCATCCACCCGCCCGGCATCTCTGAAATGTCGGGCATGGTCTTGAGTTCCTTGCGCTGTCCGCGCGGGTTAATGAGGCCGGGGAAGAGTTCCGCCAGCGTCCAAATGAGTGCATCGGCCCGGTTCGGGCTCCTGTCACCCGTGTATCCGGCCGTGCTGAATGCGGTCAGTTCGTCCTCTAGCTCGGTCAGCGGGCCAACGTGCCGAACCTTGCCCTGTTCGTACAGGCTTGAGAAAGCCTCAGCCCTCACATGCTTGCCTCTGGTCGCGGTGACCTTCTTAAAGGGCGTCCTCGACCTGGCAGACAGAACAACCTGCTGCACCATCGCGCCGCCGTAGTTCGT
>CAZVED010000031.1:3517-5125 GCA_964626205.1 uncultured Gammaproteobacteria bacterium
CCGCGTCTCGGGGTCTGTCTTGTCGTGGAAGAGCCGGTATGTCCAATGCGCCTTGGACGGAGGGTTGCAGTCGTAGTACATCCGGGGCGAGAGCGGCTTAGGCTCCCTGCCCTCGATCTCCTGCATGACCTTCTGCGCCAGGCGGGTTAGGGCGACGTTCCGGCTCGACCATGGGATCTGCGACGCCTCATTGAGATAGATCGTCACGAACTCTTGCCCGAGGATCTTCTCTGTCCGCTCTTTGTCGTCCAGACCACCGAACCAAATCTGACTGCCGTTCGGAAAGGATGCGATCCAATCCGTCTTGTTCATCTCGTACTGAACCCCCGCAAAAGCCACTTCCATGACCTTGGGGAAGGTGTCGAGAACAACGCTCGCCTTCACAGCGTTGAACCTGAATCTCAGGATCGCGTGCCGGCTCTTGGGGGCCTTCAGCGCACGCATGACGACGTTGCGGACCAGCAGGAACGTTTTACCGCTCCGGCTCCCCCCGTACAGCATCAGGTGAGTAGCTGGGCCGGCCAGTACCCTCTGTGCCTGCTGCTGCCTGGCGGTGAGTTTCAAATGTCCTCGTCCGCGCTGGTTGCGAACACCTTCAGCGCACCAGAGACACCAACGTCAGTCTTGTCCCGCCACTCAGATGGGCGCCGGTTCTTCAGCCAGAAGATTGCGGCCGTCGTGTCGGGCGGGTAGAACTTGCGAATGATCGTCTTGACGATCTCGCCATTCAGTACGCGGATATCAACCTCGTCTCGCTCATACCCGACAGCGCGCTCAAACAGACTGCGCTCTACCCTTTCGTCTGCCGTTGACTTGCTGGCCTTTAGGGCCTGACAGAATTCAGGATGGCTGTTCTTCCAGCGGTAGAGTGTGCGGACACTAACTTCGAAGTAGTCCGCAAGCTCCTGATCTGTTGCGCCCTCTTCGCACTGCTGGTGTGCTAACTCTGCGAACTCTGGCTTATAGGCGCTTGGGCGGCCCGTCATGACTATTGCCCTGCTTTGCGTTGAACAGGTGAACGTGGGCTTACGGGGAAATTCGGCCCCCAAAAGCAAAGCGCCCACCCACAAAAGTTGCAGGCAGGCGCGGCGTGAGTGAATTATGGGGGATTATCTGGCGTTCGTCAATGACTCAGCAGCGTTGCCACATTACGCGCCCCCTTCTCCGTGTTTTTGCCAAACCAATGCCGCATGCCGAATCTAAACCTCCCCAGCAAACATATCCAGCGCATCCGACACCATCTCGGCCCGCTCGTCTGGATCGCTCGGGAGTCTCGGGCTTATCCACACCTGCGCCCCCGTGGCGCGGTTCCTCGCCAGGAAGTAGAGCGCCGTCCTATGCGGCTGCGGAACCCGCTGCACCGCTTCCCCGACCCTCTGCGCCAGCCTGCCACGCTCGTCTGTCTCAAACGCCCCGTTGCCGTCGTCGTGCTGCCTGCTGGCCCGGTATCCGTGCGTTGATGGGCACTCGTGCGGATATCCGGCCACGGGGAGCCATTGGCTCTCGCAGCGGTACCACAACACCAGCATGTCGATTAGGTCTTGGTTCACTTGGTCGCCCCCAGCGCCCTTAGCGCGCCCTCGACATCGGTAACCGTCACCACCGGGC
>CAZVED010000032.1:0-4716 GCA_964626205.1 uncultured Gammaproteobacteria bacterium
CTCGGAGCGCGCGCGCTCGGTGCCGCGCTTGGCGGCAAGCGCAAGGGCGCAATGGACATCCGCTTCATCGGCGCCAACACAGACCCTGACGAACTCACGGCGTTGCTTGCAGATGTGGACCTCAAGACGAGTGCCATCAACATCATCTCCAAGTCCGGCGATACGGTAGAGCCTATGAGCACGTTCCTTATTTTGCGCGACAGGCTTATCGCCAAAGTCGGCAAAGCACGACATGCTCGCCATGTCATCGCGACGACGGATCCGGACGACGGCACACTGCGCGCTATCGCGGACCGAGAGAAGTACCGCGCGCTTCCGGTTCCGCGCGCCATCGGCGGACGGTTCTCTGCGCTCACGACCGTCGGGCTTCTTGCTGCGGAATGCGCCGGTATTGATGGTAAGGCGTTGTTGAAGGGTGCCGAGAAGGCCCTGCTCGACTTCCTCGAGACGCCACCCAGGCAGAACGGTCCACTGTTGTTCGCCGGTCTTCAGACGGACGCGCACGCGTTGCGCGGCCAAAATGTCGCCGTGCTGCTTCCGTACGCCTCGCGCCTGCGGGAGTTCGGCGGATGGTTCCGGCAGCTGTGGGCGGAGTCGCTTGGCAAGCGCGTGGCGCGCGACGGAAAGTCGGTCTGCGCTGGGCAGACGCCGGTCGCCGCGCTCGGTGCGACGGACCAGCACTCGCAGCTCCAGCTTTGGAATGAAGGTCCAGCAGACACCACTGTCACGTTCATTGATCACGGAACGTTTGATGCCGACCTTGCCGTTCCGAAGGCGTTCCTCGACCTGAGCGGCGTCGCATTCCTTGGTGGCAAGACACTCGGACAGATCAACCGCGTCGAGCGCGAAGCGACGGCAATGGCGCTCACGGAGCACGGCAAACCCCACGGAACGTTGCGCCTGCGCCGCATCGACGAGGAATCCGTGGGTGGCCTCATGATGTTCTTCATGCTCGCGACCGCCGCAGCAGGCGAGCTTCTCGATGTCGATGCGTTCGACCAGCCGGGCGTGGAATCTATGAAGCGGACCATGTTCCGCAGGCTCGGGAAAAAAGCATGAAGTCGCCAGCCGACATGCTCCGCGCGTACGGCGTGTACATCGTCATCGTACTCGCGTTACCGGCAGCGCTGTATTTCGTTCTCGCTTCCGCGCCGGAGGAATCCCGACAAGCGTGGAGCATTCTGAAGCCGGCTGTGGTCGTCGATGATACGGGCAGTATCGTCGCGGAGGAAGTAAACGAGGCTTTGCCCCTGCCGCCGATGCCAGCGGTCGTGAAGGGCATCTATATCACTTCGTCCACAGCAGCATCGACGAAACGTTTTCAGGAACTCGTTGCCTTTGCGGAGGCGAGCGACATTAACACGCTTGTCATCGACGTGAAGGACGGCAATGGACGACTGGCGTTCGCGCCGACAGATGACGCACTGAAGCCCTACATGCGCGCGCAACCGGAAATTCCCGACCTCGTGGCGTTCACCGCCCCGCTCAAGGAGAAGGGGTTCTACCTTGTCGCGCGTCTGTTCGTCTTCCAGGACCCCACGTTTGCGGGAGGCCGCCCGGATCTCGCGCTCAAGTGGGCGGACGGCAGTCTCTGGCGCGACAACAAAGGTGTGCCGTTCCTGGACCCCGCGTCCCATGAAGTGTGGGAGTACGCCGTCGCTACCGCACGCGAAGTGGTCGCCGGCGGTTTCGACGAGGTCCAGTTCGACTACATCCGTTTTCCGTCCGACGGGAAGATCAGTCAGGCGCGCTATCCGTTCTGGGACGGCGTGACGCCGAAGCACGAGGTCATGCGGCAATTCTTCGCGTATCTGCATGAAGAGCTTCGCGTGCGCGATGGTATCCGCACATCGGCTGACCTGTTCGGATATACCATGATCCATCATGACTACGACCTCAATATCGGTCAGTTGCTCCGTGACGCGTTGCCGTATTTCGATGCCGTTTCACCGATGATTTATCCGTCGCATTACACGAAAGGCTATCTTGGCTATGCCAATCCTGCCGCCTATCCGTACGAGGTCGTGAAGCATAATTTCGAGAAAGGGAACGAGCTTGTCGCGGCAATGCGCGCGGAGGACCCGGAGCGAGAGCTTGCAACGTTCCGTCCGTGGCTGCAGGATTTCGACATCGGCGCGGACTACGACGTACCGAAGATCCAAGGGCAGATCCGGGCCACCATGGAAGGGGGAGGGTCCGGGTGGATGTTCTGGAACGCGCGGAACGTCTATAATGAACCGGCCTACCTCACTCAGTAATCCACAGTACGCCATGCAACGCACATCGACCCTGACGATGCTTGTCGCCGCGCTCGCGTTCGTGGGCGCCGGTTGCGCCCCTCGCGACACCGCTCCGGTCATGCCAGAACCGGCAGAAGACATCACCGAACTCACCGTCCCTGCGGACCTGTTCGCTCCGGAGGATGGTGCGGACGAGGAGGCTGTTCCTGCCGACAATCAAGATTCATCCATGAATGACACCAGTATGCCGACCTACGAAGTACCGACCGCGTTTCCGGGTATCCTTTCGGACGAAGAATTGAAAGGAAAGCAGGTCCGTCTCCGCACCACGAAAGGCGAGATCGTCTTCGAAGTGCTCGCCGACGAGGCGCCGAAGGCTGCATCGAACATGATCGCGCTCGCGCGGAGTGGCTACTACGACGGCCTTACGTTCCATCGCGTGGTCCCGGATTTCGTCATCCAAGGAGGCGATCCGACCGGGAACGGAGCGGGCGGCCCGGGCTATCGCTTTGAGGATGAACCGGTTTCGTTGAACTATGAGCGTGGTATCGTCGCCATGGCGAACGCCGGGCCGCATACCAACGGTAGCCAGTTCTTCATCGTCCTGAAGGACCAACCGTCGCTTCCGAAGCTGTACACGGTCTTCGGCCGCGTCACCTCCGGCTTGGAGGTCGTCGATGCGATCCGTGTCGGCGACGTCATGACCGAAGTCGTGGTCGAGGACGCCCGCTGATTCTTCGGAGTGCCGGAAGAAGGACGTCGCCTACGCCCCGGAGGGGGAGGGCGACGTTTTTCGTTTACGTGCCCCATGGAAACATGCTATGCTATGCGGTGATTCAGGAAGCGCATACATGCCTGCATTCTTCCGCCACCGCCACTCGCACGTGATCTTCTCCGCAATCTTCGCGGTGATGGTCGCCATTCCGGCAGTCGCCGCGTTTTTCGCGTCCGCGCAGACGGTTGTGGAACTTCCGCCGCTTACCGCGATGGTGTCCCTCCCCGCGGTTGGTCAGACGTTTACGTCGGAATCGGTGCCGTTCCGGGCAGATGTGTCCGGTGCAGGTTCGGAAACGGACGTGACGTTTTTTGTGAGCGGCCCGGGCACGACGCGCACGCTCAAGGGAGAAAGGTCGTCCTCAGGAACGACGTCAAGCGCCGCGACGTTCATAGCATCCATGCCGGTTTCGCCGGAGGATAACGGAACGTGGGAAGTCCGCGTGACGGCCATCGATGCCCCGACGCGTCGCGAGGCACAGGCCCCGTCGATGACGTTCGTCGTCGATACGACGATCGGTACAGTGAGCGATCCGGTGACGGATACGACGACAATCGAGCCCGTCATCGACGAGACTGTCGTGACGGAGTCGTCGTTCGCGATTCTGCGAACCGCTCCGACATCGGGCACGACGTTCTCTGTAGGCCCGATCCCGCTTCAGATTGTTACGGATACTCCGCCGGACATGGTGAAGGCTCAGGTGTCTGGTGGTGCAAATACCGGAACAGCGGTACACGAGATTTCTTCGTTTACCGCAGCTTCGGACGGCGTCACCTGGGATGCCACCATGCCTTTCGATGTCCTGCCGGATGGCGATTATACTGTTTTGTTCACCGCGGTCCGAGGTTCGCTTGAACGGACGCAATCGACGACATTCAATGTGTCGCGTCCGCAAACCGTCCCTGTCGACACGACGTCGCCGGCGACGACCACGACTGCCGAACCCGTGCCGCTTTCCGTGGACTGGGTCGCACCGACGTCCATTGAGACTGTCGTGAAGGGTATTGCAACGCTTCGCATGAAGACGTCCGGAACGCCCGAGACGTCCGGTTTCCGTCTCACCGGCGGACCGAATGGCGCAGACCAGTATCTTGCCGCGCGTCCTGGTCTCGACGGTGCATACGTCCTCGAGTGGGATTCCACAACCGTTCCGAACGGACGGTATGTCGCGCGTGGTGTCGGGCGCAAAGGTACTCAAGAAGTCGTGACCGCGCAGGAGAGAGTCTTGACGGTCCAGAACGATGCGCCGGTCATCGAATTGCCGCCGGTGACAACGACCCCCGCCACCGCGTTCGTCGCGAAGCTTGTGGCGCCTGCGGGGAGCTCCACGGTGAGCGGTACGGTGCCGGTCACGGTCACGACGTCGCTGCCCGCGAAAGCGATACAAGGGTTCGTTTCCGGCGCATCGACCACGGCAAGTACTATCACGACGCGGATTGATTTCGTTTATGATGCTGCACGCGAGGCGTGGAACGCGTCTTGGAACGCGGCAGGTCTTGCTGCTGGCGAGTACCGCATCAGCGTCGTGGCGACCAGCCTAGAAGGGCGCATTTCCGATGCTGTGGCAGTCGTGAAGGTTGCGGCACCTCCGCCACCGACCGCTCCGACGCCGACTCCCGTGGTAACGACGCCTTCGCCGCAACCGACACCAACACTCATGCCGTCTCCGGTAACGTCTTCGACGTTCGCCGTGAAGGTGAT
>CAZVED010000033.1:0-4506 GCA_964626205.1 uncultured Gammaproteobacteria bacterium
CAAGACGCGCGCCTCTGGCGCGCGGTGAAGTGGAGAAACCCAGCGGCAGGACCCGGGCCGTCAACCAAGCTTGAACGATCTTCGGAGATCACGATCGATATCACGTTTCTTCAAGGTCTCGCGCTTCTCGTAGCCTTTCTTTCCTTTGGCGAGCGCGAACTCAATCTTGATCCTGGACCCCTTAGTATAAGCAGAAATTGGCACCAATGTCAATCCTTTCTGCTCCATCTTTCCGATAATCTTCTTCAGTTCTCGCGTACGAAGAAGCAATTTCCGGGAGTGCTCCGGGTCATAGTCCGGCAGCGGACCAGCTTTGCCGTACTTCGGAATACCGACATTCACGAGCCACGCACCGTCGGGGCGCAACTTCACGAACGCGCCCTGAAGCTTCATCGTGCCACCACGCACGGCCTTCACCTCTTGTCCGGTCAGCACGATACCGGCCTCGAATGTCTCGAGGACCTGATAGTCGTGGCGCGCTTTCTTGTTTTCCGCGAGCTTCGGCATATCGTCTTATCGCTTTCCACCGCGATCGAGGTGTACCTGCCGACGGGCGATGTATGCACTATACGTCGGACTCCCCTCTTGTTCATCATACGCGATGCCGCGCAATAAGTGCTGTACCGCCGCCTCCTTCCCGGCAGTCTCCTGTACGAACGCCGCGTACCGATACGACGCGAGCGCCACGAATCCGCGAAACGCCTTTGCGCGCGCGGAAACATCCTCCGGGAACGTCATGGGTACCGATGGAGTTTTGACGACTGGCGCATCTTCATCGGCACGCACGAGCCGGTACAGAAATCCCGTAGCGACGGTCTGCCATTCCTCGGGGCGCAAGTGGTCGATGGCGTACGACAGGTACAGCGGCCGATTGGCATGCGCGGCCTCACTGAGAATGCTGGCAGTTGCCTCCGCAAGCTCTTCACGACCGAGTGCGATATCCGTCACGACCAACCGAACATCCGGTCGCGCGCCTTCACCGATCATCTCCGTGAGCGCTGCGATTTCGACATCCGCACTGGCAGTGCCCCCATCCCCCATAATAATGACCGCACTAGGTGCCACGGAAACAAGCATTCCCTCGGCATATGCCCGAACGAACACCTGTCGCTCGACAGCAGCCCACGTCGGTAAAACGACCGAAAGGACCGCGATAACCGCGGCGAACTTCATAAAAAAGGCCCTTGCAGCAACCTTATGCTCCCGGAGCCACGTCTTTACAGAAATAAGCTTATGACGTACCATGCGCATATTCACGATGTGGCATTAATCTACACTAAACATCACGGCTTTGCGAATCTCCCGACGTAAATTCAGGCCCAAAAAGATTGTCGTGACCTACGAGGTCAACGAACACATCAAATCGCCGACGCTCCGCGTCATCGCCGAGGAAGGCGAGCACTTCGGTGTCATCCCAACGCAAAAGGCGCTGGCAATCGCCAAGGAACGCGAGCTTGATCTCGTGGTCATCCAATCGAAGAGCGAACCACCCATCGCCAAGATCATCGATTTCGGCAAATACAAGTACGAAAAGGACAAGGAGATGAAGGAGCAGAAGGCCAAGCAAAAGACCGTCGAGGTCAAAGGCGTCCGCCTCTCCGTCCGTATCGGCGACCACGACCTCAATGTCCGCAAAGAGCAGGCCAAGAAACATCTCGATGCCGGAAATAAGGTCAAAGTAGAAATCATCCTGCGCGGCCGCGAAAAGAGCCATGGCGATCTGGGAACCCAGGTCATCAAGGACTTCATCGCCGACCTGAACGCCGAAGTCCCGCTTAAAATAGAGCAGCCGGTCACCCGCCAGGGCGGACAGTTGACAAGCATCGTCGGGAAAGCGTAATATCCCACGGTCAGCAATCGCCTCAGCCGAACCCCTATGAAGTCCCACAAAGCAGTCTCCAAGCGATTCAAGGTCACCAAGAAGGGCAAGATCCTCAAGCGGAAGGCCGGCCAGAACCATTTCAACGGCCGCGAGGACGGAACCACCGTGCGCAACAAGCGCAGGGATGTTCAGGTCACAGGGGCGCACGTAAAGACGCTCAAACAGCTCGTTCAGAGCTCCAAGTAACAACGGTATGCCACGAGTCAAACGCGGAGTAATCCATGCGAAGCGCCGGCGCAATATCCTGAAGAAGACCAAGGGGTTCCGCTTCGGTCGCAAGAACAAAATGATTGAAGGCCGTGTCGGCGTCCTCAAGGCCGGCGTAAACGCCTATCGCGGACGCCGCCTCAAGAAGCGCGACATGCGCGGACTGTGGCAGATCAAGATCGGTGCCGCTTCCCGCCTCCACGGGATGTCCTACAGCGCCTTCATGGGCGCCCTCAAGAAGGCCGGTATCACGATCGACCGCAAGATCCTCGCGGACGTCGCAGCTAATCACCCAGAAATCTTCAAGGCGATTTTCGACGCAGCGAAGAAGTAAGCGAAAAAACGGCCTCCCGGCCGTTTTTTGCTATAGGCACGACAGCATTGACAAACACGCATTTTTCTGCTAGAGTGACGGGTCTGGCTTTTTGCCCGGACCTCACGAAAGGAACGCCTTTCCTGAGCGCAAACGGGTCTTTTCAACCTGCAACGAAGGAGATGTGACATGAGCAACGACGCAAAGACGGTGGTCCATGACTTCACGACGGATCCGAACAACCCGGCGAACATGCCGGAGCTGGAGATCGAGGTCGTCGACCGCAAGAAGTGGTCCACGCGGACCAAGGTCGCTGCCGCGCTCATCGCGGTACTCGCCGTGTGCGGGATCGTGATGATCTCGGTAGCGCACATGCCGGATGATGGCGTCACCACGACGCAGCTTCCGGTGCCCGAAACGGCACCTGCACCCACGGCTCCGGTGACCGACGAAGCGGCGCCTGTCGTTTCTCCCCCTCCCCGCATGCCGGCAAAGGGAGTGATGGTCGCCGCGGTCGACTTCACCACCTGCAAGACGTTCGCAACGCTCACGCTGGCGAACGGCAACAAGCGCGTGGTCGGTAACGACTGCGCGCCCATTCCCGCCGTGTCCGCAAAAGCAGCTGCGGCGTCGGAAACGGTGGCGAAGCCAGCTATCGACACCACGGAGACGGCAGAACAAGTCACCTCCGAAGAAACGCAGAAGACCGTGGAAACGGTCACTGCGGTCACGGAGGCGGTCCTCGAGGACCTTCGCGACGTGTCAGAAGAGCCCGAAGGGGCCATCGACACGTCGGAGCTCCAAACACCCGAAAGGACGGAGTGACATGGAGACGCAACGAACCTCCCGCATCCTGGGAGAGCGGCAGAGCGTGGTGCTGGGGCAGGCCCCGGCATCGCTCTATGTCCTCGACGCCGGTGAGCCCGGCGAACCCGTCATCTGGCTCCCACCGACGCGCGGCTCCGGCAGCGTGAAACGGATGAGCCACTGCGTGGACGAGGACGGCAGCATCAGCGCCGACTTCATCCCGTACGCTCCCGGCGACACGGAGTTGGTATGCATGGTCGGGAATGATCCCGACCGCGTGCATACCTTCACCATCGCCGTCGAGACCGACCCTGCGGCACCGAAGACGCTTCGACCCTCGGCGATGGAACCTGCATCAGGGATCCAACGTTCGTGGACATCGGAGATTCCTCCGCCACCGATGGACGAAACCCGGTTCTCGGACCAGGAGGTCGACGACCTTGTCGGCCGAATCGGTGATTCGGTGCCACCTCCGCCACATCGCGACGCGACCATGCCGCCGATGACGCCCGAAAGGACGTCGGAGGAGCGTGATACCGTTCCGTCTCCGATGACGTTCGAGGGTGAGGTTCCTCCTGCGGACATCCCGTTCTCGCCCGATGAACGTCGGTCGATCATGGGAAGTCCTACCTGGCGGTTCTTCGCCTCGCTTCCCATGCTCGGGTTCCTCACGCTGGGATTCCTACTCCTCGGGTTCGGTGCCATTGCCTTGCTGGCGAGCCCGAACATGAACAGCAAGGAAGCCCTCCATGAGGCTGCTCGGCACGACGAACGGTTGCATCGAGATGCACAAAAGATGGCCGAAACCCGCACGCCCGCTCCGGCACGCGCGGACACCCCGCCATCCTACGACATCAGCTGCAGCACCACGCCAATCCAGGTCAATCCGGACGGCACCTTCGAGATGGAGGTATGCGTCGACTGACGCTGCCTCCACCCGCCCCAGGGTCATAGATGACCTTGGGGCGTTTTTTATACACACATGACAAGAACGACCACCTGAGAAGCGGTCCGTCTGCCAGCCTGGCCCAGTGCACGATGGTCCGGGCGGATCATACAAAATCCCGCCCTTTGCAAGGTTATCCTCGTGCACTGGGCCATTCTGCCAGACGGACCGCTCCCGTCGTCGCTAGGCCTGAGTACCCTGAAAATAGAATAAAAAAGACCACTAGGCACCCCTCTTGATATTATTTCCTCCATCCCCTATACTCTTTTGTGTCCCAAATGAGCCCACGTGGACGCGTGGTGTAGCCCGGTTAACACGTCTCCCTGTCACGGAGAAGATCGAGGGTTCGAA
>CAZVED010000034.1:0-4020 GCA_964626205.1 uncultured Gammaproteobacteria bacterium
TCATCAAAATCCCAACCGTTTTCGTCCATAATACGTTGTATTTCGTTTGATTCATGTATATAGTCGTCAGAGTCAGCTTCCATCTGGTACACAGTGTTATTGATTGTAGGAAGGTCTGGTAGTATTTCTTCCAAAGACTTATACAACATCACACCTTTCACACGTTCATGCAGTTCTGGTAGGTTGCTTGCGCCATTGTACTGTACACGACCACCAAAACCAAACGTAGGCGCACAGTATCTACGAATATAGTCTGCACGATTTCCCCAATAGGAAGGGTCGGACCATTTCAGGAGATTGTACATATTCACTGGTGCGTTTCGCATCGGGGTACCTGTAAGGAAAATTCTACCACAGGCTTGCTTCTGCAATCTGTCAAAGGCTTGTGTGCGCTTCGCTGTGTCATTACTAAAATTGTCTGCTTCATCTACAATGATTGCAGAAAAAGAATCTTTTAATTCACTTTCCAGCTTGGCAACAATATCAAAATTTACAATAAGTGCATCTATGTGAGAACGGATATAGCTTGCTTTGAATGTAGAGTGTATTACCTGTGCGTTCAAATGACCCCACTTCTTACACTCTTTTGCCCAATGGTTCTTCAGCCCTGCGGTTGTGATAATCAATACAGGCTTATCGAACCTGTGCTGTGCAATCCATGCTACAGATATTAGAGTCTTCCCACTACCGGGAGGGTATGCAATTATAGCATTATTCTTTCTGGATATGATAAACTTTACAGCTTCCACCTGATACGGTCGTATTACGCTTGGCAGTAGCGTTTCGTCAAGTGTTACGGTACCCATTTCATATTGAGGCAAAGGGGGGTAGCCAAGGACATCGTGTGCTTCTGTAAAGGTTTTTGCATCATTCATATTATTTTGTGAAGATTCTTCATGTGTGATGAATCCATACGCACGTGCCTTTGCAATCACAGAAGCATCTTCCTTACAATACCAAAACTTAGCTGTCCAATCAAATGCACATGCTAAGGTATCCTTCAGAAACATCTTGATTTGTTTCCATTCATCAGGACGGGCATTGAATGAGAAAATTATTCTACCTTGTGCGATACGGTATAGCTTTTTACTCAAACATCCCCTCCCATACGCTTATAGATTGGTCGCAACTTTTCTGCAATTCTATCCTTATAACGATACACCGTTTTCAAAGAAACATCAAGCTGTTTTGCAATGTCTTCCTTGTGGGTACCCTCTTCAAGAAGCCCAAAAACCAGCACCAAGTCTTTTTCGTCACGCAGGTACTGTAGTAAGTACGTCAGCGTATCTTCAGCTTCATACATAAGATCGTATCGTTCTTGGCGTGTGTCTGCTACTATGTCATGCAAACACATAGATTCACCATCTTCATTCTCGGTGAACAACGGCATATCGAGACTATCAGTAATCCAAGGACTTACCCTTCGCTGACGTGTAAGGTAGCCAGCGTGTGCTATGCTACGTGTTCTAAGTACGTTGGTAACATACGTGGGCCATGATGACTTTTCCTCGTCCCATGTGTCCCATGCGTTGACATATTCAACATTCAAATACGATTCAAGTTCGTCTTCATAACCTGCTGGAAAAAAGCGCATAAACTTTTTGACCATAATGGGAAGAAGATAATAGTAGTCAGTAAGCATAGATTCTCTGATTTTGTCTTTACGTTCTTGTGTCATTCAAGCACCATCCTTCGGAGTTCTTTAATTTGTTCGTCAGTGAGTTTGCCAATATCTTTTGGACCATCTTTCCATGATACAACAACGACATTGGTGGAAGGTGACAGAAGGCTAATCCAATCTGCCAGACGCTGTGCGGATAGAATTCCAGCACTGTCCATATCAAATAGTATATACACATTTCGATACTTTGTCAAGGGCCTGACTTGTTCTTCAACGAACTTGGTTCCGTAGGTTGCAACGGCTGGTGGACCAAACCTGATTGCGTCTAATTCGCCCTCCATTACGACTATAGAATCCCCTATGACTAAATCATGGGCGTACAATGTGTGCTTGATTGGCACACGTTCTAAGGCTTCTGGAAGCCCTTTATACCGTATAGTATCGTCCACATACGTCCTGCCTCTGGCGTTCACTATTTCACCCTTACGGTAAATTGGTATGATTATGCGATATTTCCAATAATCGTCAAAGATGCCACCACCTCGTAGGTCATACATTTTAATCTGCTCATCTGTTATCAATCGACCATGAAGGTACAGCAATTCATACTTATTCATGCCTATGGGTAACTGTATTGACACGTCCTTATATGTAACTTTAGGTGTTACGTAATGCTTTGTGTCGCTGTACTGTTTGAATATATCTTGTGCTTCATTTCGATTACATTTGATAAGGTTTTGTATAGTGTCGTATGCAGAATGTCCACCGCACATCCAGCACGTAGTTGCACCCGTGGGGTATACACGCATGAAATAGTCTACATCGGCTGGCGCATGGTGTGGGCAATTACACAAAACCCTATCAGATTTTAGCTGATAGGGTATCGAGTAATCCAAAAAGAATTGTGTCCAGTTCATTGTTTATTGTTAATCCTTTCGTATAACGAAGGGGGTAAGATTACATCTTCGTGCTTGTAATTTGTTGTGTAGCGTACATCTACAACATCGGTAAGTGTAGTATCAATGGAAAATTCATTTGTTAAGTAATCTAAATACTTATACCAATTAGGTGAGTCAATAAAACATGATTCTAACTTATTTGATAGAATGAATGTTAGATAATCGCTTATAGCATCATGTAAAGTTCTAAGAGGGGATAACGAAAAGGCACCTCTATTTGTGTTTGAAATCCGTTCTGAATTCTTTTCATACCATTGAATGAAATAAATCCAACCAGTGAATCGTCTATGAATACTGGTACTGATTGCATCTATAAGTGGTTTATCAGAGGCGGAAAGCTTGCTAATAAGTCTGTCCCATTCTTCTGTCTCTATAATCCGTTTTAAGAAGTATAGAAACTTTGAATAACCGAACTGGTTCAGAAGGAATTCATCAATCTTCATGACCTTGGTGGTACCAGAATCGGCTTGCAGTAGTACGGCTTCCTTGATTGTAACGAAGAGCTTAGGGGGGGTCAGGTAGGGGGTGATTTGTTCTACTGTTAGGTGCAGTTTATCTATAGCATCCCCCTGACATAGTGACAAGAATTTACCCTGTGCCATTGCATCGGTGAGTAAGTATGCACGGTCTAACACCTTTGGTGCTTCTAATCTACCGAAGACGTTCTTGACGTTTGGTTCAGACCATATTTCAGATAGGTGTTTTTTCAATGGGTGTGTTTCTTCTATATCGAACATGGTCTGTGACCTCCTTTATTTCATCTAACTCGCATATATCCGCACTATTGCGGATAACTACAAACAGTATAGCACCATCACGCCACTATGTCAAGATACCGATTGTGACAATACTTGACAGCTTCACGAATACTGCTACACACTTTCAAACACTTACCAGATTCTACGTCCAGTACCCGACAATCACCATCATTATCGACCATAAGTTTAACCATCTTCAGACCTCCTTGGAAAGTGCTTCTACGAAACGTGACAGGTCGGAACTTGTCATGTTCTTTATAAACAACTTTGCAAGCTGTTCTGGTGTATATGTTTCGATCAAATTTTCTACAGTTTCTTCTGTACTTATCTTTAACTGATAACCATATCGCTGACACATTGACGTAGCCGATTCAATACCTATTAAAGCATTGATTGCATATTCTGCAAGAACATGGTCTATAACTTTTCCATGAACTGCTGGAAGTTCATACACCATAGCTTCTACATCTTGTGCGGAAAAGTTATACAACATTTCATGTGATATTCCACGTTCAACCCAGTTATTATCTTCATCCACCCACTCCATGCCACCAGCAATTTGTACTTGTACATCGTTACCATTGTTTGATATTACGTCAACAACTACCGTCTGTTCATGCTTTTTCATTCTGTACCTCCTTGGTATACTTGTATTCTATAGTATGTGTAGTAACGTGTCAAG
>CAZVED010000035.1:0-3719 GCA_964626205.1 uncultured Gammaproteobacteria bacterium
TACAGGTCCAGCACCCGCCGCAGCTCCGGGTGCAAGGGCACCACCCGGTCAGCTTGCTTAGTTTTAAGCATGCGATCCTCGCCACTCCAGATGTAGATACAACCCAGCACCCTGCCATCCTGGCCACGCCTCTCGGTGTCGATGTCACGCCAGCGCAGGTTGTCAATCTCTCCCCTCCGAAGCCCAGCGTACAGCCCGAGAGCGCAGAATAGGTGGGCGTCACGGGAGTACTCCTGCGCTATCTCGAGCAGCCCCTCCATCTCGTTGACCTCGAGGTACTTAGGTCGCAGCTTCGGGGTCTGCACTCGGGGCGCACACTCCGACGTGAAGGGGTTGTCAACCCGGATGGTCCGGGACTTGATCAGTCCGGAGTACACGCACTGCATCTCGCGCAGGGCGTCGTTGACTGACACGGGAGAGCGAGGCCCTCGCCGACCGGGAGTGTGGAGCAGGTGGTCCCTCCACTTACACGCATCCTCGCCCGTCACAGCGAGGACGTTGCTCTCCTTATGCCACGACCAGAACTGCAACCAGAACATATGCTCGTGGTTGATAGTGGTCTCCCGCTTGCGGCCATGCGCCCATGCGCAGTACTCGCGCCATGCCTGTCGGGGCTCAAGATTTCTGGACATACTCTACCTCCTCTTGTATGTCCTTACCCTCTCATAACTTGGCTCTTATTATGAGTCACCTGCTCTAACCGACTGAGCTAAGGGCCCGTTGGGCGTGGGTAAGGACTTATGACTGTTACACTATACTGCTTCCTCGCGTACTTTCGAGCCGCACTTTCCGCAGAAGTTATGGCCCTTCGCAATCACCGCCTCGCAGCGATGACATGGCTCTCCGAGCTTGCGCCCACACCGCATGCAGAAGCAAGCTCCCTCGTCTGGACCAGGCGACTGCCCCTTACAATACGGGCAGAGGTGGATGATGCTGACTGCTGTATCTGAGTTAAGCTCAGGGTACAACATCCGAACCAGCTTGAGCACCGCATCCCCATTGGGTATGGGCGTGCGACCTGACTCGAACGAAGCCAGGACATCACGACTCACGCCTGATATCTCGGCCAACCGCTGCTGGGTCAGGCCTCCCTCTCTCTTGAATGACATGTACTCCTCCCGGAACTCTTCCACTAACTCGTTCAATTCTTTCATCCTCAGTCTCCTGTGCTCCCTCCTCCTGCTTAATCATAACAAGTGCACATGACATCTGTCAAGTGTCACAATCTTTGTCCTTGACATCACATCTCGGAATGTTGTATAACGACGTCGGCGGCGGCGGGTTAAAGCTATAGGTTGTAGGCTACAGGGTATAGGTTATAAGGTTCTACTTAACTTAACTTATTTAATTTGAGTATGATACAACCTTATAACTTGAATCTATGGGAGGTGAAGTTATAAAGTTCTAGGTTGAGGCTGGCCAAGAAAAAGTTGTTGACATTGATGATGGGATGTGATAATGTACACAGGTCAACGCGACGCAGGGTCGCAGGAGAACAGACGATGCTGATGTTTGATGATGTAGCTGAGGTGGTGGCTCACGCCTGTGAGCTGGACTTCGAAACACACGGTCATGTTAGTGAGATGGATGAGTTCGCCCTCGATGCCGAGCTCGACGCCCGCATGGACATGCTGATGGAGGGTGCGGCGTGGACCTGAGTAGCCTGCTGCGGACACGGGCCAACGCCCCCAATACCGCCGACAAGATTATCGTGCACGGGAACAGCGGGGCGGGGAAGAGTTCCCTCCTGGCCCACGCACCCTCGCCCATCTTCGTTCCTGCGCAGGGTGAGGAGTCCGGTATCGCCAAGCTGGCGGCGGCTGGGCTTGTCCCCGACACTGTTCGCTGGCTCCCGGAGATCCGGTATGAGGAGGGCGGAGTCAAGTCCGGCTGGGGCCAGCTGCTCCAGACCATCGCCGATATCTACAAGAGCCTCGATGTCCTGAAGCCGAGCCACGTCGTGCTCGATTGCGCCGATGATGAGGGGTTCCTTCGCATGGGGTACGAGCACCACGCGGTCCAGGCCTACGAGGGTGACATGGGTGAGAATGGCTTCATGGCGTTCAGTCGTGGCTACCGCACCGCTATCCCGGAAGTCAAGCAACTCACGCACCGCTACCTGCAGGCGCTCGTCAACAAGGGAGTCAACGTGGTGCTGCTGATGCACAGCACGGTGAGCACGTACAAGAACCCATTCGGAGCCGATTACACCCGGTACATCCCGCTCGTGGATCAGAAATACGTATGGCCCATGTTGGCCGGATGGGCCGACATGGTCCTGTTCCTGGATACCCAGACCACTGTGGTTCGGGACGGGGATAAGGGCAAGGGCAAGGCGCGTGGCTCCGGCAGTCGCATCTTGTACTGCGAGCATCGCCCCACGCATGAGGCGAAGAACCGGCACGGCCTGCCGGCCCAGCTCATCCTGCCGGCTGAGCCCGAGCAGGCGTATCCGACCCTCATGGGCGCAATGAACACCAACAACTGCAGCGCTGCTGCAACGGAGGAATAACATATGAATCTGGGTGGAACCGTTGAGGGCCTGTGGCTCGACGCCGGATGGCACCGTGTTGTGACCGGCGATGTGGAGTTCTCCTACAGCGCGAAGGGGACCTTGTTCCTGAAGCAGCTGCTCGCGAGCGTTGAGGATGGCCGGACCATCGACGTGTCGTTCGCCGTCACCGAGAAGGCGTTCCCCTTTTTGGGGAGGTGGGTCATGGACATGGGTGTGACTGACGAACAGCGCGCTCAGATGGACACGGACCAGCCTGAGACGCTGACCCCGATGGTGGGCAAGACCCTCTGGGTACTGGTCGACTGGGAGAAGGGCGGCAACGGCAAGTACTACCGCCGCGTGACTCGTCACCAGCCCGATGGCCCCCGTCCACAGGGCGGCCCGATCCACACCTCCTGTCCAGTGGTCCAGGTCTCGACCGCTCCCGGCCACGCGTCCGCCGCTCCCGCTGTGGGCGACGACGACATCCCCTTCTGAGGAACAGAACATGAGCATCAAACCCGAACCCTTGACGATTGGCTTGCGGCACAACTACACCAGTGAGGGGGAGTCGGAGTCGACCTCCCTCTGCCTGCTGGATCCCGGCGGCAAGGTACTGCAGACAATCCTCGACATCAGCGACGACGGGCTCTACCGCTACGAGCTGGACGAGGAGTACTTGGATATCTTCCCGACGGACAACAGCAACCGCATCCTCCTGGACCACTGACCATGACCCAACACCTCCCTCACATCGAACACGCGGTGCTGGTGCCGCTGCGAAACCCCAAAACCAACCGGAAGCACAAGCGGTGGATGTACGCCGGAGCCATCGACCGGGTTGAGGGCAAGCGAATCGTAGACTGGAAGTCTGCAGGGGATGTCTCCCGATTCGCCGACAAGAAGGCGGTCGGGTTCCAGGCCGAGTGCTATGCGATAGCGCTTCGGGAGTTGGGCGTGGAGGTGGAGGAGTACGAGTACCGGGTGATTCAGACCCCGTCCATCCGGTTCAGTCGGGTGGACGGGGGCGACCCCGCCGCCTATGAGGAGCGCTGCCTGGAGTGGCTGCGTGAGGATGGCCGGACCCTGAGTATGGTGGTGCCCATCACGGAGGGCGCCATCCACAATGCCAAGCGCTGGCTCTGGGAGGTGGCGATGCGTATCGACGACGCCATGCGCCGCAGCCACGCGCTGCATAACGAGGCGGCATGCGACTCGTACAACA
>CAZVED010000036.1:0-2837 GCA_964626205.1 uncultured Gammaproteobacteria bacterium
ATTCCTTGAGGGCTAAGGCGCGTCGGAGCAATGGCTCAGCCGCGTTGAGACGTCCAAGCCGCCAATGCGACTCGCCAATGTTATTGAGCACTGACGCCACATTGGGATGGTCAGGGTCAAGCGTGCGTTCGTAAATCACCCGGGTGCGCTCGTAGTGCCGCAAGGCATCCTCAAAGCGGCCCAATGAGTAATACACCGCGCCCAAATTGTTCAGCACGGAAGCGAGCTCCGGATGATCCGGACCAAGCTTGAGTTCACGCACATCGAGACTGCGCTTCATCATTGGCTCGGCCTCAGCCGGTCGCCCTTGCGACCAATAGATGATGCCCAGTCCCATTAGATCTCGAGCCAATCGAGGATCATCCGGTTCGAGCGATGCGTCGTCAACGCGTACTACGCGTAAGTACAAGGATTCCGCTTCCGCGAGCCGGCCCTGACGCCACCGCACCAGGGCAATGGCCGCCATCACCTGTGCGGACTCCGAGCTATTCACTCCGTGCCGCGCCTCGCGAATGGCAAGTGCTCGACCAAAGTTGCTGTCGGCAACATCATACTGCCCGAGCGCCCGCGAGGCCTGGCCAAGCGTGTAGTAGGTGTTGGCAAGATCCGGCGAGTCCGCCGGCAACACCGTCTCGCGCGCGTCGCGCGCGGCCTCGAGTTGCGTGATGGCATCCGTGAATAAGCCGAGCGACAAATAGGCGTCGCCGATGGTGTGCAGAATGCGGCCGCGCTGCTCGGGTTGTCCGGCCAGTTCGCTGCGCGCGCGCAAGGCTCCACGCGAGAGCAACTCACGCGCTGTGATGTCGCCCGCTGGCACCGTGCCGCGAGGCGACTCACGGTCGAATACCGCAAAGAGCTGCACGACGAAGTCCGTCACCGATCGCGCCGCCTGTGCCTCGGCTTCGGCCCGCTGCTCCGCCTGACGCGCGCGCACCAACCCAACGGTGGCTAACACGGCGCTAGAGACCAATGCCACCGCCACCAGCGCCGCGGTCACTACCCCGACGCGATGACGCCGCACGAACTTGCGTACGCGGTACGCCGCCGACGGGGGACGTGCCGCCACTGGCTCGTCAGCACGCGCCCGCTGGAGATCTAAGAGCAGCGCGTTGGCCGTGGGATAGCGGCGCGCACGATCAGGCTCAAGCGCTAACAGCACAATCCAATCCAAGTCGCCCTGCAAGGCGCGGCTCAAGCGATCGGGATCTGTCCGACGCAGATGTGAAATCGTTGTGCGCTCGTATTCCAACGCCGAGTACCGGACGCTCGGAAGCGGAACCTGCCATTCGCGCGAGGCGAGACGTACGAGGAAGGCGTGATAGCCCATCACCTCGGGGTCAATCGGCAGCTTGCCAACCAGCAACTCGTAGAGGATGACACCCAGCGAGTAAATGTCGGCCCGCGTGTCCACATCCAGGCCGGCTCCTTCGGCCTGCTCCGGACTCATGTACGCGGCCGTGCCCAGCGCCACGCCGATATTCGTGATCAGCGTGTTCTCGGTCAGCGGCCGGCCAACGGCCTTCGCAATACCGAAGTCAATAATCTTCGGGCGCGGAATGCCGTCTTCCTCTACCACGAGGATGTTGCTCGGCTTCAGATCGCGATGGATGACGCCCTTCTGGTGCGCGTGCTGAACCGCGTGACAGACTTGAATGAAGATGTCCACCCGCTGCTCCACCGTGAGACGATGGTAGTCGCAGTAGGCGGTGAGCGGCATTCCCCGCACCAACTCCATCACCACATAGGGGAGCCCCGCATCTGTCTCACCGGCTTGCAACACCTTTGCGATGCCCGCGTGGTCCATCAGCGCGAGTGCTTGGCGCTCGGCTTCGAAGCGTGCCACGACCTCGCGAGTGGCGAAACCCGCACGAATGACCTTGATGGCCACGCGGCGACGAACGGATCCCGTTTCGTCCGCTTCGTACACGACTCCCATCCCACCCTCGCCTAGAAGGCCGAGGATGCGATAGGGACCTATGCGTTCTGGTAAAGACGGAGTATCGTCAAACACTCTTAGTCGAGGTCAATGATGATGTCCGGGTCAATGAGCGCTTTTTCTGGACCCTGGCAGCGACCCTGAATTTCGTAGGTGTAGGTGCCACGGGCGTCCGGCTTCATATCAGTGCCGCGCGCGGGATTGCCCGGAGCGCCTGGAACCTCCGACCGTTCGAACAGCCAGCGTCCTAGCAGGCGCTTCTTCTTGACCTTGAAGTCCTCCACGTCGGACTCCGGCGTCAGCACCCACTCAATGGGGTCGCCCCGGATGGCCCGCACGGAGGAGTCGCTGACCCAATCGTCCGTATCGTTGCCGCAAGTCAGATTGACGGTGATACTATGAGTGGTACGACGCGCCGACTCCAGATCTGCGGACAGGCCGCGAGACAGGGTCGGGACGGCCGCTAGTGCAACTGCGACAATCGCGAGTACAAAAAGGAACGCTCGACGGCGAGGCAAACAGGATCTCCGGTCTGTGGGGTAGCTAGAGGATGGGACCTCACCCCCTGTGACGCAAGTCACGTCTGTGCGAACTTGTTGGGGTAGTAGGACGTTCAGCCCATATTCTCGCGTGCTCACCTGACCGCCTCTAGGACCTTATCAACGATGCGTTTTCTCCCCAAGCTCCTTGCCGGCCTCGTCGTATTTGCCGCGGCGACATCTCCGCTTTCGGCCCAGGCCGCCGCGCCCGCCCCGCAGCCCCCCGCCCCGGAAATCTTCTTCCGTGGTCTTGCCGACGGTGCCACGGTGCCGCGGACGTTTCCGGTGGTGTTCGGACTGCGCAATTACGGTGTCGCGCCGGCCGGCCTCCAGTACCCGCGCACGGGGCACTTTCACATTCT
>CAZVED010000037.1:0-2754 GCA_964626205.1 uncultured Gammaproteobacteria bacterium
TACGCACGCGTAAGTCAGAGTGGGTGCAGCGCAAGCGCGAGCTACGCAGCGCATACGACACTCTCGCCATCGATTACATCATGAACGTCGACGAGACAGATTTCGACCCGCTGTTTGTCGAAGTCCTCGCGTGTCGTGTCGCGCTTGAAACTGTCGAGTTCGTGACGCAGAGCAACACGAAAAAAGAGCATGCTGACGCGCTGTACACGAAGGCCGTGGACGACGCGGCGCGATCGAACGCCTTCGTGGTCGGCAACCAGGATATAGCCGAAGACGACGAGACGTTTGATTTCATCACCGGAAGGTTCGGACCTGGCTAAGGCGTCTCCTCTCGTTCGCTCGTTCAACGCGGGCGAATTTTCGGAGTTGATGGAGGGGCGTACCGACATTGACCGCTACTCCGCGTCAATGCGGAAGATGCTGAACACGATTGCCGCGCCGCAAGGGCCTGCGATATCACGATCAGGGACAGCGTTTGTGGTGCCGGTACACGACCACGGCGAAATGTCCGTCATCAAGCCCTTCGTCTTCTCGAACGAGCAGGCGTACATTCTTGAGTTCTCGAACGACCGCATCCGTTTCGTAAGCGAAGACGGGCTCCTCGTGTACACCCCCGTGGCCGCGACCGTCACTTCGCTGGCGGGCGCTGCGATCGAGATAACCGCAGTGGGTCTTGATGCAGCGGTGGGCGATGAAGTCGTGCTGTCCGGCTTCCCGGTCGAGTATTTGCTGAACGGAGAGGTTACGGCCATCACGGCCAAGAGCGGGGACGATTACACGCTGGCCAAAACGTACCCCGCAGGCGTGACGGTCGAGAACGGCAAGGCCGCAAGAGTGTATCATGTCGAGTGCGCATACACAGAGGCCGAGAGGAAGGCACTACGTGTGCGCCAATCGGCGGACGTTGTGTATCTCATGAGCCGCGCAAGAACACGTAAGCTCTCTCGTTTCGGGACGTACGATTGGCGCCTTTCGGAAGTCGACTTTATCGACGGCCCGTACATGCCGATAAATCAGACCCCTACGACACTGACGCCGAGCGGTACGGGTAACGCCGTTCCGGACATGACGAGCAACACCGCACCTTCGGGGACGGCGGCGGGGTCTAGCAATCGCCCGGCTATATCAGGTACAGTAGGGTCTCCTGCAACGTTTCTCGGGCGTAACCTCACGTACAGCCTAGCCGCGTCGGATTATTGGCACGCGTTCAGCTCCAACGATGACATATATTGGGCGGCTAACACAGCGCAGAAGGGGGTAATTCAGTACACACCCGCATCGTCTTTTGTGTGCGACGGGTACACGATATACGTCGCGAAAGACAACCAAGACACGTCATATCTGCAAAAGGATTATGCGCCTTCGACGTTTACGTTCGAAGGGTATAACGGTTCGAGTTGGGTGGTTCTCGACAGGCAAGACGTCTATGTTCTGTACGAGAGCAACAAGTCCGTATTCATCTCGTTCGAGAACAGCACGGCATATTCCGCGCACAGATTGAACATTCAAGAACTGTTCCGTAACGGCCAGATCGAGCCGCGCGTGCGCAGACTTGTCATGCGCGACAAGGGCTCGACAAGCTTTAACATAACGGCGAGCAGCACGACAGGCATAAACAATGATGCGGGCTTCAAAAGCACAGACGTCGGACGTCTGATCCGCCTCAAGGGCAGCGACACGTCTTGGCGCACTGTCGAAATAACAGCGGTCACGAGTACGACGCAAGTGGCCGTCACACTACGAGGCGAACCGCTTCTCGACACGGACCCGATCCGAGAATGGCGGCTCGGCTATTGGTCCGACACGACGGGGTGGCCGAGTGCCGCAGACTTCTTTGAGGACAGGCTGTGGTTCGCCGGGCCGCAGGAGTTTCCCGATCAGTTCGCCGGTTCAACGGTCGGCTCGTACGAGACGTTCAGTCAGACAGACCCGTTCGGGGAAGTGCTCGACGACAGCGCCGTAGTCGGGAGGCTGAACGCGCGCCAGTTATCCCGTGTACGTTGGCTCTCCTCGGACGACAGGGGTTTGGTCATGGGGACAGGCTCCGAGGAGTATTCCGTCAGCGCGCCCAACCGCGAGCCTCTGACTGCGCGCAACATCAAGGCCAGGGTATCGACGAGACGGGGCAGCGCGGACGTCGAGCCCGTTCGTGTCGACAGTCAGGTACTTTATGTGCAGCGCTCCGGGCGAGCCGTTCGAGAGATGGCGTACGTGTTCGAGGCGGACGGTTACAAATCCCCGAGCATGTCGCAGCTTGCAAGCCATCTCGGGGCATCACGGTTCGTGCAAATGGAGTATGCCGCCGAGCCGCATAGCATCGTGTGGGTGCTGCGCGAAGACGGCAGGCTTGTCGGGCTGACGTACAACCGCGACGAGAACGTCATCGGTTGGCACCAACATGAGTTCGAAGGCGGCGTCGTCGAGAGCATGGCCGTCATCCCCCAAGAGGATCAGCTACAGGACGCACTCTGGATCGTCATCAGACGCACGATCGACGGGTCCACGAAGCGTTATATCGAGCGAATGACGCGGTTTTGGGACTTCGACACACCGCTGTCAGAAGCACATTATGTCGACAGTGGTTTGCGATACCAAGGCGACGCGATCGATAAGGTGTACGGGCTGCAACATTTGGAGGGGCGAGAGGTATACGGCCTCGTCGACAACCGCCCGGTCGGCCCGATAACGGTTTCGGGCGGTGCGGTCGAGCTTCCGTACGCGGGAGAGAACATCGTGCTCGGGCTGGGGTATGAC
>CAZVED010000038.1:0-2700 GCA_964626205.1 uncultured Gammaproteobacteria bacterium
CGTTCTGATCCAGCAGCGGCGTGGCCAGCACCGGTGCCTGGTTGGTCGGCGACGAGGTGGCGAAGACAAAATTGGCGCTGGTCAGCGTGTCGAGGTAATTGCCGTCCAGCGCCACTTCGAAGCGGTTGCCATCGGCGTCGGCGTCCAGTGATTTGATATAGGTCTTGCTACCGGCACTGTTGAGCGCCACGTATACGCTGTCGTTCCTGCCGTCGCCAAAGCCGGTGAAGCCCATGGCGGAGAGGTCGATCTTGTCGGCTGTGACATCGAAGTCGGTGATCACATCGCCGAAGTTTGCACCCTCAATACTGTAGTTGCGGTAACTGTCCAGGCGGTTGGAGAACACGAAAGTATCCGCCCCGCTGCCGCCGGTGAGGGTGTCCCTGCCGGCACCGCCGTCGAGCGTGTCGTCGCCCGCGCCGCCACTGAGGCTGTCGTTGTCTTCGAGGCCGAGCAGGGTATCGGCCGATTCACTGCCCAGCAGCGAGTCGCTGCCGCTGGTGCCGGTGATTACCCGATTGAAGATGAAGTTGCTGGCGGTCAGGGTCTCGGTAAAGTTGCCCGAGAGAATCAGCTCGAAGCGATTGCCGCTGGCGTCGGCGTCGTAGTCCTTGAGATAGGTGCGATCGCTGCTGTCGCTGTAGCTGATCTGCAGCGTGCCGCCACGGCCGTTGCCCAGGCCGGTGAAGCCCAGTCCGGCGAGGTCGATCTTGTCCTGGGTGACATCGAAATCGGTGATGGTGTCATTGAAACTGGTGGTGGCGTTGCGGTAAGTGTCAGACGGGCTGGCGAAGCGGAACGTATCGGCGCCGCTGCCACCGGTGAGCTTGTCGATGCCTGCGCCGCCCACCAGGATGTCGTCACCCGCGCCGCCATCGATGCTGTCGTCGCCGGCACCGCCGTAGAAAATCTCGTTGGCGCTGCTGCCCAGCAGGGTGTCGTTGTCAGCCGTGCCTTGTACGGTGGTGGTCGGCACTGTGGCGCTGACATAGCTGCCGTCGCCATAAACCAGTGTGTCACCCTTGCTGGTGTGACTGATGGTGTTGGCGATGATGGCGTTGCGATCGGTGCCGTCTTCGTTGCGCTCGGCGACGCCGTAGGTCGACAGATCGCTGCCGCTGATGATGTTGCCCTGGATAAGGTTGTCGCTGCCGTTGAAGTATCGGCCGGACACGCCCAGGGTGTCGTCGTAGGACTGGATGATGATTTCCGGTACCGGGTTGCCCAGGGAGTTGTTGTTGAGCGTGTTGTCGGTCACTTCGACGTGGGTGCTGCCGTAGATGCGAATCCCGGCGCTGCCGTTATCGTGAATATCGACGCCGCTGACGGTCACGTAGCTGGACAGCTTGATCAGTACACCTTCGCCGCCGTTGCCATACACCTCGCCACCGGTAATGGTGATGTTGCTGGGGGAGGGGATGTCCTCACTGCCGCGCTGCACCACGATGCCATTGGCACCGTTGTCGTAGGCAATGTTATTGGTCATGGTGAAATCGTGGGTGCTGGTAACGACGTTGAAGCCGTGGCGGTCGTTGTTGTAGGCGATGTTGTTTTCGAAGGTGCTGTTGCTGAGGAAGTCGGCGACGAAACCGTCCAGGCCGTTGCCGTGGGCCACGCTGTTCTTGATGACCATGTTGACGGTCTGCTCGTGGGGGTCGAAACCGTACCCGGAGCAATCCTTGATCTCGACGCTATCGAGAGTGACGTT
Organism: uncultured Gammaproteobacteria bacterium; assembly: GCA_964626205.1. Taxonomy (GTDB): domain Bacteria; phylum Patescibacteriota; class Patescibacteriia; order SG8-24; family SG8-24; genus CAZVED01. The sequence continues at coordinate 1,709 of CAZVED010000038.1, forward strand.
GGAGTCGTAGCCTTCTTCGCCTGGAATATAGCCGTTGAACCAGCCGTCGATCTTGCCCGTGGTAGCGTCGCGGTTGCCGTCGATGGTGAGGTGGCTGACGCCGAAGTCGTGGGTTTCCTCACCGTAGGCCGAGCGGATGATGCCGGTGATCTTGGTGTCGGAGCCGTCGGCCACCTTGACAGTGGTTTCGCCCATGCCGTCGCCGTACAGGTAGACGTTGCTTTTAAGCATCAAACAGCCGTCGGACGGTTCCTCGCCTGCCGAAACGATATAAGTCCCGGTCGGCATATACACCTGCCCGCCACCCGCCGCGGCCGCCGCATCAATTGCGCTTTGTATCGCCGCCGTGTCGTCGGTGATGCCATCTCCTTTGGCGCCAAAATTTTGTACATTGAAAATCATGAACTTATCTCCGTATAGGGCTTAAACCACGGCATATGCCAATATTCCATCGGCGGCCACGGTGATATGACCCAGCGGAGCGGAAAAGTTGTGACCACACATCGGGTAAGTGTCAAAAAATAGAACTTACTGATCAGCGGCCGTACGAGCTTATGGAAAGTAACGTTATGTTGACGCTCACCAAAATCAGCGAGCAAGTCTTCCAACAGGTTCCACAGCGGACTGGCAGATGTGGTTTTCCTTGATTGGCATCTCCCAGGACTACGCGATGACCTCGAATAAACCTTCGCCCGGTGAAGAAGGGTGGCCGAGGAAGCTCATGAGATATCCGCTGTTTCTGACCTTGCACCTGTCAGTCACACTGGCTTTCATAGGTACGGTGTTTTCGAAAGACTATTTCTCGAGAGTATTGCCTAATTTAACATAATATACATTATGCGAAGCCTCAGAGAGTACGCGGCAGGCGACTAGTGTCGGCAACGACGGTAACGACCCCAGGAGCCGGCGAAGACGATGCAACTGGTAAGCGGCCAGCAACGCCAGCGCCGTCCGGTCGGTCGCGTCCCGCGCCCACCCCGTCCGACGCCGGC
>CAZVED010000039.1:0-2563 GCA_964626205.1 uncultured Gammaproteobacteria bacterium
CGATCGAGTTCCTTCTTGCCTTTCTTGCCTGCGGCTTCCGCCTCGCGCTTGACGACTTCCCGCTGACGCGTAGCGACGATATCGCCTTCCGCCGCGGCAGAACCGTATGCCGCGCCACCCAACGCTCCGAGCGTACGACCCTTGAGGTCGTCGAGCTTCCGAGCATTGATGCCTTTCTTATTGTACGCATCCTGCAATTCGGAACGCTTTGCCGCGATGGCATCCGCCTTCTTGAGGCTTGCAGGGTCGCCCTTAGTACGAAGGGAACGCTCTTCGTCTCCCAAGCGGCTCAACTGTTGGCCTGTGGACTGCAGCTTCCCACCGAGCGTCAAGCCGGCTCCGGCCACGCCCTTGCTCCACGCCGCAGTGCTTGCGAGGCCGGCGTCGATGGCCATGCCGCGGGAGCGGTAGGTGTCTTCATCCTTCTTCTTGCTCCGTGCCGACGACATTTCGCGGTACGCCTGGAACCCACTTCGCTTGTCGATCTGCCGGATGGCACCCTTGCCGATGTTTCCAAGCTTGCCAGCGAACGCCTTCCCTTGCCCGACCGCCTCGGACATGGACATGGCCATTTTTACGCCGCCAAGCATGAGCGCGATGGCGACCGCGAAACTGCCAATGCTGTTGCTGTTGAACGCGGCAGAGAACGTGGGACCGAGGTTCTCGCCGAATCCCGGCTGGGTATGATCCGCGCCAAGCAAGCTCTCACCCGCGGCGATGGAGACGAGCGCAAGCCACAGGAAGAACGCAAGGAACGGCCCTACGACGACCTGGCTCTTGAACTGACTCCACCACTTGCTGTAATACTCGCCGCCGAAGCCGCCGGGAATACCGCTCGCAAAGAACGCCAGCGGCGACATGATGACGAGCAGCCAGAGCATGATGATGCGCCACAGCAAGGTGACCGTCATGATAATGACGGTCGTCAGCGCGATGATGGTCATGAACAGGCCGAGAATCATGGAGAGGCCGATGCTCCACGCGGTGTCGACCTGCTCCTGCGTCGTATCCTCGAAGACGCTCAGCGACCCGAGATCGCCCGCGGAATAGAGCTCGTTCATGCGGAAGGCCGACATGAAGTTGCCGCCCGCGGCCTGCGAGAACCCGTTCACAAACGTGAGCATGACGATTTGCGAGAAGTCGATAATGAGCCCCGCGATGGTGCGTGAAAAGTTCACGACGATGGCCATGATGAGCAGGCGCGAGAGCTGCTTGTTGCGGTAGCTGTACTTGTCGATACCGAGGATGGTGCCGAACGCGATGAGCAGCAGCGCGAGGATGAAGAACATGTTCACGATGTCGCGCACAATGACCCAACCCGCGACGACCGGTGGCGCGGTAACGAACCCGTTGTAGGTGGCCACCCAGATGAGAATCTCCACCGCGATAAGGAGGAGCATGCCGAAGAACCCCGCGATGTAGAACGCACCGTAGCCGATGAAGAGTGCGATGGTTGCGGTGAGCTTGGTGGTGACACCCTGCGCATGAGCAGCAGGAGCGACGAGCATGCCGAGCATGAGCGCGACGAAGACGACAAAGCCGACCGCGAGCGTTCGGCCGCGCGACGTCCCTAGGAACGAACGGAATGTGTGCATGAGGACTTGCATGCTGTTCAAGGTCAGCATAGCACGATTCTGCCTTATCAGGAACGGTCGGGTTAGCCACAATTTCCACATACAAAAACGGGCCCTTCGAGGGCCCGTTTGTCCTTATTCTTATTGTTGCGACCACGTGCAGCCCTGCGGTGTGGGCGATGTGTCGGCCGGAGGCGCTGCGTAGAGCTTGATCTCGCCTCCGAAGGGGGTCCATGGACGGTTCACCGAGGTATAGGTGTTCCGAGCATACATGGCGGAGGCACCGAAGATGCACTCCTCCTGGAAGCACTCCGGCCCGGACCCCGTAGGACAAGCTCCGTTACAGACGAGCCAGTTGTCGAGGAACATTACGCGCGGCTTGAAGAGACAGTAGTTACCTCCCCCGTCCGACCCTCGGCAGGGATACGTACTTCCTGTACCGTCACAGGCCAGATATTGGGAAGCTTCGCCGCTGCAGAAGTAGTCGCCCTGTTCCTCAAACCATGCATCCGAGCAGGATTCCGACGTACGACCCCATTCACTGTCGTCACACCACGACTGTCCGGTCGTCGGGTCCGTTCCGCGATGGTTCTTGAACTGACCGGGCTTGAACACCGGATCCAACCCGTTGCCGTAATCGAAGACTTTATACCGGATGGGCATGTGATCCTTGTCCGCGTAGGCATAGTAGCGGATGCGCAACGTCGCGTTCCCGCCGTCCCTGCAAACGATTGCGCCCGGCTCATACTTTTCCTCAACGGTCATGCCGGGGAAGTTGAATTCGTCGCATTCGGTCGTAGAGCAGCGGTCCGGATTGAGCGCGCGGACCTGAGGAGCGTTCGTGGGAAGCGTCAGCGAATCACGGAGATCCCAATTGCCCGGATCGGTTCCTGAGACGCGGACGTATCGGGGATTCACAGGGTCATTGTTCCATCGATACGAAGCTGTCGACGTCACGAAGACGTTGCTAAGCGTCGCGCGACCGGCAG
>CAZVED010000040.1:0-2528 GCA_964626205.1 uncultured Gammaproteobacteria bacterium
AAAGATATTGAAAAGGAGATTTAGATGCCCTCAGTGCAAGAAAGTCTTTACTGAACCCGTGGCAGGAGTTCGTAAAGGGCATCGCACAACCGAGCGCTATCGAAGGGGCGTTAGGTGGGCTTGTGAAAACTTTAAAGATCTAAAGTGTGTTCAAAGAGCCTTTGGTTGCTCAGCATGGCTCGTTTACAAAATCTATTATCAACAGCTTGAACTGAAACTGCGTGAAAGAAAAAATAATCCCTGGCCATCAACCATCGGCATCGATGAGCACTCTTTTAGACGAGGGTTCAGACAAACAAGCTTTGCCACCATCTTAGTAGACTACGGAAATAAGAAAATCTTTGATCTGGTCGAAGGAAAAACTGCAGATGGCTTAAGCGCAGATCTAGCTCATATCCCAGGACGAGAGAATGTCAAAAATGTTGTGCTCGACATGAGTGATCCGTTTAAAAAATTTGCTCGCAATAATTTTCCAAATGCAAAACTAATTGCTGATCACTTCCACGTAGTCAGACTTTTAAACCCTATGATTAATCGCGCTCGAACTGAAATCACTGGCGACCAAAGATCAAATCCCGTTCGAAGGCTTCTGCTCTTCAACGGCAAGAAACTAGAATACTTCGAACGCCGTGCGCTTTACCAGTGGCTTGATCATCACCCGAAACTAAAAGAACTTTATCACTTCAAGGAAGCTCTGCATGGGCTTTACCGCTGTCGCGGGTACAACCGCGCAAAGCGCGCGTTGGTCGGCTTACTAGATCGCATGGCAGGCTCTGGATTACCGGAAATAAAAAGATTAAGAGGAACCCTTATGAAATGGAAAAATGAAATCTTAAATTATTTTGCAACCGGATTAACAAATGGTCGAACTGAGGGATTTAACAACCTCGCAAAACTGTTGCAGAAGCGAGCTTTTGGATTTAAAAGCTTTAAAAACTACAGACTTCGTCTGCTAAGTCTTTGAGATTTTTATGTTTTGGAGAAAGTTCCACCATCAAACGAGTAGAACCGTAGAACCGTAGAACCGAAGAGAACCAGAGAACCAGAGAACCAGTTGAGTGGTTCTTCCCAATTCACTGTATAAAGCAATGAGTCAAAAAAGATGAGCATGAGTCGTTTCTTTCGCTAGAATTTTGTTTGTCGAGAACACAATTCACAAAGGAGAACGACCATGCTCAGTGAGCATCATATCAACGCTTTTTTAGTTGGCAATAACCTTAAGCTTTTATCCATGCGTGTTCATCGCAGTGGGCATCTCTGGGAGGTTCAAAAGCTTCCCACTGAGAACGCCTGCTTGCGCTGCGGCTCCGTCAGGACGGTCAGAGCCGGGAAATGCACCAGTGTCGTTCGCGATGAACCCGTCAGGGCTAAAGAAGTTTGGCTTAAAATCCATAAACACCGCATTTACTGCAAAGATTGTAAGAAAACTTTTACGGAGCCTGTGCCAGGAGTTTGGCCACGCAGAAGATCCACTCAAAGATTTAGAAAAGCTGTGGCGATGAGTTGCGGTAGGATGAGCGATCTGTCCACCGTGAGTCGCGTTTACAACGTCTCCCATGGCTTTGCCTATGGAGTCTACTATGAGCAGGTAGCGGTGAAACTTCGTGAGTTCAGAGATCGTATGAAGTGGCCTGAAGTTGTAGGGCTTGATGAACATTTTTTCCGTCGTGTGCGCGGCAAAGGTACGGAGTTCGTCACAATGATTACTGATCTTAAAGCAAAGCGCGCTTTTGAGCTCGTGCATGGCAAAGACTATCAATCGCTCGAAGCCCAATTGAGAGATATTCCAGGTCGAGAAAACGTAAAAGTTGTGGTGATCGATATGTCTGGAACTTACAAAAGTTTTGCTAAGAAGTTTTTTCCCAATGCACGCCTTGTTGCAGATAAGTTCCACGTGCTTCGTCTATTTACGCCGCACCTGATGAAAACGGGAAAGGAAATCCACGGCCACAGACAAGAACTGTCGACTCGAAGAAAGCTATTATGTAGTCGTAAAAATTTGGATTATTTTGTTCGCGTCGAGATCGATCAATATTTAAAAAACCATGAAAAACTAGACGAGCTTTATCGATGGAAAGAAAAGTTATTCGAATTTTATCGTACAAAAGGTTTTGCGCGAGCCGTGCATGTGTTTAACAAAATGCTTCAGCAAATGTCGGAATCAAAACTTGAAGAAGTCCAAAGGCTTCGGCGCACTTTTTTGCGGTGGAAAAGTGAGATCCTTTTGTATTTTGAAAACCGATACACAAATGGCTTTACGGAACGAATGAACGGAACCGGAAAGCTTGTCCAGAGAAGGGCTTTCGGATATAAGAGCTTTAAAAACTATCGATTGAGAACGCTAAGTGCTTGTCTTGTTAGGATTTTTTGAATCTATCTGCAGTTGAGTGAAGAGAACCAGAGAACCGGAGAAACTAAAGGTTTTGGAGGTGGCGGCCGGAATTGAACCGGCGTACGCGGTTTTGCAGACCGCTGCCTAACCACTTGGCTACGCCACCCCTTCATCAGACAATGAACTGACCCTGGAT
>CAZVED010000041.1:0-2330 GCA_964626205.1 uncultured Gammaproteobacteria bacterium
TTTATGTCGTTACTATGTATCGCTGGGGTGATCGGGAATGTCACTCGTATGTACTTGGCGTATACTCTACAAAGACCAAGGCAGAAAAAGCCGGTCAGAAAGAAAAAGAATATCGCGGTAGTACAAAGTACTACCCCGAATGTATAGAAGTTCCAATAGACGCCGAGTACGGATCAGGATTTAAGACCATCATTGTGCTTGAGCATAACCCTGACATGGCCCAGCATCCAACAATCGCTTCAACCTGACTCCGGGCAGAAGCCCGTCGCAGGTTAAGCAAATGTTATACGGACGGTAAAAGGCATAACTTGTTATGCCTGCAAACCGCAAAAAGGAGAGAAATTGAATACCGATTTAATGTTTTCAAGCGCAACAGATTTATGGTCTACACCGCAGGAATACTTTGATAATGTTGCAAAGGAATTTCCCTTCTCGCTTGATGTTTGTGCCTTGCCAGAAAACGCAAAGTGTCCGAAGTTCTTTTCTCCGCAAGATGATGGACTTTCGCAAGAATGGAACGGCGTTTGCTGGATGAATCCACCTTACGGTAGGGTAATAGGAAAATGGGTGCAAAAGGCATACAAAAGCTCCAAAAACGGAACGGTAATCGTCGGCTTGCTTCCAGCAAGAACAGACACAAAATGGTTTCACGATTACATTTACGGAAAAGCCGAAATACGTTTTATCCGTGGCAGGCTAAAGTTTGGTGGTTGCGTTAATTCTGCGCCGTTCCCAAATATGCTGGTAATCTGGAAGAATGAAGACGTATAACAACTGCTTCAACCTGACTTGCGCAGGTTATCCGCAATAGTGCGGATATAAACGAGTTGTCGGAAATAAGTTTTTAAGGAGAATAAACATGGGTGGTTATTTAGGATTTAATTCAACGGGCGTCAAAGAAGTAGATAGTATTTTGTTTGCTATCGTAAATGCCGGGGATGGGTATCATAATACATCACAATGGGGAGAGTCGGAAAACGGTGATAAATCATATATAGATTTAATCCAAGAATCTGCCAACAAGTGTGCAAATAAAATAAAAACACTTACTTCCGACAACAGCGATTATGCGAAATGTGCTGATGATATTGTAAAAACCATGTTTCCAAGTGACAAAGGAATTCTCAGAAAAGCCTTTGAAGAAATCTTGAGAAAGCACTTCGCATAATCGCAGGACGTTATGTGAAATTGACTGGAGGATGAAATGTACTTAGATGGGATAAGAAAGGCTTTAGAGATATGCGATATTGAAGATGGTATGACTGATATGGAATGGAGCGATATATCTATTGTACATCATAAAAAACAAACTGCACAAAATATAAGAAGGCTATTATTAGACGAAATAGAAATGTATGAATGTGATAAAAATACCATCAAAGCTAATCAAAACGGCGAGAATATAAAAGCATCAAGCATGAATATACAACCTGGTGATGTTTTTATAGATAACACAACGCACGCAAAGATCACAATACAAAAAGTTGACGGAAACGTAGTGCATACTATGTATCAGAGTGGCTCAAAACTGCTACCAATGGGCATAAATGCTTTGCAGAAATTCTACACCTATCAACCAAGCTCCAATCTTGACATAGCACTATTACCCGAAATAAAAAGGAGCGCCCATGATCTCAGGCCATGAAATACATCAGCAGTGGATTAATGGAAACATTACCATCAACCCCTACAATCCCGCAAACATCCAGCCGAACTCATACGACCTAACCCTTGGCCATGACATGATGCTATGTAAGCCAAATTCAGGCCATTACATCGACACCGACCTACCTGGCATCGGTGACCCTGTTCCGCTTACCGATGGCCATTTTACGATATACCCTGGAGCGGTCTATATCGGCCATACGGCAGAGATGGTAGGCTCCAGTACCTACGCCCCAATTCTCCACGGACGTTCATCCTTGGCCCGCCATGGCCTCGCTGTGCATATAACAGCAGGGTTCGGCGATGTCGGCTGGTACGGCCAGTTTGTGCTTGAGATCGTCAACCATAACGCCGCACCCATATTGTTACGCCCGGGCCGTCGGGTCTGCCAGGTATCATGGGAGCTTGTAACGGGCAAAGTCTACCCCTACGAGTCAGCGTACCAGAACCAAGAGGGATGCAGGTTGTCAAAAGGTATACTATGAGCTTGTCAAAAGGCATTTTATAGCTTATACTAAGAAGTGGGTTCTCCTCCCCCATCCCCTTGCCCCGTCGGTTTCTCTCCACTACCGGCGGGGCTTTCTTTTTGGGATGCTCTGTATTGACTTAGTTCCAATAGTTTTATATACTTGGAATTAAGAGGTATAACATGACTGAAATAATTA
>CAZVED010000042.1:0-1377 GCA_964626205.1 uncultured Gammaproteobacteria bacterium
CAGTTCACCGGCCGGATCCGCAAACCGCTCAAGTGGGGCATGGCGTAAAACACGAAGGACATGCCGCTCGTGGACGCGTTCCGCAAGCCGCGTGAGTGCGGTTATGACGGCGTGGCGCCGCGTTTCGCCGAGGTGCAAGGCGTGGACTGGGCGCATTTCGCCGATGTCGCCGTTTGAATGAACCATGTTCTCGATGTCAGATTTCCATTCGAATGAAACACACACCACTCATCATCACACTTGCCTTCTCACTGTTTCTGCCCGGCGGAGCGACCGGGGTGGCAGCAAATGCCAAACCCAACGTGCTGTTCATCATCTCCGATGACCTGACCTTCACCGCGCTCTCGTGCTACGGAAACACGGTGTGCCACACGCCCAACATCGACCGGCTTGCATCGCAGGGAACACGCTTCACCCGAGCCTTCTGCCAGGGACCCTACTGCGGGCCATCGCGTGCGTCGTTCATGTCCGGTTACTACCCACACGCCTCGGGCATCCTTGGCTACGGCCCGGTGCGACCGGCCATTGGCGATCGCGCCACGTGGGCGCAGCATTTCAAGAACAACGGCTACCACACGGCACGCGTCAGCAAGATTTTCCACATGGGTGTGCCTGGCGGCATCGAAAAGGGCGGCGACGAATCGGACGATCCCATCTCGTGGACAGAGCGCCACAACAGCCCCGGCCCCGAGTGGAAGGCCCCAGGCAACGGCGAAACACTCGAAGGCAATCCCGACGGAAAGAAACCCGTGGTTGGCGGCAACACGTTCGTGGTCGTCGAAGCCGAGGGCGACGATCTTGTCCACTCTGACGGCAAGACTGCGGCCAAGGCGGTTGAAATCATCCAGCAGCGAACTGGCAAGGGGCCGTTCTTCCTCGCCGTCGGTTTCGTGCGCCCGCACGTGCCGTTCGTTGCGCCGGCAAACTATTACGAGCCGTTTCTCCCCTACGACAAAATGGTCCTGCCGCCGAAGATCGCGGGTGACTGGGACGACATCCCGAAGGCCGGCATCAACTACAAGACCAGCCTTATCATGAAGATGGACGAGCGCCGCCAAAAGAAGGCCGTGGGCGGCTACTATGCTTCCGTCGCCTTCATGGATGCGCAGGTCGGCAAAGTGCTCGACGCACTGGAGAAATCCGGCGAGGCGGCCAACACCTTTGTCTTCTTCACCAGCGATCACGGCTATCACCTGGGCGAACACGATTTCTGGGCGAAGGTCAGCTTGCGCGATGAATCCGCCATGGTGCCGCTGATCATCAAAGCGCCCGGAAAGAAGCCCGCGGTCTGCGATTCCCTCGTCGAACTGCTCGACCTTTATCCAACCGTCGCCAGCCTGTGCGGACTTGAAGTTCCGTCGCGGTTGCAGGGAAAGA
>CAZVED010000042.1:1387-2314 GCA_964626205.1 uncultured Gammaproteobacteria bacterium
AATCGGCCCCATCGCGCCAAAGGCCACCCGCGCGCCGCGGATGCGCCCGCCCTCGCGCGGCAGATGGGCGGCGATGGACAGGACCGAGACGCCCTTGGGCTTGATCCGGCTGATCTTGAGAAAGCCGAAGGCGCGCGGATCGATCGCTTTGCGCGCGGGATGCTGTCGCGTCCGACGCTGGCGCAGGTGCTGGAATGGCGCGCCGCCATCAATGACGCCATGACGCCGCTGCTCGACGATCCGAAGCAAACCGTGCGTGACACGGCATTCAGCGTGGCGCCGTCGAGCAAGGGTTTCCTATTGCGCGAAGATCGCTGGGCTTACATCCAATACATGGAGGACGCGTCGAAAGGAATCGAGCTCTTCGACATGCAAGCCGACCCCAGGCAATACACCAACCTGGCAGAACGCCCGGAACACGCGGTAACGGTCGCGCGTTTTCAGGCAAAGCTCGCTGCGAAGCTGAAGGACATCCGTTCCAACGACCTCACAAACAAGTAGAGCCCGTTGGTTGTGACCAGATGTGGGCGAGGTTTGCAGGTGGAAAGCGCATCCCCTTGTGGGCCTTCGTCCGGGAGGGACGAGCTACGCGAGGCCACACGAATGAAGGTGGCATCGTTCGCCTCGCAGCGCGAGGCCACCCACCACGCGGCGGGCAGCGGAGCGGCACTGCGACGAACGACAGAATCCCGCACATGCCCATGACTCTCATGACATGGGCTCCTCTGGCATTTGATGATCCCAACCCGTGTGAGCAACGCCAACGATGCCATTGCCGGGATGACTCCTGCCTGCCAGACTTGCTTCATGTCCTCCATTTCGCGTCGCGACTTCGTGCGCACGGGTTCGATGCTTGCTACAGCGGCTGTGACAGGCTCCCTGCCGGAGCAGGTCACCGGCCAGGAAGCGCGCACCAAGGCGTCGAAG
>CAZVED010000043.1:0-2305 GCA_964626205.1 uncultured Gammaproteobacteria bacterium
GAGGAGCGGAGGCGATTCATTGAAAGGTAGGCCTAAGGCCTCGGCGACGATGCCGTTCAGTAGGTAGTGGCGCAAGTTGTGGCGAAATGTGGGGTCGGACCAGCCGGCGCGGTAGACAGGCTTTTTACCTCGGAATAAGGCTCGTGGCTTTAAGGCAGTTCTTTGAATGTGGTTGTACTCCTTCAGCGTCAGCTTTGTGTCGTCTACCACGTGCTGCCCGAGGATGTGTAATGTTGTATTACGTGCGCGTGTGGCCCAATACTCGGCATCCTCAGCAACGGGGTCGACAAGGCGCATCAGCTCTTTCTCTCTTGCTTCCAAGTAAGTGCTCAGCCCTTGGCGCACCGACGGGAGCGGGCGGAAGATGATCGACTCTAGTTCCACGTTAATAACTCCATTTGAATTCGAAGAAACTAAATTATACGACCTTTTTACCAGCCAGAGTTGCTTAATTGTTGCAAATAGGATTTGGTGGGGAGATGACATTCGCTTAAAAATTGAATGACAGACGAATAAGTCCGAAAATATGCCTAAGTGTGTAGCTGTGTAAACAGTGCAAGAAAGTTGTTCTTTTTTTCACAGTACAACGGCGTATGACGAGTAGCTATCGTTTACGTCGAAAAATCAGTCAGGGGTGACGCCCATTTCAGTCAGGGGACTGTCAAAAACAGTTCATTTGCGGATGCGCTCTTTGAGATGGGCAGTACAAATACATAATTCGAAATGATTACTGGAGCGCCGTAAGTGGCTGATTACGAAGCACTTAGCACTCGGCCCTCGGCATTCCGTCGTCATTACGCGCGAAAGCAAATCAGTCGGTAGGTAAGCTTTTCGCGAAAACTTTTTTTCATAGGATTTTTTTTTTTCGATATTCTCACTAGGCCATTTTTTACTTTTTTTATATTTTTTTTTAACAATTGCTTACCTACTGTCTATTGGAAAAAAAAAAGATCTTAAAAAACAAAAACTTATGGACTCCAAATCCTAATGTCTCTGACTGACCCCTGTCTGATTTTGCCCACCGTCGCGAGTTTCGCCTATATGCCGCCTGCGTACCGAGGGCTAAGGGCTAAGGGCTAAGGGCTAAGGGCTAAGGGCTAAGGGCTAAGGGCTAAGGGCGACGTGTAGGCTTCCCACCTCACCACACTAAGCACCAGGCGCTCTGGTGTCGGACGGCTGGAAAACCGACAGATACGTAAGCACCGGCTGAAGCAGTCCATACGGCCGCAATGAAGCCGGATTGATCCACAGAATACGATCCGAACGACCGTCGACGTCGCGTTTTCGGTCGATCCGGAGACCGTAGAAAATCGGGTTTGAAAAAGCCAATATGGTTTCCCTCCGCTCTGAGGGCTGAGGGCTGAGGGCTGAGGGCTGAGCTCTGGGAACCTGAGCAAAAAAAAAACCCAGCCTTTCAGCTGGGTTCCCAGTTCTCAGTACTTGGTACCTAGTATCAGCACCGCGATGAAGAAGAGGATGATCGTCATTCACCCGGCCCCTCTTCCTCAGCTTCAAGTGCCGCGGCCTCAGCTTCAAGTGCCGCGAGCGTGGCTCTCGCCTCTTCGATCCGTTCTTGAAGTGAGAGGCTCGGTGCCGACTTCTTCCACTTGTTCCGATACCATGCAATGCAGGCATAGGACGTGTTACTGTTGCCGTAGAGCTCTTCAATGTCCGCAAGAATCTCTTTGTTGGTCCGTGCGCCATTGGTCTCATCCAGAATGCGCTTGACATTCAGCCACACGCCTTCGTTCTTACTACTAGACTTCTTGCCGCCACTGTCGCCGTTGGCACTGACCAGCTGTGCCAACATTGAGGTCGCATTCTCTTCCACAACCTCAGCCAACTCTTCAGCCAGCTCCGGATCTTCATCGCCTTCCAACTTCGCCATGACCAGCTGCACCGCCTGCTGTGCAGTCGCTTTGTCTTTGAACTTCTTGATCGGGTCTTGACCACTGTGTTCATTATAGAACGCCGTGAGTTCGGCCACAGTTGACGAAGTCAGGTTAGGATACTGGATCTTTTCCATGGTGGTGCTCCTTGGACAAATTTTAAAAGAGACCTGACTGGACCAGCTCAGGGTGGCCAGCAGTTGTTACTGACCATAAGTAATTATATTATTTCTGTACAGGTATGTATGCTCAAATATTTCTATTAAGATATAGCTTAAACTGTTTTAGGTTTGAACAGTTGTATGACGTCTGAGTAGTCAACCGGCATACTGACTATAGTCAGATGGCTTAGGGCCGAGTAGCTTAGGGCCGAGTAGCTTAGGGCCGAGTAGCTTAGGGCCGAGTAGCTTAGGGCC
>CAZVED010000044.1:0-2289 GCA_964626205.1 uncultured Gammaproteobacteria bacterium
GCCGGGAAACACGCGGTTCAGGCGCGAGAGGGTCTGCACGCATTCGACGCCACCGAGCTTCTTGTCCACGTACATCGCGCAGAGCTTGGGCTGGTCGAAGCCGGTCTGAAACTTGTTGGCCACGATCAATACTTGATACTCGGGCGTGTCGAAGGCCTTGCGCATGTCACGCCCCTTCAGGCCCGGGTTCATGCCGATCTCGTTGAACTTCACGCCGAGCAGGCCCGCCGAGTTGGGATCCTTTTCGCTGAACTCTACTTCTCCGGAGAAGGCCACCATACCGTAGAGTTTGGCATAGCCCATTGCGGCGATGTACTTGTCGAACGCGAGCTTGTAGCGCACCGCCTCCTTGCGTGAGCTGGTCACGACCATGGCTTTGGCGTGACCGCCGAGCAGGCTCATGACCTTGGTTTTGAAGTGCTCGACGATGACCTGCACCTTTTGCGCGATGTTGTAGTCGTGCAGGCGCACCCACTGGTTGAGCTTCACCTGGGCCTTGCGGCTCTCGACCGTTTCCTCCGTCTGCTGGATCTTGAGCGCGAGTTGGTAGGCGACCTTGTAGTTCGTGTAGTTCCTCAAAACGTCGAGAATGAAGCCCTCCTCGATCGCCTGGCGCATGCTGTAGACGTGAAAGGCCTCCGGTTTATTCTGCTTCGACGGCGCCGCCGTGGGATCAGGCAGGCGCCCGAACAACTCCAGCGTCTTGGTCTTGGGCGTGGCGGTGAAGGCGAAGAAGCTGAGGTTGGCATTGGCGCGTCGCGAGGCGACGGCGGCCGCGATCATGTCATCGGACGTCAGTTCGTTTTCTTCGTCTTCGCCGCCCTCTATCATGAGCACTTCCTTGAGCTGGCGGGCGGTGGAACCGCTCTGCGAGGAGTGGGCCTCGTCGGCGATGATGGCGTAGCGGCGCTCCTTCAGGCTCACGCTGTTCTCGATAGCGCGGAGCACGAAGGGAAAGGTTTGGATCGTGACGATGATGATGGGCTGCGCGCCCTCCAGGGCCTTCGCGAGTTTCTCCGACTTCGAGCCTTCGCCCTCCTCGCGATTGATGCGACCGACCACGCCGTCGGTGTGCTCGAACTGGTAGATCGTCTCCTGAAGCTGGTCGTCGAGCACGGTGCGATCGGTGACGACGATGACGGAGTGAAACTGCTTCTCGCCCTTCGCGTTATAGAGCGAGGAGAGCTGATGGGCGGTCCAGGCGATGGAGTTGGATTTGCCCGAGCCTGCGCTGTGCTGGATGAGGTATTTGTGGCCGGCGCCCTCCGCGCGCGACGTAGCGAGGAGCTTCCGCACGACATCCCACTGGTGGTAGCGCGGGAAGATCATCGCCTCCTGTTTCCACTTCCGACCGTCCCAGTCCTCCTTCTCGACGATCTCGAGGTGAACGAAGCGCGCGAGGATGTTGAGCAGCAGCACCTCGTTCCACAGATAGTCCGTGGCGTAGCGGTTCACGTCATCGGGCACGTCGTTGCCCGCGCCGCCATCCTTGGTGCCGCGATTGAAAGGCAGGAAGACCGTCTTCTCGCCGTCGAGGCGGGTGGTCATGGCGACCTCGTATTGGCTGACCGCGAAGTGGACGAGCGCGCCGCGTTTGAAGGTGAGCAGCGGCTCGGGTTTCTTCGTGGTCGGATCGACCGGCCGGCGGGTGGTCTTGTATTGTTTGATCGCGCGGTCGGCGGCCTGCTTGAACTCGGACTTCAGTTCCAGCGTGGCGACGGGCAGACCGTTGACGAAGAGCACGAGGTCGATGCGCCAGGCCTTGGCTTTCGCGCCGGTGGCGGCGAGTTCGGCCTCGGTCGCCCACGGACTGTAAACCAGCTCGGGCACGAGGCGCAGGCGGTTTTGACCATAGCGGGCGAGGGTGTCGGGGTTGAGGTCGTGCTCAGGCTTGAACTGGCAGAGGGAGAACCGCGTGCCGCGGTCGCGCAGCTCGTGGCGGAGGACGCCCAAGGTGCCGAAGGTGCGCATCGTCTTGTCCGCGGCATTGGGATCGACCTTGTCGAGTTGCCCGGCGACGCGTTCGAGAAACTTTTGCTCGGGGTTGGTCGGGTAGAGGGCGCAGAACTTTTGCTCGGGGTTGGTCGGGTAGAGGGCGCAGAACTTTTGCCACTGCTCAGACTGGGTATCCTTCACGAAGCCGACCACGTCGTCGGGGTAAAGGGCGAGGGTGCGATCGTAGCGCATGGGCTCGCCGAGCTTCCAGCCGGCCCCGATCATTTGCTCGATGACGTCGTTTTGGAAGGCGAGTTCCTTGGTCGGGTCGGTCATGGGGAAGAGGGTGGGCCG
>CAZVED010000045.1:0-2101 GCA_964626205.1 uncultured Gammaproteobacteria bacterium
CAATACGATTAACGCTTGGCCAGAACGTGTTCACTGTCACCGCGGCTACTGGGTAGGCGGCTACTTGGCGGTCGTATGGGCGTTCCCAGCTGCTGTCCACAATGTCGGCCAGGGTGTGTGGCGCGTTGTGCAGTGGGTTGTTGTCTTCTGGCCATTCGCCGGCGGCTACTTTGTCGGCTTCTTGGCGAATGCTGACCATGGCTTCAATGAAGCGGTCTAGCTCGGCCTTAGACTCAGACTCAGTTGGCTCAACCATTAAGGTGCCCGCTACCGGGAAGCTCATGGTCGGTGAGTGGAAACCGTAGTCTTGCAAGCGCTTGGCTACGTCCATTTCGGTCACGCCACAGCTTTCTTTCAGTGGGCGCAGGTCAATGATGCACTCGTGCGCAACGCGGTCGTTGCGGCCTTTGTACAGAATTGGGTAATGCGCGCTTAATTGCTTGGCCACGTAGTTGGCGTTCATGATCGCTACTTCGGTAGCTTCACGCAGGCCACGGCTGCCCATCATGGCAATGTACATCCATGAAATTGGCAGAATGCTGGCGCTACCAAATGGTGCGGCAGATACTGCGCCGTTGTTGAGGCCAGTGCCTTGAATGTGGATCACGCTGTGGTTTGGCAAGAATGGTGCTAAGTGCTTCTTCACGCCAATTGGGCCCATGCCTGGGCCGCCGCCGCCGTGCGGGATACAGAAGGTTTTGTGCAGGTTCAAGTGCGATACGTCGGCACCCACGTAGCCTGGCGAGGTCACGCCCACTTGCGCGTTCATATTGGCGCCGTCTAGGTACACTTGGCCGCCGTGCGAATGCACGATGTCACAAATGGTCTTGATGCCTTCCTCGTACACGCCGTGCGTAGACGGGTAAGTGACCATGATGCATGACAGGTTGTCGCCAGCTTCGGCGGCTTTGGCGCGTAGGTCGTCTAGGTCTACGTTACCGTTCTTGTCGCAATCAACCACTACTACTTGCATGCTCATCATTTGCGCCGACGCTGGGTTGGTACCGTGCGCCGAGCTTGGGATCAAACAGATGTTGCGGTGCAAGTCGCCACGGCTGTGGTGATACTTCTGAATGGCTAACAAGCCGGCGTATTCGCCTTGCGCGCCGGAGTTTGGCTGCATCGACATGGCATCGTAGCCGGTGATGTTGATCAGCCACTCAGACAAGGTGCTCAGCAACTCGGCGTAACCGGCGGCTTGGTCTTCTGGGCAGAACGGGTGCAATTGGCCGAACTCTGGCCAGGTCACTGGGATCATCTCAGCGGTGGCGTTCAGCTTCATGGTGCACGAGCCCAGCGAGATCATGCTGTGGTTCAATGATAAATCTTTATTTTCTAACTGCTTGATGTAGCGCAGCATCTCAGTTTCTGAATGGTAGCTGTTGAACACTGGGTGGGTCAGAATGGCTGACTCGCGGCGCAGTTCAGCCGGAATAGAAGTCACGTCGCCAGCGGCAGCGCGGGCATCCAGCACATCAATTTCTAGGCCGTGGTCGGCACCGAATAAGGCTACGAATAAGGCTTCTACATCAGCGCGGGTTTTGGCTTCGTCTAAGCTCAGACCAAAGCGGCCGTTGCCGTCTACGCGCAGGTTCAAGCCTTGGGCTACGGCGCTTTGCACTAGCGCATCGCTATCGCCGTTCCAGTCAAAGGTTAAGGTGTCGAACCAATGGTTGTTGACCAGTTTCACGCCTTTTTCTTGTAAGCCTAACGCCACAATGTCGGTCAAGCGGTTGATGCGCGAGGCAATCAGTTTCAAGCCTTGTGGGCCGTGGTAGATGGCGTAGAACGAGGCCATGTTGGCCAGCAATACTTGCGCGGTACAGATGTTGGAGTTGGCTTTCTCGCGGCGGATGTGCTGCTCGCGGGTTTGCATGGCCATACGCAGGGCCATGTTGCCACGGCTGTCTTTCGATACGCCAATGATGCGGCCTGGCAGTGAGCGTTTGTATTTTTCGCGGGTAGCGAAGAAGGCGGCGTGTGGGCCGCCGTAGCCCATCGGTACGCCAAAGCGTTGGGCTGAACCCAACACCATGTCGGCGCCCATTTCGCCGGGCGACTTCAACAGCACCAAGCTCATGATGTCGGCGGCCACGGCCAC
>CAZVED010000046.1:0-1963 GCA_964626205.1 uncultured Gammaproteobacteria bacterium
AATGGCGGCCAGGTGGGGATGGACGCACCGAAGGCCTGCGCTGCTTCCAGATCACGCCTCAGCCCGAGGCGATCGGCGAGGTCGAGGAAGCTCCTCGCGAGGATATCGGGGTAGAGCGCCTCGGGGTCGGCTTCCTGGTGGCGGTGCTGATCGGGATGGTGGCCTTTGTTCGGGATTACCCGGGTGCGCCGCCAGAGGGGTTTTTTGACCCTGCCGCAGCCCTGCCGGTGCAGGTTTATAACTGGACCCAACGTGCCGACCCTGCGTTCTTTGAACGGGCCTCAGGCGCGATCATCGTATTGCTGGTCTTTTTGCTGATCATGAATGCCGTGGCGATTATCCTGCGCCGCCGCTTTGAACGCCGCTGGTAAGGGGATAAAAATGGACGACCTGCGAATTGTGGAGAGAGATGTGAACACCCAAACCACCAAGATCACGGCGCGCGGCGTTGATGTGTATTATGGCGAGGGTCATCCGTCGATGTCGATATTCTGGACAAGACCGTGACCGCCTTTATCGGGCCATCGGGCTGTGGGAAATCCACCTTTTTGCGCTGTCTGAACCGGATGAATGACACGATTGATATTTGCCGGGTGACGGGTGAGATTTTGCTGGACGGCGAAAACATCTATGACCCGAAGGTGGATAGCGTGCAGTTGCGCGCAAAGGTTGGCATGGTGTTCCAAAAGCCAAACCCGTTCCCCAAGTCGATCTATGACAACGGGGCCTATGGCCCCAAAATCCACGGGTTGACCCGCAACAAGGCGGAACTGGATGAGGTGGTTGAAAAGTCGCTGCGCAAAGCCGCGATCTGGAATGAGGTGAAGGATCGTTTGCACGCCCCCGGCACCGGGCTTTCGGGTGGGCAGCAGCAGCGCCTCTGTATTGCCCGCGCGATTGCGACCAGCCCCGAAGTGTTGCTGATGGATGAACCCTGCTCGGCGCTGGACCCGATTGCAACGGCGCAGGTGGAGGAGTTGATTGACGAACTCCGCAGCCAGTTTTCGGTGGTGATCGTCACCCATTCGATGCAGCAGGCCGCCCGTGTCAGCCAGCGCACCGCGTTCTTCCACCTCGGCACTTTGGTGGAATACGGCGAGACGGGCCAGATATTCACCGCACCGAAAGACCCGCGTACCGAAAGCTATATCACTGGCCGGATCGGCTAAAGGACAGATGAAAATGCAAAACGAACCCCATATCGCCAGCGCCTTTGACCGCGATCTTGAGGCCGTTCAGGCCCTCGTTCTGAAAATGGGCGGCTTGGTCGAGGCTGCTTTGCTGGATGCCGCCCTTGCGCTGGAAAGCCGCGATGACGAGTTGGCCACAAAGATCAGGGCGGGTGACAAGGTCGTTGATGCGCTGGAAGAGCAGATCAACCTTGAAGCGGCGCGGATCATTGCGCTGCGTGCGCCCACAGCGAGCGATTTGCGCACCGTTTTGACGGTGATGAAAATCGCAGCCGCGCTGGAACGCTGCGGCGACTATGCCAAGAACCTTGCCAAACGCTCGGTCGTGTTGTCGCAGATGGCCCCGGTTGATGGCGCTGCCGGGGCGATCCGGCGAATGGCCAAAGCGGTGCAGACGCAACTCAAGGACGCGCTGGACAGTCTGATCCAGCGTGATGTGGAACTTGCTGCCCAAGTGCGCCAGAACGATGCCGAAGTGGACCAGATGTATAACGCGCTGTTCCGCGAGTTTCTGACTTCATTCACCTGCATTTCATCGACAAGTATATTGAGCGCGTTGGCGACCATGCCTCCGGGATTGCCGAAGTGGTGATCTATCTGGTCACAGGCGCTTTGCCGGATGATGCGCGGCCCAAGGCGGATTTGACCACGACCGCAGCCGCAACGCAAGGATAGGGCTGATGTCTCCAACCGAACAACCGACTGTTTTGCTGGTCGAGGATGAACCCGCACAGCGTGAGGTTCTGGCCTATAATCTGGAGGCCGAAGGCTTT
>CAZVED010000047.1:0-237 GCA_964626205.1 uncultured Gammaproteobacteria bacterium
AAGAAGCTCGCGGGATCGAAAGCGGGGCCGGCCACCCAGCGCTATTTGGACATCTCCGAGATCAAAGACGACGTGGTCATCATGAAGGACGGGACGCTCCGCTCCGTTCTTCTCATTTCCAGCATCAACTTCGCGCTCAAGTCGGAGGACGAACAGAACGCCATCATTTCGCAGTACGTGGCGTTCCTGAACTCGCTCGAGTTCCCGCTGCAGGTGGTGATCCAGTCGCGCAAGCTC
>CAZVED010000047.1:247-1945 GCA_964626205.1 uncultured Gammaproteobacteria bacterium
AGCAGGAGAAGACGCAGACCAACGAGCTGCTCCGCGTGCAGATCCGCGATTACCGCGATTTCGTCGGCGAGCTGGTGACGCTCGGGCAGATCATGCAGAAGCAGTTCTTCGTGGTGGTCCCGTACAACCCACTTTCCGACAAGGCGAAGGGGTTCTGGGCGCGCCTTTCGGAGACGTTCTCCGCGGCGGCATCGGTACGGCTTGCGGAGGAGAAGTTCCTCAAGCGCAAGCAGGACCTTCAACAGCGCGTCGATCACATCAAAGGGAGCTTGGGCAGCATGGGCCTGGTATCCGCCCAGCTCGATACGCAAAGCCTGATCGAGCTCTACTACCGCGTCTACAACCCGGAGATCTTCGATGTCGAGAAGATCGTCGATTCGGCGAAGCTCCGCGTTTCGGACGAGATCACTACGGTATAGCCGCACACTCCTATGGCATTCCAACCCGGACAATTCGGCGCTTCCGCACCGCCCCCCAAGCCGACGGTGGCTTCGGGCAAGGCCGCCAAGGAATCGGTGAAGACTGCGGCAGAGAAGCAGCTGCTCGAGGAGGAGCGCATCTATCGCAAAGGGACCGTCTCCATCAAGGACTTGATCGCTCCTGCGGGGATGAAGATCGATCCAGGGCTGTTGCTGCTCAACGACACCTTCGTGCGCACCATCTTCGTGGTGGGATATCCGCGCTACATCACGCTCGGCTGGTTCGCGCCCATCGTGAACCTGAACCATCCACTCGACGTGGCGATGTTCTTCTATCCCGTGAAGGCCGAGATCATCCTCAAGCAGCTCAAGAAGAAGGTGGGTACGCTCGAGGCACAGATCTTCGAGAACAGCGACAAGGGTGCGCCGCGCGATCCGATCGCGGAGGCGGCGCTGCGCGACGTCGAAGAGCTGCGCGACTCGCTGTCGCAGGGGACGGAGCACTTCTTCCAGTTCGCGTTGTACGTGACGCTGTACGCCAAGGACAAGAAGGAGCTCGACAAGGTGACGGAGGACGTGGAGTCGCTGTTCGGCGGCAAGCTCATCTACACCAAGCGCGTGTTCTACCAGGCGGAGCAGGGGTTCAACTCGACCGTGCCGCTGGGCAACGACGAGCTGATGACGACGTTCAACATGAACTCGTCGCCGGTGGCATCGTCGTTCCCGTTCATCAGCGCCGACCTCACCAGCGACAACGGCATCCTTTTCGGCATCAACCGCCACAACAACTCGCTCATCCTGTTCGATCGCTTCTCGATGCAGAACGCGAACTACATCGTGTTCGCCACGTCGGGTGCCGGTAAGTCGTACACGGTGAAATTGGAGATCCTGCGCTCGCTGATGATGGGTACCGAGGTCATCGTCATCGACCCGGAAATGGAATACAAGCATCTTTCGGACGCGGTCGGAGGTACGTTCATCAACGTTTCATTGGCTTCGGACGCCAAAATCAACCCGTTCGACCTGCCGCGTGCGGTGGGGGAGCAGGTGACCACGGAGGACATCATCCGCAGCGCGGTCATCACGGTAAAGGGCCTGCTTCGCATCATGCTCGGACAGATCACGCCGCAGGAGGACTCGATCCTCGATCGTGCGCTTTTGGAAGCGTACGCCAAGAAGGACATCACGCCGGATGCGGATCTCGCGACCGTGGAGCCGCCCATCATGCAGGATTTCGTGGAGGTGCTCGAGGGCATGGAGGGGACCAAGGACCTGGTCA
>CAZVED010000048.1:0-1893 GCA_964626205.1 uncultured Gammaproteobacteria bacterium
AGCCCGCGACCATGAGCAGTTGCTTGAACTGCTGCGGAGACTGCGGGAGCACGTAGAACTTGCCCGGGTGCAGACGGGACGGCACGAGGTACTCGCGCGAGCCTTCCGGCGTACCACGGACGAGATCCGGCGTCTCGATTTCCGTGAAGCGGTTCGCGCGAAGGAAGTCGCGGAAGCCGTTCGTAATGGCATCGCGCAAGACGATGTTCTTGTGCATGCGCTCGCTGCGGAGGTCGAGATAGCGGTGTTTGAGACGCAATTCCTCATTAACAGCCATGGTGTCCTGGTTGATCTCGAACGGCGGTGTCTTTGCCTCGTTGAGAATCTCGAGTGTGGCAGCGCCGAACTCCACCTTGCCGGTGGCAAGCTTGTCGTTCCACTGCTTCTCCGGGCGTGCCTGCACAGTGCCGGTGATCTTCACGCAAAACTCCGGGCGAAGAAGATTGGCGGTCTCGAGGACATCCTTGCTGAAGAAGACGACCTGAAGGAGGCCTGTCGCATCGCGAAGATCGATGAAAATGATCTTGCCCATGTCGCGGCGCGCATGCACCCAGCCGCAGAGAGTGACGGTCTGGCCGACTTTATCGACCGTGTCGATGATCATTGTGCGTTCCATATGTTCGTTGAGTGCGTCATTTTAAACAAAATCGCCCTGACGCGTGCAGCGGCTTTCGTCGCTGCGGGCGTAAGGGCGATTGCTCGCGGTGCCACCTTACTTCCCCCACCTTGAGGCAGGGCTCGTTCGCTGTGCTTTGGCTCGACCGTTGTCAGCGGTGTCATCGCCTTTCTGAGAGAAAAGTACCGTATGGGATGAATCTTGACAAGCGTGACTTTTTAGGCTAAATTGTACTGCGTCCGAGCACAAAACCCAGTGAGGCACAGATGCTCGCCTATTTCCCAAGATCCCTCCATCGCAAGATCACCATCGGACCTTTCGTCGTCTATACCGCGAAATTCCCTCCGACGCCTGGAGCCGCATGTATGCATCCGGTCATCCGGACGGTACGCGTTTCCTGGCTCGACTACGGCGACCCGAGAGATATCGTGGACATCGAAGCTGTTACCGAACGGTTCTACAAGAACGTCCCTCTCTGCGATCTGATCTTCGGCATGGAGCTGACTTCCCGCGGGAGACCACGGAACGTCATCAAGCTCCGCGCTCCGCAACAACGTTGAACAAAAGCCCTGGCGATTTGCCAGGGCTTTTTCATTACGGCCGAATCCGATTCATGAGCCGCGGGAAAGGAATGGTCTCGCGGACGTGCTCAAGGCCGCAGATCCAGGCGACCGAGCGCTCGAGACCGATGCCGAAGCCGGAGTGCGGGACAGAACCGTAACGGCGGAGATCCGTGTACCACGTGAACGCCTCTTCTGGCAGACCATGCTCCTTGATGCGCTGCTGGAGGAGTTCCAAGTCATCGATACGCTGCGATCCGCCGATGACCTCACCGTAGCCTTCCGGCGCGAGCATGTCGTTGTTGAGCGCGCGGTCCGGCGCGTCCGGATCTGGCTTCATGTAGAACGCCTTGATTGCCGCCGGGTAGTGATGGATGAAGATCGGCTTGTCGTACTGTTTCGTGAGCATGGTCTCGTCGTCGGCACCGAAGTCATCGCCCATCTTCATGTCCGAGCCGAGTTCCTGGAGCTTGGCGACCGCTTCGTCGTAGTGCACGCGCGGGAAGTTCCCTTCCGCGACCTTCTCCAGCTTCGTCACGTCGCGCTCAAGCGTCTTCAAGTCTTCGCGGCGATGTTCGAGCACGCGCTTCACGATGGCGACGACCATGTCCTCCTGCAGCTGCATGTTCTGCTTCCAATCCATGTATGATGCCTCGGCTTCGAGCATCCAGAACTCCGTGAGGTGTCGGCGCGTCTTCGACTTCTCTGAGCGGAACG
>CAZVED010000049.1:0-207 GCA_964626205.1 uncultured Gammaproteobacteria bacterium
CGGCTTGTCGAGAAGCGCCGCGATCCGTGCCTCAGTCTTGGCGTTTCTTTCCGATGGATTCTTGGAATTGGCGAATTTCATCGCGGTATCGTGCAGCGTCCTCGTAGCGCTCTGACTTGATTGCCATGGTTAACTCGGTCTCGAGTTCGGTGAGCCGGTCGTAGATCGAGCGGCGCGCGAGGACCTTCTTTGGAAGCTTGCCGACGT
>CAZVED010000049.1:244-1893 GCA_964626205.1 uncultured Gammaproteobacteria bacterium
AGTCCCGTAACACGAAGAACATCCAAAGCGACCGTGTTTCTTGAAATCCTGCTGGGTCATGCCGCACTCGGGGCATTTCTGGACGGGATCGACAGCCGCCTCGAACGTGTCCTTCACCAGAATGTCGGAGAGGGAGAAACCAGCCGGGTCGGTCACGCCCTTCGCCTTCGCGCATGCCTCACACAAATCCACCTTGTGGATCTTGCTTTTGACGATCTGCGTGAGGTGGACCGTCGCCGGCCCACCGCACAAGTCACATTTTAGAGGATTGCCCATGGATTCTGAAGATACGCCCGACCGCGCTAATAATCGAACCAACTGGCTTTGAGATAAAGCCCCATTCGTGGGGAAAGAACACCAGCGGTCACCTTTCTTCCGCAGGTAGCGTGCCATCAGGGCCGCTCCTTTCGGCGAAGAACCTCCTACAGACCTTCCCGCCATGTCCACAACCGATTGGCGGACCAGCGCAGTTTCACGCGGTTGCGACAGATACGAGAGGGGCAATGAAGCGTCAAATCCGTGTGCCCTCAACAAGCACGCGCTTCTTGAAAGCTTCCATGAACTTCGCGGTCCACGGCCCGGGCACGCCCGAGCCGATCACGCGGCCGTCGACCGCTGTCACCGGGATTACCTCGGCGGCCGATCCGGTCAGGAAGCATTCATCCGCGACCCAGATGTCGTAACGGGTCATGTTGACCTCCTTGACCGGCATGCCGAGTTCCGCAGCGATCTCGAGGACGACACCCCGCGTGATCCCATTCAAGGCGCCGCTGGAGATCGTGGGCGTGAAAAGCTGGTCCTTATGGACGACAAAGGCGTTGTCGCCGGTGCATTCGCTCACGTAGCCCTGATCGTTCAACATGAACGCCTCCTGGAAACCGACGTTCGCGGCCTCGATCTGCGCGAGGATGTTGTTGAGATAGTTGAGCGACTTGATCGTCGGCGCGAGCGCGGCGGGGTTGATGCGGCGCGTCGGCACGGTGATCACCGGCATGCCCTTCGCGTAGAGTTCCGGCGGGTAGAGCTGGATCTTGTCGGCGATGATGAAGATCGACGGCTTCGGGCAGGAGTTCGGCGAGAGGCCGAGGTTCCCCACGCCGCGCGTGACCACCAGGCGGATATAGCCGTCGGTCAGTCCATTCGCGCGGCACGTCTCGCACGTCCACTCGCTGATCTTCGCGCGCGTCCACGGCATCTTGAGCAGGATCGCCTTCGCGGAGTATTCGAGCCGCTCGAGATGTTGGTCGAGGCGGAACACGTTTCCGCCATAGAGGCGGATCCCTTCGAAGATGCCGTCGCCATAGAGCAGGCCATGGTCGAACACGGATATCTTCGCGTCCGCAGACTCAACAAGAGCACCATCGAGGAAAATCTTCATCTCTGCAAAAGTGCATCCCGTCGCTCGAAAGTCCAGCCGCGCGTGAGCCGGATGGCGGGCCGGCTCCCTTTGACTTGTCATTGCGAGCGCAGCGACGAAGCAATCCATCTGAACTTCCAGCTGGATTGCCATCCCGGCTAGCGCATCCCCCAAAAGTCGGGTTTGACCCCATGCCGCCCGGCTGCGGAAAGTGGTAGGTTCGCCGCGTGAAGAACGATATCTTCATGCATGACCCTTTGCACGCGACACTCGCGCAGATCGTCGTCGACAC
>CAZVED010000050.1:0-1820 GCA_964626205.1 uncultured Gammaproteobacteria bacterium
TCCCCAAAACCGCCACCGACATGGAGCTGGCGCGTGCTCTCTGCCAAGCCGCCTGCCCGCCCGGCCACAAGCCGGGCCTGATTGCGAAGATCGAGCGCGCCGAAGCCATTCCACAACTGGAGAACATTCTGCTGGCCAGCGACGGCATCATGGTGGCGCGCGGCGACCTGGCGGTGGAAGTGGGCAACGCGGCGGTGCCGGCGCTGCAGAAGCGCATGATCAAGCTGGCGCGGGAGCACGACCGCGTGGTCATTACCGCCACACAGATGATGGAGAGCATGATCCTGGCGCCCGTGCCCACGCGCGCCGAGGTGAGCGATGTGGCCAACGCCGTGCTCGATGGCACCGATGCGGTGATGTTGAGCGCCGAGACCGCGGCCGGCAAGTACCCGCTGCAGACCGTCAAGGAAATGGACAAGATCTGCCACGAAGCGGAGAAGGCCGACAGCTACGAACTGGAGGCCGACTTCACGGGCAAAACGTTCCAACGCATCGACCAGTCCATTGCCATGGGTGCGCTGTTCACCGCCTCGCACCTGGGCGCCAAAGCCATTGTGGCCCTGACCGATTCAGGCTCCACCGTGCTGTGGATGAGCCGGCACAAGGTGAACATTCCCATCTACGCGGTGACGGCCAAACTGGCCACGCAGCGGCGCATGGCGCTGTACCGCAATGTGCGCCCGCTGCTGGTGGACACCAGCGCCGACCGCGATACCGCGCTGGAGCAGACCGAGGCTTACCTCAAGTCGCGCGGCATCATGGAGCCCGGCGACACCTACGCCATCACCTGCGGGGAGCCCATGGGCACGCCGGGTGGCACCAATATGCTGAAGATCTGCCGGGCGCGTTGAACGCCCAGAAAGCCCTGGCGCGGGGTCACTCCCCGTCCAGCAAGCGCACCTTCACACTGCGCCCCTTGATGCGCGCGGCGTTCAGGCGGCCAGCCGCCTGCGCGGCAATGGCACGGTCCACCGCCACGTAGGTGGAGAACTCGTTCACATCGATCTTGCCGATCTGCTCGCGCGTGTAGCCCAGGTCGGCGGTCAGGGCGCCCAGTACATCACCAGGGCGGATTTTTTCCTTGCGCCCGGCCTGCAGGTGCAACGTGGCCATGGGCGGCACCAGCGGCCCGCAGCCAGCTGGCGTGAGCTCTGCCACAGGAAACCAGGCGCCGGGCCGCCCCTGCTGTTGCTCAATGCGACCCACCGCGCCCATCTCGTCCATGCTGGCCAGGTTGAGCGCCAGCCCCTGCTCGCCGGCGCGCCCGGTGCGGCCGATGCGGTGCACATGCACCTCGGGGTCGGGGGTCACATCGACATTGATCACGGCCGCCAGACTGGCAATATCGAGGCCACGCGCGGCCACATCGGTGGCCACCAGCACGGAGCAACTGCGGTTGGCAAACCGCACCAGCACCTGGTCGCGCTCGCGCTGTTCCAGCTCGCCATACAAGGCCAGCGCGTGCAGGCCCTGCGCCTGCAACGCAGCCACCACCTCGCGGCAACGCGCCTTGGTGTTGCAAAAAACCAGGGAACTGGCGGGGCGAAAATGGTCCAGCAAACGGACCACGTCGCCGTTGCGCCCAGATTCGGTGACCTCGTACCAGCGCTGCTCGATCTGGGCGCCGGCGTGCTGCGCATCGACCTTGATGGTGACCGGGTCGCGCATGAACTGGCTGGCCAGCTTGCCTATGCCTTCGGGGTAGGTGGCAGAGAACAGCAGCGTCTGGCGCGCGGAAGGACATTGCCGGCCTATCTTGGCGATATCGTCGAAAAACCCCATGTCGAGCATGCGGTCGGCTTCGTCGAGCACGAAGGTGT
>CAZVED010000051.1:0-1758 GCA_964626205.1 uncultured Gammaproteobacteria bacterium
CATCTGATACCTGGCGGCATGCTGCTGCTCGAGCACGGATACGATCAATCAGCCTGCGTGGCTGATCTGTTGTTGCGGCGGGGATTTGGAGAAGTCACCCACCACCCGGATCTGGCAGGCATACTGCGGGTCACGGCGGCGAATTGGAATCAGCCGCGCAGGTAGTCGTTCTTGAGCTTGATGTAGTGCCTGGCCGAATACATGAAGTGCGCGATCTCCGCCTCGCTCAACGGCCGCACTTTTTTCGCCGGACTACCGTAATAAAGATAACCGCTTTCCAGCACCTTGCCTTCCGGCACCAGACTGCCGGCGCCGAGCAGCACATGCTTCTGCACCACGACCTTGTCCATGACGATACTGCCCATGCCGATCAGACTCTCGTCTTCTATCGTGCAGCCGTGCAATATCACCCTGTGGCCTATGGTCACGTTGGCGCCGACAATGAGCGGCGAGCCGCCGGGATCCCAGCTGGATTTATGACTGACGTGCAACACCGAGAGATCCTGCACATTGGTGCCGCTGCCAATGCGGACATGATTGACATCGCCGCGGATGACGACGCCCGGCCAGACTGAGGCGTGATCGCCGATCACGACATCACCGGTCAAGGATGCCGTCGGGTGCAGATAAACGCCGGCGCCGATTTGCGGGGCAACGCCAAGGTAGGGTGCGATATTCACTGACATAAGCCGTAGTATAATCGGGCCATGCAAGAAAATTCATCCGTCGGCCTGGTAGCGCCGAAAATCGCACACTTCACGCAACCGCTCACGCTCAAAAGCGGCGAGGTGCTGCCTCCCTACGATCTGGTGTACGAAACCTACGGCACGCTGAATGCCGACAAATCCAATGCGGTGCTGATCTGCCACGCGCTTTCCGGCAACCATCACGTTGCCGGTAAATATAGCGAGAACGACAAATACCCCGGCTGGTGGGATAACCTGATCGGGCCTGGCAGACCGCTCGACACCAACCGCTTTTTCGTCATCGGCGTCAATAATCTCGGCGGCTGTCACGGCAGCAGCGGCCCCTCCAGCATCAACCCCGCCACAGGCAAACCCTGGGGGGCGGCTTTTCCGGTGGTCACTGTAGAAGACTGGGTGGCCTCGCAAGCCCGGCTCGCCGACCAGCTCGGTATCGAGCAGCTGGCGGCAGTCATCGGCGGCAGCCTCGGCGGCATGCAGGCGCTGCACTGGACCATCAGCTATCCGGAACGCATCCGCCACGCGCTGGTGATCGCCTCCGCGCCCAACCTCACCGCACAGAACATGGCGTTCAACGAGGTCGCGCGCCAGGCCATCATGACCGACCCCGAGTTTTACGACGGCCACTACTACGAACACAATACAGTACCGCGCCGCGGCCTGCGCATTGCGCGCATGCTGGGCCACATTACCTATCTTTCCGATGACGCCATGGGCGCCAAATTCGGCCGCAAGTTGCGCGACGGCGAGATCAAATACGGCTTCGGCGTGGAATTCGAAATGGAATCCTATCTACGCTATCAGGGCGACAAGTTCGCCGGCGAGTTCGACGCCAACACCTATCTGCGCATGACCCGGGCACTGGATTATTTCGACCCCGCGCTGACGCATGGCGGTGACCTTTCTGCCGCACTGGCGAAAGCAAAAGCGGAATTCCTCGTCGTCTCCTTCACCAGTGACTGGCGCTTCTCGCCCGCCCGCTCGCGCGAGATCGTCAAGTCCCTGCTCGACAACGAACTGGCTGTCAGCTACGCGGAAGTCACCGCCGCCCACG
>CAZVED010000052.1:0-1710 GCA_964626205.1 uncultured Gammaproteobacteria bacterium
ATGTCGATGAGATCGGATCTCAGGACAACTGGGGTGGCAAGGTGAAATTCACCTATGAGGGTGGACGCTTTAACTGGTATGCGCAGTCGGCCATTATGGGGCTTGTAGCCAACGGCGGTGCTGACCAGACCTTGACCTTCACCGGTTGGAGACTCAAGGACAGCGGAAGTGGCAACCAATATAATGCACTTAGTGGTTTTACGTACACCATGGGCAACTTGCAGATTGCGCCAAACTTCTTATGGCAAAAGCCGATCGAGGGACCAATTCCAAGCACGGTCGATGCTCCCGGCAGACCACGAAACATCTTGGACGACCCATTTGTGGTGCGCTCCAACCGCGAAACCGTTGCCGCTGAAATCCTCTTCACCTTTGACCCGACTCCGGCCACCTGGATGTACAACTGGGACAGCGACCGCACCGAAGATGCCGAATTTGCGCTGAGTGCAGGATTTGTGTACCGCCACCATCCCACCACCCAAGATGCTGCCATCGGTATTTTGCCGAATGGACGTTCCACCTTTGCCTTCCCGGGTGCACCTCCCGCAAAAGACCTATGGGAGGTTCATGCAAGATTGGTGACCAAGCCCAACCGTGATTTTGGCCTCATTGCCGTGCTCTACGGCGGCGATGCCCAATCAAACGGCAGTGATGAGCGCCTGATCAGCCGCTATGGTGCCGACATCCGTGCCATTTACAAGCAGGTCAAAGTGAATGCATTTGCCCGTGTGAACGATTGGGGTCCCTACGATTATCACCGCGACTTTAACTTGACCTTCCCCGTTCAAGCCATGGCTGACGTTTCGACAACGCTGAGCAAGCCCGACTGGTTCGACCTACCCGGCACCCGCATTGGCCTTCGTGGCACCTGGCGGTCACTCGATCAGTATTCGCCCCGTTATGCGCCCGTGATGGTACGAGATGCCTCCGGCGCTTATGTGCCCAATCCGACCGCCATTGGTTTTGACAATGGCATCGAGTGGGAGATCAGAACGTATGTACAAATCACATTTTGAGGCATTGAGGCATAACTATGAACGCGATATTTAAATCACCTGTACGCCACCTGATCTTGGGTGTCTCCGTGCTTTTACTGCTGGGCAACTGCGAGCGGGTTGTCGACGGCCTGGAATCACCTTTATATCCATCGAACCCGGAAATCTTCATCGACGGATTCAGCGGCGGCTTGAACTATGCTGCCTTTGGCGGATCTGTGCCGACAGCTTTTCAGGTTGACAATGAGGTTACTTACGGTAACTCGAAGGCTTCGATGCGATTCGAGGTGCCTGATGTTAACGACTCGAGAGGCACATATGCTGGCGGAACCTATTTCACTTCAGCGCCACGTGATCTCTCTCAATACGACGCACTCACATTCTGGGCTAAAGCCACTCAACCAACATCCATCGATATCGTAGGATTCGGTAATGACTTGGGTGCAAATCGATATCAAGCAAGTGTTCCAAACTTGGACGTAAACACAAACTGGAAAAAGTACATCATCCCGATACCCAATGCGGCGCGACTCAAGGCTGAAAGGGGAATGTTCTTCTATTCGGTCGGACCCAAAGAGGGTAAAGGTTTCACCTTCTGGATCGATGAGCTGAAGTTTGAAAAGCTCGGCACCATCGCACATCCGATGCCGGCCATCATGAGCGGTGTGAACGAAGTCATCACGTCGTTTGCCGGTGTTTCAACGAACGTAAGTGG
>CAZVED010000053.1:0-1631 GCA_964626205.1 uncultured Gammaproteobacteria bacterium
CGCAGCGAACGTACGCTTTGAATGCGTGAACGCAGCGTGTCCCTTCGGCGAGAGCGCGGGTGGAGCGCTCCGAGCGCAGCTCCCTGCGTGCCTGCAAGGCGTTATTGTCGCGGAGCGCGAAGGATACTTGACGGCCGAAATGCTTGTCGACACAACTGGCACCGCTCCCATTACAGCTGAACTCACGCTCCAGAAACTCACGACGGTGGACGTACAACTCGTTGGTTTGCAGCTTGTCAAGGTCCTCTCAAACGACCTTCTTCAAATCCCTACGTGGGAATACGGAAGCCAAGTAGCGATTACGAACAACCAAACAGCAATCGTAGAGATTGAGCCACAAGGCTTTGGTGAATCACAGTTCATTGTTGTTCCGCCGCAAGACATGGGTCGCACCACTATGGATCTCGCTCCCGGTCAGTACGCTGTGCGCGTCTTCATCATTGAGAACCTCGACGGTCCCAAAGAACTCAAAGGAGAGAGAATATGCGGTGGCGGCGTTCTCGGCATCGGCCAGTCATGCGAGACCATTCCGGACATCACGCTTGGCGAACCAACGTACACTGATACTACGACAGGCGAGACGTACGAGACGGGAACGACAGGAATACCGGTGGGGGGCCTCACGTGGGACGAGTCAACAAAGCTCATCACGATAAGCGAGAACGACCTCGCTGCTGGCCGGTTGCAAATACCCGTCATTGTCATTGACATTAACTCCCTCACGAAAGTCCTTGACTTGCGAATTTACGAGGAAGTTGATGTGCTTAGCATGGACCTCAGCCTCATCCCTGTGTCGTTTGAGGGATGATGTCACGTACGCGCATAACTCTTAAATAAACTCGAAAACAACCACTCCCTATGACTGACCACCTGCTTCCTGGACACGCGCACGACGTCGCAGCGCACGCGACGGGTCTTGCCGCTGCCGATATTGAAGCGTACGCGAGTCGGGTTGAGTCTCTGCGCGGCGCGATAGAGCAGTACCAAGCGAAGCTGAATGAACGCTTTGCGGATCACATCCTCGGTACCGCTATTCTGCCGCCAAGTGGCCGCGCTGAAGACAAAGACAAAGTAGTGTATCTCATTCTTATTGACGACACGGACTCGAAGAAGATGCAGAAACAAGAGCTTCGCGAGAAACTCCAAGGCATCTTCACGCAAGAAGCGAAAGCGATTAATGCTGCAATCGAGCCTGAGACGCTCCTTCTCTCGGAACTATGGGGTTTCTGCTTCGACGCGAAGTACGACGTCCTCGCGAATATCGCGCAAGCGTCTATCGTGTATGACAAAGGCATGCTCGCTGCAGTGAAGCTTGCTGAAACGCACAAACAAATGGTGCTCAAGAAGTTCGAGAAGTACATCGTGTGCTACGTCCTCGCGGGCAGCTTGACACAAGGCACCGCAACAACAAAATCAGATGTTGACGTGTTCATCGTCATCGACGACACGGACGTGAAGAAGATGACGCGCGCGGAACTCAAAGACAAGCTGCGCGCAATCATCATTGACATGGGCTACCAAGCGGGGGAGCTTACGAACATCCAAAACAAGATCAACATCCAAGTATACATCCTCACTGACTTCTGGGATAACATCAAAGAAGCAAACCCGGTTATCTTCACGTTCCTGCG
>CAZVED010000054.1:0-1584 GCA_964626205.1 uncultured Gammaproteobacteria bacterium
CACCAACACTCATGCCGTCTCCGGTAACGTCTTCGACGTTCGCCGTGAAGGTGATTCGACCGATCGGTGTGACGATCTCCGGTGCCGTTGACCTTGTCGCGATGACGGAGGGCTCGCCTGAGAGCGTCCTGTTCCTCATCCGAAGCACGGCTCCGGGCAGCACCGAAATCTCGCGCCGCGCCGCGCCGACAGGCTCTGACTCGTGGAGCGCCACCATCAACGAAGGAAGTCTTGCGCCAGGAACGTATACCATGGTCGCGACGGCAACGAAGGCTGGGTCGATGGTGCGTAGCGCGCCGGCGGAGTTCACCATCGCCGGCATCGTGCCGACACCCCCGTCGCTTCCGCCGACAGCCGTGCAGCCGGTCATTGAGCGTTCGATCGAGGTCGTAACGCAGGCTGTCCGTGATATTCCGTCTGGCACGGTTCCGTTGCAGATTGCATCGTCAACAAGGCCGGTCGATGTTCGTGTCGTGGAGGCGGCAAGACGCGCCATTGATGAGGAATGCGTCCGTCGCGGCATCGCGCCGGAGAAGTGCGAGGAGTGGTTGGCTTCCCAGGCGCAGACGCAGGAATGCCGCGCTGTTGGTATCACGACGAAGGAAGAGTGCCTTTCCTGGCTCAGGAAGCAGGCTGGTGGAGAGCTTGTGGAGTGCCGTGGCGTCTCCGCTGCACGTTGCGCCGAAGCAGAGGAGCGCAAGACTGCCGGTCTTTTGACCGAGGAACGGCTGCGAAAGATCGATACGTCGGTCACCGAACACCTTAATACGTCCATCAGGGTCGGCATGGATGCCGAAACCAAACGGCCGACGGCTGTCGCGGTGACGGATTCGGAGAAGGGTGTCGGCGCGGACTTCGCGGAACTCATCCCGCTTCGTCCGATGTGGGAGGAGCGTCCGCTTGCGTTGCGCGTCCATGCGTCGCCTGCGTACGTGCAAGCGACGGAAACGGAGAGTGCGCGCCGCGTCCCTGCAGTGCTGTTCGTCGACTCCGACGGCGACGGCTTGCCGGACGACCTCGAGCGTCGTATCGGTACGGATCCGTTCAATGCTGATACCGACGGCGATGGGTTCGACGACGGCACGGAACTTCGAAACGGTTACAATCCGCTCGGGTCGGGTTTGCTTGGTGACGCCGCCCCCGTGTTCGCGCCGATTGATGCGGCTATCGTCGCAGGGCTTCCTATCGAGCAGCCTGTAGAATCCGGAGAGGTGAGCGAGGACATCACTATCGCGAGCGTCGCCAATACGGAAGAGGGCGACATGCTGCGATTTGAAGGAGCGGGAACGCCAGGAGAAGTCGTGTCCATCTTCGTCTACAGCTATTTACCGGTCGTGCTGACGACGTCGGTTCGCGATGACGGTACATGGAGCTACGACCTCGGTGACGCGCTCGCGGACGGACAGCACGAGGCGTATGTCACGGTGACGGACGAGACGGGAAAGATTGCGAAGAAAGGGAACCCGCTCTCGTTCTTCGTCGCGGAGGCTCGTGCGGCGACGGAGGAGGAGTTCTTCGGACCGAACGCGGACCTTGTCGCGCTTGCGGAGGCGCCGGTCGCCACCTTGTACCGCTATTACGTCA
>CAZVED010000055.1:0-1544 GCA_964626205.1 uncultured Gammaproteobacteria bacterium
ACGGAGGACTAATCTACGTATTGCAGAAAGGGAATGAAATCACCATTTTACTGAACGGTGAAGAGATTGGAACAGGAACTATTATTGATGGACAACCGGGACTTCAATACAAAAAGAGCTTAGGGCAAGGTGTGCTTGGGTCAAAAACTGA
Source organism: uncultured Gammaproteobacteria bacterium (assembly GCA_964626205.1). GTDB lineage: Bacteria > Patescibacteriota > Patescibacteriia > SG8-24 > SG8-24 > CAZVED01. The sequence continues at coordinate 152 of CAZVED010000055.1, forward strand.
CTATGAAAAAGCCTTTGAAGTAGCAGAGAAAGGAATTATGAAAAACAAGATGTTCTTTAAGAAGACACAATAACATGAACCCTTTATCAAAAGACATAATAGCTGAGTGGGGACTGACAGAATTGCCTCAGGAAGAGCAAATAGATATGGTTGACCGTATCGGACGGCTTATTTACCAGGCTCTTTTAGTGCGCTCACTCGATATTCTTTCTGAGGTGGAGCAGGAAGAGTTTGATCATTTACTTGACGAAGATGCTACAACCCCTGAGGAAGTAGTGCTTTTTCTCGAGAGAAAAATTCCTACGTTTAAAATGCTTCTTAAAGAGGAAGTTAATAAACTAAAAGTTGATATCTTGGTTTAATATTTGCTTGACTGTATGGTCTTTTTTGTCTAATATAAGGTCCATCGCTCTCGGGCGGTTTTGCCAGTAGAAGTTCCCAAAATTTGGCCGTTCTCGAGTGTCAATTTTTTGGAGTTTCCAAAATGGCAATTATTATTAGTTTCTAATTATAAAGGTACATGACAAATTTTGATCGAAGTAAACCACACTTGAATGTGGGTACAATTGGACACGTTGACCACGGAAAGACAACATTAACAGCTGCAATTTTGACAGTACTTGGCCGACAAGGAAACGGGTATTCAGCAAAATTGAAAGGAGTGGGTGAAATTGACTCAGCTCCTGAAGAAAAAGCACGAGGAATTACAATTGCGCTTTCTCATAACGAATACGAGACACCAACACGACACTACGCTCACATTGATGCTCCAGGTCACGCTGACTACATTAAAAACATGATTACTGGTGCTGCTCAAATGGACGGTGCAGTACTCGTAGTAGCAGCTACAGACGGTGCGATGCCTCAGACTCGAGAACACGTACTTTTGGCAAAACAGGTGGGTGTGCCAAAGATTATTGTATTCTTGAACAAGTGTGACATGGTTCCTGATCCAGACCTTATCGACCTCGTAGAAGAGGAAGTACGAGAGCTCCTTACAAAGAATGGATTTGATGGTGCAAATACACCAGTTATCCGAGGTTCAGGCCTTAAAGCTCTTGAATCAGCAGACAACTCAGATGAATGGGCAGCAAAAGTATTGGAACTTGCGAACGCGCTTGATACATACATCCCAATGCCAGAACGAGACCTCGACAAACCTTTCCTTATGCCAGTAGAAGACATCTTCTCTATCGAAGGACGAGGAACAGTGGTAACAGGACGTATTGAACGAGGTGTTATCAAAGTAGGTGAGGAAATTGAGATCGTTGGTCTCAAGGATATCACTAAATTTACAGTGACAGGAGTTGAAATGTTCAACAAGTCACTTGAATCAGGTCAGGCTGGAGACAACGCAGGTATCTTGCTTCGAGGTGCAAAGAAAGAAGATATT
>CAZVED010000056.1:0-1517 GCA_964626205.1 uncultured Gammaproteobacteria bacterium
CTCGGGGAACTCACCGAGGACGCGATGATCCAGATCCTGACGGAGCCCAAGAACGCGCTGGTCAAGCAGTACCAGAAGCTGTTCGCGATGGACGGCGTCGAGCTCGAGATCCGGCCGTCGGCGCTGGCAGCCATCTCGCGCAAGGCGCTGGCGCGCAAGACCGGCGCTCGCGGGCTGCGATCGATCCTGGAACACGCGCTCATCGACACCATGTTCGACCTGCCCGGCCTGGACGGGGTGGCCAAGGTGGTGGTCGACGAGCACATCGTCGAGGACGGCGCCAAGCCCTTGCTGGTCTACCGCGAGCAGGCCAAGGCCAGCGCCTGATTGACCGTCCGGCGCGCCGGCGGCGGTCTGTGTGCCGTCTGCCGGCGGCGCCCTTGCAATCACCGGCTCGGTCCCCAACTCGGTCCGAGAAAGGAAGTCCCCCATGTCAGGTCATCCCATCCTTCCCGCCGAGCCGATCTCGCTGCCGCTGCTGCCGCTGCGCGACGTCGTCGTGTTCCCGCACATGGTCATCCCGTTGTTCGTCGGGCGACCCAAGTCCATCAAGGCCCTCGAGGCGGCGATGGAGGCTGGGCGCCAGATCATGCTGGTGGCGCAGAAGGCCGCCGGCAAGGACGAGCCCAAGCCGGAAGACATGTTCGAGATCGGCTGCGTGTCCAGCATCCTGCAGATGCTCAAGCTGCCCGACGGCACCGTGAAGGTGCTGGTCGAGGGCATCCAGCGTGCGCGCACGACGAAGATCGAGGACGGCGAGGAGCACTTCGTCGGCGAGGTCACGCCGGTGCCGCCCGAGGCCGACACGACGCCCGAGATCGAGGCCCTGCGCCGTGCCGTGACGCAGCAGTTCGACCAGTACGTCAAGCTCAACAAGAAGATCCCGCCCGAGATCCTGACCTCGATCGCCGGCATCGACGACCCGGGCCGGCTGGCCGACACGATCGCCGCCCACCTGCCGCTCAAGCTCGAGGCCAAGCAGTCGGTGCTGGACCTGTTCGAGGTGTCCAAGCGGCTGGAGAAGCTGCTCGAATTGCTCGAGCACGAGGTCGACATCCTGCAGGTCGAGAAGCGCATCCGCGGCCGCGTCAAGCGCCAGATGGAGAAGAGCCAGCGCGAGTACTACCTCAACGAGCAAGTCAAGGCGATCCAGAAGGAGCTCGGCGACGGCGAAGAAGGCGCCGACATGGAGGAGCTCGAGAAGAAGATCAAGGCCGCCCGCATGCCCGCGGACGCGCGCAAGAAGGCCGAGGGCGAGCTCAAGAAGCTCAAGCTGATGTCGCCGATGTCGGCCGAGGCGACCGTGGTGCGCAACTACATCGACACCCTGGTCAACCTGCCCTGGGCGAAGAAGACCAAGATCAAGCACGACCTGGCGAATGCCGAGACCGTGCTGAACGAGGACCACTTCGGCCTCGAAAAGATCAAGGACCGCATCCTCGAGGACCTCGCGGTGCAGCAGCGCGTCGACAAGGTCAAGGCACCCATCCTGTGCCTGGTCGGGCCCCCCGGCGTGG
>CAZVED010000057.1:0-1507 GCA_964626205.1 uncultured Gammaproteobacteria bacterium
GCTCCTACAAATCAAACAACGCAACCCCAGGTAGGAGCGGCGCCCCCGCCGCGAAGGGCCGCAGGCCCGTTCCGGGCATCACACCACTCGCACAGACCAACAACAAAACCTCGCGCCGAGGCGACGCTCCTACAAATCAAACAACGCAACCCCACGTAGGAGCGGCGCCCCCGCCGCGAAAGGGCCGCAGGCCCGCTCCAGGCATCCGCCACACACTCAGACCAACAGCAAAACCTCGCGCCGGGGCGACGCTCCTACAGATCACACAACGCAACCCCACGTAGGAGCGGCGCCCCTACACATACCCCTGCGGATTAGCAGATTGCCAGCGCCAGGCATCGCTCATCATCTGCTCCAGGCCTCGCTCAGCCTTCCAACCCAACTCACGCTCAGCCTTTGCCGGATCGGCCCAGCACTCAGCAATATCGCCTGGACGACGCGGTGAAATGCGATAAGGCACCGAGCGCCCACTGGCCTGCTCAAAGGCACGGATCATCTGCAGTACGCTGTAACCGATACCCGTCCCCAGGTTCCAGACATTCACTCCAGCTTGCACGGCAATCGCCTGCAACGCCTTCAAATGGCCATCGGCCAAATCGACCACATGGATGTAATCACGCACCCCCGTACCATCCGGGGTCGCATAGTCATCACCGAATACAGACAACTCGCGCAGCTTGCCGATGGCGACCTGGCTGATATAGGGCAGCAGATTGTTTGGAATACCGTTAGGGTCCTCCCCCATCAAACCACTCGGGTGCGCCCCAACGGGATTGAAATAGCGCAGCAACGCAATGCTCCAACGCGGCTCGGATACCGCCAGATCGCGCAGCATCTCTTCAACCATCAGCTTGGAACGACCATAAGGATTGGTCGGGACACCCGTAGGGAAATCCTCGCGGATTGGCATCTGCTCAGGCTCGCCGTACACCGTGGCCGAGGAGCTGAACACCAGACGAAACACCCCGGCACGGGCCATCGCCTGGCACAGAGCCACGCTGCCAGCGACATTGTTCTCGTAGTAGGCCAACGGCTCCCGCACGCTCTCCCCTACTGCCTTGAGGCCCGCAAAGTGCAAAACCGCGCTTATGCGCTGCGCAGCGAACAACTCATCGAGCAAAGCACGGTCGCGGATATCGCCCTGAACGAACAGCGGCGCCTTACCGCAAATCTGCTCGACCCGGCGCAGCGACTCGGCCGAGCTGTTGCACAGGTTATCCAACACCACAACCTCGAAACCGGCTTCGAGTAGCGCCAAGGTGGTGTGCGAGCCGATATAACCGGCACCGCCGGTTACCAGAATTTTTTCAGTCAACAGTCAGCATCCATTCAAAAAACCAAAACCTCGCGCCGGGGCGACGCTCCTACAAATCAAACAACGCAACCCCAGGTAGGAGCGGCGCCCCCGCCGCGAAAGGCCGCAGGCCCGCTCCAGGCATCACACCACTCGCACAGACCAACAGCAAAACCTCGCGCCGGGGCGACGCTCCTACAGATCAAACAACGC
>CAZVED010000058.1:0-1502 GCA_964626205.1 uncultured Gammaproteobacteria bacterium
GAAGGTATTCCCGGCCTGGCCAAAACATTGGCCGTTAAGACGCTGGCCGAAACCATTCATGCAAGCTTTCAGCGGATCCAATTTACCCCGGATCTGCTACCGGCCGATTTGGTCGGCACGCTGATTTACGATCCGCGTAACCACACCTTCGTACCCCAGAAGGGCCCGATTTTTGCCAACCTGGTTCTCGCCGACGAGATCAACCGCGCCCCCGCCAAGGTGCAGAGCGCGCTTCTCGAGGCCATGCAAGAGCGTCAGGTAACGCTCGGCAAAACCACCTATAAACTGGAAGCGCCTTTTCTGGTTCTCGCGACGCAGAACCCCATCGAGCAGGAGGGCACGTACCCGCTGCCCGAAGCCCAGGTCGATCGTTTTGAGCTAAAAATTGTCGTCAATTACCCGACCAAAGAAGAAGAGCGTAAGATTCTCGATCGCATGTCGGGTCTCGAAGAGCCCCGGGTTCAGGCGGTGGCGACCACGGAAGAAATTCTCGAGCTCCAGGCTGTCGTCGACCGTATCTACATCGACTCGCGGGTCAAAGACTACATCGTCGACCTGGTGCAGGCCACCCGTACGCCCAAAGATTTTCGTCTCGGTGACATCGACGGGTTGTTGACGTACGGCGCAAGCCCGCGGGCATCGATCGCGCTCGTGCGGGCGGCTAAAGCCCACGCATTCTTGCGCCATCGCGGTTTTGTGACCCCCGACGACGTAAAGGCGATTGCACCCGCGGCCATGCGCCACCGCATTTTGCTTTCCTATGAGGCCGAGGCCGAAGGCATCGACGGCGAAGAGATCCTTTCGCGTATTCTTCAGACCGTCGAAGTTCCGTAACCCCATCGTAAGCCACAATGCAGGCAAGCGACCTCGTTCGGAAAATCCGTAAAATCGACATCACCACATCCCGCAAGGTTGCCGAGACCCTGGCGGGCGGTTACCACAGCGTCTTCAAAGGCCGGGGGGTTGAGTTTGCCGAGGTTCGGCCCTATCAGCCGCACCGGCGACTTGTTCACGAAGGACTTCACCGAAGAGCGCGAACTCGTCGTGAACCTGCTCGTGGATGTGAGCGCCAGTCAAAAACCCGGTTCGGTGCGCGCCAAACGTGAGTTCAGCGCCGAGGTCGGGGCGCTGCTTGCCTACTCGGCCATTGCTAATAATGACAAAGTGGGCCTGATCTTGTTCAGCGATCGGGTGGAGAAGGTCTTGCCCCCCCGTAAAGGCAAGCGCCATGTTTTGCGTATCATCCGGGACTTGCTCGCGTTTGAACCCCAGGGTACGGGTACCGACATCGGTCTTGCCGTCGATACCCTGAATCGCTTGGGCAGCCGGCGAAGCGTATCTTTTATCGTGTCGGATTTTCTTTCCGGGTTGTCGGCCTTCAAGCAGCCGGCTCAGGTGGCCGCCCGCAAACACGATCTTATCCCCATCGTCATTCGCGACCCGATGGAATACCGGTTGCCTTCAGGTGGGCTCGTGCGCTTGGTGGATGCCGAACGCGGAGA